>JAXHLZ010000014.1:0-2675 GCA_034521675.1 Halobacteriales archaeon | reverse complement strand
ATACTTCGCCGACCCCGTCAGAGGAGGATATGACTGCGGAGGGTATCGTCGGCGAGTATCTCGCCTTGCGACAGGAGGCTGACGCCGATGTGTTGGCGATGCAGATGGGCGACTTCTACGAGTTCTTCGGCGAAGACGCTGAGTTCGTCGGCGAAGAACTGGACCTGAAGGTGTCGGAACGCTCCTCCGGCGGGGAGTCGTACGCGATGGCCGGCGTCCCGGTGAACGACCTGACGCCGTATTTGACGGCGCTCGTGGAGCGCGGCTACCGGGTCGCCGTCGCCGACCAACACGAAGTCGAGGGGGTCCACGAGCGCCATATCGACCGCATCGTTACGCCCGGCACGCTCGTCGATCCGACCGGCGACGACGCCGATACCTCGCGACTGTCGTCGCGCGGCGAGCACGGCGACGAACCTGGCTTGGCGTTCCTCGACATCACGACCGGACGATTCCACGTCACGGCCACGCGAGGGCGAAGGACAGCGAGGCGCGTGCGCTGACGGAGCTGTACCGGTTCGCGCCGACGGAGATTCTCCCCGGCCCCGAGCTTCGAGGTGACGACGAGTTTCTCGATCGAATCCGCGAGCGACTGGACGCGACGCTCACGCTCCACGCAACCGACGATTTTGCGCCCGGTCGGGCGACCCACCAGCTACGTGAGCAGTTCGGCGACGCGGCCGATGCTATCGGGCTTGACAGCGAGGCGGCGACGCAGGCGGCGGGCGCAGCGCTCGCGTACGTCGACGAAACGGGGACGGGCGTGCTCGCGTCGGTCACCCGAATTCGGACGTACACGCCCGACGACCACGTCACGCTCGACAGCACGACCCAGCGGAATCTCGAGCTCACCGAGCCGATGACCGACCGCGGCGTCTCGCTGTTCGACACGGTCGACCATACGGAGACGAGTGCCGGTGGCCGTCTGCTGACGGAGTGGCTCGGTCGCCCGATTCGCCGCCGCGGCGAACTGGAATCGCGCCAGCAGGCCATCGACGCACTCGCCTCGGACGCGATGGGTCGTGAACGACTGCGGGAGTCACTCGCCGACGCGTACGACCTCGAACGGCTCGCCTCCCGTGCGGTCTCAGGAAGTCTCGACGCGCCCGCGATGCTCCGGGTCCGTGACACGCTCGCGCTTCTCCCTGACCTCATAGATGCGGTCGAGTCGAGCCCGCGACTCGCCGACTCTGCCGTCGCAGACGTGCTCGACTTGCTCGACAGCGAAGCGGCTCGCTCGCTTCACGATGACCTCGCGGAGGCTATCGCCGACGACCCGCCGTCCACGCTCACTGAGGGCGGGCTGATTCGCCCCGAATACGACGAGGAACTGGCCGCGCTCGTGGAGCGTCACGAGGAAGCCCTCGACTGGCTCGACTCGCTGGCGGCCCGTGAACGAGACGAACACGGACTCTCGCACGTCAGCGTCGACCGAAACAAGACCGACGGCTACTACATCCAGGTCGGCAAATCCAGCGCCGACGACGTGCCCGACCACTACGAGCCGGTGAAGACGCTGAAGAACTCAGAGCGGTTCACGACGCCGGAGCTCCGCGAGACCGAGCGCGACGTGATCCAGCTGGAGGGACAGCGGGGCGAACTGGAGTACGAGCTGTTCCAGGAGCTTCGCGAGCAGGTGGCCGCGGCTGCGCCGCTGTGTCAGGCGGTCGGCGAGACGCTGGCCGAACTCGACGTGTACGCCGCGCTCGCGACCCACGCTGTCCGCAACGACTGGACCCGGCCCGAACTCACTGACGACGACGTGCTCGCCGTCGAAGCCGGTCGCCACCCCGTCGTCGAGCAGTCCGTCGAGTTCGTCCCCAACGACCTCCACTTCGACCGCGACCGTCGCTTCCTGCTCGTCACCGGCCCGAATATGAGCGGGAAGTCGACGTATATGCGACAGGCCGCGCTTATCACGCTGCTCGCACAGATTGGTTCGTTCGTTCCGGCAGACGCCGCGACCGTCGGACTCGTCGACGGTGTGTTCACCCGTGTGGGGGCACTGGACGAACTCGCGCAGGGTCGCTCCACATTTATGGTAGAGATGCAGGAGCTATCGAATATCCTCCACTCTGCGAGCGACGACTCGCTCGTGATTCTCGACGAGGTCGGCCGGGGGACGGCCACCTACGACGGTATCTCCATCGCGTGGGCCGCGACGGAGTATCTCTCCTCCGCGCAGCCGAACTCGCCGTCGCCGAAGGTACTGTTCGCGACCCACTACCACGAACTCACGCGGCTGGCCGACCACATCGCCGGCGTCGAGAACGTCCACGTCGCAGCAGATGGCGAAGGCGACGACGTGACCTTCCTCCGGACGGTCGAGTCGGGCGCGACCGACCGCTCGTACGGCATCCACGTTGCCAATCTGGCGGGCGTCCCCGGCCCGGTCGTCGACCGCGCTCGGGAGGTGCTCGACCGGCTCCGCAAAGACGAGGCTATCGATGTGCGTGGCCGGCAGTCCAGCGACGAGACGACCCAGGTCACCTTCGATCTGGGCTCTGGACAGTTCGAATCGGGTGACGAGCGCGACCCCGAGCCGACTCTCGATTCTGAGGCTGAAGCTGTCCTCGACGCGCTGCGCGATGTGGACGTGACCGAGACTTCGCCTGTCGAGCTCTATTCGGACGGGTCTTGCGGTGGCGGTGGCGGGGTTGGAGAAGTAGGTTACT
>JAXHLZ010000013.1:0-108208 GCA_034521675.1 Halobacteriales archaeon | reverse complement strand
GTTGTGAGCCGTGTCGGCGACGAATGTTCAAATACGAGCACCTGGCCACCGCCGGTATGGATGACGACACGCTTCACGAACGACTCGCAGCCGTGGAACGCACGCTCACTGACTCCGAAACCGCGCCAGCAGCACTCGCCGACGAAGCTATGCTCCAGCAACGACTCGTCGCCGTCGAGACCAGACTCGACGCGCTCGAAGCACGACTCGCCGATACGGAAGGAGAAGTGACCGCAGTCCGAGCACATATCGGCGATGCACGACGCGTAGACGAGGAAACTGAACGTCTCGCCGAGCGTGCACTCGCCCTCGCCCGCGAAACGGCTGACGACACCGGGCCGCCGACAGCGAGTCAAGCAACGCCGACGCTGTCGAGACTGTTCGCTCGGCTTCGCGCCCGCCTCGCACCGTGATTGTCCGACTTACCGTCGCGACGCTGCTCACCGCCGCACTTCTCGGCGTCGGATTGCCGGCCGCCGAGACGGCCCATTCGGAGCGAGCAGCAACGCTCGCGCACGACGAACTGACCGAGTTCCGCGAGACGGCAGCCAGATTCTACATCCACAACGACGCTACCCGGCCCGATATCCCAGGTGCGAGCCGACGCTACACCCTCCGCGTTCCCGACAGCACAACCGTCTGGCTCGGCGTCGGTCCCCGAAACGAGCGACTGCGATGGCAGCACGACGCGCACGAGGGTCACGTCGAAACCGACCTCCTGCTCGACGGCTCGCTTCGACTCGACGCCGGCAGCCACCGACTCCGGCTTCGGCTCGTCCGGACTGACGACGGAAACCGGATTCGCGTGGCGAGGTTCAAATCGGATGCCGAGGCCACCGGCTGATATGTTCGGATTTGGCGAGGATGGCGAAGCGTCGTGCGGCTGTGAGCTACGGTTCGTGGACGACACGCTCCGTCTCGACGCGGACGGCTGTCCGAGCAACGGAGAGCTCACAACGGCTCTCGACTGTCGCGCCACGGCTATCGACGCGCTCCGCGACCGCGACGCCGCCCTCGTCGCCGTCCGCGCTGCTGGGCTCGAACGCCGATACGAGCACGCGACGCCGCTGCTCGTCGCCGCCGGTCGGTTCGCGGAACGCGCCGCGTTCCACGACGATGCGCTGGCCGAGCGCGCCCTGACTGACCCGCTCGCTGCTGCGCGACTCGCAGCCGGTCGTGCGGGCCCCGTCACCAGTATCGCCGCCGAAACTGGATTCATCGAGTGCGCGAACGCAGCCGACGACTACGAGACGCTGTTCCGGCCGCAGATTGCGCCAGCAATCGCGACCGAGCGCGTCGTGGCACGACCACCGCCCGATGCCCGACTTATCGACCGCTACGAACTCGACACCGGCGCGACCGTTCGGCTGTATCACTCCCCGAACGACGACCTCCAGACGTACCACCTCACGCCGGTCGAGCTCACGCTCGACGCGGCGGCAACAGCGACACTCGATGCGGCGGCCGACCGACTTGTCGCCGATGCCTTGGCCGGTCAGCGGGCAGCCGGTCGCGCCGTCCGGGACGTCGCAACTGACGACACGCCGGTCGAGACGCTTACCGCCGTCCTCGACAAGCACACCCGCGGGCTGGGAGTGCTTTCGGACCTCTTCACGGACCCGGCCGTCTCGGATGTGTTCGCCTCCGCGCCGGTCGGTAGCTCGCCGATCAGACTCGAACACAAGGGCCGGTCCGTCCGGTCGAACGTCGTTCTCACGTCCCAGACGACTGACGCGCTCGCCTCGCGGTTCCGTCGCGAGAGCGGGCGGGCGTTCTCGCGGGCGAGTCCGACGCTCGACGCCGCCGTCACCGTCGATGGGCGGTCCATTCGGGTCGCCGGCACCACTGATCCCGTGAGCGAGGGAACCGGATTCACCTTCCGCGCGGACAGCCGCGACCGGTTCCGGCTCGGTACCCTCGTGGCGAATGACACCGTTCTGCCGGCGGTCGCGGGACTGCTCTCTGTCGCCGTCGAGCGCAGCGCGTCGATACTCATCGCCGGCGGTCGCGGCGTCGGTAAGACGACACTGCTGGGCGCACTCCTCGGTGAGCTCCACACCGGAACGCGCGCTGTCATCGTGGAAGACACCCCTGAACTTCCCGTCAATTCGCTGCGCGAGGCAGGCTACGACTGCCAGCGGCTCCACGTCGAGCGGGAGGGTGACGGGATGGGTCCGACTGAGGCACTTCGCACCGCGCTCCGGCTCGGAGAAGGTGCTATCGCCGTCGGCGAGGTGCGCGGCGAGGAAGCGGTCGCACTGTACGAGGCGATGCGCGTCGGAGCCGACGGCACGACTCTCGGAACGATTCACGGTAAGAGCCCGGAGACGGTGCGTGAGCGTGTCACTACCGACCTCGGGGTCGCACCGACAGCCTTCGCCGACACCGATCTCGTGGTGACACTCGACCGGGCCGACGATCGACGGATCGCCGACGTGTCGGAGGTGGTCGGCCGCGAGTCGCCGGCGTTCGCCCCGCTGTTCGACCCCGCCGAGACGGGCCGTATCGACCGCGGGAACAGCGTGGTCGTCGCCGGGCTCGCCCGCCCCGACGAGACGTACAGCGACGTACGCGAGGAAATTGATCGCCGTGCGGCGGCGTTCCGATGACGCCTTCGACACTCCTGCGACTGGCCGCGCTCTCCCCCCGAAGCTTCGAGTCGGACCCGGCGCTGTCTGACAGTCTCTGCCTGCTTGGCGTCGACTGGGACAGCGAGACGTGGCGGCGGGCCGGTGATGGAGTGGTCGCGCTGGTCATCGGATTCGGCCTCCTTGCGACGGCGTTTACTCCTTCTCCCTCCCGACCGCTCGCACTCGTTGTGACGCTCATTCTCGCTGCGACCGTGATTGAAGCGACCGTTCGGATTCCCGCACTGTTGGCGGCGGTCGTCAGACGGCGGGCGTTCGGCGGCGCACCGTGGCTCATCTGTCGGGCCGCGATGCGACTCCGCGTGACGCCGACGCTGGAAGCGGCCGCCGCCGTCGCTGCCACGAAGTCGACGACACCCCTCGACCGTGCGGTCGCGGTTTCGGTCCGTCGCGGCCGTGTGACCGGTACCGCCGGCTTCGACGACTTCCTCGACCGATGGGGGGAGTTCCCGCCGCTCCGACGCGGGATTCGACTCCTCACCGCTGCGAGCCGAACCGGCGACGACGACCGTCCGGCGGCCATCGACCGCGCGCTCGATGCCGTCCTCGATGGAGTACGGGAGACGGCTGCTGACGACGCTGCGGGCTTGCGTGGACCCGTCACCGCGGTGTACGCGTTCGGCGTCCTGCTTCCGCTGGCATTCGTCGCTGCGCTGCCGGCCGCCGGTGTCGCCGGACTCCCGATCTCACTTTCGATCGTGGTTCTCATCTACGATATCGTACTTCCAGTCGGCCTGCTCGCGGCGGGGCTGTGGCTCACGACAAAACGCCCGGTAACGTTTCCGCCAACGCGAATTCGTGCGACTCACCCCGAGGTGCCGGATACACCGTGGCGCGCACTCACTGCGGGCGGTGCCGTTGCTTGCTGTGCTGTCGTCGCCGCTCCGGTTGTCCTGCCGGCGTGGGCCCCATCGCTTGCAAGTATCGGTCTCGGGTTCGGAACGGTGCTCGTTGTCCACTACCGACCGTATCGCCAGCTCCGCGCGGAGACCGACGAAATCGACGCCGGACTGCCGGACCTGCTCTACGGCGTCGGCCGGCGGGTGAGAGACGGCGACCCGGTCGAGCAGGCCGTCGACGCGACCGCCGACACGCTGGAATCGCCGGCGAGCACTGTCTTCACCCGTGCGAACCGACGCGGAGTGACCCTCGGTGTCGGCATCGAAAGGGCGCTGTGTGGCGAGCAGAGCCAGCTTGCGACGGTGCCGAGCCGCCGTGTGGATGATGTCGCTCGCCTGTTCGTCGCTGCTGCCCGCGTGGGACGGCCCGCAGGTCCGTCGCTCGTTGCGGCCGGTGAACACCTCGGTGCCCTCGCTCGCGTCGAGGAGGAGACCCGACGATCAATTCGCCACGCCACCGGTACGATGGGGAACACAGCGGCGCTATTCGGCCCCCTTGTCGGCGGAGTGACCGTCGCGCTCGCCGGCCGCGTCGGCGGCTCCGCCCTCGGCAAAGCGATTCCACAGTCCGGACTCGCTCTCGCTGTCGGCGTCTACGTGCTCCTGCTCGCGGTCCTGTTGACGGCGCTCGCGACCGGGCTCGAACGCGGCTTCGAGCGGTCGGTCGTCGGCTATCGCGTCGGACTCGCGCTGCTTGCCGCGACGGCGACATATCTGACTGCTGTTGTTGCTGGTGGACTGCTCGTCTGATTCGCTTCCTGGCGACTGACGTTTATATCCGAAGCCGCGGCCACGCGCTGTATGTTCGACACAGCAGAGGGATGGTACAGTTGGGTCGGCGTCTCGTTCGTGGTGACGGGGCTGCTGGCCGTCGTCCTCGGACTTCCGACCGCGCCGCCTCCCGACGCACGAACCGCCGCAATCGCCGTTGACGGCGTCGTCGAAAGCGACTACGCCGGCCGGACGACAGTTGACATCGATGCGACACGGATCCGACTCACCACACAAGGAGTTACCCTCGACTCCGAACACGGGACCGCCCACGCGACGTTCGAAGCCGGTCCGATCGTCCCGGTCCACAGCGGACCGCTCGCTGCCGTCCTCGACGGTGCCAATCCACGGCGCGTATTCGCCGGTCCAGAGTCGTACGCGACAGCGGTGAAGCGAGCGAGTGCTCGCCGACCGGCGTGGCAGCCCGCACCCGAAACGATCCACGCTCGCAAGCTAACGTGGGGTGAGACACGTGTCACGCTTGTCGGATAGAGCACAGACCGACCCGCTGGCTGCCCTCGTCGCCGTCGCTGCCGTCGGCCTCGCGCTGTCGGCTTACGGTGGGTTGCTCGGTGACGTGCTCGCCCCGACCGCACCCCCGTCCGCGCCGATGCTCGATTCGGTCACCGATGACCTCGCTCCTGCCGGTGTCGTCGTTCCGTCCCGGCTCACCGGGCTCTCGACGGGAAAGATGAACGTCTCTCTCGCCGTTCGCGGGAACTCGTGGACCACCGGCCCGACACCACCGACGGCTGGAACGCGCAGCAGTCGCCAGCGCGTCCCGATTCGGCGGACGAACGGTACCGTCACTGCCGGTCGACTTCGGGTGACCGTCTGGTGAGCCGTGGGCTCTCCACAACGGCAGACGTGCTCGTCTGTCTCGTTCTCGTTTCTGCGGCCGCGACGACGCTCGCGCTCCCGACCGGATCTGTCCCACAGCCCGATGCCGACGCCGCGGCGACTCTCGTTGAACGGACGACTGCCGACATCGACTACCGGCTCGTCGTCCCCGACACCGACCGATTCCCCAGCGAAATCGGCTTCCATCGTCACACGAGCGGGCGACTGGCCGCGCTCCTCGCGAACAGCGCGGTCAGGAATACACGTATCGACGGTCGGCAGCTAACCGCCGCGAGCAACGAGTACGAACAGCGTGTCGCCGCCGCGGTGGCGAACGCGACCGGCCCGCGAACGCAAGTGACAGCTCGCTGGCAGCCGTTTCCGGGGGCGAATATCACCGGTCGAGCAGTCGCCGGCTCGGCCCCACCCGCCGACGTGACTGTCGCCAGCCAGACCCGTACTGTCGCGCCGGCTGAGGCTGCGGAGACGCGACGGCAGGCCAAACAAGCGGCTGAAGATTTCGGCTATGTTGGCGTCGCAGCTGTCGCCGCCACACACACGACGGAGCGACTGTGGCCGACGACGGGGATGCGGAACGCGCTCGCCGCGGACTATCCGACCGACCGCCTCGCCGCGCTCCGGTATGAGGCTGCCGGTCGTCACTTCGACATCCCTGTGGCGGACGCGCTCGAGACGCGGAACGTGACCGCGCTGAATAGCCGCCTCCAGCGTGCGCTCCAGCGGCGCTACGAGACGCGACTCCGCGCGACGTTCGACTCCCCGCAGGAGGCGGCGCGAGCGATACGCCCCGCGGTCAGAATCGTGGTCCGGCGGTGGTCGGCGTGAACGAACGAGCTCGAGTTCCGTTCGCGCTGCTGGGCGTGCTCCTACTCGTCGGGGCTGCGACCGTCACTGCCGGACTCGGTGGCGTCCCCCCGACGCGGGAACCAGCGACCGAAGCTGCCTTCGAGCAGGCACGCACCTCGCTCGGTGGCACGCTCCACGATGCAGCGCGAGCAGCAGCCACCGATGCAGCGGCGAATCCGGTCGTCGCGCCGTCGAACACTCCCCTCGGGCAGACGCTCGCTGCAACGGGTGACCCGTTCCGCGCCTCGCTCGAGCTCCGGACGTATCTCGCCGTTCGCGATCGGCTGTCGGCGACGACTGAGCGCGGTATCACCGTCGATCCAACCCTGCCGGCGCTCAGTGAGATGGGCGGACTCGCCGCCGCGCTCTCGCGCACGACTGTCGAGCCGGTCGACACGAACGCGACAGCCGTCCGGGTGACTGTCACGAGCCTCACGCTCACGGCGACACGTGACGGTCGCGTCGTCGACACGCACACGGTCTCGCCGACCGTGACGGTCACGACACCGGTGTTCGTTCTTCACGAGCGAACGGCGCGCTACCAACGACGGCTCGACGCGGGTGCGACCGAGTCCGGGCTCGCGCGCCGGGCGACCGCACGGCTGTACGGGGTGGCGTGGGCGCGCGGACTCGCCCAGTACGGTGGTGGTCCGATAGCTAACGTCGTCTCGAATCAGCACGTCGCCGTCGCGACGAACCACGCGATGTTGGCCCAACAGCGGGCGACGTTCGGCGCGGTCGATGATACCGGGCGGCGCGCGGTTCGCGTCGCTGCCGCCCGGGCAGCGGGGACCGACCTGCTGGCAGCCACGGGCCAGCCCGGCCAACAGATACAGCAACTCCTCGCTGGCGTCGATGCTGCGACCCCCGGCTCGACACTCGATCCGATTGCCGGCGCGAACCCTCCGGCCACACCGGAATCAACGCTAAATATCTCCGTCGGCGAGACCGCGACGACGGCATTCGAACGATTCACTAACCGTGAGCTCGCCGCGACGCTCGATGCGCCGTACCGGGTGACGATCGAACGCCGCCGCTCCGTGACTGACTGGGAGACGACAACTACCGGGCGCTCGCGACCGTCTGGACGCAACTGGACGCTCGTCGGAATTGACAAGCGTCGGGAGACGACCGTGGCCGCCACCGATCCGGCCGTCGAGGGTCCCGCAGCACCGTGGCACACGCTCGAAACTATCGGCAGACGAGTCACCGAGCGGACCCACACGGAGCGACGGTGGCAACGCAATCAGACAACGCGCACGACCGTAGAGACGACGGTGGAGAGACGACACGTCGCGATACAACTGGTCGGTCGCCACGACGGCGGAGACGCTCCGAGTGTGGCGATTCGGCCTGTCCACAACCGCGGGGGTGCGCTCGACGGGCCGAATCTCGCGACTACCACGGACCGGGGGAGCGAACGATTGCTCGGTGACGCCGATACGCTCGATGCGCTCGGACGCCGGACGACGAGCGACGAGACGACGCGTACGACCGTTCACGGCGAGCAGCCACCCGGTCTCCGCGACTGGGTGTACCGTGATCTCGTCCGACTACGTGAGCGAGTTCGGAATATCTCCGTCGCGGTCGAGCGGGGCACGCTCGGCACGTATCAGGTGAATCCACACGCCGAACTCGCGGCGGCGCTCCGGGAACGACGCGTGCGGCTGGTAGATGTCCCTGACCGGTATGCTGGCGTAGCTGATCGCGCCCGTGTCGCTGCTCGGGGTGCGTATCTCGACGCGGTCATTACACAGTTGGAATCGCAGGCGAACGACCGCGCCGGCGTCAAACAACGGTTTGCCGGCCTGCTCGCGGAGCGAGGATTGGATCTCGACCGACTGCGCTCGATTATGACTGCGCGCTCACAGGTCACGACGCCGACCAGCCACCAGATTTCGGGTGTTGGTGGGCCCTACTCGCTCGATGTAGAGGGAACACCTGCGTACCTCACGCTGGCGGCGGTGAACCGGACGCAGACGGACTCGCTTCGCCAGGGAACGATCCGTCCCCTCGCCGCCCGGAACACGAATCTATTCACCGTACCGTACGGCGATGTCGCAGACGGACTCGTCGGCAAACTGTTTGGCTCTGATCGGGTCAGACTCCGTTCGGCGGCGCGTGTGCTCGCTGCCAGTACCGACCTCGATGACAGTCAACTCGATTCGAGTCACAGCGCGCTCAAAGCCGAAATAACGGCGGCGGTCGACAGACGAAGACGCGGGATACGACGTGTCCTTCGACGAGCGGGTGTCGGTGATTCGCGTACCGACCGTCGCCGGATCGTCGCTACTGGACTCGCCGAGTGGAAGACTGCCGCACAGCGAGCGTTCGCGGTGACTGACGATCGCGCGGCCGATGCCGTCGCTGCCGTGGTGTTCCGACGCTCGCCCGACGCGTTCGACGGGTCAGCCGCCCGTGACGATTTCCGACTGTCGCTCCGGGCTGCGGCGACCGACGGCCCCGGCGTTCCGGAATCATCGGTGACGCCCCACGTCGAGCACACGCGGCAGGTGGTCAGCGAGTTGGTGAAACAGGGCACCCGTCGTGTGACTAACCGAACGACGGCCGCCGTCCGTGAACGATTGGAATCGAAGACGCGTAAGCTGGCGGCTGTCCCGAGTGGCCTGCCGGTCACGCCGGTCCCCACACAGTGGTACGCAACTATGAACGTGTGGGATATCGAGGTCCGTGGCGGCTACGACCGCTTCGCCGTCAGGGCTCGCGACGGTGGACCCGGAGAACGGCTCACCTACATCCGCGACGGCACAGCTGTGTCCATCGACTGGGACGGCGATGGACACGACGAGCGTGCCGGAACGGCGACGGCGGTCAGCTTCGCCTACCGGACGGCTATCGTGGTCGTCGTTCCACCGGGAGGACAGGGCGTCGGAGATGTGGACGGTAACGCCGACGAGCGCTCTGGTGGGTGGGGTGGACGATAGCGTCATACTCACCCAACTAATATGCAGTGTATGCTCGACGAGACTGCAGACTGGTACCTGCTCGCCGGCGTAATGTGCGCGCTGCTCTCGCTGTTCGTTATCCCGATTGCCGGGCTGGGTGCTGTCTACTGCGGCTACCGGATTCACGGTGACCGCCACCCGTTGTACAGCTACGCACTCGCGGGTATCGGCGCGTTCTCAGTGGTCGGCTGGATCGCCTACCTGCTCTCGCTGTAGCATAGACGAACTCGAAGGCATTTAGCCGTCGGTCGCGAAGCAGAGCTATGCTCCACGACCTCGTCGCCAATCCGGGCGACCACTCCGGAACGGAACTATACGAAGACATGGTCGCCGAACTCGCTGCCGGTGTCGAGTCAGTCGGTGTCGACGCTGTCGTCGCCAAGACCGATGTGCCCGAATCGACGGTGCGTGAGCTGGTCGCCGGCGACCGGCCCGAACTCACTGTCGAGGAGGCGGCGGCTATCCTCGCCGTCGTTGAGGACGACCACGCCGGCGATATCGTCGCGCTCTCGCGGGACGCTCTTATGATGGGGATGTCACAGGCCGTCCTCGACGTGGAGGCGCTGGCGGCGGACGCCGGCGGTGAACTGGAGCCGCGTGAAGTGCAGTCGAAAATCGAGGGACGGTTCCCGATGACGCTCCGGGAGTTCGCACTTCTGCACGCGACGATTCAAGCACAGACGGTATAATCGCGTTCTCGTTCGTCAGTGTCTCACTACGGACAGCGACGGCTCAGCCGGCGACCTCTGTGACTCCCAGTAGAACGCCCGGCAAGACCACGAGCAGCAGCCCTACGATAACGAGCGCGACGGGGATGACGATCGAGAGATCGGTAAACACGAGGAGGACAATTCCCGCGAGCACCGAGAGCAGTCCGACCAGCCGGAATACCTACGTGATTGCACCCTCCAACCCGGCGTCGGCGGCGATATCTATCACATCGAGTATTTCGTCTATCGGTCACGTCGCAGACGCCAAGAGGAAAAAGCCACGCGACAGATGAGAGGGCGAGAGAGCACCGGTACGGGCGGCTGGCGACGAATCGGCTAAGGGCCGTCCGCCCGAACACGATCCATATGCGAATTGCAATCTTGGGTTGTGGCTACGTCGGACTCGAACTCGCCCGCCAACTCTCGCCCGAGCACGACGTTATCGGTGTCAGGCGGTCGAATCTCGATGTCGTGCGCGAGACGGGTGCGGAGGCGGTCGCGGCGGATGTAACTGATGTCGACGCGCTCGCTGAGCTCCCCGATGTCGATGCACTTGTCTTCGCTGCCTCCTCCGGCGGTCGCGGAGCCGAGGCCGCCCGCGAGGTGTACGTCGATGGACTGGAGACCGTTATCGATGCCTTCGCCGACCGCGAGTCATCTCCCGACCAGCTCGTCTACACCTCCTCGACGGGCGTCTACGGTGACCACGGCGGCGACTGGGTGGACGAGTCTACGCCCATCGAGCCGACGACGGAGAAGACGGCCGTGCTCGCGGAGGCCGAACGCATCGCCACCGAGTACGCCGGAGAGCGCGGTATCGACGGGACAGTCGCCCGCTTTGCCGGCCTCTATGGCCCGGATCGCTACCGGCTCGACCGGTATCTGGAGGGGCCGGTGACGGCCGGCTATCTGAATATGGTCCACCGGGACGATGCCGCGGGCGCGGTCGCACATCTGCTCGCCGGCGTCGAACCGTCGATCGTCAACGTCGTCGACGACGAGCCGGCCTCGAAACACACCTTCGCCGACTGGCTGGCCGACGCGTGTGAGGTTTCCCGTCCGGACAAGCAGACGAAACAGGAGCGACTCGACGAGGGTGACCTCTCCGAGCCGGCTCAACGACGAATTCTCACGAGCAAGCGCGTCAGCAATGACCTGCTTCACGAAGTCGGATACGAACTCACGTATCCGACGTATCGCGAGGGGTACCGTCGGGCGGTCGAGGCGTACCGACAGCATCTGGCATAGCGACTGCTCACCACGGCGTTCGTGCTGGTCGCTCTCGTTGTTTCAGTCTGACAAGAGTTCGTCTGTAGCTGTTCGAGGTCGTTACTCAACAAGATCGACACCGGTGATCTCAAACTGTGCGCCTCCTGAGTCACTCTCTGTAATCTGAATCTCCCATTCGTGACCGGTTACAATCTGCTGAACGATATCGAGACCAAACCCTGTCCCGTGTTTGTTTGTCGTAAATCCTGTCTCAAACACTTTCTCACGGTCTTCTGATGGAATTCCTGTTCCACTATCAGCAATCAAAAAACCATTCGGCTGTGATTCGACGGTTACCGCGACATCTGAGCCGGCGTGTTCGACAGCATTCCGGAATAGATTCTCAAATAGCTCCCGCAAACGCGACTCGTCTGCGAGAATCTGCATATCGGCGCCAGACAGCCGTAGGTCAGCTTCGTCGGTTTCGACTGAACTCCATGCATTCGTTGCAGTGTCGAATAACGATGTAGGAGATGTTTCTCCAACCGGTGCGTTGCTTCGTGCGAGCTGTAACAATTCCGTCACCAATGACTCCATTCGTTCGAGTGAATTTTCGACGAGATTCAATTCACTACGATCGATATCTTCCTGTAGAAGTTCGATATACCCTTGCGCTACGTTCATCGGGTTTCGGAGATCGTGGGAGACGAGACCGGCAAAGTTCTCCAAGCGCTCGTTTTGCTCCTTGATTTCACGCTCTCTGGCCTTGCGTTCAGTAATATCTTTGATTGTCCCGAAGTGGTACTCTTTGCCGTTGATTGTTCGCTGCGTTGTAACCGTTGCAACAGGGACTTCGCGACCATTGAACGTGTGGACCGTCTCGGCCTCACGCGTCTCTCCATCTGCAAACGAGTCCCAGTAGGCGTCGAATGTGTCGGGATCAATCTCCGGTGCAATCTTCCAGATTGTTACACCAATCAGATCAGACGGAGACGCATCGAATAATTCTGCGTAGGAATCGTTAACGTAGATGTACTCGCCATCCTGATTGTATATCCCCACGCCGACACCGACCGACTCTACCATTTTCCGGAGAAATTCGGACGGTAGATTCATTGGCGAATTGGAAGTCATACTGGATTTCAAAGAGGTTGGGGAAATTCACCTTTGCGGCTCTATTGAGGCCTCACCGTGCTCACACTGTGACAGTCTATTTTATATTTCAGTGCTATCAGTCAACATACCTATAGGTGTTTCAATCCCACAAGGGTTCGTCTGAAACACGAGTACGGGATGACGACGTCCCGGATTTTGAGGCTTCAACCCCACAAGAGTTCGTCTGAAACTTGCTGTGTATCTATTCTTCGAGCAGGAGTGACCTCCGACACCGAACGGACGAATCTATCGGTGAGAACGGAACCGTTAGCCTCCGTCGTCCCGAACGCGGGGTATGAACCGTGACGCGTCGTGGGAATACCGCAACGAGTTCCACGAGTCGTTCGCCCGCACCTACTTCCGTCGGTTCGGCGACGGACTGGTCTCGTCCGTCGGCCTCGGGACGTATCTCGGCGACGCGACCGACGAACGCGACGATGACTACTACACCGCCATCCGCGAGGCGCTCGCGACCGGCGTCAACGTCATCGATACGGCTATCAACTACCGTCACCAGCGCTCCGAGCGCGTCGTCGGGCGGGCGATCGCCGACAGCGATGTCGACCGCGAGGCGATACTACTGGCGACGAAAGGCGGATTCGTCCCGTTCGACGGCGAGCGACCGACTGACCCCAGTGCGTACGTACGCGAGGCATTTCCCGACTACGAGTTCGTCCGCGGCAACTGTCTCGACCCCGACTTCATCGGCGAGTCGCTCGATCGGTCGCTGGAGAATCTCGGCGTCGAGTCGATCGACCTCTACTACGTCCACAACCCTGAAATCCAGCTGACGAAATACGACTCCGAGACCGTGTACGATATGCTGGAGGCGGCGTTTACCCGGTTAGAGAAACGGGCAGCAGCGGGCGATATCGACCACTACGGCGTGGCGACGTGGGAGGGGCTGCGTGTTCCCGTAGCTCACGAGTCGTATCTCTCGCTCCCCGAGCTCGTCCGGCGGGCGCGGGCGGCCTCCGACGCAGCGGGAACGACCTCGACGCATCTCCGGGCACTCCAACTTCCGTTTAATGTCCGGATGGCCGACGCGTTCACCGTCGAGAGCCACGCCGGTCCGGAGGGCCAACAGAGTGCGCTCTGGTTCGCTCACGAGGCCGGCCTGGACGTGTTCGCGAGCGCACCACTGCTGCAGGGGGAACTCGCGATCGAGGAGCAACTCCCTGCAACGGTGGCCGAGCGACTCGACGGTGATACGACGGCACAGAAGGCGATCAACTTCGCCCGCTCCGCGCCAGGCGTGACGAGCGCGCTCGTCGGGATGGGATCCGTCGAACACGTCGCAGAGAACGTTGCTGCCGGGGAGCACTCCCCGCTCGGCGCGGACGGCTTCGATGCCGTCTTCGAGTAGTTACCGGAGGCGGGTTAACTCCTCGGCAAGAATCTGGCGTTCGAGCAGGCTGACGCCCGCGAGGACGACGAAGAAGCCGACGACGGTGGCGAGGTTGATCGGCTGTTGGAGGACGACTAGCCCGAGCAGCGCGGCGACGATGGGAACGACGTAGCCAACCAGATTTGTCCGGACCGGGCCGATAGCACCGAGCAGGTGGTAGTAGACCGGATAGGCGAATGCCGTGGAGGGAATCGCGACCAGCAGGACGGCGAACACAACTCTGCGGGACCCACTCGTTACGACGGCTTCGCCCGCGGCGAGACTGCTCGCGTGGAGGATGACGGCTCCAAGCACCATCGACCACGCGGCCATCGGGAGACTCGGCAGCGGCGGTTCGATGCGCCTGAGTAGAACGCTGCCGACGGCGATACCTGCCGCAGCACCGAGCACGTACAGCTTTGCGACCGTCGAACCGGCCGTGAGAGTCTCCGGTGTCGGCTGGACGATGACGACGACGCCCGCCAGTCCGATGAGTACGCCGGCTGCGTCGCGGACATCGAGTCGCTCGCCGAGGACACCGATGGCGAAGACGGGTGCGAGAATGGGGTTCAGCGCGTACATGACCGAGGCCGTTGCGGGAGTAATGGACTGCTGGCCGAGAAACAGCAATCCGTTGTTGGCAGCGATGAGCGCGACTCCACCGACCGCGATGGCGAGGAAATCGCGGCGGGTCGTGGGAAACCACGAGTCGTAGCGGAGGACGGCGAACACGAGCAACAGCGGGGCAGCGATGTCGAAGCGGAGTCCGGCAAAGAATAGCGGCGGAAGTGCGTCGAGTCCAGTCTTGATGCCGATGAACGAGAGCCCGAACAGTACTGCGAGCGTGAGGAACAGGCCGGCGTTCCGGTAGCGCCCGCTCACGCGCGGTCACCGACCGAGGAACGAACTGTCGACAGTGGCATACCTGTACAACGGCCACGAGTGCGGAAGACCGTTCGGATCCGGCTATAGCTCCTTGTACTCACGGTCGCAGTCGGGGCACGAACGGAGCTTCCCAACGCCGTCGTCGTTGTCTCGCGTCGCGAGCGATGTGCCACAGTGGGCGCAGGTCAGCCGCTCGTAGGTGTCTTTCTCGATATCGCCGGCGCGTAGCCCCTGTCGAACGGTATCCATACACAGGATTTGGGACGAGAGAGTAAAACCGCTGGGTCGCTTCGACAGCCTCTAACGGCGGCCCGGCTGAGTGAAACTGTGTCTCGTCGTCGGCTCTTCGCCTCGCTGTGTTCGATGGTGTTCCTCGTCAATCTGGCGCGTGTCGTCTTCGCGCCGCTGATCGAGCCGGTAGCGACAGATTTCGGTGTTGCTCCCGGCACACTCGGTGTCGTCACCAGCGCGGCCTGGCTCGGGAGCGCGCTCCCGCGGATTCCGACGGGCTGGCTGCTCACACGGGTCGCTCGCCACCGCGTCGTCGTCGGTGCCGGCGTCGTGTTGACGCTGGCTGCGGCGGTCGCCGGCTCCGCTCCGAGCATCCCGCTGCTCACGGGCGCGGCATTCCTGATGGGGCTTGCCTCCGGCGTCTACTTCATCGCGGCGAACCCGCTCGTAGCCGAACTGTTCCCCCAGGGAGTCGGTGACGCGCTCGGCATCCACGGGATGGCCTCCCAGCTGGCCGCGGCGCTGGCATCCATTATTGTGCTCACAGTTATCGCCCTCACCGATGACTGGCGGGCCACGTTTGCTGCGATCGCTGTCGCCGCCGCACTCGTGACGACCGTCCTCTTCGTGATCGCTCGCCGCACTGACCTGCCGGAAGCGGGTCGCGAGGACCGCGACCTGTTGGGGGCAACGCGAGCGCAACTTCCGATCGTTCTGACCGGTGTCGTCATCGTCGGCTCCGTCGGCTTCGTCTGGAATGGGCTGTTCAACTTCTATCCGACGTATATGCAGACGAAACAGCTGGAGCCGGCGACGGCAAGTCTCCTCCTTTCGGTGCTGTTTGGAGCTGGTGTACCTGCATTTTTCGTGGGTGGCCGACTCGCCGACCGCGTCTCGAACGTGCCACTCCTGTTGGGTATCGTCACGGGATTCATCGGCTGTCTGTTCGTATTGCCACACGTCACTGGACTGTGGCCACTCGTCGCAGTCACGGTCGTCCTCGGGTTCATCATCCACCTGTTATTCCCGGCGACGGACACCTACCTGCTCGGCTCACTCCCCGATCATCACCGTGCGTCGGCGTACACTGCCTACTCAGCGACGGTGATGCTCCCGCAGGCGATCGGAAGCGGGATTATCGGTCGACTCACGACTGAGGGAATCGCATTCGACACCCTGTTCACCGGGCTGGCGGCCGCGTTAACCGTCATCTTTGTCGGCGTCTTCGTGCTGTACCGAGCGGGACGGCTCCCGGCACGACGGTTCACCGCGGAGACGAACGGCTAAACGTCTCCCGGCCGTCGAGACCGATAATGGAGTACGTGCAGGAGCAAGTGACGACACTCCACGACTTCGGGGACGCACGCCCGACCGCACCGACGAACCGTGCGGCCGTCGTCGTCCCGATGACTGAACGAGAACATGGCTCGCTGGCGGCCGAACAGGTGCTCACGACGCTCGAATCGGTCGCTCCCGACCGGGTGGTCGTGCCGTTGCGTGCCGACGCGACAGCCGCCTCTGCAGTCCTCGACTGGCTCGATGACTTCGACCTCGATATCGAACCGCTGTGGTGTGATGGCCCGCGACTTGCCGATCTGCTCGACGAGACGAATCTCGACGGCGCGCGCGGTAAGGGCCGTGACGTGTGGCTCGCGCTCGGGATTGCCGCGGAGTCACCGTACGTTGTGGTCCACGACGCCGACGCGACGAGCTACTCGGCGAGTCACGTCCCGCGGCTGCTGTTCCCGCTTGACCACGGCTACTCGTTCGTGAAGGGGTACTACGCCCGCGTCGAGAACGACCACCTGTACGGGCGGCTGTTCCGGCTTCTGTATCGCCCGCTCGTGCGTGCACTCGCAGCCGACCACGACGCCGACGTGCTGGAATATTTGGAGGCGTTCCGCTACGCGCTAGCCGGCGAGTTCGCCGCCACGAGCGAGACGGTTCGGTCGCTGCGCGTCCAGCGGGGATGGGGACTCGAAGTCGGGACGCTCGGTGACGCCTATGCGGCCGCCGGCTTCGACGAGAGCGCGCAAGTGGATCTCGGCTACCACGAACACGACCACCGTGCCGTCTCCGGTCCGGCCGGGCTGACGACGATGGCTGACCAGGTGACGACCGCGCTGTTGCGCGTGGTCGAACAGCACGGTGTCTCCCCTGACTACGACAGCCTCGCGGAGCGATACGAGCACGCGGCTGCCCGGCTGACTCGTGCGTATGCGACGGATGCGGCGTTCAACAGCTTCCCGTACGACCGTGAGGATGAACGACGACAGGTCGCCGAGTACGCCAACTCGATCCGTCCGCCGGGTGAGGATACGCGACTCCCGGCGTGGACCGACGCACCGCTCTCCCCCGACGAGGTGCGAGAGGTTATCCACCGAGATATGGAGGCGGTCCAGTGACGCTCTCGCCGGACGAGGTGGCCGGTATCGTCGATCTGTTCGGCGAGCTGACGCCAACGGAGCTGACCCGTGCGCGTGAAGAGCTCGGCTACCGATTGGGTGAAGAAATTCCCGACCGCGACGTGCGTGCTGCTGTCCGTGCGTACACCCTCGTCCCGTACGATCGCGACGGTGATCACCGAATCGCGGTGGGTCCGACGGCGTTCCCGGTGATCCCAGACGGTGGTGCGGATCTGCCGCACATTCTCGATATCGAGTCACGCGCGCCTGCCAGAGACGCGCTCGTGGCTGCGGCGGTCGCACGCTTCCGTGAGGAGAGTCTGTTGGCGCGCCGGGTCGGCCAGCCTGGCGACTGCGAGCGACTGCTGGACGTGAGCTACGATATCGAGGCGTGGGCCGCTGTGTCGCTCGCGCCGTTGCGCGACCAGCTCGACGCGGCTACTCGATAGCCAGCGTATAGACGCGTTTCCGCGCGTCGGTGAAGGAGAATCGTGACTCGACCGCGCCACACTCCTCCAGTCGCGAGAGGGCGTATCTGACTGTCCGTGTCGGTAACAGCGTCTCGTCGGCCAACTGTGACTGAGTAAGTCGCCCGTCGTGTTCCAGCGTCTTCGCGACGAGTTTCGCGCTCGGTGGGAGTTCGCGAACCGCATCCCACCCGTCGCTTTCATCTGACTCTGCCGTCTCCGTGTCGGTCGCACTCATTACCCAGTCTAATAGATGCGATTGGATAATACTTTCCTTCTAATAATTACTCAAGGGAATACTCTAGCTGAGACGTAACCGGCAAATACCCGGAGAGGGCGCGGTGAAACAGTCGGATTTCGTGCCACCCGAAGTCTCTTATAAGTACACGCGCTACATAGCGTAATGACTGACACTGTCGAGAACGTGGACTTCCCATACGACGAGGGAGACTCAAACCAGGAGAAACTCGACTCGTTGCGCGAGCAGTTGGACACGCTCGAGGCGCAAAATGAAGAGATGCGCGACAAGCTGCTGGACGCGAACGCGGAGAACAACAAGTACCAGCAGAAGCTCGAACGGCTCACTCACGAGAACAAGAAGCTCAAGCAGTCGCCGCTGTTCGTCGCGACGGTTCAGGAGCTGACCGACGAGGGCGTCGTCATCAAACAGCACGGCAACAATCAGGAGGCGCTGACCGACGTGACCGACGAGCTCCGCGAGGAGCTGTCTCCCGATGACCGCGTCGCCGTCAATAACTCTCTCTCTATCGTCAAGCAACTGAACGACGAGACGGATGTTCGCGCTCGTGTGATGGAGGTCGAACAGAAGCCGGACGTGGGCTACGACGATATCGGTGGTATCGACGCCCAGATGGAGGAGGTCCGCGAGACGGTCGAACTCCCGCTCAAGAGTCCGGAGATGTTCGACGACGTGGGTATCGATGCGCCGAGCGGCGTTCTGCTCCACGGTCCACCGGGGACGGGGAAGACGATGCTCGCGAAGGCTGTCGCGAACCAGACCGACGCTACGTTCATCCGGATGGCCGGCTCCGAGCTGGTCCACAAGTTCATCGGCGAGGGTGCAAAGCTCGTGCGCGACCTGTTCGAACTCGCCCGCCAGCACCAGCCGGCGGTCATCTTCATCGACGAAATCGATGCCATCGCAGCGAAGCGTACCGACTCCAAGACAAGCGGTGACGCCGAGGTTCAGCGCACGATGATGCAGTTGCTCTCGGAGATGGACGGCTTCGAGGAGCGCGGTGATATATCGATTATCGCCGCGACCAACCGCTTCGATATGCTCGACCGCGCCATCCTCCGACCCGGTCGCTTCGACCGCCTCATCGAGGTCCCCAAACCCGACACCGAGGGGCGCAAGCTCATCTTCGAGATTCACACGCGCGATATGAACGTCGCAGACGAGGTGGACTTCGGAGCGCTGGCCGATATCGCCAGTACTGCCTCTGGTGCCGAAATCAAGGCAGTCTGTACCGAGGCCGGAATGTTCGCGATTCGTGACGACCGAACGGAAGTCCGGACGGAGGACTTCGAACAGGCGTGGGAGAAGATCCAACACGAAGGAGATGAAGAGCCTAGCGAGGTCTCGAAGACCTTCGCCTGAACCTTTTCCAGCCTCGGGTGCGCGAAGCGCACCACTCGGCTGCAAAACGTTCATGAAAAGCCGCAGCCGTCGCTCACTTCGTTCGCGCCGGTGAACCGCTCGCTCGTTCCTCGCGAGCGGACGGTTTCAGCGTCCACGGGCCTCCCCAGCCGATTCGCTCCTTTCGGTCACTCATCCATATCAGCGCACGCGCTGACAACTTGTCGCGAGGGAACTGAGCGACGACCTCGCGTTGACTCGCGCGGACGAGTGCGCTCGGACCACGCCATCGCACGCTGACGACACTGCACGCCCATCATACGCTGACGACGGCTGCTCTCGGGTGAGTGTTTATGTACGAAGCCGGGACCAGACTGGCCATCACCTGAACAGGGCGGTAGTGGGCCACGGCGGGAGCACAGCCCACCTGCTACCGAGCCGCGAGCGTGGGCTGTCTGTCCGCTACAGGAAGTAGAACAGCGCGTACGGGATGCCGAACAGCAGAACGGTCATTACGGCGAGCACGACGCCGTAGCTCGCAGCCGTGCTCAAGATTGCCCGCCACGACGGGTGGTCGTACGCGCTGATGTCGAGTGCCATACGTCCGTCTTTGGAGCGAATCGCTTAGTGGTTCCGGTCAGGCGAGAATGTCGCTGACGCGGCGCGGCTCTCCCGATAGTGACGGGTCTGACTCGACGAGCTTGAGCACCTCGTGGTCGGTCACGTCGGGGTAATCCTTCTGGGTAGCCTCCTCGATGAGTGTCTTCTCCAGCCGGAACTCTGTCCCCTCGTACACTACGTCGACACCCTGCTCGTCGAAGGAAAGAATGGTCATACTCTTCGTATCTCGTGAGCGAGCAAAAGCCGCACGTTCCGCCTCGTCGTACGCCCGTCTGACGCCCCGGAGGGATTATGTGTCGGCATATCTAGACACAGATTATGTCACTCCGGTCCGACCCCTTGGACCGACTCGCGATTCCCGACGACACTCTCGTTGAGGAGCACGACCTCGTCGCCGACGGCGACATCATCGTCGGCGGCCAGTCAACTGTCGAGTTCGGTATCCGCGGCCAGAACGTCGTCGCCGGCGAGCGCGTCAAGTTCGGCGGTGGCATCGAGGCAGACGGCGACTGCCGACTCGATATGTGGTGTGACGTAGACGGGAACGTCCTCGTCGGCGAGGATGCCTACCTCGGCGAGCGCGTCCACATCGCCGGCCAGCTGATGGTCTCGGGCGATATCGACATCGGCGACGACGTGAACATCGAGGAAGGGTTCGAGGCAAACGGCTGGATCGTGATTCGCAATCCCGTTCCGACGGTCGTTTTCCTCTTCATCTATCTCGCCCAGCTGCTCCGGCTCGGCGAGGAAGAGGCCGCAGAGGAGGTGTTCGAGACACTCGATACCGACCGCGAGGCCGAACCCGTCCTCATCCCGCGCTCGTCGCACGTCTCCGACGATGCGTGGCGCGTCTCCACGCCCGCGAGTATCGGATCGAACTGCCGACTCCACGGCAATATCCGTGCGACCGAACTCGACATCGGGAAGGATACCGAACTATTCGGCAGTCTCCGCGCGAAATCCGACATCACTATCGGTGCGAACACGGCTGTCCACGGCGACGTGACCACTCGCAGCGGAACTGTCACCATCGACTCCGGCGTCCACATTCGCGGGGACGTGTCCTGTGAGCATCTCGAACTCGACGACCGCGCTACTATCGACGGTACGCTCCGTGCTCGCGGCGAGATTCAGGTCGTCAGCAGCGACGTGCCCGTGGAGACCGACGACACGACGGAGCCCGAGCCGGCTATCGTCAGGGTCAGTGAGGACGAAGCGAACGTCGAATCCGCCGTCGTTAAAATCGAGCAAGCGGTTCGACGAGTCGATACCGATGATCACGCGAGTGACGACGCTGACGAACAGGAACCGACTGAGACGGTCTCGATTCCCGACGCGGAGGAGACGGCCCACTCGGAAGAAGGCCATAGCGACGACGGGCTTGCGGGAGCCCTCGCCGAGGCAGAAAAGCGGTAGGCCCTTCTATCGGCTCCCGCTACGGTGGGTATGCTCTCGGTCGCCCTCGCCGGTAAGCCGAATGCCGGTAAATCCACCTTCTACAAAGCCGCGACGATGGCCGACGTTGACATCGGCAATTACCCGTTCACGACCATCGACCCGAATCGCGGTGTCACACACGTCCGCACTGACTGCCCGTGTCTCGACCGCGACGAGCGGTGCGGCAACGAGAACTGTCGGGCGGGTAAGCGGTACGTCCCGGTCGAACTGCTCGACGTGGCCGGGCTCGTCCCCGGTGCTCACGAGGGGAAGGGACTGGGGAATCAGTTCCTCGACGCCCTCTCGAACGCCGACGTGATACTAAACATCGTGGACGCTTCCGGTGGGACGAATGCCGAAGGGGAACCGGTCGAGACGGGTAGCTACGACCCGACCAACGACGTAGCCTTCATCGAACGCGAGATGGATCTCTGGATTGCGGGTATCCTCTCGGACAACTGGGAGACGGTCACCCGTCAGTCGCGTTCGCCTGACTTTGACATCGACGACGCGCTGACCGAGGTGCTCACGGGTGTCGGTGGCACCGCAGCGAGCGTGGCACGCGTCCTTCGGAGCGTCGAGTACCCTGACGCGCCGCAGGCGTGGGAAGATGACGACCGCGAGACGCTGGCGGAGGCGTTCCGCCGGGAGACGAAGCCAATCGTCGTCGTCGCAAACAAGGCCGACATCGCACCGGCAGAGAACATCGATGCGCTCCGCGAGACAGCTAGCGGTCCGGTCGTTCCCTGTACTGCCGAGGGTGAGCTCGCGCTTCGAACCGCGGCGGAGGCCGGTGTCATCGACTACGACCCCGGCGACGACGACTTCGAGATTCGCGGCGACGTGTCGGATGCCCAGGCCGACGGTCTCGGTCAGATCCGCGAGGTGATGGATGCATTCGGCGGTACGGGTATCCAGTCAGCACTCGACACCGCTGTCTACGACTATCTCGACCAGATTACGGCCTATCCAGTTCAGAACGAGACGCGCTGGACCGACGGCCAGGGGAACGTTCTGCCCGATGCGTTCCTGCTCGATACGGGTGCGACGCCGAAGGATCTCGCGTATGCGGTTCACTCGGATATCGGCGACGGCTATCTCCACGCGGTCGACGCTCGCGCGGACCGTCGCATCGCCGAGAGTCACGAACTCACAGAGGGTGATGTAATAAAAATCGTCTCGACGGCGAGCTGAGCTGCTCTATCTGACGCGTTTAGTCGCGGTCGCCATCTTATCGAGCGCCTCCTTCAGCGTCTCTATGTCGACGGCATAGGAGATGCGAGCGTGACCTGCACCGTGCTCGCCGAACGCCTCACCCGGCACGACGACGACCCCTTCGTCGATGACAGCGTCGACCCAGCCGTCGGGGACCCGCGGCATTGCATAGAAGGCTCCCTGTGGCGTCGGTGTCTCCAACCCCATCTCGGCGAGACCGTCGAGGAGCACGTCACGGCGTTCGTGGAATGAGTCGCGCATCTTCGTCACCACGTCCTGTGGGCCGGAGAGCGCGGCCTCGGCGGCGTACTGTGCCGGCGCGGAGGCACACGCTTGCACGTACTGATGGACGCGCAGCATCCGCTCGATTCGGTCGGTCGTCGAGGTGACCCAGCCGAGCCGCCACCCTGTCATCGAGTACGTCTTCGAGCAGGCGTTCACGACGGCGACGTTCTCGCCGAACTCCATCGGGGAGCGGTGTTCTCCCTCGAAAACGATCTGTTCGTACACCTCGTCGGAGAGACACAACACGTCGTGCTCGTCGGCGATGCGGGCGAACTCGCGCATATCCTCCGTGGATTGGACCGCCCCTGTGGGATTCGCCGGCGAATTGACGACGAAGAGAGCCGTGTCGTCGGTAATGGCCTCCTCGACGGCAGCGGGGTCGAGGGTGAGGTCGTCGCGCAGGGCGACGGGCTTCGGTGTTCCCCCGGCGAGCTTCGCTAGGGCGTCGTAGGCGACGAATCCGGGGTCAGGGAAGATGACTTCCTCCCCTTGGTTCACGTGCGCTTCCATCGCGATGTGGAGCGCCTCGCTTCCGCCGGCGGTCGCAATCACGTCTTCGGGATCTACGTCGAGGTCGTTGTCACGAGCGTGCTTTTGAGCGATCGCATCGCGCAGGCCAAGCGTTCCCTTGTTCGAGGTGTAGGCGTCGACGTGGCCGGCCTCGATGGCCTCGATTGCGCCTCGGCGCGCGTGAGCGGGCGTCGGGAAATCCGGCTGTCCCAAGCCGAGATTGATGGCGTCGTCGCTCGCGGCCTCGAACACCTCGCGAATACCTGAGATCGAGATGGACTCCACACGGTCGGAGAAGTGTGACATACCGGAGCAAGCGACCGGACCGGATTAACGGTTCCCGTTACCCCGTGCGGAAATTCACAAGCAATAATCTCCGGTAACTGTAACGAAATTTGCTCTCGTCTGGCGGTGAAAGCCAGATACAAGGGGGATAACGGCTCGTCAACGGTCAAAAGCTGGTATCCGAGGTCTGGGCGGTAGTTACCGTAACCCGCCGGAGAATAAGTGCTCATCCGGTAGTGTCGCTATGACGGATACACACGACAGCATCTCACGACGTGGCTATCTCGCGGGCGCGACAACGGTAGGGAGCGCGGCGCTAGCTGGCTGCTCCGGCTTCTTTGGGGGTGGCAGCGATGACGCGATATCGGTAGCATACATGCCAATCTATCCCGATATGCAACATTTCGTTATGCAGGAAGAGGGATACTACGACGAGATTCCGGCGCCCGTCGAAACCACGCAGTTCCCGAGCGGGCCGCGCATCGTGCAGGCGTATGCCTCCGGGAAGATCGACGTGGCGCTGTTCGGTATCGTCCCGGCGATGATTGTTATCGACCGTGGCATCGGCGCGAAGGTCGTCGCCGCTAACATTCAGGAGGCGATGGGGGTTCTTGCCCACGAGGAGTTCGCGGCGATGTGGGACCCCGAGGATGCTGCTGGCTCCTTCGCCCAGTGGGAGCAGGAGCGGGGCCAGACGTTCACTTTCGGCACCTTCCCCAAGGGATCCGTCCCCGATATTCTGCTTCGCTACTGGCTCTCCGACGTACACGGACTCGAGCCCGGCGAGGCGGTCGACATTACGGGTCCGGGGGGCGCGAGCGCCGTCTTCAACGGACTTGCGAGCGGTTCCTTTTCCGGGACCTCTATTATGGAACCGGTGCCGACCCGCGTGGCAGAGAACGACCTCCCGTACGAGCGCATCGCGAAGGCCGGCGACTTTATGCCCGGCCAGCCGGCAGCGGTCACACTGATGAGTGACGCGGTGCGTGGGACGGACGCCGCACAGGAGTTCGTCGCCCAACACCAGCGCGCGACGGAGTTCATCAACGCGAACCGCGATACTGCGGCCGAACACGCTAGTACCGCTATCGGGTCCGAGACGCTCTCGCCCGAGACGGCAAAGCGAGCGATGGACTCGCCGCTGTCGAACTTCATCTCCGATCCGCATCTCATCGAGGACGGGACCGACACGTTCGCGGAGTACGCGGCCGCGCTCGGCCAGACCGACACACGGCTGAGCACGAATCAAATATTCGACTACTCGCTGTACGACAATCTCTGATGAGCGCGGAACTGGAGACTGATCTCGGGGAGCGACTCACCGACGACACCAGCCTCCGCCGGATTCTCTTGGGTATCGTCGGGCTAGTCGGCTTCCTCCTCGTCTGGCACGTCGGCTCGCTGTTCAATCCCGACTATATCCTCCCGGGGCCAGTGGCGGTTGTGGACGTGTTCCTCGCAGAGGCGCGGTCGGGCGCGCTGGTGACGGCCCTCCGACAGAGCGTCACCCACTGGCTCCCCGGCACCGTGATCGGGACAACGCTCGGTATCACCCTCGGCGTTGCGACGGCGTACAGCAGCGCAATCGACGACCTCGCTGCGCCGCTGGTACGCGTCCTCCGGCCCGTACCGCCGCTTGCGCTCATCGGCTTCGCCATCGCGTGGTTCGGCATCACCTCGGCCGGCGCGGCGTTCATCGTTGCGGCCGGCGCGTTCTGGATCAACTACTACGCCGCCTACGGTGGAGTTGACTCTGTCCCCGACGAGTTCCTCGACGTGGGTCGGTCGCTGGGTGTCACCTCTCATCTCACGCTCGTCTGGAAGGTGGTTCTGCCGGCGGCGGCCCCACAGATTCTCACCGGCGTCCGAACGGGTATCGGCCGGTGTTGGATGCTCATCATTGCGGCCGAAACGATCGGCGTCCCGGGTATCGGCCAGCGCATCTGGACGGCCTCCACTAACATCGCTGTCGATGTGGTCATCGCGTACATCCTGCTGATGAGCCTCGTCTACATCGTGCTCGACACCGGTATCGAGGCTGTCCAGCGGCAGGTGGTAGCGTGGCGATGAGCGACGCACGCGTCGTCGTCGACGGGGTATCGAAATCATTTGAGGGTAATGGAGAGTCGGTCGAGGCACTCCGCGGCGTCGACTTCGAGGTAAGTGACGGCGAATTCGTCTGTATTGTCGGTCCCTCCGGCTGCGGGAAGACGACGCTGTTCCGTATTATTGGCGGGCTCGACTCCCCGACTGCGGGGGAAGTGCGACTCTCCGGCTCGCCCGTCACCGGGCCGACGCCCGAGCTGGGGATTGTGTTCCAAGAGTACCATCTGTTCCCGTGGCGCACCGTTCGTGGCAACGTCGTGTTCGGGCTTGAACAGCAGGAGATGGACGGCGAGGCCCGCGATGGGCGAGTGACGGAGATGTTGCGGCTCGTCGGGCTCGAAGACGCAGTCGACAGCTACCCATCGCAGCTGTCAGGCGGGATGAAACAGCGGGTCGCTATCGCGCGCTCGCTAGCCGTTGATCCCGACCTCCTCCTGCTTGACGAGCCATTCGGGAGCGTCGACGCACAGACTCGATCGATGCTTCACGAGGAGCTACTCGACGTGTGGCAAGAGACGCAGAAGACCGTCTTGTTCGTCACTCACGACGTGGAGGAGGCAGTCACGCTCGCCGACCGCATCGTCGTGATGACGCCCGGGCCGGGGCAAGTGAAGGAGTTCGTCGATGTGGACCTCGACCGGCCGCGCTCGCGTACGGACGAGGCGTTCATCGAGTATCAGGAACGGATCCGGGATCTCATCCACAACTGATCGACCTCACTTTTCGCGTTCGCGTTTCAGTTCGTCAACGTAGCTGCGGAGTTTTCGGAGCGTGGCGTCGGGGTCGGCGTACCCCTTGTCGTACTCCTCGAAGGCGCGTTCGGCCTTCTGGACGAACTGCTCGATTGGGTCGTCGCTCATTGGAACCCTCGAATCCGCGTTGCCTTCGTCGACTCGTCATCGCTCTCGTGGACCTGCTGGGCGAGTCGTTCGCGGGCGGCGCGAATCTCTTCGGCGTGCTCGACGAGCGAGTCCGTCTCGATGTCGATGCCGGTGAGCGGCTCGATGGCGCGGGTGAGGACAGCGCGTGCCGCCTCAGGGTCAGGGAACTGCACCTCGCTCTGGGCGATGAGCGCGATGCCGTCAATATCGCGCTTGTTTGCGTCGTGGACGAGCGCGCCCGTCGGCCCGGAGATAAGTCCACCCTGTTCCGGCGGCGTCACGTCGGTGTCGGCCAGCCGGTCGGCACCGTCGCCGGTCGCGATACCGTAGACATCCGGTACGTCGCCCTTCTCCTCGCGGAGGCCGGAGAGGAACACCGGGAACACCGACTCCGATTCGAGCCACGCCACCAGACAGCCGGTGAATGCAGATGCCTGTGACGGGGAGACGGGCACGTCCGCCTGGAGTACGAGCAGGTCGCGGCTCTCGTCGCCGTAGATGCGCACTGGCGGCATCGTCTCCATCGAGCCGCCACGGTACACAGACACCTGCGGGAGGCCATCACAGTAACACGAACCGAGCCACTCCATCTCCAACTCATCGATGAGGTGGTCGGCAGCGATTTTGCCGACGAGCCCCGCGCCCGGAAGCCCCTCGATGAGCGTCGGCTCGTCGAACGTCACGTCGGCGTGTATCTCGACTTCTGCCATAGCTAGCGTTCGGTGCGACCGTGTATAAATACACTCCACAGCGCGGTTCAATACGTTCATAAGTCCGGCGCGAGCAGTCGCGTATAGTGAAGGGAGCTGAGTGGTACCAGGCCGACGATGTTGCCGAAGAGTACGACGACAAGCGATTCTCCCGTGGTGGACAGCTCATCGACGAGCGGGAGCGAGCAGCCGTGTTGCGCGCACTCGCCCCACTCGACGGCAAGAAGATTCTCGAAGTCGCCTGTGGGACGGGACGGTTTACCGCGATGCTTGCGGAGGCCGGAGCCGACATCATCGGCGTCGATATCTCCGCTGCGATGCTCCAGCAGGGCCGCCAGCGCGCCCGCGAACTCGACGTGGAGGACCATCTCCAGTTCATACGCGGTGACGCCGCCAGACTCCCGTTCCCCGACGACCACTTCGATGCCGTCTTCGGGATGCGCTTTTTCCATCTCGCGGATACGCCGGCCTCGTTCCTCGGCGAGATGGCTCGCGTCTCGAGCTCGCAGGTGTTCTTCGATACGTTCAAGCGGAGCTCTGCACGCTCCATCTACAACTGGCTGCTCCCGATGGGGTCGCGACTATACAGCGATGAGGAAGTCTCCCGGCTGCTTGAGGGTGCGGGACTCAGCCTCGCCGGCTCCGAACACGACTTCATCGCGCCGTACGGCTTCTACCGCCAGGTACCAAACGCGATGGCCAAGCAGGTCCGACGGCTCGATAAGGCGGTCGGCGAGACCACACTTGGCCGCCCGCTCGCGTCCGTCTCCTACTGGAACGCCACCGTTTCCGAGTGACACCCGACACCGGCGCGTTTTTCCCGGGTCGTCTCGCAACCCACGTATGACGCTCTCGGTCGTCGTTCCCACACTCAACAGTCGCGATCAGCTCGCGGCGTGTCTCGATGCGCTGGCAGTTGCCGACCCGACCGAGTGTCTCGTCGTGAACGGTCCGTCCGCCGACGGCACCTCCGGAATGTGTCGTGAACGTGACGACGTGGACGTGCTCGTCGAAATCGACGCGCGCAACGTGAACGTCGCGCGCAACGCCGGTATCCAACACGCTCGCGGTGATGCCGTCGCCTTCGTCTCTCACGACCTCACTGTCGATACTGGCTGGTGTGACGCCATCGCGACCGGTCTCGCCGACGCCGATGTTACCACCGGTCCCGTCCACGCACCCGACGAGTCAGCCCCCGACGGCCCCGAATCGCGGACCATCGGCGGGCGTACGGTCACCTATCTTGACGGCGGAAACGCCGCGTTCTCGCGGGACGTGCTGTCCGAACTCGACGGCTTCGACGAGTCGCTCGATGTGGGTGGGGCACGCGACATCGCACACCGACTCGCTGCTATCGAGGAATCGGTCCACTGGGAGCCATCGATGACGGCGATTCGACGCAGTGACACCGCCGTCCAGCCGTCCGTACTCACCGACGGCGGCGACGGCTCGAACTGGCGGTGGCGCTACCGGTCGCTTACCTACCGGCTGGTCAAGAACTACGGGCTTCGCCCGACGATCGCCTATCGAATCGCTCGCCACGCTGTCGCCGACGGTGCCGGCGCTGCCAGCGACGTGCTCGGTGGGGCGAGGACACCCTCCCGCTGGGCTGGAAACGGGCGCGACGTGCTTGCCGGCACGCTCGGTGGACTCGCGAGCGGATTCCGTGCCCGGGTCCGGGATCGAAACCCTCGCCGGAACCCGAACGGGCTCTCTGCGCGGGCCGACCGCGCCGTCGCCGTCCACGATCGGCGGGCGTGACGCGGCTGATCTGACTACTGTGAGTCGTGTTCACACGACTCCCGTCTGGTGGTTTGGTTCGCACAAGAGCGAAGAAGTTATATAGAACCGCAGACCACATATCAGATGATTATGGCTCAGCAACAGCGCACGATGGGTGGACAGCCGATGTTCATTCTCTCTGAGGACGCCGAACGGACCCGAGGTGATGACGCACAGTCATCGAACATCCAGGCTGGGAAAGCCGTTGCCGAGACCGTCCGGACGACGCTCGGTCCCCGCGGGATGGACAAGATGCTCGTCTCTGACTCCGGCGACGTCGTCATCACGAACGATGGCGCGACGATTCTCGATAAGATGGATATCGAGCACCCGGCGGCTCAGATGATCGTCGAGGTCGCCTCCACGCAAGAGGAGGAGGTCGGCGACGGCACGACTACCGCCTCTGTCCTCGCGGGTCAGCTGCTCGCGCAGGCAGAGGACCTACTCGACGACGACGTACACCCGACGACAATCGTTGAAGGGTACCACGCCGCGAGCCAGCTCGCGCTCGAAGCGATCGATGATCTCGTCCTCGATGAGGAGCTCGACGACGACCTGCTCCAGTCGGTCGCCGCCTCCTCGATGACTGGAAAGGGAACCGGTGACATCGATGCGGCTTCGCTCGCCGAGACCGTCGTCACCGCCGTCCGTCACGCCGAGACCGACGACGGCGTCGCGCGAAACGACATCGCACTCCGCACCCAGACCGGTGCGGGTGCGTCCGCCACCGAGCTCGTCGAGGGCGTTATCACCGACGAGGAGCCGGCACACGCTGCGATGCCCCGCTCCGTCGAGGACGCCAACGTTGCGGTTCTCGACTTCGACCTCGACCTGCAGGAGGCCAACATCGACGCCGAGTACAACGTCACCGACGTAAGTCAGCTCGAACAGGCCCTCGACGCCGAGGATTCCGAGCTCGCTGGCTACGCCGACACGCTCGTCGACGCCGGCGTCGACGTGGCGTTCGTTACCGGCGACATCGCCGACCGCGTCGCCTCTATTCTCGGGAAGAATGGCGTTCTCGCGATCGAGAGCGTCTCCGACGACGATGCCTCCAGCATCGCTCGCGCGACGGGCGCGACCACCGTCGGCTCGCTCCAGGACCTCGAAGCCTCAGATCTCGGTCACGCCGACTCCATCCACGTCGAGAGCTACGGTGGGGACGACCTCACCTTCGTCGAGGGTGGCGTGAACGCCGAGACCGTCACGCTGTTCGTCCGCGGCGGCACCGAACACGTCGCTGACGAGCTCGAACGCGCGCTCAACGACGCGCTCGATGTTACCATCGCCGCGCTCGACGAGGGCGGCGTCGTCCCTGGCGCTGGCGCGACCGAGATCGCCATCGCGGACGCCGTCCGCTCCGGTGCGACCTCCGTCGAGGGGCGCAAGCAGCTCGCCGTCGAGGCGTTCGCGGACGCGGTCGACGTGCTCCCGCGCACGCTCGCGGAGAACACGGGACTCGACCCTATTGACTCGCTCGTCGACCTGCGCAACCGCCACGACAGCGAGGGCGTCGCGGGGCTCATCTCTGAGGGTCAGTCCGGCAACGTCGGTAATCCTGTCGAGGCCGGCATCCTCGACCCCGCTATCGTCAAGCGCGAGGCAGTGGAGTCCGCGACCGAGGCCGCGACGATGATTGCCCGTATCGACGACGTCATCTCGTCGAGCTAATCGCGCCGTTTTTCATTCTTTCCGGCTGTCCTACCAGCGACAGCGCTACCCACACTGAAGTTTCTCGCTTCCGTGCCTCGGATATGGATATCGATACGCTCGACCACGAACGACATATGGAGCGGGCTCTCGAACTGGCTCGCGAGGCCGGCGACCGCGGCGACGAGCCGTTCGGCTCGGTGCTGGTCCGCGACGGCCAAATCGTGATGGAAGATCGGAACGCCGTCAACTCCACCGACGACATCCGCCGGCATCCCGAACTGACGCTCGCGCAGCGGGCCGCGAGCGAGTTCACTCGCGAGGAATGCCGCCAGACGGTGCTATACACCAGTACGGAGCCGTGTGCGATGTGTTCAGGCGGAATCTACATTGCGAAACTGGGTGGAGTGGTCTACTCGGTATCGGCCGAACGGGCAGGAGAGGTGGCCGATACCGACCTCGTGGTGCCGTCAGCCGACATCTTCGAGCACGGGAGCGTCGAGATTCCGGTCGTCGGGCCGGTGTTGCCGGAAGAGGGCGCACAGATTCACGCCGAGTGGTGGTAGAGGCACAAGCTTTCTGCCGGATGCGAGCGAGCGTGAGCGTATGACCCGCCGCGCCCTACTCGTCGACGCGTTCACCGAGGAACCGCTCACCGGCAACGCAGCCGGTGTCATCCCTGATGGTGACGATCTCTCCGACTCGCAGATGCAGGCCGTCGCGAACGAACTCGGCGCGTCCGAGACGGCGTTCGTCCGCGAGAGTGACGACGCTGACCGCCGGCTTCGATACTTCACGCCGACCGAGGAGATAGACCTCTGTGGCCACGCGACAATCGCGACCCACGCCGTGCTTGCCGACGAGATCGGTGACGGGACACATACCGTCGAGACGAACGTTGGAGTCCTCGATATCGAACTCGACGAGGGGACGGTGTGGATGCGACAGAATTCGCCCGAAATCGTCGAGGTGGACGCGACATACGCCGAGGTGGCAGAGACGCTCGGTATCCGCGAGACGGGACTGTCGGGGTTGAGCGCGGATCTCCCGCTCGCTCGCGCCTCGACCGGGCTTCCGTTCCTGATGGTCCCCGTCGAATATCTCTCGGATTTGAGCAAGATGTCGCCGGATATGGACGCCATCGAGACGCTGGCGGCAGCACACGACTGTCGTGGCATCTACGCGTTCACCTTCGACACGCTCGAAGCCGAGTCGACGCTCCACGGCCGGTGTTTCGTTCCGAGCGCGGGCGTCCCCGAAGACCCCGTGACCGGCACTGCGTCGGGGGCGTGTGGTGCGTATCTCGACCACTTCGGCGCGCTCGATCCGACGCCCGAAGAGATGCGCTTTGAGCAGGGACACTTCCTCGATCGAGACGGGCTCGTCCGTGTGGATGCGAGTGCAGCGACGACCGCGGGGCGTGTTCGAGTGGGCGGAACGGCCGTTACAGCTCTCGACGGCGAGATTCAGCTTCCCGAGAACGACGGCGACGACGAGATTCTAGAAGCGTAGTGACTGTCGCTATCCGAACGACCTAAGGTAGCGGAATCGGAACGCTCAGGTAATGACACAGGGCGCGGAGAACGTGGTCCGCTGGCTCGACGCACTCGGCTCGGATGATATTGCCGCTGTCGGCGGTAAGGGAGCGTCGCTCGGTGAGATGACGGGCGCTGGGCTTCCGGTGCCACCGGGCTTCGTCGTCACCGCGGGGAGCTACCGGTCGTTCATCGAGGCGACAGGTATCGCCGACGAACTGTTTGAGGCAGTTGATGTCGATACCGACGACTCCGGCGCACTCGCCGAGGCCGAGGCGACAGCCGAACGACTCATCCTCGAGACGGAGATGCCCGCGGAGATGCGCGAGGCGATTCTCGATGCGTACGCGAATCTCGATGACGGAGCGGCCTTCGTTGCCGTTCGGTCCTCCGCAACCGCCGAGGACCTGCCGGACGCCTCGTTCGCCGGCCAGCAGGAGACATTTCTCAACGTGCAGGGTGAGTCGCTCATCGAGCGCGTCAAGGAGTGTTGGGCCTCGCTGTTCACCCAGCGCGCGATCTACTATCGCAACGAACAGGGGTTCGACGACGAGGTCGTCGATATCGCTGTCGTCGTCCAGCGGATGGTTGACGCCCAGAAGTCGGGGGTACTGTTCACCTCACACCCGTCGACCGGCGAGCGGAAGATCATCATCGAGGCGGCGTGGGGATTGGGCGAGGCGGTCGTCTCAGGCTCTGTCTCTCCGGATAACTACGTCATCGACCGCGAGACCGGCGAGGTGCTCGAACACACTGTTGCCGACAAGAAGATCCTGATGGAGAAAGACGCCGAGACCGGCGAGACGGTCGAGCGAGAGGTGAGCCCGGAGAAACGCACTGCGTCCGTGCTCGAACCCGAAGAGATCGAGCGACTCGTCGAGTTGGGCGAGCGTGCCGAAGATCACTACGACAGCCCGCAGGACGTGGAGTGGGCCCTCGTCGACGGCGAAGTGTTCATGCTCCAGTCGCGACCCATCACGACTATCCACGACAACGACGAGGAGTCCGACTCGGATACCGCTGAGGACGACGGTGACGTACTCGTGCGCGGGCTCGGCGCGTCACCCGGTGTCGCCGCCGGGCCGATCCGTATCGTCCGCAAGCTCGACCAGCTCGACAAGGTCGGAGAGGGCGATATCATCGTCACCGAGATGACGACGCCGGATATGGTGCCAGCGATGAAGCGAGCGTCAGGGCTCGTCACCGATGAGGGGGGTATGACCTCCCACGCGGCTATTGTCTCTCGCGAGCTCGGTGTCCCCGCCGTCGTCGGTGCCGGTAACGCGACAGAGACGCTCACGGACGACCAGCCGGTCACGATCGACGGTGACAAGGGAACCGTCACGGCCGGGAAGGCCGAGCCCGAGGAGGAGACGGAAGAGCACGCCGACGTGCGCCCGCAGAATCCAGTAAAACCGATGACGGCTACGGAGGTGAAGGTGAACGTTTCCATCCCCGAGGCCGCCCACCGCGCCGCACAGACCGGGGCAGACGGCGTCGGGCTGCTCCGTATGGAGCATATGATTCTCTCGACGAACAAGACGCCCGAACGATATATCGCCGACCACGGCGAGGACGCGTACGTCGAAGAGATCGTCGAAGGGGTCCGCGGCGTCGCAGACGAGTTCTATCCTCGCCCCGTCCGCGTCCGCACGCTCGATGCCCCGACCGACGAGTTCCGCCAGCTGGAGGGCGGTGACGACGAGCCCCACGAGCACAATCCGATGCTCGGCTACCGTGGTATCCGGCGCTCGCTCGATCGGCCCGACGTATTTGCCCACGAGCTCGAAGCGTTCTGCCGGCTGTTCGAGATGGGCTACGACAACGTCGAAATGATGTTTCCGCTCGTCAACGACGCCGAGGATGTGCTTCGGACGCGCAAACTGCTCGAGGAGAGCGGTATCGACCTCGACAAGCGGCGTTGGGGCGTGATGGTCGAGACGCCGGCTGCGGCGCTCACCATCGAGTCGATGTGCGAGGCGGGTATCGACTTCGCCTCCTTCGGGACGAACGATCTCACGCAGTACACGCTCGCCGTCGACCGCAACAACGAGAACGTCGCCGATCGATTCGACGAGCTACACCCCGCGATCTTATCGCTCATCGGCGATGTCATCGAGACCTGTCGCGAGCATGACGTGGCGACGAGCATCTGCGGACAGGCCGGATCCAAGCCGGAGATGGTTCGGTTCCTCGTCAACGAGGGCGTCTCGTCCATTTCAGCTAACATCGACGCCGTGCGCGACGTGCAACACGAGGTCAAGCGCGTCGAGCAGAAGCTGCTGCTCGACTCGGTTCGCTGATCAAGCCAGCTACTTCGCTGATCAAGCTATCCATTGTCTGACGCGGATTTATACGTCTGTGGCGTGCGCGTAAAGCTATGAGTGGAAATCGCGTCGAGGAACTCGAAGAGACCGTCACCGAACTGCAGGCCACTGTCGCCGGCCTCACCGACGAACTCGTCGAGACGAAAGAGCGGCTCCACGCTATCGAGGACCATCTGGGCGCAGAGCTCGATGACGTCGTCGGGAGTCGTTCCGATGTTGTCGACAGCGACGCGGGCGAGTCGATGGACGGGGAAGCTAAGGGGTCAGAGTCGAATGATGAGGAAAGCGCCGGCAGCGACGAGATCATCGTCGCATAAGCCGGCTCTCTTCCCCGTATGTACATCAAAGAGCTGGTCTTAGACGACTTCAAGAGCTTCGGGCGCAAGACCCGAATCCCCTTCTACGAGGACTTTACCACCATCAGCGGGCCGAACGGCTCCGGAAAGTCCAATATCATCGACTCGATTCTGTTCGCGCTCGGACTCGCACGCACGTCTGGAATCCGCGCGGAGAAACTGACCGACCTCATCTTCGATCCCGGCGATAGCGACGACGATAGCTTCGCCGGCGAGCGCGAGGCAACCGTCGAGGTTATCCTCGACAACGAAGACGACACGCTCACCCGTGAACAGGTGGTCTCCGCTGCCGGCAGCGAGGATATCGGAGACACCGACGAGATTCGGGTCCGCCGGCGCGTCAAGCAGACCGAGCCGGACAACTACTACTCCTACTACTATCTCAACGACCGAGCAGTCAATCTCTCCGATATTCAAGATCTGCTCGCACAGGCCGGCGTCACGCCCGAGGGGTACAACGTCGTGATGCAGGGCGACGTGACAGAGATTATCTCGATGTCGCCGTACGCGCGTCGGGGTATCATCGACGAAATCGCCGGCGTCGCCGAGTTCGACGCGAAGAAGGAAGATGCCTTCGAGGAGCTCGAAACGGTCCAAGCGCGCGTCGACGAGGCCGAGCTCCGCATCGAGGAGAAGCAGGACCGACTCGACCAGCTCTCTGCGGAGCGCGAGACCGCCCTCGAGTACAAACAGCTTCGCGAGCAGAAACAGGAGTACGAGGGGCATCTGAAGGCCGCAGAACTCGAAGAGAAGCGAGAGGCGCTCGCCGAGACGGAGCGCGACCTCGACGCCCGCGAGCAGGAACTCGACACCGAGAAGCGCGAACTCGACGAGCGACAGGGGAAAGTCACCCGACTCGAAGAGGATCTCGCGGACCTAAATCGCGATATCGAGCAGAAGGGTGAGGACGAACAGCTGGCTATCAAACGCGATATCGAGGAGCTAAAAGGCGATATCAGCCGCTTCAAGGACAAGATCGAGACGCAACGAGAGCGTATCGAGGAGGCGGAGAACAGCCGTTCACAGGCGTTCGTCCAAATCGATCGGAAACAGGAGACGGTCGACGACCTCGAAGGAGATCTCCGCGACAAGAAGGTTCAGAAGGCGTCGCTGAAGGCCGACCGCGAGGAGAAACAGAGTGCCCTCGATGAGGTGGAGGCCGAAATCGCGGAGCTCGACACCGAGTACGAGGAGCTGCGTGCTGCCATCGACGAGCGCCGGGAGCGACTCGACGGGCTCCGCGACGAGAAGAACGAGCTCCAGCGCGAGCAGGACCGCCTGCTCGACGATGCGCGCCGTCGATCCAGCGAGAAGCGAGAGCTCGAATCGAAGATCGAGACTGCCCGCGAGCAGATCCCCGATATCGAGGCTGAGCGAGCCGATCTGGAGGCAGAGCTGGAGAAGGCGGAGGCGAATCTCGACACCATCTCCGAGGTGGTCGACGACTTGAAAGCCGAAAAGGCGGGGCTACAGGACGACCTCGACGATATTGAAGACGAGATCGCGAGCAAACAGCAGGAGTACGCCGAGATCGAAGCGCGCGCTGGCGAGTCGGGCGATTCCTCGTTCGGGCGCGCAGTCTCGACGGTGTTGAACGGGAGTCTCGACGGCGTCCACGGCGCGGTCGCCCAGCTCGGTTCCGTCTCTCCGGAGTACGCCGAGGCGTGTGAGACGGCTGCTGGGGGGCGGATGGCGAACGTCGTCGTCGACGACGATTCGGTCGGCCAGCGATGTATCGAGTATCTGAAGAGCCGCAACGCCGGCCGCGCGACGTTCCTCCCGATGACGGAGATGCATTCGCGTGGACTCGGCTCGACGCCTTCTATGCCGGGCGTCGTGGACTTCGCCTACAACCTCGTGGAGTTCGACTCCCAGTACGACGAGGTGTTCTCGTACGTGCTCGGCGACACGCTCGTCGTCGAGGATATGGAGACGGCCCGCGACCTGATGGGCGAGTATCGGCTCGTCACGCTCTCTGGTGACCTCGTAGAGAAGTCCGGCGCGATGACCGGCGGGTCGACCTCGGGGTCGCGCTACTCCTTCGAGAAGGGTGGCGAGGGACAACTGCAGCGCGTTGCCGAGCAGATTCAGTCGCTGGAGGACGAGCGAAGCTCGATTCGCGACGATATCCGCGACGTGGACGACCGGCTGGACGACGCGCGCGATCGCAAGAGCGACGCCGCCGACAAGGTGCGAGATATCGAGTCCTCTATCGAACGGAAAGCGGAGGAGATCGAATCCGTCGAGAGCGAAATCGAGTCGTTGGAGGATGAGCTGGCCGATATCGAGTCGGCCCGCGAGGAGACGCAGGCCGAGATGGAGGATATCGAGTCGAAGTTGGACGAGAAAGCCGCCGAAATCGAGACGCTTGAAGCCGAAATCGAGGAGCGACAGACCGAGCTCGAAGATTCGGAGGTACGTGAGCTGAACGAGCAGGCGGAATCCATCCGCGAGGAGATCGACGATCTCACCCGTCGGATGGACGATATCGACAGCGACCTGAACGAGCTCTCACTCGAGAAACAGTACGCTGAAGACGCCATCGAGGAGCTACACGACACCATCGAGTCGGCACAGAACAAGAAGGCCGACGCCGAGACGAAGGTCGCCGAGTTCGAAGCGGAAATCGAGTCGCGTGAAGAGACCCTCGACGAGAAGCGTGAGGCCGTCGCGGAGCTGGAAGACGAGCTCGCGGACCTGAAGGAGGAGCGCGAACAGCTCCGTGAGACGGTACGCGAGGCCAAAGAGGGTCGAGACGAGCAGCAGACGACGGTCGCGAGTCTCGAGAGCGATATCGCGGAGCTGCGCGACACGCTCGAACGACTCGAATGGGAGGTCGAGGAGCTGGAGGGCGAGGTCGGCGAGTACGACGCCGAAGAGATTCCAGATCTGTCGAGCGTGAAGGGCCAAATCACGAAGCTGGAAAATCAGATGGAGGAGCTGGAGCCGGTGAATATGCTCGCTATCGACGAGTACGACGAGGTGGAGGCCGAACTCGACACGCTCGAAACCCAGCGCGAGACGCTCCAAGAGGAAGCTGACGGCATCCGTGACCGCATCGAGGAGTTCGAGACGCGCAAGAAAGCGACGTTTATGGACGCGTTCGAGGGAATCAACGAGGAGTTTCAGGATATCTTCGCGCGGCTCTCGGACGGCTCGGGTGAACTCACGCTTGAGAACTCCGAGGACCCGTTCGATGGCGGTATGACGATGAAGGCACAGCCGGGTGACAAGCCGGTCCAGCGCCTGGACGCGATGTCGGGCGGCGAGAAGTCGCTGACTGCGCTGGCGTTCATCTTCGCTATCCAGCGGTACAATCCCGCGCCGTTCTACGCGCTTGACGAGGTGGACGCCTTCCTCGATGCGGCCAACGCTGAGATGGTCGGCGAGATGGTGGATGATCTCGCGGGCGACGCGCAGTTCGTCGTCGTCTCTCACCGGTCTGCGCTGCTCGAGCGGTCGGAGCGAGCTATCGGCGTGACGATGCTCGACTCGAACGTCTCTGCGGTCACGGGTATCGATCTGAGCGAACAGGGGGTGCCAGCCGACGACTGATGAGCGACGACGATATCCCGCTCAACATCGCCGGGCACGAGGATGAGACACGAGACGAAACCGACGAGACGGGCGTCCTCTCGGAGTTCGACGTAGAGGACTCTGATGATGACGAGGTGGAGCCGGTCGAGCTACTCGTCCGGCTCGCGAAAGAGGGGGAAATCGAGCCGTGGGATATCGACATCGTCCGCGTGACCGAGGAGTTCCTCAATCGGTTGAACGAGGCCGACCTCCGAGCCGGCGGTCGGGCGCTATTTTACGCCTCGGTTCTTCTCCGGATGAAGTCCGACGTGATGCTAGCGGACGACGAGCCGGAGCCGGACCCAGAATCGGAGCCGTGGGACGCGCCGATGGACGACACCCACGACCCGTTCGTCGCGCTGGAGAGCGAAATCGACCGCCGACTCGACCGCAAGCACGCGCGCGGAACGCCACAGACGCTCGACGAACTAGTGCGTGAGCTCCGCGAGCGCGAACGCGAGACGGCGCGGAAGGAGTCGCGCAGCTACGACACGTCTGAGTCACCGAGCAGCTACAACCGGGGGACACAGACGCTCTCGTATCACGGCGGCGACGACTTCCGAATGGACGACGAGCCGCGAGAAGCCGACGCGCTCGGCCGGACGCACGACGAGCATATGGAGGATATCATCTCCGACGTGTATCTCGCCTGCCAACAGCAGTACGACAAGGGCCGCGACGAGCTGCTGTTCGCTGAAATCGAGGATGCGGGTGGAAGCCGCGTCGATACGTTCCTCGGGCTGTTATTTTTAGCCAATCGCAGCCAGGTCCGTCTCCAGCAGGACGATCTCTTTGGCGACCTGTGGATTCGCGACCCGGCGACCGTCGGCGAGCAGAGTGAGGCCCTGGCCGACGACTGATTAGAGGTAGTCGCCGACGAGCAGATCGACCTTCTCTCGCGTCTCGGCGTCGATGGCCTCCGTTGGCGTGTTGACGGCTCCCTCGACGGCGTGGCCACAGTCACAGTCGCGCTCGTCGGGCATCGACTCGACGGCGCGGCGAATCGTCTGTTTGATGAACTCCTCGTTCGCGGCAGCGTTGTCGAGCACCTCTTCGAGGGTCACCTCGGCGTCGTCCTTCCACACGTCGTAGTCGGTGATGCCGGCGACGGTTGCATAACAGAGTTCAGCCTCTCTCGCGAGCTTCGCCTCCGGAATCGCTGTCATACCGATAATCTCGAAGCCGGACGCGCGGAAATGCTCGGACTCTGCCTTCGTGGAGTACTGTGGCCCCTCGATGCAGACGTAGGTGCCGTCCTCAACCACCTCGGCCTCGGAGGCGTCGCGGGCACTCTCGGCGAGATGCGACTTCATGTGTGGACAGTACGGCTGTGCGAACTCCATATGCACGACACATCCCTCCTCGAAGAAGGAGTAGTGGCGGTTGCGCGTTCGATCGAAGATCTGGTCGGGGACGACGAGCGTCTGGGGTTCGAGCTCCTCACGCAGGGAGCCGACGGCGTTCGACGCGAGGACGCGCTCGACGCCGAGCGACTTCAGCGCGTAGATGTTCGCGCGGTACGGCGCGCTCGTGGGCGAGTATTCGTGGTCGCGACCGTGGCGCGGCAGGAACGCCACCTCAGTTCCGTCGGGCATCGAGCCGACAGTGATGGGTGCGGCGGGGTCGCCGTACGGCGTTGTCACGTCCTCCTCGTGGGTGTCTTCGAGCGGGAGCGAGTCGTAGATGCCGGAGCCTCCGATGAAGCCGATCATATCCGCGATTCGTGGCTCGGTGACAAAAGCGCGCCGTCCTCAGGTGAGTCGCCACTCGTCGCTCGCCGTCCGTTCGATTTCGCCCCGTCGCTCCATCTCCGCGAGCACCTCGTCTAACCGGTTCGGCTGGGCAATCTCCATCTCGATGCGCCTGATGTCGTGCGCCTCGGCCAGCGCGTTGCGAATCTGAGTTTCGGTGAATACCGTGCGGTCGGTCGCCTCTATCGCCCCGGAGACGAGGTCGATCATATCCTCGATGAAGTTCCACGGGTAGACGACCCACGTCCACTCGGCGAGCTTCTCGCCGACGAAATCCGGCTGAAACTCGCTGGTGTCGAGCAGCTGGAGCGTCGCGGTGCGCACCTCGCCTGCGTCGCGGTCGGTGACGTACTCGTAGGCGCGTTCGATGCTGCCGCCGGTGTCGGCGATATCGTCGATGATGAGCACGTCCTTCCCCTCGACGCTCCCCTCTGGCATCGGGTAGCGGACGCTCGCGCCCTCGGATTTCTGGGCGGTACCGACGTAGTGTTCCATCTTCAGGCTCGTCAGGTCGTCCAGCCCGAGGAAATCACAGAGACACCGACCGGCGAACCAACCGCCACGCGCGAGCGCAACGACCACGTCCGGTTCGAACTCCGCGCGCTTCACTTCGTTCGAGACCGTCCGACAGAGGTCGTATATGTACTCCCAGTTGGTGACCGTGCAGTCGAAATCCTCGGGCAGGTCGCTCATAGCTGGAGATGAGACGCGCCCGTGGTTAAATGTGGACGTTCGGGGGTCGAAACCCACCTCTCCGCCCGCGGTATCCCTCTCTCTCTCTCTCTCTCTCAGCCTGAGCGACTTTTTGAGTCCCGGAACGATCCACCGGCTTCGCCGCGCTCGGCTCACTCGAACTGCGCTACTTCGAGCGCGAGACGATCCAGGACGGTTTCCACTCGGTCGAATGGCGGTTCGACTCCTAATCACCAGCCGAGCTGAACCGTGTCACCAGTCGCGAGGCCGAATCTGTCGTCGCCGCGGCCCTGATTCACGGCCAGTTCCACGTGCTCGTGGCTGCCCACCGTGACGAGTGCGGTGTCGACGTCTGTGTGAGCGTACGATGTCGCGACCGGGTAATCGCGACCCTCGACGGTCACGCTGTCGCGGCCATCGAGCAATCTGCCCGGGAGATTCGTCACGACGTTGCCGAATCCGTCAATTGCGAGGACCTCGCCGGTCGCACCGTCCTCGTCAACGGTTGGGTCCGGGAGAGACAACTGCTCGTAGTCGCGGGTGCGGACGAGCGCCGGGAGGCGGTCCAGATTCTCGACGCCGACCTCGTGACAGTCGGCGGCGACGGGGGCGAATACGTCGCGGCCGTGGAAGGTGTTACTCGCCGGCTCATCGACGCGTACTGCGAAGACCTCGAGTTCGCTGTCGTCGGCGAGTGCGCGCGCTGGCGGAAAAAGGAGGCCGTTGTCCGGGCCGACCAGCGCGTGGTCGCCCGCGCGGACAACGAGTGCCTGTCGCTCCGTGCCGACGCCGGGATCCACGACCGCACAGTGCACGGCGGGCGGAAACTCCGGTAGGACGAATCGGAGCCAGAAGGCGGCTTCACGGGGTGCTTGTCGAGAGAACTCGTGGCCAATATCGACGGTGTCGGCGTCGGTGCGGCGCGCAATGACGCCTTTCATCACGGCTGGATACGGCTCACCGAAGTCAGTCGCGAGAGTGATCACGTGTCTGAATCCAGAATCTCGTGGAGTCGATTGATTCCGTCGATCTCGTGGATGGTCTCGGCGACACTCTCGGGGACGAGCTCCTCCCACTCGCCGCCGTTCGAGATGCGGTCGCGCACCTCGGTCCCTTCGAACTCCTCGCGTCGGAACATCGGTGAGGAGCGTACCTCGACGCCGGCCTCTTCGAATAGACGAACGACGAGCGGATTGTTGGAGTAGGCAACGTCGAAGTTGGGCGACATCGACTGAACGTGGCTCACCCAGACGGCGTTGCGGTTCAGATCCTCGATGGGGACGGCGTAGGTAACGATGTCGAGGTCTGCCGTCGCCTTCGTGAGCATCATGACGCGCTCGCCGGCGGTGAACGGGTTCCTGGCGGTGTGTGACTGGTCCGCACTCCCGATACCCAAGACGAGCTCGTCGACTTCGCCGGCGATGCGTTCGACCATCGCGTGGTGTCCCTCGTGGTACGGCTGGAACCGACCGATGTAGAACCCGCGGTTCATACCCGGGGGTTGAGCGGCATCAGTATAAGTACGGCGTGTCGCGCGCTGCCGCCACGTTCGTCGACGCATTAGCTTCTCCTCCGGCGTTTTTTGCTGTTTGGAATGTCGGCCTCGGGAGAAAGTATATCAGTCGAGAGGCCGTGTCATATAGTAACGAAACCATTCTATGAGCGACGATACCGACACGGACGACCCGCTTGAGGACCTCGATATCGACGAGGACTCGTTCGGGGAGGACGACAGCACGCCCACGGGCCGGGACAACACGAACGACCCCAATGGGGCCGTCGCGCCAGTCGACGACCGGGACGAACTCGGGAGCGACGTCGGTGCCGACGCCGGCGTCGAAATCGCCGAGGACGAGGAAGACAATCTCCTCGGCGGGCTTCAGCTCGACACCTCGGCCGATATCAGCGTCCCCGACCGACTCGTCGATCAGGTCATCGGACAAGACCACGCCCGCGATATCATCCTGAAGGCGGCCAAACAGCGCCGCCACGTGATGATGATCGGCTCTCCCGGGACCGGGAAGTCGATGCTCGCAAAGGCGATGAGCCAGCTCCTTCCTCGCGAAGAGCTACAGGATATTCTCGTCTACCACAACCCTGACGACGGCAACGAGCCGAAGATTCGGACGGTGCCGGCGGGGAAGGGTGAACAGATCGTGGACGCCCACAAGGAGGAGGCACAGAAGCGAAACCAGATGCGCTCGTTCCTGATGTGGATCATCATCGTCGTTATCTTCGGCTACACGCTGTTGATTCTCGGAAATCCGGTGATGGGTATCATCGCGGCTGCGCTCGTGTACATTGCGTTCAAGTACACGTCACGTGGCAGCGATGCGATGATTCCGAACCTCCTCATCAACAACGCCGACCAGCAGACTGCGCCGTTCGAGGACGCAACCGGTGCACACGCCGGTGCGCTGCTCGGTGACGTTCGCCACGATCCGTTCCAGTCGGGTGGGATGGAAACGCCCAGCCACGACCGCGTCGAAGCCGGCGCGATCCACAAGGCGAACAAGGGCGTTCTCTTCGTGGACGAGATCAACACCCTCGATATTCGTTCACAGCAGAAGCTGATGACGGCGATTCAGGAGGGGAAGTTCTCCATTACGGGCCAGTCCGAGCGCTCCTCGGGCGCGATGGTCCAGACGGAGCCGGTGCCGTGTGACTTCGTGATGGTCGCGGCCGGGAACCTCGACGCGATGGAGAATATGCACCCGGCGCTCCGCTCGCGCATCAAGGGATACGGCTACGAGGTGTATATGGACGACACCATCGAGGACACCCCGGAGATGCGCCGCAAGCTCGCGCGGTTCATCGCACAGGAGGTCGAGAAGGACGGTCGACTGCCGGCCTTTACCCGCGAGGCGATACAGGAGGTCATCCTCGAAGCCCAGCGCCGTGCTGGCCGGAAGGACCACCTCACGCTCAAACTGCGCAACCTCGGCGGACTGATCCGCGTCGCGGGCGATATCGCTCGGGCCGAGGAGAAGGAGTTCACCGACCGCGCACAGGTGTTGGAGGCGAAGGACCGTTCGCGGTCCATCGAACAGCAGCTCGCGGACAACTACATCGAGCGCCGCAACGACTACGATATGACGGTGAACCAGGGTGACGTGGTCGGCCGCGTCAACGGGCTCGCCGTGATGGGTGACGACTCCGGCATTGTTATGCCGGTTATGGCGGAAGTCGCGCCGTCGCAGGGACCAGGTGAAGTCATCGCCACTGGGAAGCTCCAAGAGATTGCACAGGAGTCGGTCCAGAACGTCTCTGCAATCATCAAGAAGTTCTCTGACGAGGATATCTCTCAGAAGGATATCCACATCCAGTTCGTGCAGGCCCACGAGGGTGTGGAAGGCGACTCCGCGTCGGTGACGGTCGCGACGGCCGTCATCTCCGCGCTGGAGAATATCCCAATCGAGCAGAACGTCGCGATGACTGGCTCGCTGTCGGTCCGCGGCGACGTGCTCCCGGTCGGCGGCGTCACGCACAAGATCGAAGCCGCGGTCAAGACGGGCGTCGACACGGTCATCATCCCGAAGGCGAACGAGCAGGACGTGATGATCGAAGACGAGTTCAAAGATCAGGTGGAGATTGTACCCGTCTCGCACATCTCCGAGGTGCTTGAGGTCGCACTCGCGGGCGAACCCGAGAAGGATTCGCTCGTGGACCGGCTCCGCTCTATCACCGGAAAGGCGCTCGAATCCGGCGAAACGCAACCGAGCGGATCACCGAGCCCGCAGTAGCGTGTCGAGTTGGGCCGCGTTCGCAGGCGTCGCGACCGCGGTCATATTTCTTCTGTTAGCACTCACTCACGCAACGAGCGTGAGCGCTAGCTTCCCGACCCGCGAGGAAGTAGAGTGGCTTGAGTCGCTTCCGGATGGGAGCGATCATCTTGCACCCGACCGCGAACTGATAACGGAACCGGAGCTGTCGCTGTCGGCGACGGCGCTATTCGTGAACGTGTTCCTCACGCACGGAATCCTGTTGTGTCTGCTCGTTGTCGCCGCGTTCTTCGCGGCAATTCCGGCAAGCGCGTTCGGCGTCGCAGTCTCCGTTGAGACGGTCGCCGTCGGCATCGGCTTCGGACTGGTGCTCGCGGTCGTGAACACGGTCGCGGGACTGGTCGCCGAGCGGTACGGCTACGCGCCGAGCGAACGGCTCCGTGGACTTCTTACGCCCGAGACAGCCGGCGGCTGGCTGCTGCTACTCGGGGGGACGCTCCCGCTCGTCGCCGGTTTCGAGGAGTTCCTGTTCCGCGGCGTCCTCATTGGCGTGTTCGCAGCGGGTTTTGACGCGGCACCGTGGGCACTTGCGGTCGTCTCCTCGGTCGCGTTCGCGTTCGCTCACGAGTCACAGGGGGCGGTCGGCGTTGTCGTGACGGGACTGCTAGGGCTGTTGCTCGCGGGCGGCTACATCCTCACAGAGAGTCTCGTCGTGGTCGTCGTGGCCCACTATCTGGTCAACGCCGTCGAACTCGTCTTCTTCGAGGGACTGGGTGGTGGTGGCGAACAGGGAGGTCCGGCGACGCCACACCGGTGACCTCCGCGACCGCGAGCCGGTGTGGATGGCTCATCACACGGGGCCGGTGACGCGTGCTGTGTTATAACTTTTCGAGTGACCGGAGCTGCTGGACGACGGCAGGCGGGGCGACGCTTGGGCCGTCGCGAACCCGGTGGTCGCCGATGACGAGCGGTGCGGGATTCTCCGCAAGTGCTTCCCGCACGGTGCGGATGTCGTCGTCATCGTCGTCGTTCAGCTCGGGAGTCATCCGAGCGAGCGCGGCGACGCTGGTGTTCTCACCGTAGCCAACCGATCGGAGCGATTCGAGAACGACGCGCTGGTCAGTGGGGAGCGTCAGCGCGACTGATACGTCCTCGAAGCCGTCGCTTTCTCCCTCGAGATACCGGTCGATGCGGTCTAACAAGTGGTGTTCGTCGCACGCGTCGTTGTCGGGTGTCTCGGGGAAGGAGACTGAGAGCAGTTGCTCGGCGGCGTAGCCGAACTGTACGTAGCGGTCGAGCAGATCGCTCTCGCGGGCGTAGATGCCGGCGGATTCCATATCCTACCGTCGGCGCGCCCGAACATAAGTTTCGGCGTACTGTTCGAGCGTCCGACACCCCTTTAACGCGGGATGGAGTACAATTGGTAATGATAAAGGCCACGAGTGCGGGAGCCATCCTCTTTCGGGATACCCGTGGCCGGCGCGAGTATCTGCTGTTGAAGTCGCGACCCGGCGATTGGGAGTTCCCCAAGGGCGGCATCGAAGGGGAAGAAGAGCTACAGCAGACCGCCATCCGCGAGGTGACGGAAGAGGCCGGAATCGAAGATTTCCGGCTTTTAGACGGTTTCCGCCACGACTACGATTACGTGTTCGAAGCAAACGGTAACACCATTCACAAGACGGTCCACCTGTTCGTCGCGAAATCATTCGAGGCGTCCGCAGAGCTCTCGAAGGAGCATCGCGATATGCAGTGGCGCGACTACGAACAAGCCATCAACACCATCACGCAGGACGGACCCCGCGAGATCCTCCGGGACGCGCACGACTTCCTCGACGAGTACTACGACGAGGAGGCGGGCGAGGTCGACGACGCTGCGACCGAGCCGGACGCCCCCGACGAGCAGTCGACATCGAACGAATCCGATGACGTCGGACAACTCGAATGACTCGGAAGAGATGCTGGAGAACAGCGACGCCATCGAGTCTGTCGGGCGGAGCGTGCACGAGTCGAAGGACAAGTAGTGAACGACCCGGAGTTCGTCTTCGAGCTTCGTGTCTGCCGGTGGGCCGAACAGCAGTGGCCGCCGACAGGCGAGCGCGACGACGACACCGCCGTTCTCGTCGCCCGACAGCTCGGCATCCGGTCCCGTCGCTACGACACACTCGTCTTCGAGTGTGACGCGGCGGCGCTTGATTCGCGCGGCGTCTTCGGAGACGAACGACTGGAATCGGATATGCTCCGTGTGCTTATGAACGCACCATCGAGCTACAGCTACTACCGCGACGTGATTCCCGTCCCTGACTACAGTTGGAGCCACGTCCGCGAGACAATCCACGACGCCGACGCACGGGGACTCATCGATACTCGCCGCAACGGCAACCGAATCGAGATTCGTCGACGCTACCGCTACCCCGACTGGGTGAACCGCGTGGTGGCGATCGAGAACAAACCGGATCTCTCGGCCAGTGCCGCCACCGCACTAGCCGACCAGATCGAGCGGGACGTGGCGCTGGGACTCGCGGACGAGGTGTGGGTGGCGACCGAGGCGACGGACGACGATGTCGCGCCCGCGCTGTACGAACGGCTTCCCGTGGAGGCTGGTATCCTCGCGGTAGGCGAGACGGTGGACGTTGCGTGGAACGCGACCGCGCTCACGCCCTCGGAGCCGGGGACGCGGATCCTCGACCGCCCCGACGGCGGCGGCGAACACGATTCGAGCGGCGCGCGCTTCGAGTATGTCTCGCCCGCGTGGAAGCAGAAGAAACGCCGGCAAATCGCAGAACGTGCCTACGAGCGTGGCTGGCGGTCGTACGTGGACACGATGCGACCCGACTGTCGCGAGTTCGAGCTTCGCGATCCGGACCGTCCACTCCCCTACTGCCGGGCAAAAGGTCGCCACGTCACGAGTGCGGAGTGTCGCCACGCCTGCGAGTCGTTCGCGCCCGAACCGCCGGCGTGGCGATCGAAGGGGTGGCCAATCGAAGGAGGGCCGGGGAAAGGGTACACGCGACTGCTGGCCCGCCAGCGTGACCACGTCCGTTAGTCGTCGCGCTCCTCGACTTCGAGCTCCTCGCGATCGACGGCGAGCCGGAACGTCGGCACCGTCTTCTTGATAGCTGTAACGACCCCCTTGCTCTCCAACGAGCGGAGTGCAGAACGCACGTCACCGACCTCGGGATCGTACCCGGCGTCGCGCAGGTCGTGGAGGACGCTGACGACGCTCTGTGGCTCCTCGTCGCGCCCGGCGAGCACCCCGATGATGCCTACCTGAAGCGCGGGGACACGGACGACGCGCGGACCGCCGGCGTCGCCGTCACCCTCGATACCCGGCTTCACGTCGACGAGGTCGGCCGCCTCGTCGGTCGCGCGAATGAGGCTGTTGTCGTCGCGGTAGTAGAACCGTTTCAGACTTCCCTCGAGATACTGGTGGACTTCGCTGCCTGACTCCAGCTCCCACCGCTCCTGTAGCTCGCCGTTCTTCGTCGGCTGGAGCGCGACGATATCGGCGAGACGCTCCCGGGCCGTCTCGTCTAGCTCGTGGTCGCTCTCGCTCATATCGGACGACTACGAGCGGGGTGTATTTCGCACTAGCGGTTCGCTCTCTCGGTGGCGGATATCCCTGCGCGGAGCGGCAGGCCTTTCATCTCTCCGGAGGAAGCGAGCGTATGGTCACGCTCGGACTCGTGGTGGCGCAGTTCAATAAGGAACGACCCATCACCCACGAGATGGAGGCAGCCGCGCGCGACGCCGTCGCCGAGCGCGACGCCACGATTCTCGAGACGGTTGCGGTCCCCGGTGCGTACGACGCACCACTGGCCGCTGATCGCCTCGCTCGCCGCGACGACATCGACGCCGTCGCCGTCATCGGTGCCATCATCACCGGTGACACCGACCACGACCACGTTATCGCCGACGCAACCGCACAGGGACTGACAGATGTGTCTCTCGACCGCGATACGCCTGTCACCTACGGCGTCACCGGTCCCGGGATGAGCGTCGCCGACGCCGAAGCACGCATCCCGAAAGGCGGCGACGTCGTCGACAGCGCAATCGACCTCGCAGCAGAACTCGAAGATATATGACCCAGACATTCGCAGACCGCGTCACCCGTGTCGAACCGAGCGCAACGATCGCTATCTCCAACCTCGCCAGTGAACTCGAAGCCGACGGCGTTGATGTCGTCGACTTATCGGTCGGCGAGCCCGACTTTCCGACGCCCGAGAATATCGTCGAAGCGGGCAAACAGGCTATCGACGACGGCCACACCGGCTACGCCCCATCGAACGGGATTCCCCAGCTTCGGGAGGCCATCGTCGAGAAGTTCGAGGCCGACGGGCTCTCATATGACACCGACGAGCTCATCGTCACACCGGGCGGAAAGCAGGCGCTGTTCGAGGTGTTTATGGCTCTTCTCGATGAGGACGACGAGGTCGTCCTGTTCGACCCGGCGTGGGTGAGCTACGAGGCAATGGCGAAGATGGCCGGCGCGTCCATCGAGCGCGTTGACCTCTCGCCGTACGAGTTCCAGCTCGAACCCGCGCTCGACGAACTGGGTGAGGTCGTTACCGACGACACCTCACTCATCGTCGTCAACAGCCCGTCGAACCCGACGGGTGCGGTGTTCTCCGATGCCGCTCTCGAAGGCGTGCGCGATCTCGCCGTCGAGCACGACGTGATGGCGCTGTCCGATGAAATCTACCAGGAGATTACGTACGGCACCGACCCGACCTCGCTGGGCAGCCTCGACGGGATGGAAGACAGAACGATTACGCTTAACGGCTTCTCGAAGGCCTACTCGATGACGGGCTGGCGACTCGGCTACGTCGGGCTTCCGGCCGATCTCCACGAGCAGGCCGCGAAGATACAGAGTCACTCGGTTACCTGTGCCACCCACTTCGTCCAGTACGCCGGGCTGGAGGCGATCACCAACACCGAGGATGCCGTCGAGGAGATGCGCGATGCGTTCCACGAGCGTCGGGATATGCTACTCGAGCTCTTCGCCGAGCACGGGAAAGACGTTGCCACGCCGGAAGGAGCATTCTATATGATGCTCCCCGTCGACGACGACGACCAGGCGTGGTGTGAGGGTGCAATCGAGGACGCTCACGTCGCCACGGTGCCGGGCAGCGCGTTCGGCACGCCCGGCTACGCACGATTATCCTACGCCGCGAGCGAACAGCGACTCCGCGAGGCGGTCGAGCGACTCGCGGAACACGACTACATCTAGTCGAAGTACGCACCGACGGGTGTCCGTTGTGCGAGCTCGTCGTCGGTATCGTATAAAAAATCCGCTGTCGTCTGCTTATACTGTCGAACGGAACTATTTGAATCGTATTTCCACTGAGAAATTATCGAACCGCCGATACCGTGGAACTGACAATTCAAATATTCGCGGAATTGCGTTCGGTAGTATTACTCGACCAGCGTCGACCGAAGGGCGTCATCCAGTTCCGCATCGCTCATCTTCTCGACCAGCGCGTCGAGAACTTCCTCTCGCGCACCGGGCACGAACTTGATCGAGCCGACGACGAGGTGGCCGCCGCCGCTGACGCCCGCCCCCGGTAGCTCCTCGGTCAGCTCCGACACCATCTGTGGGATGTCGAGCCGGACGCCGTCCGATCGGAGGACCGCGAAGTCCGGTCCGAAGCCGATGGTGATGACGGGATCGCCCGTCTCCTTCACTTTCCGGTCGTGGATCTCGCCGGTCGTGTTTCCCGGAGCAGGGTAGATGAATCGATGGGCGAACTCGTCCATATCGACGCGGTAGAGGTGCGCGTCGTTCGAGAGCATCTCGTGCTCGATATGTGGGAGGGCGTCGTCCACCTGTCGCTGCACGTCGCGCTCGGCGCGCTCGGCGAGAAAGTCGACGAGGTCGTGGTGGCGGTCGGCGTCGCCACCGAGATTCAGTACGTCCTCGATGACGGCGTCACCGGAGTTGTAGCGGAGCCAGTGGGCGGCGTAATCGAGCGCCTCGCTGATATCGTGAAGATCGTCTTCCTCGTAGCCAGCCTCGTTCGCGAGCGCGAGGTAGTCGTCCATCGCGTCGGCCTGCGAGCGATCGGCCAGACCCGCGACGGCCGGGATGTGTTCGAGCCCGTCGGAGAGCGACGGGTCGATCATCCGTGCGAGTTCGACGCTCATCATCCCGGTCGTGATGCGGTAGTCCTCGTCGTGGAGATACGGATTGACGTGGGCGTCGAGCAGCGGCTCGACGGCCTCCGGGTCGGGGTGGTGATGGTCGACGACGACGATCGGGATGTCGTACTGAGCGAGCGCGCGGTACGCCGGAGTGTCCTCCTCCGTCGAGCCGTTGTCGAGCATCAACAGGAGCGGGAGCTTCTGGCCGTGGCGTTCCTGGTCCTTGAGCGCGTAGTTCAGGTCGCGCGTCATATCCTCCATCTCGTAGTACGGAGCCTTCGAGGGGAGTCGGCGGAACAGGTGCTGTGGTGCCTGGCCGTCCTCGTGGACTTCGCTGATGAAGTTCTGGAGCGCGAGCTGAACCGGAACGGATGCACACATCCCGTCACCGTCGGCGTGGTGGCGCATCCGAATCGGGCGACCGTCGAGGACGGTTCGGCGGAGTCGCTTGGCGACGCCCCGAAGCTCCTCGCGAATCGGCTCGAAGGCGTCCCACTCGATGAGCGGCTCGATCTCTGCGGGCGTTGCGGTCTCTTCGAGTCGCGTCTCGATTCGCTCGCGCACCTCGTCACGCTCATCGCCGTCGAGTCGCGCGAGGTCATCGACCTCGACCTGAATCGCGCCCTCGCGCGTCTCCACGTCACCGGTCACTCGGACGATGTCACCGATTTCGATGTCGGGGTACGCACGGACGCCGGCCTCCTCGAAGGCGGCTGCCGGAACGACGCCGGAGCCGTCACGGAGCTGGAACAGCGTCGGTCCGCCGGTCTGCTTGATGCCAACGACCTCGCCCTCGATGTGGACGGCCTGGCCGATGGCGTCAGTGAGCTTCGAGACGCCGACGTTCTCGCCGTGGCGGACTTCGACCGTGACCGGGTCGGCGGGATCGGCCTCGTGGAATGAGAGGTCGCCGTCCTCGCGAATCTCGGCGAGTTCGACGATCAGCTCGTCGCCGACTTCGTAGTCGCCGTCGAGGACGGAGTCGTGAACGAGCCCGGAGACGTGTTCTGAGATGTCGACGAAGACGCCGTACTCGACGACGCCGTTGACGGTCGCGTGGTACAGTGCACCTTCCTCGACGTCGGCGAACGTACAGCCGCCGTTGAGCGCATAGACGGTGGGGCCGGCAGCCCCCGTGCTGGGTGTTTCTCCAGCATCAACAGATGGAACCATTACTGGATACTGCGGTCTTTCCCCCGTTAAGCGTTTCACTTCCCGCCGGCTTCGAACCGGCGGCTCCACGGCTATCACGCACGCTCACCACGGACGCGACGGCGACCGGAACGCCCCCTACCGGAACCCTTAGTTTCGGGCCGGCCCGAATCTGGATATGCGTCTGTTCCGGTCGAGTACGGTGCTCGGTATCGCCGAGGACGCCCTCTCGTTTGCTCGCTCCGCCGCGGAGGACACCCATCCTGACGAGTACATGGGCCTGCTGCGAGGCGAGGACGCCCGCGACCTCGGGCTTGATCGCGACGGCACCGTCGTTACCGACGTGCTCATCATCCCCGGAACGACATCTTCGCCCGTCAGCGCGACCGTCCGGTCAGATATGATTCCGACCGGCGCGCGTTCGATTGGCTCACTCCACTCCCATCCCAACGGCGTCCTCCGCCCGTCCGACCAGGACATCCAGACGTTCGGCAACGGGAGCGTCCACATTATTCTCGGTGCGCCGTACGGGCCCGACGACTGGCGCGCGTTCGACCGCGCCGGCGACCCCCGTGAGCTCGACGTGCTCGACGTTCAGCTCCCAGAGGACGATTTCTTCGATTTCACACAGGCGGACATCGACGCCGAGCTAGGTGGACGATGACGACGGTCGTCGCACAGGGGACCTTCGACCTGCTACATCCGGGCCACCTCCACTATCTCCGGGAGGCGTGCGAGATGGGCGACGAACTCCACGTCATCCTCGCGCGCCGGTCCAACGTCACCCACAAGGAGCCGCCCATCCTTCCCGACACGCAGCGCCGTGAGATGGTCGATGCACTCGATCCCGTCACCGAGGCGCACCTCGGTCACGAGACGGATATCTTCGTCCCCATCGAGCGTATCGACCCGGACATTATCGTACTCGGCCACGACCAACACCACGACGACGATGCCATCCGCGGCGCGCTCACCGCCCGCGGTATCGACTGCGCGGTCGTTCGCGCCACGCCACACGATATCGACGAGGAGATTCTCTCGACGGGTCGCATCATCGATCGTATCTGCGAGCAGCGTTGCGAGTAGCTCACTCGAACTGGAGTCGTCGCGCTGCGAGCAGACAACAGCCGGCGAGCCCGCCGAGCACCACGATCAACCCGACCGGGCGCTCGCCGCGACCGCCGCTCGCGCGCCAGTCCCGGTCGAACACGTCCCGATAGTAGCTCGCGACCTCTGGTCCCGACAGCGCGAGCAGCACCTCGCGATTCTCCCGCGCGGAGTTGTCGTTCCAGTTCATGCTCCCGAGGACAACCGTCTCGTCCACCACGACACCCTTCGCGTGTATCTTCCCGTATCCACGGGGACGAGCGAGTCGCACCGCAAGCGGAATCTCCTCCTGTTCGGCGAGACGGTTTAGCCGCTTCGCGACGCGCCGATTCGCTTCCTCGACGTACCACGCACCCGACAACAAGAGTCGGACCTCGACGCCACGGCGGGCCGCATCGACGGTCGCCGTGACGAACGACTGGTCCACGTTCCCGACGCTCATCTGGACTACGCGCACCGACTCCTCCGCCCGCTCGATACGACGGAGTACCTCTGTTTCGGCGTTGTCTGGTGCGATAAGCAGCGAGACGTTCTCGTAGCTGACGGTCGCTGGCGCTGTCTGGCTCGGAAACGATCCCGAGACCGGCATCTCGCTCACAAACTTCACTCCTTCACGGAACTGCTGCCACTCCGTCGCCGCTTGGTAGTTAAAATCGCCTGTGAACGTCGCCGACAGGCTCGTGACGACGCTTCGGTCAGACAGAGTCACACCCCACCCGCGCGACGAGGTCCCGCCGACGCCTGACGGCTTCCAGTTTTCCGTCAGTACAGTCGCGTTCCCGTCCGTGACGACGTATTTCGCGTGGTGATACCGATAGCGCGCTGCCGGCCCATCGACGACCCGTACGTCGATACCTGCGGTCGTGAGCCGATCCAATCGCCCAGCCTGCGCGCTCGTTATACCGCCGACCGGCCCACCCTCAAGCAGGACTCGAACTGTTGCGCCACGTTCGTGCGCCCGGATGAGTGCGTCGGTCACGCGCCGAGAGGTGAAGGTGTAGCCGGCCAGCAAAACGCGTTCCTCGGCCCGTTTGATTGGCCTGAGGGCAGCGCCCGGCGCGTCGGGGAGGACGAAGCCGCGCGCCTCGCCGCGTTCGCCGTGAACGACCGGATAGTCGGTCGCACCGACCGGTCGCCACGCGCCCTCGATGTACACCTCGCCCTCGGGGGCGTCCTCGTAGCTCAGGGTCGCGACCGTCTCCTCACCACGCCGCAGGCGAAGTCGTTCTCCGCTGTTCGAGAGCTGCGGGAGAGAGACGGAGACGACGTGGCGATTCCCGACTTGCCGAACCGCGTTCGGGTGTGCCGTCAGAACTACCGTCCCGGTCGCGTTCACGCTCGGAAGCCGGAGGCGCTCCTCGCCGTCGTCGAGGGTGTACGCCGAGAGGTTCGTTCCCTCGGACACGGACAGCGTGACGTACTCGCCGCGGTCGTTCTCGGCGAGTGGATTCGCGACGACCGACGCGAACGCTGGCCGTGCCGAATCCGGTCGGTCAGGGGTCGGCTGTGTCGCTCCGCCCGCGACGGCCCCGGCTACAGAGGCCAGCACGAGCAGACACGAGAGGAACATCAGTCGGAGGTGAGCCACGCGGGCGGTGGTGCGGCTCCGTTGATAAAGCTACGCGCTTGCGACCGTTCCGAGATGGTCTGAGGCCTTCTCGGCTTCCGCCTGCACGATGAACGAGCGGTCGTCCACATATTCGGCGGCTTCCTCGAGTGCGGCTTCGGTGCCGATCTGGACGAGCGCCCACGCCGCGGCAGCGCGAACACTGTCGCGTTCCTCCTCGGCGAGTACGTCACCAAGCGGGCCGACGGCGCGGGCGTCGCCGATTCGACCGAGCGCACGGGCGGCCTGTGAGCGCACCTCGTAGTCTTCTGCCACCAGCCGGTTCGCGACCGGCTGTGTTGACTCCGGCGAGCCGATTTCGCCGAGCGTCTTCAGCACCGTCTTCTGGAGCGGTGGATTCGACTCGTCGGTAATGTAGTCGTGGAGCATCTCGCAGGCCCTGTCGTCGCCGATCTTTCCGAGCACCTCGATCGCGGGTCGGTCACGCCGCTGTGCGAGTCCCTCCATCGCGTCGTACGCCTCGGATGCACCCATACGTCGGAACGCGTCCACGCAGTTTTCCTGCATAAACTCCGAGTCGAACGTCTCGAAAGCGGTTAGGATGCGCTCGGGGTCGTTCTCCTGTTCCGCGATACGGATGACGCCGAGCTCCGGCGGGAAGTCCTTGCGGTTTTCGGAGTCGAGCCGGTCGTAAAACCCCTCGACGGTGAGCTGTTCGACGACGGTGAGGTCGTCCCACTCCTCGGCATCTTCCAGCGCATCGGTGAACGTCTCCGCCGCCTCCAGCAGCGCGGCGATAGTGTCGGCGTCGTCGTCGGCGTCGAGGTCTGTCTCGGTGATCGCCTCGACCACGCTATCGAGCGCTGCGGTGTAGTCGTCCGGGAAATCGGAGCTGTACTCGATGGTCACGTCGAGCGTATCACTGACCGACGACACGAGCGTCTCGGTCGACCCAATCACGTCCGGTTCGCCGTCCTCGGTCCAGCGCGTGTCGGTGAGGGTATCGCTGCCCGCCTCGACAGTCTCGACCACGTCGCTTCCGTACGGCCCACGCTGTTCGGCCAACTGCTCGTGTAGCTCCTCGACCCGGGCGGAGAGCCGCTCTGCAGGCGGCTCCTCATCTTCGTCGTCCGGCTCCGGGAACGACGTGGCCTCGATCTGTGTCTCGACGGTGTCAAGCGTCGCTTCGACCTCGTCGAGGTCGGCTTCGGTCTCGGCGGTCTCGAGTGCCGTCCCGACCTCGTCGAGTCGTTCCGCTACTGTCTCCGGCGTCACGTCGACAGCCGTCTCCTCGTCGGCTGGCGTGTCCGGTTCCTCGGTCTCGTCGCTCCCGTCGCTCATACGGCTATCTCCGTGAGTTGCAGAAAAGAGCGTTTCCCTTCACTCACGCCAGTAGAACCGGGGCGACAGCGTGACGTACGCCAGCGCACAGATGAGCAACGCGATGGGGAATGCCCGGCGGAGCGCCGACGGGAACAGCACTGTACACGCCTGTACTGCACCGAGAATCAGCGCATCGCCGGCCAGCAAGTCCGGATACGTAATCGGTGCGAGCATCGCGACTGCGAGCACGACGGCCGCACCCACGGCAATCGTAGGGCCGGCGACTCCGTAGAGAACACTCCCGGTCGCGGTCACACCAGCGACCTGAAGCGCCGCGAGCAGGGTCGCGGCCAGTGTCGTCTGGACGCCCTCCGTCGTGGTGTCATTCTCGTCGTAGGTGGCGTACATCCCGAGTCTGAGGACGCCCGCTGCGACGAACAGCCCGCCCGCGACGAGTGTGACGAGTGTGGGGACGATCGGGTCGAGTCCGGACTCGATACCCGCGAGACTAAACACGAGGACCGCCGGCGCGACGACGAACGTTGACACGTCGGCGAGTGCATCGAGGAACGCGCCCGCTTCGGAGGAGCCGTATCTGCGCGCCACCACGCCGTCGAGTCCGTCAGCAATCGCGCCTAGCAGAATGAGCCGTGCCGCGAGCGTCGGTTCTACGGTTGCGACGGCGGCGGCGACGAAGCCGATTGCCGCATTCGTGATAGTCACGATATCGGCGAGCGACAGCCTGCCGACGAACCGTGGCTTCATATCTCTGGGTCGCCGGTCGCTCCCTTATGCAGTTCGCTTCGACGGTCGGACCACGGAATGTTTAGCTCCGTATCTCTTATCGGGCACTAATGAAGCGCCGGACTCTTCTCGCGACGATGGGGACAGTCGTAACCGCGACGCTGGCTGGCTGTTCCAGTGGGCTCTCCGAGGAGGAGTACGATATCGGGATGACGGCAAATCGGTTCCGCCCCGACAGCTACACGGCGAGCGTCGGTGAGACGGTCGTGTGGGGAAATCCGAGCTCTCGCGGTCACTCGGTCACCGCCTACGAGGACGCGCTCCCAGATGGAGCCGACTTCTTCGCTTCCGGTGGCGCGGACTCGGAGTCGGCAGCTAGAGCTGGTTTCTGGGGCGACAGTCAGGGGCGACTCGCCTCCGGTGAAACATACGAGCACACGTTCGAGGTGGCCGGTGAGTACCCGTACTTCTGTATTCCCCACGAAGACGGGGGGATGGTCGCCACTATCGTCGTCAAATAAACGAGAAGAACACTGGATTATTCGACTTCGACGTCGTCTTCGTCCACGTCGACAGCGGTGTCTTCCTCCTCTGCGACCTCTTCCGGGTACGCTTCGAGCGTGAGCTTCTGAATCTCGACGCGGCGAAGCGGGTAGATGGTCTTAGCCTCCGCGTAGATGGCCGAGGAGAGCCGCCCCTCGACGATGCTGTCGATAACCTCGTTGAACGTGTGCTCCTGTGCCGTCTCGCGCACGATGTCGGTCATCGTGCGGCGGATGGAACGCTCCTGGCTGTGGTCGGCCTTCTTAGTCGTGAAGGCGACGGGCTGAATCTGGATGCGGTAGTCGTCGCTCGTGAGAATTGTCTCGAACGACTCGATCTTCGAGGAGCCGTGTCGGACGAGCGAGCGCAGGTAATCCCGCGTCAGCTCGTGCTTGATAAACTCCGTGTAGACGGCGTCGGAGCCGATATCCGTGATACGGAACGTCAGCTTCGTGTTGTTCTCGCTGGCGTTGCCCTGGAGATCACCCAGCGTCGTCTCGATGGTTCGGTTGTAGAGCTGTTCTGGTTCATCTGCGGTGGTCTCACCGAGCTCCGCCCGGTCGAACTGCTCGGGGGCGATGATGGTGTACCACTTTCTCTCTTGACTCTGCTTGGATACGCTTCGGTCACTCATTATTGGATGTTGTGTCTGTAATCGTCTGGTCTGCTACTATCAGATTCTGTACGTAGTCGTCCGCCGACGTGCGGAGCCCGCCGGTCGTCTCGCGAGCGATGATGGTTTCCACTCGCTCGCCGTCGACCGTCGTCTCCATCTCGGCGGTGTTGTCCGGTTTGAGCGCCGCAGCCACCGCGGCCGCGTGCTCGTGTGTCGTTCGGACGGTCGCGCGTTTCATACCGCACGACGCACCTCCGTCTCGGCGGTTTCGGCGTCGATTCCCTCGATGTATCCGGTCGTCGTTCGTCCCGTCGCGATAGCCTCTGTCTGCTCGCCCACGCGCTGTGCGTGCTCGCCGGCGTGCTCACCTGCGAGCGCCGCTCGCTCACCATCGACAGCGAGCGCGAGCGACTCCGGCGAACGGAACGCCTGCGCGAGTCGGGCGACGGTCCCCAGCAGGGACACCGACTCCGTGTCGTGTTCGACCCGGACCACGAACAGGCCACTGTGGCGGGCGACTTCGCCGGTCCGAAGGCCGGTGTGGGCCGCTGTCGCGTGGTCACGCCAGCTGTCGAGCGCTTCCTCGGCGTGGGTCGGATCGTCATCGGTGCGCGCGGCGTCGATAGCCAGCGCCACACCGAGTCCGGGACGGCGGCGAGCACACGCATCGAGCACGTCCGCGTAGCCACCGACCGTGGTAAACGGACCACCGACATACGGGCGTAGGAGTCGCTCGACACGCTCTGCGGCGTGTGCGGGCGTGTCCTCGATTGTACGGAGCGCGACAGCTGAGGCAATTCGACGGTGGCTCTCCGAATCGAGCGTCTCGGTATCGAGTGCGCCGATCAGTGTCGCTGCCGTGTCGCGTGCAGCCGAGAAATCGGCATGCACGAGCGTCGAGTGGGCGAGCCCGTCGACGAGCGTTTCTGTGTCACCGCCGACCGGCACTGCGATGCCGGGTCGTCGATCGAGTCGCGCGGTCGCGGGTTCGTACAACGGTGTGTTCTCGCCGGGCGCGTAGCCGGCCGCGACGGCTCCCGCGAGCGCGAGCACGGCGTCGGCGTTGGCGTTGACCCCGATATCGTCAGCGGCGGCGTACGCCACTGCCGATAGCGGCTCGTCGGTGAGCGTGATATCGGCGTCGGTGTCGGCACCGAGACACACCGTAAGGTCACCATCGGTGACTGCGATGTCTGGAATCGCTTTGACGTTGGCGTGGAACGGGGTGTCGGTCGCGTGGAGCGCACCCGCTAGCTGGCCGAGTGCCGCGAGGGCGTCGCCGTCGGCAGTCGCCTGTAGCCGAACGAAGTCGGCGTCGCGACAGGCGGCAGCGAGGCTCTCGGCCGAGGCGGACTGTGCTGGACGACCGGATGCTGTCATCTATTCGGTGATCCTGGTGGCGACTTCGTACGAGTAAGCGAACTCCTCGTCGATTTCGTCACCGCGGTAGTAATCGATGAGCCGCCGAATCTTTGACTCCGTATTCTGCAGCGAGCGCTTGTTCTGATAGTCGGTCTGATTCTCGTCTATGTGGTCGCGCAGACGGACTGCACGCGCCAGTAGACTCCGAAGGTCCTCGGGGACCTCGGGTGCCGCGTCGTGCTCATCGAGGATCTCGCCGATCTTCTTGTCGGTGACAAGCTTCACGTCTGGGACGGGGACGCCCTGGACGCCCTCGTCACGCAACTTCATACCGATCTGAGAGGGGTCGTCGCCCTGCTCTGCAAGCTCGACGACGCGCTCCTCGACGGCGTCTGCGTCTACGTCACTCCACTCCGGGTTCTCGTCTGCCGCTGGCTTGTCCGAACCGGACGAGCCACGACGGCGGGTATGCATTCGTGCCATAGATTGATTGAACGAACACGAGCCGCGACAGCGAGGTCTACTCGCACGTCCGCAATCTCAAGCCACACAATCGGTGGCAGGTCAGATTTGCGGCTGTGCCGTTCCTACCGTTTATTCTCCCGCTCGCGCACTTATGCGTTGTCACTCCCGCCTCTCCGGTTCGATGGGTTTATACTCGAAAGCGGGGTACGATGTGGTGCACGCGGGCTTGTAGATCAGTGGTAGATCGTTCCCTTGGCAGGGGAAAGGCCCAGGGTTCAAATCCCTGCAAGTCCACTGTCATTTTCTCTCTCCCGCTCAGTGCTTAGCAAGATCAGGAAACTGCGAATTGCGGAGATTGATGCTGCCGGACGCGCTTTATAAGGAGAATAAGCGCACGTGATTTTTCGAAACTCGGAGAGTTCCGGGCGACCTCGACCTCAGCAAGCGAGAGGCGAGCAGACTCAAGCGCGGGAGGTCGGGACCGTTCACATACTGAACCGCATTACTTCGATAAAAGCAGCCCAGCTACTGTCAAATACGGGTATACAGATTCTATCCTACGAATAAAGAGTATGCTTTCTATTCACAGTGAGTCCTACTTATTTCAGGTAATGTTCCGAGCGCCGTACAAGACGGAGGACGCCTATGCAACAGTCGGAAGGAGTCTATTGACAGCCTCTGCCTTGTAGAACGGACACAGTGGCTATCCTCGCATCAAGTCCATCACCTCGTCGGCGACATCCGGTTCAAGGGCGACGAGATAGCGGCTGCCGGGTGTCAGGGTCGTGTCGGGCCGAGCGATTCGGTTGCCGTCATCGTCGGAGATAATCAGCGTCCCCGCAGGGAAGCGCACCTCAGTCAGTTGTTTTCCGGCGGCTGGAGCCCCTTCAGCAACCCGGATAATCATAATATCGAGGGTTCCTGTTACGCCCACCAGCGTCTGCACGTCGCTGCCGACGATCTCGTTTGCCGCCACCCGGGCGCCGGCCCGTTCTGGAAAAATCACCGCATCGACAAACCGTGTGTAAGCCTCGCCAACTGCACGGTCGATACGTGCTACTGTCCGGATTTCAGGTGACAGCTCTGTGGCAGCCAGACAGACCGCGAGGTTCAGCCCGGTTTCTCCCGTGAGTGCTGCGATTGCGTCGGCCCGCTTGATGTCGGCCTGCTCGATGATGTCGGGATTGGTCGCATCGCCCTGGATGACTGTCGCCATCCACTCGTCGGCGATCTCCGAGACAATCCTCTCGTCTTGTTCGATGATCGTTACGTCGTGTCCGCGGTCGGCAAGTCTCTCAGCGGTCTGAAAGCCGACGCGCCCGCCGCCCGCGATGATAATATCTAGATTGGTGGTCATATGTTCAGTCTTCAGCCTCCGCTGTAATTTTCGTTTCGCCAGTTGATGGGGTGTGGTCCGGTCCCGCTTGCAGTCGGCCGAGCGCGAAATACGCGAGCCCTCCGAGCAGAATCCACGCCACGCTGAGTATTAGCGCCAACTGATCTGTCCGAAGCAGATACTTCACAAGCACTCCCGCTAGAATCAGGTTCAGAACAATGCCGAGCACCGCCGGAACCGGATAGTACGGCATCTTGTAGGGTCGGTTCAGGTTCGGACGCTCCCGCCGAAGCCTGATCACGGCGACATTGACGATAATAAAGGACAGCAGGAAGAACAGACTCGCCATATTTCCGGCGCTCTGTGTCGGCAGCGCTACTGACCCGAGCATCACGACTGCGCTTGCGAGGATTGCTACGAACGGCGTCCCATAGCGGTGGTGGATCTGACCGAAAGAAGGCAGCAGCTGTCCCTCGCGCCCCATCGAGAACGCCACCCGTGAGGAAGCGATTACGACCGCATTGAGGGCGGTCAGCGTCGAGAAAACGGCCCCGAAGACGATGAGAGCACCGCCGTTCTGGATGATCGGCAGGCCGGTCGGCATAAACGAGGTCGCCGCCGTGGCGATACCCGCCTCCCCGGCGTCGGCGAGCCCGTTTGCTCCGAGTGTGCCAACGGCGACGGTGACGACCGCCAGATAGACGATCACGGTCGCAATCAGACTCACGAAGATCGCTTTTGGGATGTTCTCACGAGGGTTCTCGACTTCCTCGGTAACGGTCGTGATGAGGTCGTAGCCCTCGAACGCGATGAACGTCAGCCCCATCGCCGGCAGGACCGCGGCCGCACCAGCTTCCTGTGGGAAAAGCGGCTGGAACTCGGCGCCGGAGAACATCGGAGATGTGAGACCAAAGCCGACGAACACGACGAGAATGCTCACCTTGATGATTGTGAAGATCGTCTCGGCGCTCCCGCTGGCAGCCGTCGAGACGGCGTTGAGCGCTACGAGACCGAGAACGGCGACGAACGCCAGCAGGAACGCGAGCGGTACCGCCGCATCGACGACCGGTAGCGCGACGGCACCCACCTGGTCCGGCGGCGGAACGATCCCGTAGACGTGTAGCAGTTCGAGAAAGTTTGGCGCGAACCCCAGCGCATAGAGCCCTCCCGCGATCATATAGGCGAACCAGAGCATCCAGCCCATAATGAATGAGGAGAAATCCTCGAAGATCTCCCGGACAAAGGCGTATCCGCCGCCGCTTTTCGGAACCGAGGCTGCGAGTTCCGCATAGGAGAGCCCGGTAAATGCGGTGACGACGCCGTTCAGCGCGAAAACGAGGATCGCGGCCGGACCGGCGATCTGGGCGGCCAGTCCCGTGAGAACGAAGATACCAGCCCCGATCATTGCTCCCATACCGATCATCGTCGCGTCGAGTAATCCGAGCTCGGCTTCCGGAGATCGGGTCTCCGTTTCACTCATAACTCATACTCTTGATTCTGTCCGTCGTACATCATACGGCATAGTACCCTGTTCTCCCTTTATTAAGTGGCGTGGATTCCTCGACTTCGGGAATCATCCCGGTGTTTCATAAGTGTGGATCTAGTCCTGTGAACGGCCGGAATCCGCCTTCCGAGTGCGTGAGAATCGGAACGAGAATCAAACTAACGCGCGCCGAAGTGTCAAACGAGGATCCAAATAAAACAATTTACAATCGCAGGCTGAGGACGGGTCGACCTCCAGGCGGCGAAGAATCTGACGGATCAAGGTCACGAGGCGGTGTTGATCGAGTCCGATAAGAGAGGTTGAAGAACTGTCGGGTGCCTATCTTGTCCAGGTCATCTAGGGCGATGCGGCTCGCGCCGGGACGCAGACCGATCGGGAGTACGACGAGGTCGTTGATGCAACCCTGCTACCGCGGTACCTCGGTGGTGATCACGCAGCAGATGGATTGACCGCTGAAGTTCGTACCTGTTTCAGATGATGTTCGGATTACCGTGTGAAATACAGGGCACGAATCTGGCAGGACACTGGAACAGTTCCCGTGTGAGACACGGCCCACAAGCTCGAGAGAGCCTGTGTTTCTAACTGTTTAGAGGCCATCGTTGGAGGACGAAATGAGCGCGCCCCAACAACTCTATGACCTACTCGCTGAAGACAGCAAACTCAATATCGTCTGTCACAATAATCCGGACCCCGATTGTCTTGCGAGCGCGCTTGCATTAGGGCGGATTGCGGCCGCTGCCGGCATCGACGAACGAACGATCCTCTACAGCGGAGATATTTCCCACCAGCAAAACCGGGCGTTCGTCAATCTCCTCGATATCGACCTCAAACCGTTCGATGCTGCTACCGCCAAAGACCGGTCATCGGACTCGCTGCTTGCATTCGTCGATCATTCGATTCCCGGTGAGAACAATCGGGTTCCGTCGGACACACCGGTCGATATCGTGATCGATCCAAACTCCTGACGGGCTGTGCCTGTCGGAACGGTACTCCAACCCAACGTACATCTACGACGGCGGACGCGCCCGACACCTCCGCAAGGAGATGTTCACGACCCTCTTGGCGTACAGTTCCGAAACCTCCTCGCGTAGCGAGCCTTCCCTTGTAGGAAGCCCCGCCGTTCACGGCGGGTGAGGATGTCACTCTCGCAGAGCTGCTTCGGGAGCGTGAACCGACTGCAGTCGTCGAGAGTCAGTTCGGTTTTCCTGTCTCAAATTCCGACGAGAGTGGGCAAAAATTTCCACAAACTAGACATCGTGGATCAGAGTACACACGAGCTTTTCCTGTCTAGCAGCCCCCTATCTCATCCTGTGTCTCTGTCTCTCACTCGAACGTCGCTCGGATCGCGTCATCGAGCACAGATACCGCGTGGTCGATATCTTCCTCGTCGATACACAGCGGTGGGGAGATGATGTTCTGGATGTCGGGGCGGCCACCGCCGAACAGGACGCCGTGCTCGCGGGCGTACTCGCGTGTTTCCGGGACGGGATTATCCCCGTCTTCGGCCCACGGGTCGACGAACGGTTCGTCGGTAGCGGGGTCGCGGAACTCTACGCCCCAGTGGAAGCCGCGGCCGTGGACATCCGCCACGACCTCGTGGTTGGCTTCGAGCTCACGGAGTCGCTCTTCGAGCACCGGGGCAAGCGTCTGGACGTTGTCGATGAGTCCGTCCTCGTACTCCTCCATAGCGGCGATGCCGGCCGCACAGCCGAGCGGGTGGCCGGCGAACGTCTGGCCGACGGCGATGCCTTCCTCGCGGAAATGCTCGCCAAGCGCGCCCGAAGCGACAACGCCGGCCAGCGGGACGTACGCGCTGGTGACTCCCTTCGCGAAGGTAATCATATCCGGACGGACGTCTTCAGTGCCGATGCCGAACCAGTCGCCACAGCGCCCGAATCCCGTGATCACCTCGTCGGAGACGAGGAGGATGTCGTACTCGTCACAGAGCTCACGAACCCGCTCGAAGTAGCCCGGTGGAGCTGGGTACGCGCCGCTGGTCCCGCCGATTGGTTCGGTGAGCAGCGCGGCGATGCTGTCCGGTCCCTCGTTCCGAATGACCCATTCGAGATGGTCGGCCGCCTGCTCGGCCAACGCCTCGGGCGAGTCGGCGTCGAAACACTCGGGCAGCGGCGGCATAAACCGTGCCGCGCCGGAGGTGGCGGCGTATCGTTCGACAGTCGCGCGCGTCGACGGGTCACCCGTGAGACTCGCCGCGCCGTACGTGCCGCCGTGATACGAGCGCCACCGGGTGAGCACCTTCGGGGCGTCCTGATACGAGCGCGCGAGCTGCATCGCCGCCTCGTTCGCCTCGCTACCGGAGACGGAGAAGAAGACGCTGGCGTCGTCGACAGGTGCGACCGAGGCGAGCCGATTCGCCAGCTCTGAGCGGGCGTCGTTGTGCTTCGCGGAGGAGACGTACGCGATTCGGTCGAGTTGGTCGCGGATGGCGGCGTTGATTCGCTCGTTACCGTGACCCGCGTTCACACAGTAGAGCTGTGCGATGAAGTCGAGATACTCCTTGCCGTCTGCCGTCTGAATTCGAGCACCGTCGCCGTCAGTCACGTCGAGCGTCTCGCTGTCGGGTGAGTGCCAGTGAGGAATCGTTCGGTCCCCAGAGCCGGGTGAGACGGGCGTTCGATTCGGTTGTGACATATGCGCCGGCTATGCAGTCTCGTATGATAAGTGCTGGCACGACACGAACGATCGAATCGTCCGGAGTGCCGCGTCGAACTCATCGTGGACGACGGAGTGACCGGCCCCGTCGATATGGACAAGCCGACCATCGAGCGGTGCCGCGAGCTGTCGCTCTTCCCGGCGTATTCGGTCGTCAGCGTCGGCCTTCAGCACGAGCGTCGGACAGTCAATATCGGAGAACGCAGCCGACGTAACCGGATAGCCAGCGTGTGCAAGTTCGGCGATACGCGGGTCGCACTCGCCCTGTGCGACGGCATACCGGTGGGCCTGCTCGCCCGCCGTATCGAGCGCGTCGATGCGCTCGGCGAGCGATTGGCTCCGCCACTCGTGGACGCGGTCGTGGACGAACCGCCGTCGGTCTGCCGGTCCCATCGGTGGCTCGGTGTCCGCGAACCGAGCAGGGTCCTCCAGTATGAGTCCACCGAGTTCGGCCTCAGTCGCAAGCCACGCGGCGGTCGCTGCGCCCATCGAGTGACCGTAGACGATTGGCTTATCGAGTTCGAGCGCGTCGATGACGCCACGCATATCGGCGACACGGTCGGACATCTCGTAGCCAGTCGCGGGCGCGTCCGTGTGGCCGTGCCCACGGGCGTCGTAGGCGTAGACGGTGAACTGCTCGGCGAGCGCGTTGATGATGGGAACGCGACAGCAGGCGTTCTCGTAGAAGCCGTGTGCGAAAAGCAGCGGCGGGCCGGCTCCCACCTGGTAGCTGCGGACGGTGATGCCGTTCGCCCGGACGGTGTCGGTCACCCAGCCGTCGGGGAGCCGAAGCGGACGGCGCACCCTCAGAGGGTGTACTCGTCTTCGGGATCGGTGTCCGCAGCGGGGTCGTGCTGGTCGTCGGTCGTCTGAGTGAACAGGTCCTCTCCCGGCTCGCGACCGGTATCCTCGTCGACGTTGAAGGCGGTCAATCCGAGGGTGAGTAGCTCCTCGATGGCCTCGTCGCGGTTGATGAACTCGCCCTGATTGACGAACCGGTCGATCTCCGAGTCGATACGGTCCGGCAGATCGATACGAATTTCGGACATAGCTCTACTCGGTGTGTCGGCCTTTTGAATCTACCGCGAGAAGTTAATCATACTGCCGGACAGAACTATTTGGATCGTCTTTCCACTGGGAGGCTATTGAACCACCGAGACAGCGAAACTGACGATTCAGCTATTCGCGAAATTACGTCCGGCAGTATCAGTCGTCGTGCTCGTTGCCGCGCTCCCAGACGCTCTCGACGCTACCGCCGTTCGGTGCTGTGTGACTAATCTCTTTCAGGCTCCGCCGTTCTTCGTCATTCATCGTATTATGGCGTAATGTGATAGATGTACTTGAACGTTCGTACAATCTCGGTATTACTATCTATACCATACTAAGAATATAAGGTTAGCTGACAAACCGCTCGATGCGGTCCATCGCGGTTCGGAGGTCGCCCATCGAGGAGGCGTACGACATCCGGAGATGTCCTTCGCCGCCAGTACCGAAGGCGTCGCCCGGAACCACGGCGACCTGCTCTGCTTGCAGGAGCGCCTCGGCGAACTCGCTGGCGTCCGGCCACGGTGACTCCGGGAAGACGTAGAACGCGCCGGTCGCCTCGAAGCAATCAATACCCATCTCCGATAAGCGTGCGAGCACGAAGTTCCGTCGGCGGTCGTACTGGGTCCGCATCTCCTCTACATCCGACTCGCAGCTGTCGAGCGCCTCGATAGCCGCGTGTTGGGCCGTCGTCGGTGCCGACAGCATCGAGTACTGGTGAATGCGGTTGATGGACTCGATTACGTGAGCGGGTGCGAGCGCGTAACCGAGCCGCATCCCCGTCATCGCGTACGCTTTCGAGAACCCGTTGAACACGACGGTGCGCTCGCGCATCCCCGGTAGCGTCGCAATCGAGGTGTGGTCTCCCTCGTAGGTGAGCGCGGCGTATATCTCGTCGGCCATAACCGCGATATCGTGCTCGCGACAGAACGCCGCGACCTCTCGGAGCTCGTTCTCGGACATCGTCGCGCCCGTTGGATTGTTCGGATAGCAGTAGACGAGCAGCTCCGCGTCCTGTGCGCCCGCGGCTTCCAGTCGCTCGCGAGTCAGGACGAACTCGTCTTCGGCGTGTGTCTCGACGGGAAGCGGTTCACCGCCTGCGAACCGGACGCCTGGCTCGTAGGAGACGTACGCCGGCTGCGCGATCGCGACGCTGTCGCCCGGGTTCACGAGCGCGCGGAAGGCGGCGTCGATGGCTTCGCTCGCGCCCGCCGTGACGATGATCTCCTCGTCGGGATCGTACTCGAGGTCGTACCGGCTCACGTGGTCGGCGATGCGCTCGCGTAGTTCGATCATCCCTTTGTTGGCGGTGTATGAGGTCTGCCCGCGCTGGAGCGAGTCGATAGCGGCCTCTCGCGCCCGGTACGGGGTCGCGAAGTCCGGCTCGCCGACGCCCAGCGAGATGACGTCGTCCATCTCGGCGGCCAGCTCGAAGAAGCGTCGGATGCCCGACTCGGGGACCGATGCAACCCGATCAGATGGCTGGAGGGGCTGGTCGCTCATGGGGAGTAGCTAATGCGGTCGTCACTCTCCTCGGTGTCGAACCGATGGCTCGACTGCTTGTACGTCTCCATCACGTAGTGAGTGACCGTCTGGGTAATCTCGGGAAGCGGCGCGACCTTCTCGGAGACGAACCGCGACACCTCGCCCATCGAGTCTGCCTCGACCTCGAGTGCGAAGTCGTAATCTCCCGACATAAGGCGGAGCGAGGCGACCTCGGGGAAGCCGGCGAGCCGTTGGGCGATGTCGCTGTAGGAAGTTTCGCGATCGAGGGTGACGTTACACTCCACGTGTGCGCGCACGGGCTCGTCGTCGAGCTTTGATGGATCGACGACGGCGGTGTAGCCCGCGACGACGCCCTCGGCTTCCAGCGCTGCGATGGTCTCCTCGACGGCGGATTCGTCGAGACCGGTCATCCGTGCGAGATCGGCGATCGAGTAGCGGGCGTTCTCCCGCAGGAGGTCGAGTAGTGCGACACGCTCGTCCATACGCCGAGGGGGACCACTGTCCGGTTAACGCTTGCGTCGCCGACAGGCGTTACGCCCAGGTGTTTCCAGATACGCGCTGCCGATGCTATGTCAATAATTATCATACAATGGTATATTATCTCACGATATTCTTATTATGCCTCCCACTTTCCCAGTGGGTATGCACACTCACGCGCTGGAAACTGCGGTGACGCTCTACGATAGTGACACCTACACCCTGTCGATGGCTGCACAGCAGGCAGGTGTCGAAGAGTCCCGACTCGTGGACTGTCTCACACGCCGCGGTATCGACACCAGCGGTGCCATTCCGGAGGATGTCAAGGCCGCCGGCCGCGCCACGGCAGACTGATCTCGCTGACGTTCCGGCTCTCCTCTCGCAGCTATCACTGTCTGTCGTATCGTCGTGTCTGAAAATTTCCGCTCGCCCGCTCATACTGCCGGACGGAACTGTTTGCATCGTCTTTCCACTGAGAGAGCATTGAACCACCGGTACAACGGAACTGACGATTCAGCTATTCACGAAATTACGTCCGACAGTATCAGTTCTCGCCGAAGAAGTCCGTCGTCACCGTCTGATTCTGACTGAACGAGTCCAGTCGTACGCGCTTCGAGCCGAACGCCGTCTCCACGGTGACGTACATCTCCGTCGTCAGCGTTGAGGTCTCCCCGTTCTGGACGTGTGTCGGCCACCATTCGGCCATCTTCGAGTTATCGAGCTTCATCGTCGGGTCGATTGTCGTCGTTTCGGCCGGACCGATGACGTACTCTTCGGGGCTGCCCGTCTCGTCGCGCACCACCTTCTCGTCGGCTAACACCACGTCGTTTAGCCGGACGGTGTAGGTCACATCCGTGATAGTGAGGGGTCGTGACCGTTCGTTGCGGATATCGGCTTCTGCCTGAATCGGTGCGACCGACTCCGTCGCCGGCCCCCACTGCGCGCTCGTCCGCTCTATCGTCGCGACCGTCCGTCCCTGCTGTTCGATGGTCGTCGGCTCACTGCTCTCGAAACTCGATAGCAGATCTGTCGAGACGGTGCGCTCATTCCTCACCGCAGGCGCGTCTAGTCTCGTTACGCCGATGTCAGCCGTCGTTTTCACCTGTGTGACGACTGTCGACTGCTCACCGCGGTTGAGATGGCGTGCCCACCACGCCGGCACGCTGTCGTGGCGGAACTCGCTAGTCAGCGCGAACGTGTTGTTGCCGGGCTCCAGCCCGTCGAACGTCGCCTGCCCGCTGGCCGCTGTGACGCCGTTGATGGCCGTCTGTTCACCGACGTTCAACACGACGATGTCACCGACGCTGCCGTCGTTCGGGTTCGACACGACGAGCTCGGTTTCGATGTTCGTCGTCGCGTCCGTCACTTCACCCCACTCGCTGGTCTTTCCGACGAGTGTCGGGCGGTCGAAGCTCGTGTCACTGCTCGCCCCCGGAATCGTCGATACCTCCGTTGTTCCCGCGCCCAGCAGGTCCGTCTGGAAGCGTGCGTTGCGCTCGAAGATGGTCAGTGGGACGCGCTCCAGGTCGCCGTCACGCTCGACCAGCCCGTAGACGCGGACCGAGAGGTCGGTCGTCTGGTTCGCGCGGATGTGGCTCGTCCACCACTCCGCCATCTTCGGCGTGTCGATAACCGGATTCGCCGTGAACGTCCCCGGTTCGCCGGGAGCGAGGCTGAACGAGTCTTCGGTCGTTCCCTCGCCCACGGTAACGCCGTTCATCTCGATCGTGTAGGCCGTTCCGTCCAGCTGAACGGGGTAGTCGTGGAGGTTCTCGATATCGGTCTGAATCTGAAGCGGGGTCTCCTCGGCCGTCGCCTCACCCCAGCTCGCGCGCTGGTTCGAAACGCGAAGCAGCGTGTCGTTGCCGACGCCGACCTCACGAGACTCCGTCGTCGTCACCGACGAGAGCAGGTCCGTCGTCAGCTGCTGTTCCGTCGCGGATAGCTCCACACTCTGTGGAATTGCTGGCAGCGAGACGCGCGGCTCCGTCACGAGCCGTGTTGTTTCGCCGTTGTTGATATGGGTAACCCACCACTCGGGAATCTTGTCGTTCTGGAGTGGAACATCGACGGTGAGCGTGCTCTCGCCCGTCGGCAGGCCGACCCCGCCCTGTGACCCCTCGGCGACGGTCACATCGTTCATCCGGACGGTGAAGCCGAGTGTCGCAGCTCCGGGTATCGACCGACTGTTCGGGTTCTGTATCGTGATCTCGTTGCGTATTGTCGTCGTCTCGTTGGTCACGTCACCGAAGGAGGAGTCGACCGATTCGACGGTCGGGCTCTCGAAGTTCTGTGCGAACTGGAAGACGTACACTCCGATGCCTGCAGCCGCCACGAGTAGGACGACACCGCCAACGAGTAGCGCTTTTCGACGATTGACCATAGAGGTCGTACATCACCACCGGTGGTAAATCCGCCGGCCACACCAGCAGTTTTGGCCTCGCCGGCTGTATCCCCTCTATGGTCCAGATGGACTCCGACTCCGAACTGCAGCGTGGCGACACCGCCCCCGACTTCCAGCTCGTCGGCACCGACGGTGCACACTACACGCCCGCCTCCTTCGGTGACAACGACGCCCTGCTCGTCGTCTTCACCTGCAACCACTGCCCGTATGCGAAGGCGAAATTCGGTGCCCTCAACGCTATCGCTGCCGACTACGACGACTGTGCCGTCGTCGGCATCAATCCCAACGACGCCGACGAGTACCCCGATGACTCCTACGAGCGGATGTGCGAGCTCGTCGACGGCGGGAGCGTCGACTACGACGCGTACCTGCGTGATGACGACGGGAGCGTCGCCGACGCCTACGGTGCCGTCTGCACGCCCGATCCGTTCCTGTTCCGCCGTGAAAACGGCGCGTGGCGACTCGCTTACCACGGGCGACTGGACGACGCCCTCAACCCCGACGACGACCCAACCGGCGAGCCGGGCTTCGAGATGCGACAGGCTATCGAGTCGGTTCTCGCCGGTGAGAACGTGAGTCTCGACGACAATCCGTCGCGGGGCTGCTCGATCAAGTGGCCGACGGCATAGCTACTTCAGCGACGCGTCGACCGCGAGTTCGTTCGTCCGTGCTGTGAGTACCATCGCACCGGCTAGCAGCGCGACCGAGAGCACACCGATACCGGTGATGAGCGGGCTGTTTATGCTCCCACCGACCGCAGCTAGTGCGGTACCGGCCGCAGAAGCACCGAACAGTGGGGTGAGCGTCGTCATTACCATTCTTAACTCCGTTCATATACCTAAGTGATACGGCTCGAATGTCCCGTGAGACGTAGTGTCGTGGTCAGGACCGGAGCCGTTCGATGAAGGTCTGGAACTCGTCGTCCCCTTCAGCGATGCGCTCCCAGTCGAGCAGGCCGCGCTCCTCGCGCGTGCCCGCGACCGTGTTGTCGAGTACGAACGCGATGGCACCGCCGACGGCCATCTGGACGCCGCCAACGATGTAGACGGTCCGAGCGACGATCTCCGTGCCGAGTACGGGACCCAGTCCCGGAACCGCGGCGAAGCCGGACTGGAGCGCGGGGTATCCGCTCAGTCCACCCATATACTGCGGCACCGCCATCCCGGCGAAGATAGCGATTCCGATGATGAAGATGTTGCGCGAAGCGTCCAGATCGACGTACTTCAGATTTGAAAGCCCGACGGCGACGATCTGTCCGAACATCGCGATGTAGAGCCCACCAACGATGGGGTCTGGAATCGTCGCGACCAGCTGGCCGAAGTAGCCGATGAAGCCGGCTACGAGCATCAGCACCGCGCCGATCTGGACGACGTAGCGGGAGGCGACACCGGTCAGTCCGATTGCACCGATATTTTCGGAGTACGAGGTTGAGCCACCGGTTCCCATCAGCCCGGAGAAGATGTTTGCCAGCCCCTCCATCCCGATGCCGTGGTTGATGCGCTTGCCAGAGGGTGCGCCGACGCCGGACATCCGGGCGACAGCGTGGTAGTCGGCGAACGACTCGATGATGGACGCGAGCACGCCCGCGAACATCCCGATTGCGAAGGAGACGCCAAACTCCGGGACGCCCCACTGCAGCGGGTAGACGACGTGAACGAGGTCAGCACTCGCAATGAGCCCGAAATCGACGTAGCCGGAGTCGCTCGCCGGGATGACGCCTGTGGCTGAGCCGACTGCGGCGACTATCCACGCCCCGACGATGCCGAGCAGAATCGGGAATAGCCCGAAGACGCGAGAGCTCTCGTCGAGATACTGCGAGAACAGGACGATGAGTCCCAACGTCAACAGGAGCAGATACCAGTTGTTCGTCGCGCTCGTCACCTGTGGTGCGTTGAACAGCGACAGTCCGATGAGGGTGACGACCGGTGTGACGACGACCGGCGAGAGATACTCACGAAGCCGACCGACCAGCCCGAGATAGCCGATAAACACCTCTGCAACGCCGGCTGCGATAATCGCCCCCTGTAAGAATAGTAACTTCGTCTCCCAGCCCACCCCGGCGGTGAAGGCGTTCGAGGAGAGAATCGCGATTCCCGGACCGAGCATCGAAAACGGCGCGCCCTGTACAATGGGATACCGGTTTCCGATGGTGGTCTGTGCGAGCGTCGCGATACCCGAGACGACGAAGAACGTCCCGATGAACTTCGCCTGAAACTCCGTCGGCATCCCCATCGCGTTCGCCAGCAGGAGCGGGACGGCGATGTTCGCGCCGATCATCGTCAGATAGTGCTGTGCGCCCAACAGGAGCGCCCGGTCGAGTGGCGGCCTGTCGTCGATGCCGTACTCGACGAGTGCGTCGCGCCCGTCGTCGGTTTCGTCGCCGGTCGTGCCCATCTCGTCCGGGGTGTGCCAGACGCCGGTGTTAAACTTCCCGATCGCACTCCCCGAAGTAGCCGGAACGTATTTGCGGATGGTGGCGTTCCTTCGGGTATGAACTGGGTCGATACGATAGCCGACTGGCAAACTCGCCCCGTCGAGGACGGCTACGCCGGCCTCCACGACCTCGCTGACGCCGGCTTCTCTGGTGGTGTCTCGACGGACGACACGTGGCTCCTCTTCGTCAACGGCACCGCTGTCTCCGTCACCGACCACAGCGACGGTAGCCCGACACCGGGCGACATCGAACGCTTCGAGGACGCACCGCTGGCTGCCCACGAAGCGCCCCACCCGTCGGTGCCGTTGTTGGCCGCGATGCAGTTCGGCGACAGCGAGACGCGTGGGAAGTACTACACCGAGGAGACGCCGCTTTCGGAAGTGGAGACGACGCTCGACGACGGCGGCTTCACCGGCTACGTCGAGCTCTCCGAGAACGTCCTCTCGGGCGACTACTACACCGTCTATCAGGGTGGCCAGTCGACGCACATCGCCTTCGTCGGTAACAGCAGCTCGCTGAAGACCGACGACGATGCCCGCGAGGCTGCCCACGACGAGGTCGGGCTCTACGAGGTCGTCGCCGCGCCCATCGGCGTCGTCGAGCTTCCCGATGCCCCAGAGCCGGACGAGGAGCCAGAGCCAACTACCGTGGCCACGCCGGCAGACGCCGCCGCGTCCGAGGAGTCCGATATCGACTCCGAGCCGAGCGACACACAGTCGGAGCCGGACACACCCACAGAGACGCCAGTCGAAGCTGAGGAGGAACCTGAATCGAATGTCGACGACTCGGTGGCGACCGAATCGGATGAGGAGGTGGCGACTGACGAGCCAACAGCTGATGAATCAGCGACTGACGAGCCAACGACGGCGACCGACTCAACGGTCGCCGAGTCTGACGACGAGTCGACCGACGTTCCGCCGGAGCCGACAGCGACGAGCGATGTGGAAAAAGAAGCCACCACGACAGCGGTGTCGGAATCGACGATGGACTCGGAGTCGACCGACAGCGGAGCGCGTTCCCCATCCAGTGCGATTTCACGCGTCTCAGAACCGGACGAGGAGTCCACAAGCGATGAGCCGGACGAGGAGCCTACAAGCGATGAGCTGCACGCCGGTGCGAGCGCGTCGAACGCATCGTCCTCGTCGCCTCCCTCCAAGACGACCTCGGTAACGGAGCAGCTGGCCGCGCGGTCGATTCCATCGGTCGACCCCGAACGTACGACCGACCACTCTGATCAGACCAAGCCGTCGCGGCCGTCGCACACGTCACGCCAGCGCCAGCCGCGCAAGCAGCAGTCGACGCGTGAACAGGCGGATACACAGACCCGAGTCCGAGACGCCCGACGCGGTCAGCGAGGAGCTGGAAGCCGCTCGTGAATCACTCGCGACGGCAGAGACCGAACGCGATGACGCCCGCACGGAACTGGAGACGGCACGCGAAGAGTTGGCGGCGGCCGAGGCGGCACGCGAGGAGCTCGAGGCCGAACGCGACGACCTCCAGCGCGAGGTGGAGTCGCTCCGGACGCGCGTCGAGGAGCTCGAATCGCAACTCGGTGACGTGGCGACGGACGGACCATCGCTGTCGGCGCGTGAGGCGCTCGACGGGACCAACATCTTCGTTCGCTACGAGTCGAAAGGGAAGATAACGGTCGAGTCGGCTCACGACGGAGATGGGACGCCAGCCGAACTCGCACAGAATCTCCGATTAGTTCATCATACGCAGTTCGAGACGGACGGCGCGACCGTCGACGGCCAGCCGTTCGAGCAGTGGCTCTACGACACCCAGCAGTACCGATTCACCGAGTGGCTCATCGGCCAACTGGTGTTCGAGATTCGCGAAACAGAGACGACGAGCACGCTGTCGGAGCTGTACGACGCGCTGCCGGCGACCGACAGAATCGAGCTGGACGGCGCAGTCGCCGTCCCCGAAGGGAACGAAGAGGTCGATATCGAGTTCGATATCGTCTGTCGCGACCGGATGGGTGACCCGCTGTTCGTCGCCAACCTCGACGCCTCGCGCCAGCCTATCTCCGACGGGCAGATGGCATCGCTCGTCCAGGACTCGGGGCTGGTGTGTGAGACGGAGGCGACGTTCACGGGAGCGTTCTTCGTCTCCGCAGCGTTCTTCGAGCCCGGCGCGCTGGAGACGGCCCGTGATGCGACGAGCGGGAGTCTGCTCAGTCGTGACTCGCGGCTCAGCTACGTGAAGCAGTCGCGAAAACGTGGCTACCATCTCGCGTTGGTCGAATCACGCGACGACGGCTTCCATCTCTCGGTGCCGAACCTCTAGGATTCGATCTCCGGCGTGTCGTCTATCTTCATTCCTTCGAGCTTCTCGACGATCTCGTCGACCTTTCCGTCGAGGTCGTCGACGAACTCGTAGGTGGTCTCGGTCGTAATCGCGCCCTGGCTCGACGGCTCGATGAGGTCTTCCTCCTCGAGGACACGCAGCGAGTAGCGGACCTTGTGGTGGGGGTAGCCGGTCTCGTTCGACATCTTGACGATGCCGATGGGCTCGTTCTCGATGACCATCTTGAGCACCTGCAAATGGCGCTCCAACATATCGACTTCCTTCTCAAGTCGGTCTATCATGGCATTTGTTAACTTGTGTTAACGGGTTTTAAACATTACCCTACCGGCCTGCACCGTCTCAACACCGTGTTTTCGCCTGCTGTGGTTATATCCCTTGTGACTACGTGGCGTGACAACGTCCCAGCTGAGTATCGAAACCGGTTTAATCGCCGATTCAGAGTTGTGACCGTAATGACTGTCACAATCGTCGGCGCTCAGCTCGGCGACGAAGGGAAGGGCGGCATCGTGGATGTCTACGGCGATGCGGCCGATATCGTCGTCCGGTATCAGGGCGGCGACAACGCTGGTCACACGGTCGTCCACGAGGGCAACGAGTACAAGCTCTCACTGGTCCCCTCGGGTGCGGTTCGGGGCAAGGTCGGTGTTCTCGGCAACGGCTGTGTCGTCAACCCCGAGACGCTGTTCGATGAACTGTCGGCGCTGCGCGAGCGAGGGCTCGACCCCGATGTTCGTGTCGCTCGCCGCGCGCACGTCATCATGCCGTACCACCGCGTTCTCGACGGTATCGAGGAGAAGGCCAAGAGCGAGAGCGACGACGAGATCGGCACGACCGGCCGCGGTATCGGTCCCACGTACGAGGATAAGGCCGGCCGTCGCGGTATCCGCATCGGCGACCTACTCGCGCCTGACGTGCTCCGCGACCGACTCGAACGCGTCGTTCCCGAGAAGCGAGCTATCGTCGAGGACGTGTTCGGTGTGCCCGTCGAAGCTCTCGACAATCCGGATGCGCTCGACGTGGACGCGATGTACGAGCACGCCCGCGCGTACGGCGAGCAGCTCGCCGGTCAGACGGTCAACGCCGGCCAGTTCATCGCCGAGGCGCGCAGCGAGGGGAAGCAGGTGATGTTCGAAGGTGCACAGGGCACTATCATCGATATCGACCACGGAAACTACCCGTACGTCACCTCTTCGAATCCGACTGCGGGCGGTGCCGCTGTCGGCTCCGGCGTTAGCCCTGGCGTCGTCGGACACGGTGAGGTACTCGGCATCGTGAAGGGATATCTGACCCGCGTCGGCTCCGGACCGCTGCCGACCGAGCTCGGCGGCGTCGAAGGTGATACCCCCGGCTACGGCGAGCAGGGCAGCGGCGAGAACGAGGACCTCGCGACCTACATTCGCGAGGAGGGCGGCGAGTACGGCACCGTCACCGGCCGCCCACGCCGTGTCGCGTGGCTCGATATGCCGATGCTCCGCCACTCTGCGCGCGTCAACGGCTTCACTGGACTCGCAATCAACCATATCGACGTGCTCGCCGGGCTCGATGAGGTGAAGGTCGGTCACAGCTACACTCTCGACACCGCCGAGCAAAGCTCGGCAAGCAATCGGAACGCTCCGCATTCCGATGACGGTGAGGAGATGATGACGATGCCCGCCACGACCGAAGAGTGGAGCCGCTGTGAGGCGAACTTTCGGACGTTCGACGGCTGGGAGCAGTTCGACTCTACGGCCGTCGCCGAGTCGGGATACGACGCAATTCCGGCCAACGCCCGCGCGTACCTCGACTACGTGAGCGACGAACTCGACACGCCCGTCTACTGTGTCGGCGTCGGTCCCGGCCGCGAGGAGACCGTCGTCGCCGAGGACGTCTGGTAACCCGGCACGCTTTTTGGTTCGACAGTACTCAGTTCGCGTATGCAAGAGTCTCTGCTTGACATCGTCTGCTGTCCGCTCGACAAGTCCGAACTCGAACTGGAGACCATCCGGCGCGGCGACGACGACGAGGTGCTCGAAGGTCGGCTCGTCTGCACCGAATGTCGCGAGGAGTATCCCATCGATGACGGTATCCCGAACCTCCTGCCGCCGGATATGCGCGACGAGTGAACGGCGAGACACTTTTGTAACGAGCGCGTCATTCCGCGACCGTGACCGATCGACTCGTCGTCCAAATCAACCGAACGGGCGTCCACTCGCTCGACGTGCCCGAGACGTTCGAGACGGACGGCTCCTTCATCGTCGTGCTCCAGAACCACGGGGAAGCGACCCACGCCCATCTCCATCTCGGTGACCAGCTCTCGAAGATCGGTCGGCTTGACGCTACGAACCACTATCTCGACGGGAGCACGGCCAGACGGGTGAGCGTCGATATCGACGCGGAGCCGGGAACTAGACATCGCGGCCAACTCAAGGTTGTCGCCGGCCACGGCGCAGAGACCCGTTACGTCTCCATCATTGTGGACACCGCGACCAATACGGTCCGCGTCGATCCCGATCTCTCGACCCCGTCGCGGTCGGAGCCGACCACCGTCTTCGGCGGACTCGACCCACTCGCCGTCGGCGCGGTCGCATTCGGAACGCTGTGTCTCCTCTTGCTCGTCGCCGCGTTCGTCGTTCCATCGGCGAGCGTCGTCTTCACCGTCTTCGCCGTCTTCGCTGTCCTCGCGGGACTGCTCGCAGCCGGGCTGTTCGCTATTCGCTAGTCTCGGTCGGCGTCCCGCTTAGATTGCCGCTCTCGTCGAATCGCTTCGCCCGAAGATACCGCGCCCGGTAGCGGTTCGCCGGGTCGGATGTGTCGGCCTCGCGAATCTCGTCGGCGCGTCCGTCGGCGACCGCATCGATGATCTCCTCGACCTGCTCTTTCTCGCTCGGCGTAAGTGTGAACTCGTACGTCTGCTCCTGCTCGCCCTCCAGCCGCGTCCACTTCCGGGCGGCCGCGATGACGAGCGAGCAGGGCTCGCGACACGGGAATTCTCCATCACCACCCGGCACGTCGAGATCCGTCTCGTCGTCGTACTGCCACTCGCGCCGCTTGACACACTGTGAGTCGTCACAACACGCCTCCGCGACCCAGTTCACGTGCTCGTGGCTGTCGCCGCGGTTCCACGTCTTGACGACGCCGTAGATACCACTCTGGCGACCAATTGTCGCCTCCCAGTGGTCCACGTCGAGTTCGCCCTGCTGTTCGAGATACCAGTTTGCGACCGTTGCGGGGTAGATGTATTCGACGGTCTCGACGCACTCCCGGCCCGTCGAGGTCGACGAACGCCCACCCGGTCGGGAGCGATGGCGCGGTCTTCAGCGGGCGGTAGCGACCGTCGTCGTCGTGTGACGAGCGAGCGCGCCTCCAGCGGCTCGTCGTAGCTGTCGAGGTCGTCGCGCCCCACGTCGTCGGCGTGGCGAATCTCGTACGTTCGCTCGCCGTCGTCGAGTCGCGCCTCGATGCGGAGCTCTCCCCACGACCGGGTCATCCCCACGCGCAGGGACTCGTAGCGCTCGGGAACGGAGTTCTCGTCAGCTGCTTCGAGCCATCGAAGGAACGTCTCATCTGCGTCGGCGCGGTCCTCGCTCCAGTACGCCCAGTTCGTGACGTACGGCTCGTGGTCGGCGGCGAGCGTCTCGAACTCGGTCTCGCTCAGCTCCCGCTCCTCTACGTCCGTGTCGGCGATCGACGAGTCGCGTACCGTCGCCGTCCTCGGTACGTCGGCCGTCGAAGTCCGTCACACGCGACCGACTCCTCGCGGACGACGCTGGAAAGCCGCGCGACGGCTGGTGTGGTCATACCCGTCATTGTGGCGGGGCGGCCAAGAATCCTCCCTAATCGGCACCCGCACGGGTCGTCTCGCGTCGGATCTCCTCGACGCGCGTCGTCCGACGTCCGCACCGGCGTCTCGCGCGCGTTCGAGGACCACGTCGGCCATCAGCGGCTCCGTCCCGACCGCGCCGGCGTACCAGATGTTCACGCCGTCGACCTCGGTCGGCGTCTCCCACCCCGTCCGGTAGTCGTCGGTCAGCCCCATGTCCTCGGGGATGTCCTCCTGGGTGTGGTAGCCGTCGGCGACGAACAGCGGGACGACGACCACGTCGTCGGTCTCGAAGTGGTCGCTCACGTCGTCAACCTCCGGCTCTTCGTCCATATAGAGGTCGTGGACCTCGTCGAAGCGACCGGAGTCACGGATGCGGTCGGCGTGATATCGGATCGCCTTGGCCGAATTCTCGTTGCGCTCGGTGCCGTGGCCGACGACGGCGAGCCCGAATCCCTCGCCAACCTCGTTGTCGCCGGTGATCGACTCGGCGCGCCGAACGATGACGTCGGTCATCGCGTCGTGGGTGCCGACCGGTCCGCAGTAGTGGATCGTCTTGTCCACGTCGCTGGCGCGCAGCGTCGTCGAGGAAGCGCTGGTGCCGTCAGAGTCCCACTGCTCCACGTCAAACGCCTCTAGCCGGAGTTCCCGGGGGATCACCTGCTCGGTGAAGTAGCCTTCCGAGATGAACAGCGGGACGACGTACACCTCCTCGGCGTCGAGCGTGCGGAGCACCTCGCGGAAGGAGGGCTCTTCCTTCCAGAAGGCGGTCGCGACCTCGTCGAAGACGCCGGTCTCGCGGACGGTATCAGCGTGTCGATATGTCGGTGTCGATGAGTCGGGGTTCAGATGCGACCCGTGTGCAACGACGACGAGAGCCTGCATATTTGAATATGGAGCGGCGTGCGTTTCAGCGTGTCGCCGGTACGGTCACACCGCTCCGTTGGATGCCGATACGTTTTATCTCTCACAAGTGAACACGAAGCCGTGAACCTCGCTAGCGAGACGCGCGCAGCGGTTCGGCGCGAACCGTTTCTCCACGCCGCACTAGCCGCTGGGGTCGTCAACTACACCGCCGCCGCCCGGTATCTGGATATCGGTGACGAGGAGCCCGTTGCCGCCGCGCTCCGCCGGTACGCCGAGAATCTCTCACTTCCAGAGATGTCCGAACGGCCTTCGCCTCGCGTCGATATGCAGAGCGGGCTCGGGCCGGTGGATGTCGCCGACGCCCTCCTCACTGTTGGCGATCAGGCGTTCGGTCCCGGCGGCGGCTCGCTCACTGCTATCACCATCTCCGGTGAGGTGTCGGCGAGTGATCTCGCTCCCGTGCTCGCCCGACTCGGCGTCGAGGATATCGAGATCGAGGCTACTGGCGGTAGCGACGGCCATCTGATCTGTCTCGTCAAGCAGTCGCAGGGCGTGAACGCGTTGCGCGCCGTCGAGGAGACGCTCGATAGCTGACTGGAAGCGACGCACTCAAACCGCTACCCCCGGTAGCCGCCGGTATGACGCTGCGCGTGCTGAACACACTCTCCGGTGAGTTAGAACCGTTCGAGCCAGCCGATCCCGACGACGTCCTCCTCTACTACTGTGGGCTGACCGTCTCGGACTTCGCTCACCTCGGCCACGCGCGGACGTGGGTCCACGTCGATGTGGTCCACCGGTGGCTCGAACAGTCGGGCTACGATGTGCGCCACGTGGAGAACGTTACCGACGTGAACGAGAAGATCGTCGCGCGAATCGGCGAGGACGATCTCGGCGACAGCGAGCGCGCTGTCGCGACGACGTTCACGAACCAACTCCTCTCGGATATGCGTGCGCTCAATCTCAAGCGCGCCGAGGTGTACCCGCGCGTTAGCGAACATATCTCAGAGATCATCGACCTCGTCGAGACGCTCATCGACGCGGGCTACGCATACGAGACAGACGGCTCGGTCTACTTCGACGTGCACAGCTTCGACGGCTACGGCAAGCTCTCGAACCAACAGCTGGAGGCGGTCGAACCACAAGATCACGGCGATCGGAGCGAGAAGCGCAATCCCGCCGACTTCGCGCTCTGGAAGGCGGGCGGCGTCGATTCGGATGCCGTCGCAGATCACCGCCACGCCGACCGCGAGTATAACGTCGAGACCCCAGATGGAGAGACGTGGGACTCGCCGTGGGGCGAGGGACGACCCGGCTGGCACATCGAGTGCTCGGCGATGAGCATGGCTCACCTCGACAGCTCTATCGACATCCACATGGGCGGTCGCGACCTCGTGTTCCCGCACCACGAGAACGAGATTGCACAGAGCGAGGCCGCGACGGGCGAGCAGTTCGCTCGCTACTGGCTCCACGCCGACCTGTTCCAGATGGACGACGAGAAGATGTCCTCCTCGCTGGGGAACTTCGTCCCCGTCAAGGACGCCGTCCCGCAGTTCGGCGTCAATCCCCTTCGCCTGTTCTTCCTCTCGGCGTCGTACAACTCCACGCAGACGTACTCCGAGTCAGCTATCCACGAGGCGAAAGAGCGGTGGGAACGACTCCAGAGCGCCTATCGACGGGCGAGCGATGCTGCCGACTCCGCAGCCGCACGCACGACTGTCACAGACGATGCTCTTCAGGCGAGCGTGGCCGACACCCGTGAGTCGTTCACCGCCGCAATGAATGAGGATTTCAACACGCGAGAGGCGCTGACGGCACTGTCCGCGCTCGCATCGGCCGTCAACACGCATCTCGACGGCTACGATGAGTACGACTACCGTGGACTGCGTCGCGCCATCGAGACGTTCGAGTCGTTCGGCGAGGACGTGTTCGGGCTCAATTTCACCGGCGAGAGTGAGGGAACGGCCACGCTGGCCGACGAACTCGTCGAGTTGGTGCTCGACGTGCGCGAAGACGAACGGAGTGCCGGCAACTACGAGCGCGCGGACCGACTCCGAGACGAGCTCGAAGCGCTTGGCATCGAAATTCAAGATACCGATGACGGCACGGAACATCGGCTGTCGTAGCCACCGAGCTTATATCCTCGTCCCGAGTACGGTTCTCTCAATGGATACACGACGCATTATTGCAGTGGTCGCAGTGGCCGCACTCGTCACGCTGAGTGGCTGTGGCTTCCTCCTCGGTAACCAGGCGCTGACGTTCAACGCCAGCCCTGTCGCCGTGGACGATAGCACGCAGAGCCAGACCGGCTACGATGAGATTCGCCGCACCTCGCTCGGAGTCGAGCGCTCCTTCCAAGTGGCGGGTCAGACCCGAAACGTCTCGGTGACGAACTATCTCGCCGAGTACGGCCGCACGGCGGAGACGCTGTTTTCCGACCAACAGATCGCTCGCGTGACCGTGCTCTCCTCACCGAAGGTGGATGTGCTCGGCCAGTCGTTCAATCCGCTCGACAACCTCAGCGACCGCCAGCTCGCACAGCGATTCCAAGAGCAGTACGGCTCGCTGAACGACCTGCAGTTCCAGTCCAACCGCACGACGAGCATCCTCGGCAGCGAGCGCACCGTCTCGAAGTTCACCGCACAGGCACAGATGGAGGGAACGTCTGTCGACGTGAACGTCCACATCTCGACGTTCGAGGACGGTGACGACTACATCATCGCCGTCGCGGTCCACCCACAGCAGATCGACGAGCAGTCGAACGTGGACGCGATGTTCGGCGGCATCGTTCATCCAGCCGAGGAGCCGTCAGAGTAGCGTTCTCCTTTTTATAATCCAAGCGCCAGCGGTCCGGTGAGCACGCCCATCAGATGGACACGGCGCGCACCGTACCGTGGCGGCACGAGTCCGAGTACGGTCGCGACGGCGAACACACCGACGCCGACGACCCCCGTCAGGAGGGCCGTCAACACCACTAATCCAGCGAGCGTCGCGACTGACAGTCGAGTGTAGTCAAGCCGGCCGACGACGGTGAGATACCGGTCGCCGAGCGCGGGAACGAGAATCGCACCGACACAGGCTGCGATAGCAATCGCGGGAAGCCACAGCCCGAGCGAGATCGGTGCGTCCAGCGAGTCGACGGCGACGAGCACCCCCGTTCGCGGCGAGCCGAGCGCGACGAGTGCAAAGAGTGCGAACACGGTATTCGCTGTGTTGACAGCCGAGACGGCGACGACGAAGCCACGCGCGCCGAGCCGGGCCGGGACACCGAGCAGGGCGACGGTCGCCGCGACCGCCGAAGAGACCCCCGGCACGTAGCCGACGGCCGCCCCCGCGAGTGTCCCGACGCCGGCGACGAAGCCGGCGGCGCGCCGCGAGACGGCGAGCGTTGCGTCTCCCTGCTCGGGTACCCCGTCGCCACTAAGCGCGTCGACGAGGACCGGCGCGCCGAACAGCCCGGTGAATAGTGGCATCAGGATGCTCCCGCTCGCGAGTGGTGCCTGCGGATCGATATCGAGAGTCGCCGCACCGAGGGCGGTCGCCGCACAGAAACAGCCCACCCCGGCGAGTGCCGCCCGGCCGCTCGACTCGGTCACGACGAGTAGTGCTGCGGTTCCGAGCAGGAGTACGCCGAGGTGTTGCTCGACGAGCGGATACGCCGAAACCATCACTCGCGTCACCGGCACAGCGAGCGGGACGGCGAACACGACTGCCAGCCCGGATCCGAGCGCTGATAGCCGGAGCGTCTCGTGGCCCCGGCCCTGTATCACGAGCCGGTGGCCGGGGAGCGCGCCGACGGCCATCGCCGGATCGGGGACACCGAGCGCGAGCGTCGGAACCACATCGAGGAAGGTGTGGACGACGCCGGCCGCGAGCATCGCACAGACGACGTACCGCGGCGGGCCGGGGAGCGACGGCGCGATGCCCGCGAGAACGAGCGCCATCGTGTTTGCGTGGAGTCCGGGGACGAGTCCCGAGACGGTCCCGAGACAGATACCGGCAAGGGTGAAGGCGAACGCCGTCGCTGTGACCGCTGGACTCCACGCGAGCGCGTCGACGAACACGACGGCTGTGGCCGCGGCTTCCTACTTGAGCGTCGCCACTCCGGGTAGAAAAACAAAGAGAACTGAGTCGGAATCCTAGCCGAAGAGTTCGCCGAGACCCTCACCGCCGTCGTCGCCGTCGTCCTCGTCTTCCTCCTCGTCTTCGGCCTCGGCCTCCTCGGCCTCCTCCTCGGAGTCGTCCTCGTCGGCTTCGCCGCCGGCACTACCGCCGGATGCGCCGCCAGCCGGAACGGCGGCCGCCTCTGCGACGGCCTCCTCGATGTCGACGTCTTCGAGGGCCGCGACGAGTGCCTTCACTCGCGACTCCTCGACGTCTGCGCCGGCCGATTCGAGCACGGCCGTCAGATTGTCTTCGTTGAGCTCTTCGCCAGTCTCGTGCAGGATGAGTGCTGCGTAAACGTATTCCATGGATTAATCACCCGAACATCGCGCCGAGCCCCTCGCCGCCGTCGGAATCGTCGTCGTCATCCTCGGCGTCGTCGGCGTCGGCATCCGCGTCTTGGTCATCGCTCTGTTCGTCTTCGGTTTCCGTCTCGTCGGTCTCGTCGGTCTCCGGCACTTCGATGTCACGAAGCTCCTCGGGCAGGGCCTCCTCGTCGTCGATCGCGACGGCGAGCGCACGAAGCTGTGCGTCCGCCTTTGCGACGAGGTCGTCGGCGAGATCCGGCGACTCGATAGCCGCGTGGATTCCAAGCGCTTTCGCCTCGCCACTGGCCTTGCCGAGCAGGATGCCGGCGGTCTGGGTCGTCGGGTAGACGGCATTGACCGAGAGATTCCGTGCACCAGCAGCGGCGGACTGGATGTCCGCGCGGTACTCGTCCACGTCGATCTCCAGCTCCTCCGGCGAGAACACGACGCCTTCCGAGTAGACGCCGCGCAGGTCGAGACCGACCTCCTTCGGCTCGATGCCGAGCTCGGTCAGCACGTTCGCCAGAACCTGGCTGACTTCCTCTCCAGTTTCGAGGACGGTCGAATCCTCGGTCACCTGGATGGAGCCGTCCATAATTCGGGCGGATGCGCCGGCCTGCTGGAGGTCACCGACGAACGGACCGGGGTCCACGCCGGTGTCACCCTCGGGGATGACGATGTCGTTCGGTGCGGTCTCACCAGCGCCAATCGGCGCAGGCGTCTTCGACGCTTCGAGCGTCTTGAACAGCCCGAACGGATTGTCGTTCGTCCCGATGATGCCGACCTGTCCGTGGACGTGCTCGGTGAGCACGTCGAGGTCAGCCTCGGTCAGCGCACGCTCTAAGAGCGTGTTCCGCGAGACACGCAGCTCCGCGGAGCCGTGAAGCTCGCGGCGCATGTCCTGTAGCTGGCGAGACGGAATTCCCGTGATGTTAACGATTCCGACGGACTCGTAGGTGTCGAGCATCTCGACGATGCTATCGACTTCCTCGCGCTTCCACTCGGGAATCGTCTTGGTCTTGCGCTCGGCGCTCATATTACGTTGGCACCTCCTCAGACGGGCCCATCGTCGTCTTCACGTAAACTCCGTCGATGTTCTGCGGACCCTTCTCCAGGTCCGCTTCCAGCCGACGGATGATGACGTCGATGTTGTCGGCGATATCGCCGGCGTCCATATCCTCTGCGCCGACGCGCGTGTGGAAGGTCCGACGGTCGCCACTTCGCACCTGTACGGTGTTTTTCATCCGTTCGATCGTCTCGACGACGTCGTCGTCCGGCTGAAGTGGGGTCGGCATCTTCCCGCGTGGACCGAGGACGGTCCCGAGATATCGACCGATGTCTTGCATCATGTTCGCCTCGGCGATGAAGAAGTCCGTCTCATCGGCGAGGTCTTTCGCGTCGCCGTCGTCGCCACCGAGCTCTTCGAGGCTCTCCCCGTCAAGCACGTCGTCAGCGACGTCTTCCGCGCGGAGGGCTGTTTCACCCTCTGCGAACACAACGATACGAGTCTCCTGTCCCGTGCCCCGTGGAAGAACGATCGATTCGTCTACACGGTTGTTAGGGTCGTTTAGATCTAGGTCGCGCAGATTGATCGCGAGGTCGACCGTTTCGCGGAAATTCCGCTCAGGTGCCTCGTCGATTGCGCGATTGACTGCGTCTTGTATTGATTCTGCCATCTTTCACCTCCGTAGTCGTAGCCGTTCGGCTACTACGGTGTGAAACAGGCGATGCCTGTCTCACGTCGTGAGAGGCCCAAGAGACTCATAAGTCCGTCGAAGCATCACAACTCAGCCGAGCAGCGGGCGCTCAATACCTTCGCTGGTGCGCACGAACGCGGTCCCTGCGAGGAGGAGACAGCCCCACGTCGCCGGCTGTGCGAGGAAGTAGACGAGCGCGTGATCGAGTGCCGGAACGACGGCCGGTACGGCAGTCGTAATCGCGAGCAGTCCGTACGAGTGGATGCCGGCGAGTCCGAGCCCGAGCGTCGGCACGACCGGTCGGCCGCCGCGTTCGAGTTCGCCGTGAATCAGTATCGCCGCCGCCGGCAGCAGCGCGACCAGGTAGTACGTGTACGCGAGTGTTGTGAGTAGCGGGAACACGGCGAGTCCGAGGGCGAACGTCTCGCGATCGCGGTCGCGTGCGAGCAGCGCCACGAGGACGACGAGCAGGACTGCTGGGAGTCGAATCCACAGCGAGCTCGCCAGCCAGCCGAGCGGTTTAAAATACGGAGCCAGCCACAGCGCCGGCGATCTGGCCGGCCCGCTCCGATTGAACCCCCACGCCAACACCTCGATATACGTCCGATGTACCTCGACGCCGAACAGCAGCAAGGACAGGCCGATCAGTCCGAGGCCGGTGAGTACGGCACCGACGAAGCGGTCGCGGTTCGCGAGCAGATGCGTCCCGACGGGTGCGTAGGCGAACTTCACGATGCCTACCACGCCGGTCAGCGCACCGCTGGCGACGCGCGCGGCTCTGGACTCCATTCCGCGGTCGAGTCCGACGAAGGCGAAACAGAGAACTCCGGTCATAAACGCCGCAGTCTGACCCATCTTCATCGCGAGCAGCAGCGGCTGGTAGCCGACGAGCAGCCACAACAGGAGCAGTCGCTCCGGCCACGACCGCCGACCGACAAGTCGCTCCACGACGAGCACCATCCCGCCCCATAGCAGGAGAAGACTGCTAGCGACCCACAGCGGGTCACCGACGCCGCGGCCCAAGGCCGCGAATGGTCGAAAGAGGACGAGGACGATCGGCGGGTAGAGATAGCTCCCGTGGTAGCCGCCGTCCTCGTTGCGTGTGTAGATGTGGCCGTCTGTTTTCCACGCGTCGACGGCCTGGTTGTAGGCACCGAAATCCCAGAAGCTGAACGGTGGGGCGATATCGGCGGCGCGCAGCCACCAGTCCACCAACGGGTACGCGAGATGGAGAGCGACGAGGAGCGCTGCGAGAATGACGAACAGCGGATGCTGGTCGTACTGTGTGCGGAGACGGTCGCGGAGGGCCATCATCTGATTGTGACGGCTTCGCGACAAATATCTTCTGTGAGCGTTACGCGTCGAAGGTGTCGTCGTACTCGCCGCTGTCGACTCGGTCGTCGTAGGTGCGGGCGTCCTCACCCTCGATAGTGACGCCGAGTGAGACACACGTTCCGGCGACCTCCTTCGAGGCGTTCTTCGCGTCGTACGCGAGCAGGTCCGGCAGCTTCTGCTCGGCGACGGTCTTCAGCTGTTCGACGGACATGTCGGCGACGAAGTTCTCCTGTGGCTCACCGGAGCCGGTCTCGAAGCCGAGCTCGTCCTTGATGAGCGCGGCCGTCGGCGGGACACCGACCTCGATCTCGAACGAGCCGTCGTCCTCATACGAGACGGTGACGGGAACTTCCGTGCCGTCGAAAGCGGCCGTCTGGTCGTTGATCTCCTGTACGACAGCCTGCACGTCGACGGGGGTCGGGCCGAGTTCGGGACCGAGCGGCGGGCCTGGAGTGGCCTGGCCACCGGGAACGAGTACTTCGATGTTTCCAGCCATATCGAACAGAACCGGGGCCGCGCGTTTAAGGATTGTTTTTCAGCCGCTACGCGACGCTGATGCCGTGTCGCGTGAGGAACGCGTTCACGTCCTTGATCTCGACCGGACTGCCGATGATCCGGGCGTCACCGCCGGCATCAACGACGGTGACGGTGAAGTTCGACTCCACGGCTTCGTGCACCGGGTCGAACTGCTCCCACGGGAGCCGAATCTGCGTGCTATCCCGAAGGGTCTGTGGATCAGCCATTACGCTTCCTCGGTTCTCAAACACGTTCGCCGCTCGGCCCACAGGCCCACCACTACCTTTATGTCTATCTAAAGTATATACATTAGTGATGGATAGGTTTGAAATCGAAGGCGAGGAAGTCCTCGACGGGACTGCCAAACCGTCGGGGAATAGTGCCCACGTCATCGTTCCCAAACGTTGGCGCGGAGCCGACGTGAAAGTCGTCCGCGTCTCCGAACCCGACTCCGACGAGTAGACCATGCAGTACAACTACAAGTATCGCCTCAACCCGCCAGAAATCCTCACCGAGACGCTTCTACATCACGTTGATACTTGTAGGCAACTCTACAACCACGTCCTCCACCTGCTCAACGAGACGGACGAAATTCCCGCTCGCTACGAAGTACAGAGCCGACTCCCCGACCTCAAAACGTGGTGGACTGACCTCGGAGATGTTCACTCAAAGGTATTACAGATGGTCGTCAAGCGCGTCTACGACAATCTCTCCACGCTCAACGCACAGAAGGAGAATGGACGCGCCGTCGGAATGCTCAAGTGGAAACCGCCTCGGGAATATCGGTCACTCACCTACAACCAGTCCGGCTTCAAACTCAAGAATACGAGTGGTCGGCCTGTCCTGTGGTTGAGCAAGATCGGAGAAATACCGATTCACCTCCACCGAGACATCCCCGAGAACGCGACCATCAAACAGGTCACGGTCAAACAAGAACCCACGGGCGACTGGTTCGCCACGTTCGGCATCGACGTGGACGAAGACACTCCCGAAAAACCGGAGAATCCCGAGAAGGTCGTCGGTATCGACGTGGGGATTCTCAAGTACGCGCACGACACCGATGGGTACGCTATCGAGAGTCCCGACTTTAGTGAAGAACGCGACCGACTCGAACGCGCTCAACGTGACCTCTCGCGGAAGGAACACGGGTCTGCGAATTGGGAGAAACAGCGCCAAGTCGTGGCCGAACGCCACGCCGACCTGAAGCGGAAGCGACGAGACTTCCTCCACAAGCTCTCGGACTACTACGCCCGCGAGTACGACCTCGTGGCCGTAGAAGACTTGAACGCGAAGGGACTGATCGAACTCCCCGGTAACTCACGGAACCGGGCAGGTTCGGCGTGGGGGACGTTCCTACGGATGCTCGAATACAAGTGCGAACGTGAAGGAACACACTTCGTCGCTGTTGACCCGAAAGACACGACGAAGGAGTGCGCGTCCTGCGGCGTCAAGACGGACAAGCCGCTGTGGGTTCGTGAACACTCCTGTCCGGCGTGTGGGTTTGAGGCGGATAGAGACGCGAACGCGGCGTGGAATATTCTTTCTCGCGGTCTTGAAGATGTAGGAGTGGTTCACTCCGAATCAACGCCTGTGGAGACTGCGCTCCCTGTGGATACGCCTGTATCTGCAAAGCGCGTCGTGGAAACAGGAAGCCCCACCCTCAAGGAGCGAACCGCGTCAGCGGTGAGCGAGTAGGGTGGGGTAGTCATGGCACCGAAAATGTCGCTACAGATTCACCACGACGAGCAAAATCGCGAGGATACCGATGGCAAATAGCCCCACATCGCGCAGCCCCGTCTCGAAGGCGAACGTCGCGAGCAGGGTGTGTGCGACCGCAACGAACAGGAGCGCTCCGATGAGAAGATTGCCGACCAGTCGACGCTGGTTCATAGCCGATACACGCGCGCGGGACGCCTAAACCGTTCGCCGCGGCGACAACGAACAGGCTTTTGCCCGACACCGGCCGACTACGGATAGATGGGGCTCGAAGAAGAGATCGAGGCGATTGAAGACGAAATCGCAGAGACGCCCTACAACAAATCGACCGAGGCGCATATCGGCCGGCTGAAGGCCAAACTCGCGGAGAAGAAGGAGAAGCTCGAACAGCAGTCCGGCTCCGGTGGCGGTGGCGGCTACGCCGTCGAGAAGACCGGTGACGCCACGGTCGCACTTGTCGGGTTTCCGTCGGTCGGGAAGTCGACGCTCCTGAACGCCATCACGAACGCCGAGAGCGAGATCGGTGCCTACGAGTTCACCACGCTCAACGTGAATCCCGGTATGTTGCAGTACCGCGGCGCGAACATCCAGCTGATGGACGTGCCCGGGCTCATCGAGGGCGCGGCCCACGGGCGCGGTGGCGGTCAGGAGGTGCTGTCGGTCGTCCGGACTGCCGACCTCGTCCTGTTCGTCCTCTCGGTGTTCGAGATCGACCAGTACGAACGGCTGGCCGAGGAGCTGTACAACAACAAGATCCGCCTGGATAAACGGCCACCGAGCATCTCGGTGACGAAACGCCACACCGGCGGGCTGAAGGTGACGACCGCGAAGGGGGTCGACCTCGACGAGGAGACGATCAAGGAGGTGTGTCGCGAGTACGGCTACGTCAACGCCGATATCACTATCCAGCAGAATCTCGATATCGACGAGCTGGTGGACGCCCTGATGGACAATCGGGTGTATCTCCCGTCTGTCGTCGCCGTCAACAAGGCTGACCTCATCGAGCCGGACTATCTCGACACCGTCAACGCCGAGCTCCGCGAGCACGGTATCGACCCCGACGAGGCGATCTTCATCTCTGCCGAGGAGGAGAAGGGGCTCGACACGCTCAAGGAGACGATTTTTAATTCGCTCGGCCTGATTCGCATCTATATGGACAAGCCGGGTCGGGGCGTCGACTACGACGAGCCACTCGTCATCACCGAGGAGGAGAACACCGTCGAGGACGTGCTCGATACGCTCGGCGGCGACTTCGACGAGCGGTTTCGGTTCGGTCGTGTCACCGGTGAGAGCGCCAAACACGACGAACAGCAGGTCGGTCGGACCCACGAACTCGCCGACGAGGACGTGCTCCGTATCACCACCCGCAAGTGATGGTTCCGGGGACGCCGCGGCGACGGTTTTTGGCCATTCTTCTGCTCGCCTTTATTCCCTGGACGGTGCTCGTCATCGACCGCGGTGTGACGGTGCTCAACGGACTGTTTCCGCTGTTCGTCCTCGATTACAATCCCGGCTTAGAGCAGACGTTCCGGGCGATTCCGACGTGGCGATTCTTCCGCTTCGGTGGTGGTATCCCGCGCAACCCCGAACTGTGGCCCGCGAGCATTCTCTTCTACCTTCTCGCGCTCGCGAGCGCGGGCGTTCGCGCGGTGTTCGACCGCGGCGACCCGCGGTTCACCGGCGGGATACTCCTGCTGGCCGGGCTCGCAGGTATCGGCGTCGCGTTCAGCTTCGCGCACCGAATTCGGTACACGCCGTTGCCCGTCGGATCGCTGCTCGCGTGTGCGCTCGCGTGGTGGTACTACTGGCCCGCCGTCCGAGCACAGCGGAGTTCGTAGCGGGCGTTCGACTCGCGTTGGTGAGGCAGAGTCTTATCGACTCGCAGTGATTGGCGAGTCTGATGTTTACCGACCTGGCAGTGGTTAGCAGGTCGGCAGGGCTCCACCTACCTTTTCAATCACACCGACTGAACATAGCGTATGGACGCACCACTCGACCACGTGATGATGCGCGTCGCCGACCTCGAAACGTCGCTCGACTGGTATCAGACTCACCTCGGCTACGAGGAGAAGGGTCGCTGGGAGGCGGACACCTTCACTAACGTCTATCTCGGGCCGGAGGACGCCCACGACGCCGGTGCCGTGCTCGAACTCACCTCGAACCACGACTCCGAGCCGGACGAGCTGGGCGACGGCTGGGGCCACATCGCCGTGCGCGTACCCGAGGACGAACTCCAGCAGCGCTACGACGAACTGATGGACGAGGGCGTCGAGGACTATCGCGACCCCGAATCCTGTGGCAATCGCTACGCGTTCGTCAAAGACCCGGACGGCCACGAGATCGAGATCGTGAAGCGCGACTTCGGCCCGCTCTACTCACTCGACCACACGATGATTCGCGTCGAGGACGTGACGCGGGCGATCGGCTACTGGAGCCGCGTCTTCGAGTACGAGCTGTCCGGGCGGTGGGAAGCCGACACGTTCGCGAACTACTTCCTGCGGCCGTCGGGCGCGCCACAGGAAGCGATGAGCGTCGAGCTGACGTACAACTACGACGGGCGCACCTACACGCTCGGTGACGCGTGGGGCCATCTCGCCGTGCAGGTGGATGACCTCGCGGGCGCGTGGGACGAACTCACCACGCGGGAATCTGCTGCCGACCGCTCGCCCGAGGAGTGCGACAATCTCTACGCGTTCACTGCCGACGACGAGGGCCACCAGATCGAGCTACTCGAAGCGCACGTTACGAACTAATCATTCAGCTTCAACCGATTCGTTAGCGGTGAGAATGATGACACAGATTCCCAATTGATGAGTGAAATGCCAAGAGATCGACTATGAGTATACGACGCGAACGGGAGAGATGGTCCGGCGACGACTCGGCTACTCGCACGATAACGGCAATGTAACGCGATTCGTGGTGCCGAGCTGGTACTGTGTACGAGGATGATGGATGCCGATTGTTCGGTACGATCATGATCCGATGCGTCTCACGCCGTTATGTCACGACGAGGGATTACATACTACGTATATCCAGATAGGCAAAACCACCGTCGAGATCGTCGCACCGCCGATGCCAGCGGCTGTCGCACTTGACTTCGCCGAAGACCATAGCGGAACATTACCAACCTTTCGTTAGGAGATTTGAGCAATGGCACGAAATCAGGAACCAGTGAGCGAGGAAGAGATCGAGGCACTCCGCGAGGAGATGGGCGAACAGCGTGAAGCTATTCGTGAGGCGCTGGCAGAAGACCTCGGCGGTGAACCCGAGGAGTATGACGCCGAAGCGTATCTTCGCGACCGCGCTGGCGAGCCTGTGGCCGATGGCGGTAAATAATCCGGCGGCTTTGATCGGGATCGACGACTCTGACGGCTGATTACTTCGAATACGCGCTTTCTGCTGTGATCTCGCCGTCCCACTCCGGGCCATCGAGTGGCTCCAGCTCGTCGAGCGCGCCGTAGCGTTCCCGCTGTCTCTCGATAGAGAGTTCGCCGTCGACAAGTCGCCATCGAAGGATGTCTCCCGGCTGAATCTCTTCGTCGAGTGCAGCGCGAATTTCCGCCGGAATCGTCGTCCCGTAGCTGTCGGTGACTGTCGACTCCGCCTCTCGGTCGCCGTGCTCACTGGACATACCAGAGGACGGCTCTCCGTCGTGGTAAATCATCGGCTCAATTGGCTGCAGTAGAGTTTAGTAATACGGAGTATGAGTACGATCACTAACTATGGCTAGTAGTACGAACGAGCCGACCGTCGTGCGTGTTTCTCAGAAGGGACAGGCGACGATACCGAAGGGGCTCCGTGAGAAGTTCGGAATCGAGACGCCGAGTGAAGTCTTCGTTTACGAGGAGCAGGGACGTATTATCATCGAACCGGTCCCGTCACCCGAAGAGCTGCACGGAATCCACGCCGGGGAGCACGAACCCGGCGAGATACTGGAACGCGTTCGTGAGCTAAAAGAGGAAGACAAACGCCGTGAGGATACACGAAGCGAACGACTTCGGCCGTCTGAGGAGCGATGAGCCGTGAGTATGTCTTCGATACCGAGGCGATAATCGCCTTCCTCTACGGTGAACCTGGCCACGAAACCGTCGCAGTACTGCTTGAAAAGGTGTTCACTGGTGAGGCTGCGGGTCTGCTCACGAAGACGAACGCGAGTGAAGTGTATTATCTGATTGCTCGATTCGACGGCGTCGACGAAACGCCGACAGCCACGTCGCTGCGGAAAGCTGACCGGGATATCCGTGCACTCGAAGAGCGAGGGCTGCGTATCGAGCCGGCGAACTGGCGACTGGCAGCGGAGGTGAAAGCCGACGGTGACATCTCGCTCGCGGACGCACACGTGGTCGCGCTCGCGCACGAGCGCGACGCAACACTTGTCGCCGGAGCCGACGACGATTTCGACGAGCTACCGGTCGAGATCGACATACGACGATTTCGAGACCACGGCGTGTGACTTGGATTATTCATCTAGTCCCAGCCGTTCGCGGGCCGCTTCAGCCGACACCGTCTCCCCCCGTTCTGCTTCCGTACGACTCTCTTCCAAGTCATCAAGTGTCTCTTCCGAGAGCGTCACCGGGGGATTTACCCAGTCGCGTAGTGCATCGCGGATGGCCTCGGACTTGCTGGAGTAGCCACGCTCCTCCCACTCGTCGTCGATACGCTGGAGGAGCGTTTCCGGAACACGGACGTTGATTTTCTCCATCCGATTGTCGCCAGTGTTCGTATCAGCACTCATATACTGTGATCCAGTGGTATCACTGAAGAGATCTGTCTCTCAGGGCTTGTACCTGGGTCTGATACTGTCGGGATAGGCGCAGATTCGCGAGTGTCTGACTCGTCAGCTTCGCTGTCTCGGTGATTCAATGGTCTCTCAGTGGTAGTGTTCAGAATACGTGGCATGCAGCGGTGGAGCTGATGGGAACAGCTGAAAGCCCCTCGGCCGTATCGACTCCCGCGCACTCGCTGACGCGCGTCGCGACAAGCTGGGTTTTCGGCGCGCTGACACACCAATCGTCGGTTTCGGGGTCCGTCGCCGGCTGTGGCCCGCCGCGAGTCACCTCGATGCCCTCCTGTTTGGCTGCCCGGCGCACCCGCTCGTAGCTCGTGTCGTCCAGGTCGCGAGCAACGGCCGTGAGGGGGTCGTCGTCCTCGCCGACGCGATCTTCGAGGAGCTGCCCGAGTGACTGGCTCACGTCAGGCCACCCCCGCGTGTGCGTCTTGGCTGCATACTCAGTGCTTGCTGTCGGCAAGTGATTAACTGTTTGCTATACTTATAGCAAATATACCATGCTGAAGAGTTGAAAATACACTCAATCAAAGCAGTTCTGACAACAATCGGAAATATTGCCGATGGGACAGACGGACGGGATATGGGCAAAGAGGAGCGCAGAGGGCTAGGTTCTCCAGCTCCTGGCAGAATTCTGACTCTCGTTTCGACGCCCGGAGTTATGTTTACGAATCTGAAACGGCGCGGATGCGACGTTTCAGCGCCGGACATTGAGCAATTACCTCGAAGAGTTGGAGGAAGAAGGGACAGATAAGTCGGCTTGATAGGCCCGAACGCCTACTGACAGATAATCACGGAAGCCGGCTTGGATGCACTCCCCGCCTACAATTCGGAGTATCCTGGCTACAATTGTCAGCAAACACTAAGTAGCTCCCGCTATACGTAGTAGATAGGGAACGCGGTCGCTGGCGGGCGATTACACCAGAAACGAGGTGTCGTCGCCCCGGTGTTACAGCACCGACGCGACTGTGTTCCTCGGAACTACAATGAGCCAATCCGACTCGCCAACTGGTAAATCTATCGTACCGAGCGACGAACCACACATCTCCAGCCAGACGGTTGGCGGCCGCCCGGCGTTCTTCCTGCTCGGGCGCGCCGGCGGCTGCGATCTGGTCGCCGCCGTCCGCACGGAGACCATCTACGTCGTTGACCGCGACGCCGGCTGCGTTGTCCACCACTACACGTTCGCCGGGCGCACGCTCGACGCGTTTATGGCCGCGTACGAAGAGGCGTACGGCTGGGACGAGCGGCTGTACGGCGGTCTCAGCGGGATGGTCAGCCGGGCGATGGACGTATGACCGCGCCGGTTGATGAGGCGTTTCTCTGTGACCGTCTCGAAGACGCGCTCGACGCCGGCACGGTGGACGCGACCGCGCGCGAACACCTCCTGGCTGCGCTTGCAGAACTCGACCCCGAGCGCGTCGCCGAGCGGCGCGACGCCGACCAACACGGGCACGTGTGACGGTTCGAAACGGCGTGCGAGGAGCTTGACGCGCCTTAGTACACTTCCAGGGTCTGTGGAGGGTGAGTCCGTTAACGAACCCTAATCGTAGAACTTGTCGCGCTTTCCAAGATCGACGACGCGTAACAGCCCGTCTTCCCGCTTCCATTCGATTTTCGCACGGCTCGTTCAGCCAGCACGCTCACGCTGTTCGAAGCTGAGTCTTAACTGAATACGGATGCCAGCGGCAGTGTGTGAGACTGTGGACTCAGTGAGTTAAGCGCTCGTCACGGCTCTACGGTCTGAACGCGGGTACGGTACTGCCAGTTCTGAGAGATCACTCTCACCGCCGCAGTCTGCAACGTCGAACGGGTTATCAAACGATGACTCCCGTCGCCCTCTGCAAATACAATCAGCCGTCCACAAGTTCTATACCATTGGTAGCCCCTTTCCAAAGATCTGGAGTCTCATAGCAGGCGGTCAGTACTCAAAGGACTGCCGGTGCCGTTCAGCTGGCTCCGCTACCGATCATGCGGTCAGTGCATCGGAAGCGCCCGACCGATATATCGTGAATACGGGTGACAGCGTATCCGAAATTAATCGTCTCCGTGCAGAACAATCAGACGTTGAGATTATCCACGATCTTCCGTAACACGTCGGGTACTCTGGTGTTAAAAGGCCCAGAAGAAGAGGTAAAAAACGTCGGGGACAAGTACCACGTTGATATTGAATTGAATCGAGACGGCGCAGGTGAGGTCCGGGATATTAATGGACTTGATCACGAGGAAAATGTCTCCACGGTAGAAGGACGTGATTATACCGTTCCGTCGGCCCAATCGACACTGACTGGGGATCTCCCCTTCCCCAGTGCGTTCGCGTGGGACAAGGATGTACTTGATCTCGAGACGGCCCACGATATGAATACGGGTCTGAAGCCGAACGGTGACCCGGTCCGTATCGGAATCATCGACGACGGTGTGTACGACCACCAAGACCTGAATGTCGATGAAGCTGCAAGTGTTGATCTGACCGGCGATGGTCAAGACGTCCTCCATCCGAATAAGTACCACTACCACGGGACTCACGTTGCGGGGATTACTGCAAGCCAGAAGACAGGCGTCGCCCCTGATGCGGAACTCGTCTCCCTACGATACTTCAGCTATGATAGCAGCGGGAACTCTACCGGCCTCTTCGGAAACTTCATCGCAGGAATCGATGGAGCGATTGCAGCGAACTGCGATGTTGTCAACGCCAGCCTCGGGTTCGTGAATGATCAGCCGGAGAGCCGTACGTACCTGATTGGTTACATTCAGGACCGAATTGAAGATCTTGCGAATCTTGCTGATGAAGCAGGCCTTGTGTGGGTCGCTTCCGCTGGAAACAGTGGGAACAATGCCGATAACCTTGTTCCAGGCTCCGCCAAAGCAGAGGACGTAATCTCTGCAGCAGCAACTGGGCCGACTGGGATTGTCCGGCCTGACGGACAGGGCGGTCTGGTTGAGCAATGATCCAATCGAACCGCCGAAGACCCCCGTCTGTAGACGCAATGATTGGAGAGGACTACGTTGATGTGAGTGCCCCTGGTGGCAGCTGGAACGTTTGTCCGGGGTCGCCTGCAGCTTCGAGTCGGACTTTCGTTGCTCCGGACGAGCGTTCTCAGTACCTTCCCACCAGATTCGGTCGCAGGAAGCCTGAATTCAGACGGTCCCCTTCCAGCGTATGCGGTTTCCAGACTCGACTGGGAATACGAACCAACGGGTTCATTCAGGGAACGGTATGAGCGGGCCGGACGTAACCGGACTTGTTGCTCTACTCCAGGCAGCGAATCCGGACTGGAGTGCCCACGAGGTTCGTCAAGTCCTGAAAGCGAGCTGCTCTGAAACCTTGGGGATGAGACGTACCACGGACACGGGTTCATTGATACCTGTGGCTGCCTTCAGATATTGATGATGCAGCAGAGGTCCGTGATGACTTCGATAATCCCGACAGCGACAGCCGCAATGACCGAGGTCGGAATGAATATGCCGACGGCAGCCCTCGGAATGGTGGCTCAGGGTCGTCCAGCGACCGTGATAAAAGCAGAGACGGTGACGATGATGAAGACGACGAAGACGATGGGCGGAGATAATCACGATAAATCATATCCAGCAGCTCGCTCTCTGCTGAGGTGTAGAGCGCTCGGACTTCAACGTACCTCACTCGGCGTTGCGTACTGAGTATCTTATACTTCCGTGGTCGAAAACGGCAGACGCAGCGATCCTGTCGGCAGTATCCGAGAGCACTTCGTACGCTGGTATCCTTGCAACCGGAGTCGCGATCGACGCGTCCAGCCAGTCCAGCGGAATGATCTTCACTGCTCCACCACTGTCTGGAAATCGGCGGTAGACTATCTTACGCGCCGATCTCTTTTCGAGACATATATTATTTGCCAACGTGCAAAGCCGGGTAAACGCGGTAGGTCAGAGTACCACAAAGGATTTAATCTAAAACGGCGTCACTACCAATCGTGAGGCGCCACTACTTCGGCCACGAAACAGACTCCAGCTCGGAGGTGGCCTGGAAGGACTTTGGCGCACTCTACACAGATATCAAAAATGACAGAAACTAACTCGCGACAAGCTTCAGCAGCTTGTTCCTCGGAACTATGATGGTACTATCCGCTCTTCGGTCGTACCGTCGCACTTGCGGGATCAGCAGCTGCGGCCGCTAACGCTTCTACCACCTCTATCGACAATGGTGGTGCAGGGGAATCGACACTCACACTGGGGCACGACCCCGGTGACTCGAACAGTGCGTATCATCACAAATGACAACGCAACCTACGAGCCCGGCAGAAGACATCTACTACAACCAGAGTGCCGATGCTGACGGCGAGACGAAACGTCACCATCGACGCCACTCGGTCTCGACTGCCCAGACTCGACTGAGTGTCTACCGTGAAAGCCGGGTAACGGAGATGCCATGTCCGCAGAGCCGAGCCCCGGCCAAGTACGTCACCTCAAACAGCACGGCGTGGGCAGACGTCAGCGCCGATCACGCTCCAGGTCAGCGACGTCTGAGCTTCCAGGTCAGCGACCTTGACCCGGCAACCGCCGCGGTCAACCCTGGTGACTCGCTGAACCGTCACCGCCAACGTCACCAACGTCGGCGGCCATACCGGAACCCAAGACGTCGACTTCATCCTTGACGGAACCGCATTTGCACTCACCAGTCCCTCACGCTGACGCCCGGCGAGACCTCCGAGGTTTCGTTCACGGTTGATGCTCCGGAAACAGTACTGGTAACTGACGCTCGCGGCGTGGAGACTCTGAATGACACTCAGACCGGTGACCTAGAAGTTGCCGAAGACGGCTTCATTCAGGGCTCCGTCCGTGACACCGACAATGAACCCATTCAGAACGCTGAAGTCGAGGTCAAGAACGATAACACGGAGCAGGTGTACACAGCCACCACTGACGACACCGGCAGTTACACCCGTCCGTGTTACCCGGATCGGACGACACGTACTCCGTCGAAGTTGACCGGGATGGCTTCGAGTCCTTCGACACGTCCGGTGTGACAGTCGCGCCTGGCGAGACCGCCCGTATCGACGTGACGCTCGTCGGTCTCGTTAACGCCGACGCCATCGAAGTCACGCCGAACAATGCTTTCAGGCACTTCCCGACGGCCAAGACGCAGTTGAGTGCACCGTACACTCCTCACTCGATGGACTACAACGGCAGCCCTGAGCGGCTTCGCGCCGAGGACTCCGTTCAGGTTGATGCCGGTAGTCGCTGGCGCTGACGACAGTGCCGCGATCTCCGGTATCCCGGACAACGCTGAAACCGGCCCGAACGGCCAGTTCACCTTCACGGCGTCGTCTAGCGCCGTGCAGAGCGCCACGTTCGAATTCTCGGCGCCCGACGGAACGGGAAGCTCTGTCTCCACCACGGCGATTGCTGCGTTCATCCCCCTCAGCGGCGAGGGCCAGGTCGTCGGCCAGGCCCTCCCGACGTCGCTAATGACCAAGACGACCACGGCCTTGAAACGCGAACGGTCTACGCCGTTGAGAAGGACCGCGCAATCAGGAACCCGATCGCTGCTTTCCAACTCCGAACGCCAGCTGGTGACAGCCTGTTCTGACCGTGTCATCAACGAGGACGCGGGCGAAGTCGTCAGCTACAACGATTACCGCGTTGACAACGACGGCCAGAACAGCGCGCTCGCGCTGGAGACCGTCCGCGAGCTGAACACCACCGACCGCAGCGTTGGTTCCGGCTTCGCCGTCCAGGCGGAGCAGGCTCACTGGCCGGGCCGGTCTACGCGACGGTCCTCAGCCCGGGTAACTACTCGGTTGAGGTGTCCGCCAACCAGCCCGACGCCGAGCGGCGACAGCTTCGCCTGACACGTCGGCCCCGGCCCTGCCCTTCGGTGACCTCGTTGCTCCCACCACCGAGGCTCACCGAAGACCTGACGGCCGATGATGCGCAGGGACATCGAGGATGCCAGCGGGGCAAACTTCGTTGACACGACCACCGACGCAGGCAACTACGTCCTCAACGACCTCTACTCCGAGTACCAGGCCGGCGTCGACTACATGCTTGTCGCCGAGAAGCCAGGCTACGAGCGCGACTTCGTTGACGTCACCGTGACAGCTGACGGTGCTTTCTTCGAGGACGGTGAGGACACGAACTTCAACCTCGAACCGCGCGAGGTCGACCCTGACTTCACTGAACATCACGAACCTCGGGCTCCTCGAGGGCGGCGAGGTCACCGAATTCGAGAATCAGTCCGACAGCTTCGAACAGGTCGTCCCGCGCGACGGCTCTGTCGACGTGCCGCGTCGAAACGGGCATCGCCGGCGGTGACCAGCTGACCAACGCCACGGTCCAGATCGAAGTGCCGGACAACAGCGAACTTGTCGGCAGTTGACCGACGAATCCGAGCGACGAGGATGAGGTCTTCAACGGCCAGTTCCTCAACAGCGCCGACGGCGGCTAACGTCGTCTCCGTTCGACGACGAAAACAGCACGATCACGCTTACCACTGGTGACGACGGCGAAGCAACCGTCTACCTCGAGACCGGCCAGTCCAGCCTGGACTTCACGCCGACGAACCTCGAGCGGAATTCCGCTGAACTCACTACGGACTCGTCGGCTACGGACTTCACCAACAAGTCCTTCACCGGCGTGATCAACTGGGCAACGAACGGCTCGATCAACGCGCCGATTACCAACGAGAACAACGTTGGCCTCCCGAACTCCGTCGTGTACACGACGTCCGTCGAGGACTCCAACGGCAATCTCGTTGAGATTGACGCCTGTGAACCCGCTCACGGCCGCTACCCAGGAGGGTGTCCTGAACGCTGAGTTCAACGTCACCTTCGAAGGCGAGACCGTGACGGTGACTGGTGAGGACCTGCAGAACTTCGACCTCGCCGGTACGTTCACCGATATCTCGACGGTCAACAACGAGCCGGTCACGCTGCTCACCTTCCCGGGTGACCAGAGCCAGTACACGCTCCCGCGTGTGCCGGCCACGGAAGCCGGTATCGACTACACGCTCCGCGGCGTGCAGTTCGAGACCGGCGCAGCCGGCCAGGGTACGACCACGAACCCTGTCCAGCCCGGCTTCACCCAGCCCGGTAACATCGTGATTACCGGCGCTACTCCGCTCCAGAGTGACTTCCAGGTGTCGAACCTGACGCCGCATGGATGTCACCGTCACACGAGGGTGACGAGATCGACGTTTCGGCGGACGTCACGAACGATGGTTTCGCCGGTGACACGCAGACTGTCGAGTTCCGCGTTGCGGGTCAGACCCTCGCGAGTGAGGAAGTCTCGCTGACCGGCGGCGAGACGACCACCGTCGAGTTCACCAACCTCAGCACTAGCAGTCGATGCTGGTGACTACACGCACGGCGTGTACACCGATGATGGTGAGCAAACGGCGACGCTGACCGTTGAGAGCAGCTCGAACGGCAACAGCACCTCTGTAGTTGAACAGTTCGACAGCGACAACAATGACAGCGACATTGCTCCTGGAGAGGCCCAGGATGCAATTGTTGCCCTGAACAACGGTGACATCACGCCGAGCGAGGCGCAGGAAATCATCGTCGCGTTGAACAGCTAATCAAAATTATGACAGGAACAACTAAACGAGTTCAGGCGATTGCGATGGCAGCACTTATGATGCTGTCTGTGGTCGCCTGCGCCGGTGTTGCGGCTGCAGCGCCGCAGGTCGGCATCTCCGCTACGGACGACGCAGGAAGCGTCGCCCAAGGAGAGACATTCCGCGGTAACGTACGAGTATCACAAACACCGGTGACGAGACCGGTCAGGCAGGTCGTATCGAGTCCACGACGCCAAACGGCGTTGAAGCAGTTTCCACCGAAGGTGGACGGCACCTCCGGTCTGGGGTGGCACTCCGCAGAGATGTCCTCTACGGATTTAACGATCCGAATCAGGCCGGCGAGACGCTCACCACGACTGGTGACCTTCGAGGTCTCTGACAGCGCCTCTACTGGCGATGTTCAGGTAGATGTCGAAGCGTTCATTGATGGTAGCAGCAGTACGGCAACCGGAAGCACGTCGGTGACCGTTGAGGACGACTCCTCAACCACGCCGACGCCGACACCGGACCCCGAGCAGCCTGATTCCGACCTGACGGCCGATAACAACAACGCAGCGTTCAACACGGTCTTCTACCAGGGTCAGGAGATTGTTATCGACGGCTTCGAGGACGGCGAACTCGTTAACCTGCGACAGGGCAACTCTGAAGAGTCCACGCAGGTCGACCAGTTCATCGCTACAGACGGTACGATCACCGTCGATACGGCGGACCTCGAACAGGCTGATCACTTCGTGGTCGGTCAGCAGTCTGGAAATCAGGCTGGCTTCGAGATCTCGGTTCAGAATCTCGATGTCACGCTCGATCAGACAACCGTCGCTAACGACGGTAGCAACGCACTGAGCGAACTCAGTCTCGAGACGAACCGCGCGGGCGAGCTCACGTACGAGGTCACAGCAGGGAACCTCAGCGATGATGAGCTCCTCGACATCTTCCAGAACGCAGATAGCGTCACCGACGCGGACGTTGACGGTGATAGTGAGGATGACAACGATGGCATCGCATTCGCTGCCTCTGACGAGGCTGCGTTGCGATCTCGACTTCACTGATATCGAGACCGGTGAGTACACAATTGATCTGAGCGTCTCTGACACGACGGCAGCCGACTCGGCCACCGTCACTGTCAACGAGCCCGCTGAAGGTTCGATTACGCTCGCAAATACAGTGGTCACCGAAGAACGTGGTGATGTTGCGCAGATGACGGTCAACCTCGAAAACGCCAGACCGCCACGCTCATTGTCGGTAGCGACTCGGTCAACTACGCAGCAGAGGTGATGGTCACTGACGGTGCCGACGGCGACGCAGATGGCACTGTCACTGTCAACCTCAACACCTTCCTGACGACGAACGGAGCTGCCGCCTTCTCCGCTGTAAACAGCGATGACTCCGTTTCCGTCAGCGCAGCATCCGAGTACAGCTCGGACTTCACGACCAACGCACACGCTCGCAACTGCGGACTACAATATTGTCCTGCAGGATAGCAGCGGTAACGACGTTGGTGTCGGTACGTTGGTTGTTTCCGACCGCTCTACCGACTCGATGCAGCTGTGGACCGCCGCTGATCTGCCGACTGACGCAGATGCAGGGGCTGTCTACGACGCACTCAACTCTGGTGCAATCACGCAGGACTCTTCCATCGCGTACCAGGACGAGGTCGTTCACCAGATTGGAGTGTCTGGTATCTACGGTGTCCTGACAGCTGAGATGGAGGCCGAGGGTGTGGATGCAGAGCAGGCGCTCCTCAACCTCGTTAGCGACGGAACGCTCTCACTCTCTGCTACACAGGCAGGCAACTTCCCGAACGCCGACCCACTCACGGTCGACTTTGCTCAGACCAACACGAACGGTGGTCTGAACGTCGTCGCTGACAGCGCGAACAATACGGTGTTCGTTGCAGTCGACACGACCAATGTCGCGTTCGAGCGTGGCGGCAGCGATGTTACGCCGGACGCTGAGGACCTGTACGGACAGGCATTCGATGTCGAGTTCGGTGTGAGTCCTGACACTGCTCTCGTTGCTGGCGACGAAGACGAGACTGTCACCGCCTCCTTCACCGTGGAGGAGCGTATGGCAGAGCTGAACGGTGGCAACGACATCACTGTCGAAGCCGTATCCGGTCAGACAATCAGCGGTACGACGAACGTCGCGCCGGGTACAGAAATCAATATCCGCGCACGCGCGTCGGGTAACAATCCGTTCCTCAAGACCGCAAACGGTGTCACCGTCGCCGATGACGGTACGTTCTCCGGTACGTTCGACTTCTCGGACGTTGCCCAGAACACGACGTTCACCGTGACCGCGTCCACGAGCCCGGCGTTCGCTGACGCGGTCAGCGTCGACGGCACGGTTGTCGAGAGTACGGCAACGCCGACGCCGGAGCCGACGACTCCGACGCCGGAGCCCGCGACGGACACGCCGACGCCGGAACCGGCAACGGACACGCCGACGCCGGAGCCCGCGACGGCCACGCCGACCGACGGCGGTGACGCCGACCGCGACCGACGACTGAGACCACTGGAAGCCACGCCTGGCTTCGGTGGCGCAGTCGCAATCGTCGCACTCGCTGGCGCAGCGCTCATCGCGCTCCGCCGCGACCTGAACGACGACTAACTAACCGGACCTAACCGGTTCCACCAAACGGGATTTTTCTTTCGCACGCTACACCCCACAGCGACAGCCCCGCGCACGCCGACGACCAGCAAGGATTTACCGCTGAAACTCCTACGTGCTGGTAATGGCAAGCTCACTGCTGACCGCAACCCTCGCGTGGCTCTCCGTCGGCGGCTTCGTCGCCGGCGCGCTCGCGATGTACTACCACGAGCGAGCGGCGCGACTGCTGACCGCCACGACGTGGGGCGTCTTCGGTATCTTCTGGGGCACGCTCGTCCCGCAGTTCTGGTTCGTCGGATCGAGCTTCATCGAGGCAGCGCTCGCACTCGTCGCCGTCCCGCTGTGTTTCTACACCGGCTATCTCCTGCTCGACGGCCGCGACTCGCTGTTCGTCATCTCGCGCGCCGTCGCGGTGATGGGTGTGATCTATCTGCCGGCGACGAGCATCGACGCGATCTACGAGCCGATGATTCGGACGGTGACGCTTCAGACCCAGTGGGCGATGAACGCGCTGGGCTACCATCCCGAACTCGTTGCCAACGAGGCCGGCCTCCAGAGCGTCTTCCTGTTCGTCCAGCCGAACGGCCACCGCATCCTCACGGAGATCGAACTCGCGTGTACCGGACTCGGGAGTATGGCGATTTTCGCCGGGCTGATCGCCGCGGTCGACGCGCCACTCGACCGGAAGGCGAAGGCGTTTCTCGTCTCGATTCCCGTCATCTGGGCGCTGAATCTCGTCCGGAACGTCTTCATCGCGGTCGCCTTTGGCGAACAGTGGTTCCAGGTGTTCGTCCCGCAGGTGCTCGCGCTGTTCGGCCAGAGCGACCCCTACTACGTCTCGTTCCTCGTCGCGGACAAAATTATGAGCCAGTCGGCTTCGGTCGTCGCGCTCATCGCCATTATGCTCGCGACGCTCCGATATCTCCCCGAGCTCAAGACGGTCGTCGCCGACCTGCTGTATCTCGTCACCGGCGACGAACACGAGTTCGACTTCGGCGACCCGCCGGGCCGCGGTGGCGTCCGCGCCGACGGCGGCAAAGAAGAGTAATCAGACCGGTTCGGTCAGTTCTTCGGGCGCGTCCGCCAGCGCGCGCAGCGCATCCGACTCGATGTAGTGCAGCTCACCCGGAATGATGAGCAGATGCAAGGGGTCGCCGAAGTCGCGCTCCGCGAGGTCGCTCAACAGGCCGGCCTCGACGCGCGGCTCCGGCGAGCCGGCACGACAGACCACGACCCCGAGCACGTCCTCGTACCCCTCGGCAAGCAGTTCGGCGGCCACGTCCCCGGTCATGTACTCGCCGCGCTCCTGCTTGATGTCGAGTACACGAGCGTGTGGAGCCCGCGCTCGCGGTTCGCATCCAGCGTGTCACACACCGAGCCGGGACGCCCTCGCCGCCGTGCGCGTACGGGAACGGAAGCGTCGTCGCCTTGCCGAACCGGTAGTTCTGGAGTCCGGTCAGCGACGCAGCCGCAGCCGACGCGGTCGTGCCGTGAATCACGCGCGTCTCGATGCCGCGGTCGTGCGCGCGCAGCCGGAGATCCACGTGCGTCGTCGAAATCATCGTGTCGCCGGCGGTCAGAAACACGGCGTCTCCCGCCGCCGCGGCATCGAGAATCGGTCCCGGCTCCTGTTCCGTGCCGGCGCGGTCCCGCACGTCGATATCGACGCCGTGGTGTGCAGCGAGCGATTCGGGGTCCGTTCCCATCAGCCGCGAGGTGTAGAACTCGGCGAATACGTCGTCGGCTGCTCGGAGCGCGCGCTGGCCGTCGACGGTGATCGAGTTCTCGTCCCACAGACCGAGTCCGACGAACGTGAGCATACCCAGACCACCACGCCGCGGCGAATAAACGCCCTGTTCACGCCCGGCGTTCGTCACGCTTACCGCCCGCGACCACTTCCTCCCGGCAATGAGTGTCCCGTGCGTCCGCGTCCCGCCCGAAGAGGGAGAGACGACGCGGGCGATGCTCGCCGACCGGAATCTCGTCCACGACGAGTACGACATCACCGTCACCGACGGCTGGCTCTACATCCCCGTCACCGACCCCGACGCTATCTCCGACGAGCACGAAATCGCCGCGTTCGACGCCCCGCGCCGTGAGACACAGACCCTCCCCGAGGACATCCTCGGCTTCGAGCCGTCGCTCGAACGACTGGGCCGTATCGTCATCCTCGACGAGGACGACGCCGAGCGCGCACAGGCTATCGCCGACGCGGTGATGGCCTCCGCGCTCCCCGTCGACACCGTCGTCAACCGCGCCTCGAAGATTCAGGGTGAACTCCGCGTGCGCGACTGGGACGTGCTCGCGGGCAACGGCACCGAGACCGTCCACACCGAGTACGGCACCGAGCTGTTGCTCGACATCGCGCAGGTCTACTTCTCGCCCCGCCTCGCGACCGAGCGCCACCGCGTCATCGAGCAGGTCGCGCCCGACGAGCAGGTGTTCGATATGTTCGCCGGCGTCGGTCCGTTCGCCATTCCGATGGCAGCCCGCGGCGCGTCCGTCGTCGCCTGTGACCTGAACCCCCGCGCAATCGAGTATCTCCGCGAGAACGCCACCAGAAACGGCGTCGAGGACCATCTCACGGCTATCCAAGGCGACGTTCGCGAGATCGCCCCCGACTGGGTGGGCTGGGCCGACCGCGTCGTGATGAATCTCCCCCACACCGCGAGCGAGTTTCTCGATACCGCTGTCGCGCTCGCCGGCGACGAGTGCGTGCTCCACCTCTACGACATTCAGCACGATTCCGACCCGTTCGGTCCGGGCGAGCGCGCGATTCGCGAGGCGGCCGGCGACGAGTACGCCGTCGATATCCAGACGCGGCGTGTCGTCCGGTCGTATGCTCCCCACGAGGAGAACGTCTGTCTCGACGCTCGCCTCCGCCGTCGGTGAGTTTGGTTCGCAACCCTTTTACTCGCTGTCGCATCATAAACGGGTACGCGCCGGAGTAGCTCAGCTGGCAGAGCGATTCCTTCGTAAGGAATAGGCCGAGGGTTCAAATCCCTCCTCCGGCTTTCCTGCCGAGCAACGCGAGGCTGAAAGCCACGAGAGGGATTTGAAGCAGAGAGTGGAGTGAGCGCAGCGAACGGAACGACCGTGGTAGCATATCCCTCCTCCGGCTTCCTGCTGCCTCAACTACCCCGCCCTGACGCTCGCTTACGCTCGCGTTTGAGGGTGGGGCTTGCCCGTGGACTCCCGGTCTGCCGACCCGGATGGGTCGTCGGGGGTGTAGTCCCCGTTCCCGTTCAGCGTCCCGGACTTCAGGGCGAGTTGACCGTCGCCCAACCCCGAGGGACGTTTGCCCTCCGGTACAGTTAGCAGTCGCTTGCCGATGTTCTTCGCCGCGTTGTAGTCGCCGTCGAGTTCGTACCCGCACTCGTTGCACGCGAACCAGCCGTCCGAATCGCGGTTCGTGCTGGACTGGTGGCCGCACTTCGAGCAGGTCTGCGACGAGAACGCCGGGTTCACGTCTTCGACCCTGATACCGTACTCGGCGGCCTTGTACGCGACCATCTCTTGGAGTTCGCGGAACGCCCAGTTGTGCATCTGGCGCTTGATGCGGTCGTTCCCGTTGTCCATCCGGTCGCGGATGTGGGTCAGCCGCTCGACGGCGATGTACGAACAGTCGTGGGACCGCGCTTCTTCAACGAGCCGCCGAGAAATGGTCACGATCGTAA
>JAXHLZ010000012.1:0-106356 GCA_034521675.1 Halobacteriales archaeon | reverse complement strand
GGTCGCCGCGTCGGAACCGCCGGTAGCCGAGGAAGAACGGAAGGAGACCCCAGACGGCGAGTACGGCGATCGCGACGATTGGCGAGATGAACCACGCGTCACTCTGGATCGCGACGGTCGGCACGGGCCCGACACCGACCACCTCGGCGAGTAGATACGAGAACGAGACGTTCGGCGAGAGGAACTTCGCGAGGAACGTCCACGTCGGCGGGAAGCCGGGCACAGCCGTGTTCAGACGGAACAACAGGAGCGCGAGGATATCGACGAACTGTGTCCAGAAGACGACGAGGCCGAGATACGCGCCGAACGCGCTCGTGATCACTCGCCGCGTCGTCGAGAGCCCCATCGACAGCCCCGTCGCGAGCGCCATAAACACTGCACCGTAGGCTATCGAGGCGACGCCCAGCCCGAGTAGCGCGAGCGGGTCGAAACCGTCGAACGTCGCTGCGGTGACGATACCCGCGAGCAGCGTCCCGATCCCGATAGCGACGGCGAGAACGGCCGTTCTGGCGACGAACTTCCCGACTGCGAGGTCGAGCCGTGAGTGCGGGAACGAGAGCGTCAGCGCCGCCATTCCCGACGCCCGTTCACCGATGACGGACTCGTAGCCGAAGACGATAGCTAGCAGCGGGACCAACAGGGCGAACAGCATTCCGAGTAGGTCGACGTACGGCGTGAAGTTCGGCGTGCCGTAGAGGAACGCAGCTGCCAGCCCGAGATACGCGAGGAGGAAGACGAACACCAACCCCCACGTGCCGCGGGCGCGGCGTGCGGCCCGGATATCGTTGCGTGCGATAGCGCGCCAGCTCACCGCCGGTCACCTCCGTAAAGAGAGACGAATCGACTCATAGGTCCGTCCCCCGGAACCGCAGATAGCCACCGACGAGCGGGCCGACGAACCACGCCAGCAGCAGGAGCACGGCCACCTTCCCACCCAGATACCACGGCGCGTCGGGACCGAGGAACACGCCCGTCTCTCTGCCGACGACGAAGCTGTCGACGACGCGACCATAGACGAGGGATGGCTCGACGCCGTAGACGAACAGTGCCCAGTCCGGTAGCCCGCCGGCCGGAGTCGCCAGTCCGAGCGCCTCCAGCCCGCGGGCGAACACGCCACGGAGATTCCGCCAGAACAGGACGGCGACGATGACGGCGAACGCGCCGACGGTCGCCCGCCGGGGCGAGGCTGTCAGCGTCGAGAGCGCGAGCGCAATCGCGAACAGCGCGAGTGCGAACAGCAGTGTCGCCCCGAGATAGACGGCGAGCGTGCCGCCGTCGACCGTCCCGAACGGGTAGGCGACGAGCCACGCACCCACCAGCACGCCGACGAGAATCGAGCCGAGGATGACGATTCCGCGCGCAGCGAACTTTCCGGCCAGCACGTCCCTGCGAGAGTGTGGCAGCGAGAGGACGAGCGTCAGCCGACCGGCCGCTCGGTCGGCAACGATAGCGCGATAGCCGAACAGCAGCGCGAACACCGTGACAACGAGCGGGGTGAGTCCCGACAGCTGGGCAGCGTACGTCGCCATCGTCGCCTGCGTACTGCCGCCAGCGATGTACCCTCCAGCGACAAACACGAACGCGACGAACGCCGCACCGACTCGCACTGAGCGACCGTCGGTAAGCGCGGCGAACTCGCGGCGGGCAATGGGTCGCCACGACATCAGGCGGTACTCCGTGTGTACTCGACGAACAGGTCCTCCAGTGATGCCTCCTCCGTCGAGAAGTCGAGCACGTCCACGCCGCGCTCGTCGAGGACGATGAGCACGTCCAGCTTCACGTCGTTCTCGCAGGTGACGACGAACTGGCCGTCCTCATCGAGCCACGCCGAGTCGACGCCGTCAGTCGCCTCGATGGCGGCGATGTGCTCGTCGTCGGGATCATCGACCGTAATGAGGAGCTTCGTCCCACCACCGGCCGTCTCACGCAACCCTTCGATCGTGTCGACGGCCGCGAGCTTGCCGTGGTGCATGATGCCGACGCGGTCAGCGACGGCCTCCACCTGTTCGAGGACGTGTGAGGAGAAGAAGACGGTCGTGCCGCGCTCGTTCTCCTCGCGGATGATTTCACGCATCGCCTTCGCGCCGTTGGGGTCCAGCCCACTCGTCGGCTCGTCGAGCACGAGCAGGTCCGGGCTCCCCACGAGAGCCATCCCGAGCACGAGCCGCTGGGCCATCCCCTTCGAGTAGCCGCCGGCGGGGCGGTCGGCCGCATTGGTGATGCCGACGCGATCGAGCACGTCGAACGGCTCTCCCTCGATATCCTTCGACTCCATCGCGAACTCGATGTGCTCGCGACCAGTCAGCGAGTCGTAGACGGCGTATCCCTCCGGGAGCACACCCATATGTTCACGGGCAGCAACGCTGTCGGTCTGACAGTCGCTGTCGAACACCTCGATAGTTCCCTTCGTCGGCCGGGCGAAGTCCAACAGCATATTGATCATCGTGGACTTTCCCGCGCCGTTGTGGCCGAGGAAGCCGAACACCTCGCCCTCCTCGACCGTGAGATCAATGCGGTCGACGGCCGTCACCGAGCCGTACCGCTTGGTCACCCCTTCTGCGCGTATTGCTGGCATACTGACCAGAAATTCAGGGGTTCGATGTATATGTCTTCTCCTTAACTACTTCTCGTGGTAGGCGTCACCGCGGTGGCCCACCCGCTCGACCGTCGCCGCCTCGTCCGTACGGAGGTCGGCGAGGAAGCTGAACAGCTCCGCGTGGCCGTCGATTCCCTCCTCGACGAGATAGGAGACGTAGCGGCGCTTTCGCTCGAAGTCGGCGTCCAGGGCCGCGACCGACTGGGCCGTGCGACGAGCGAGTCGCTCTGCGAGCGGGCCGTCGAGCGCGAGTTCGTCGTCATCGCGCGATCCGTTGTCGCCTCGGGACCCGCTGTTACCCCGCGATCCGTTGTCGCCTCGGGACCAGTGTTCCGTCCACGCGGGCGCGTCAGTTCCCGACTCGCCGTCGGTGAGACTCCCGACGGCCGTGACTCGTCGTTTTCCGTCGATATGCCGGGTCACGAGGACGACATCGAGTGTGCAATCCACGTCAGAGCCATCGGGCCACGATGCGAGTCGCCGCCGGAATATCTCGGGTGTGCGAGCGTCAACGGTAGCGAGAACGCCCCCGCCAGCGGCCAGTCGCTCGACCAGCAGTTCTCCGCGATCTGGCCCATCTACGTCGTCCAGCACGGTGATAGCAGGGTTGATGCCGGAGAGTTCTACTCCTACGTCAGCCGTCGAGACGCAGCGGTCGGGATCGGTGTGCGCGTGGGTCGTGAGTCGGAGCGACGACTCGTGGGGGACCGCCACTCCAGTCGTGTCGCCGGCAACGACTGGCCGACAGTCATAGGGGACAAATGGGATGAGCGCGTTCAGCAGGGTTGTCTTACCCGCGCCGCGCTCTCCGATGACGGCGATACGTCCGCGCGTCTCAGCGAGGAGCCAGCAGAGCGCGACGACAGCCGTCGGGAGTCGGTCGCCGGCGACGAGTTCGGGAGCAGTCGGCGGGTCGGCTGGCCGTCGCCGAACCGACAGCTGCGGGCCGGCGTCGGTCGTCCGGGCCAGCCCGAGCGTGCAGTCGAGGATGGTTTCGGTTCCCGACGGCCGAACGGTGACGGTCGCGGTCGGCGTCGTCGCCGAGAGGTCGGTACCGCCGGCCGCGGCGAGTCGACCGACCTGCTCGCGCAGGCCGTTGGCGTCGAGGGTGATGTTCGTCGGCAGTCGGCGGGCGGGACTCGCGCCGTCGTGGGGGGTGACGGTGACGCGACCATCCGGCGTGGCGGCGACGGCTTCGAGTCGCTCGTCGCGCAGCGGAATCGTCAGCGGTCCCTCACCGACGAACTCGCGGAGCACGTAGTAACAGAGGCTATCGAGCCGGTCCGAGGCGGTGCTCGCCTCGACGGGCGGAGCTGCGAGCCCGTGGTCGGCGAGCAGTTCGCGCGTCCGGTCGCGGACCGTCGTGAGCCACGTTTCCGGGGAGCCGGCCGCGAGGTCTCGGTCGAGAAATGTCCGCGCTCGGTCACGCACGGCGTCGGGGTCGGTGGTATCGAAGGCGTCGGCGGTCGCCAGCAGATGGCGGCGACACCGGTCGATGCGGTCGCGGTCGCCGGAGTGCAGCGGCGGCTCGTCGGCGGCATACTTGATGGTGAAGCTGTCCGTGCCGAGCGTGCGGTCGCGATAGCGGACGACCGGTATCTCGTGACCGCAGAACGCGACGGTTTCGCGGGAGAGTCGCTCGCTCGCGAGCCGAGCCACGCGCTCGACGGTCGCCTCGAATTCCGTGATAGCAGGAGCGAATCGCTCCGTATGGACGGCGACCGTCTCGCCGGCATCGACCGCCTCGATACGGGAGTCGAGTGCGAGCGCCGTCAGGTCGCCGAGGCCACAGTGAGTGGCCCGGAGGTGATAGTCGAGTCGGCGTCTCGTCGCCGGCGAGCCGTCGAACGAGCGATCACAGATCTCGCGCCACGACTCGGGCAACGGAGCCTTGAACCGCTCGCGGACGCCGGTCGTCGTTCGAGGCGGGTCACCACGGGCGTCAGCGAGGGGAGCCGACAGGTCGGCGAGCGTCGCGCGTGCGCCGGGCGGGAGCGATGGCTCGCGCACGTCGTACGCGAACGGCGCATCGCCGGTCGTCCGCTCGCGAACCGTCGCCACGACGCCCGGCGACACCGCGTCCTGTGCGCGAACGTCGGGGGCGTACCACGCCGCGGGGTCGTCGGGAGCGACCGGAGCGGGGATATCCATAATTGTATTTTGTATTGTTTTCTATGAAATAAATTGTGGTCGCGAGTGCGGAGAGTGATATGAGTGGCCGGCAAACAGGTGTACATGTCCTCCATACCTATCGGTATCGTCGCGACGCTGGGACCGGCGTCCGACGAGCGCAAACAGATTGCGGCGCTGGCCGACGCCGGCGTTTCTATCGCCCGACTCAACGCCAGCCACGGCGAGACAGACGACCGCGCGACGGCGATCAACCACGTGCGCAGCGTCGACGCCGAGCGCGACGACACGCTCGCCGTGATGCTCGATTTGCCCGGTCCGGAGATTCGCACCGCACCGACCGACGAGCCGGTCCACATCGAGACGGGAACCGACCTCCGACTCACGACCGGCGACACCGTCACCGCGACCGAGGTAGGCGTCTCGCAGTCGCTCGCCAGCGTCGAGCCGGGTGACCGAATTCTGCTCGACGACGGTCGCATCGAGACGACCGTCCAGCGCGTCGAGGGCGAGACCGTCGTCGTGACGGTGGACGACGGCGGCGAACTCGGCAGTCGAAAGGGCGTGAACATCCCGCGTGTCGATCTCGGGCTCGATGTCATCACCGAGCGCGACGAGCGAGAGCTGGACCTCGCGGCCGAGGCCGGCGTCGATTTCGTTGCGGCCTCTTTCGTTCGCGACGGCGACGACGTGTACCGCGTCGTGGAGGCGCTGGAGGCACGCGACGCCGAAATCCCGGTCATTGCAAAAATCGAGCGCGCCGACGCCGTCGAGAATCTGGACGGCATCGTGGAGACAGCAGACGGTGTGATGGTCGCCCGCGGTGACCTCGGCGTGGAGTGTCCACTGGAGACGGTTCCCCTGATTCAAAAGCGCATCATTCGGCGATGTCACGCGGCCGGCGTCCCCGTCATCACGGCGACAGAGATGCTCGACTCGATGGTGACGGCGGGGCGACCGACGCGCGCGGAGGCGACCGACGTGGCCAACGCCGTCCTCGACGGCACCGACGCAGTGATGCTGTCCGGCGAGACGGCAATCGGTGACCACCCCATCCACGTCGTGGAAACGATGGACCGTATCGTCCGTGACGTAACCGACAGCGAGGAGTACGCGGAGCTTCGCGAGCAGCGCGTTCCCGATGCAGGGGATTCAGCGACCGACGCGCTCGCCCGGTCAGCCCGCTATCTCGCCCGTGACGTGAGGGCCTCCACAATCGTCGTCGCGTCCGAGTCGGGTTACACCGCACGCAAGGTGGCGAAGTACCGGCCGGAAACGCCCATCGTCGCCGTCACGCCCGACGACAGCGTTCGCCGACGGCTCATCCTGAACGGGAACGTTACGCCTCTTCGAGTTGATCTCTCGGGCGACGGTGCCGACGCCGTCATCCACGACGCCATCGGAGCCGCGCTCGATGCCGGTATCGCGGCGTCAGGTGAGACGGTCGTTGCACTCGCCGGGATGATGAACGCCATCAGCGATGTCGACACGACGAACACGCTGAAGATTCATACCGCAACGGCAACACTCGCGACCGGACGCGTCGCCGTCGGCGGGTACGATTCCGGTCCCGTCCACCGCGTCACGGACGACTTCGACGACGTGCCGGACGGCGCGGTCGCGGTCCTCGGTGTGGACTTCGACAGCGAACTCGACGGCGAAATACCCGCGCTCGCGGGCATCATCGATGCACGGGGCGGACTGACGAGCGACACCGCCGTCCTCGCGCGCGAACTCGGCGTCCCGATGCTCGTGGAGACCACCCTACCAGCAGACGTGACCGACGGCACCACCGTCACCGTCGATGCCCACCGCGGCGTCGTCTACGAGGGACGTGTAGACCGCGGTCACGCCGACCTGCCCGCGGGAGCGGGTCAGTAGCCGTCCGTCTCGCTCGTAACCCACTCCACGAGATCGGTGACGACCGTCTCGGTGACGTTGCTCGGCTGGAAATACTCGTTCGGCGTGGACGGTCCCTCGCCGGGCATAAACAGACAAGAAGCTGTGGCTCCCGTCGCCTCAGTCACGTGGCCACGGAATGACCACGCGAGTATCCGACCCGCTCACAGCAGTTCGAAGACGTGCATCGGCCACTCTTCTTCGTACGACAGGTTAAATTCGGGATCGACATCGACGGTTTCGGAAGCACGAACGTGGAGTTCGACACGGTCGCCGATGCTGACGTCCTCAAGCGACGCGTCCACGCGACCCGTCAGCCGAGCAGCGGAGTCGAGTTCGACGATTGCGACGGTTATCGGTGCCAGGTGCTCGAACGCGGACGGAGGTCGGGCGACCGACGTGTACGAGACCACCTGGCCGGTCCGCGGCTGTTCCGCCAGCGTGACGGCCCTGCTACCACAGCCGTAACAGGCGGGGCGAGGCGGCAGCATATGTGTCTCACACTCCGTACAGCGGGCGGCTACCAACTGGCCGTCAGCTAACGCGGCGAAGAAGCCGGGGAGCGTGAACGGCGAGTCGGCAGTAATGTCATCGGGTACGAGCGGTCCAGTCGTCGTGGAATCGGTGTCTGTCATCGGTGAAGTGCTCTCGTCGGTCATTGGGCAGTCAGGACGTGGGCGACGGTGTGAGCGTCCGCGACGCCACCTTCGTTGATGAGCAGCGCGGTATCGGCGTCGGCAACCTGTCGGGCGCCGGCACGGCCGGTGAGCTGTTCGTAGGCTTCGACCGCCTGCAACAGCCCGGTCGCACCGACGGGGTGTCCTCGGGCCTTCAGGCCGCCACTGGTGTTGATCTGGACGTCGGTCCAGCCCGCCGACCGGTCTTCGGGATCCTCGACGGTCTCGATGCCGTGGCCCTTGGGGGCGAACTCGGCGGCCTCGGCCAGCAGCGCCTCGCAGACGGTGAAGGCATCGTGGACTTCCGCGACGTCGATAGCCGCGGCGTCAACGCCGGCGTCTTCGTACGCTGTGGAGGCAGCGACGTTCGCCCCCTCGACGAACGTCAAGTCGCGCTCCGCGACGGCGAGATTGTTGGCCGCCGAGCCGACGCCCGCCACGTGAACCGTGTCGGAGCGCTGCTGCAGGTCGGCCGCCACCTCGTCATTCGCGACGACGACAGCTGCAGCACCGTCGGTGACCGGCGCACAGTCGTACAGTTTCAGTGGGGGCGCGACGGCTGAGGCGTTCATAACCGTCTCGATATCGACGGCTTCCTGGAACATCGCCCGCGGATTTGCCGTCGCGTTCCGGTGGTTCTTCACGGCGATCCTGCCCAGATCTCGTTCCGTCGCGTCGGTTTCGTGGATGTATCGGCGCGCGAGCAGGGCGTACGTGGCGGGCGCGGTGATTCCAGACCGCTGTTCGAGGGCCCGCTCGAAGGCGGCACCGAGCGCGTTCGTCGCCCCTTCGGTCCCGCCGGCGGTCATCTTCTCGACGCCACAGGCCAGCACGGCGTCGTGGACGCCCGCCCGGACATCCCGGACGGCGTTCTTGAGCGCGAGCGCGCCAGCGGCCGCACAGGCCTCGACACGTTCCGCGGGGACGTTCCGCAGGCCGGCCCATTCGGCCATCAGTGTGCCCTGCATAATCTGGTTCTCGTACCGTTCGGACTGGGCGCCGACGTACAATCCGCCGACGACATCGGCCGGGTCGGGGAGGTCCTCGAACGCCTCGGCCAGTGCCTTCGAAAACAGATCGCGACCAGGCAAGTCTGTCTTGCCCAGCGGCGAGGCACCGACCGCGATGATATGTGCGCCTGACATTCCCTATCAATCTACAAGCAGTGATAATAAGTGTTCGGTCGTGCCGAGAGATCGCTTGCCCACCGGGTCGTCCAGGCTATGAAAAAAGATATTTATATTCTACCGTTACGTGTTATCATACCATGCATCAAGAGATGACGACGCTCGACTTCCTCGACAGAGGTGTCGACCTCTACGGTGATGCCGTCGGCGTGGTGGCCCACGACGGAACCGAGTACACCTACGCCGAGTTCGGCGAACGGGTCGACCGCGCGGCGGCGGCACTCTCGGAGCTCGGTATCGAGAAGGGCGACCGCGTGGCGCTGCTCTCGCCGAACACCCACTGGTTTCTGGAGACGCTGTTTGCCATCAACACTCTCGGAGCCATCTCGGCACCGCTCAACTACCGGGTTCTCGCCGAAGACTACGCATATATGCTTGATGACTGCGGGGCGCAGGCGGTTATCGCCGACCACGAGTACGCCGAGAAGATCGAGGCGATACGTGACCGGGTCCCCGCCACGTCGTTCATCGCCAACCCGGCCGACCGCGTCGACGGCGACTGGCAGGACTACGAGTCACTCCTGGCGGACGCCGAGCCCGACGAGGTCGAACGCCCCGATATCTCCGAGGACGACCCAGCGACGATCAACTACACCAGCGGGACGACCGGCGATCCAAAGGGCGTCGTCAGGACCCACCGGACCGAACACTACCACGCGCTGATCGCCGCCCACCACACCGATATCAGCGACGACGACGCCTACCTCTGGACGCTCCCGATGTTCCACGTCAACGGGTGGGGCTATCCCTACATCATCACCGGCGTCGGCGGGAAACACGTCTGCCAGCGCCACTTCGACAGCGGGGCAGCCTTCGAGCGCATCCACGCCCACGACGTGACCTACCTCTGCGGGGCGCCGACGGTCCTCGAGGAGATGGTCGATCAGTATCAGACCAACGATATCGCGCCGACCGGCGACAAGCCGGTTCGGATAGCGACGGCGGCCAGCCCGCCGCCCGAGGCCACCATCCGGACCGTCGAAGACGAACTCGGCTGGGACATCTTACACGTCTACGGGCTGACCGAGACTGGGCCGCTGATTACGACGAGCAACTCGCCGCGCCGGATCGCCAGCGAGGGACGCTTCGCGGTTAAGACCCGCCAGGGCAATGCTATGCTCGGGACCGAAGTGCGCGTCGTCGATCAGGACGGCGAGGACGTCCCGCCCGACGACGAGACGATGGGGGAGATCATCGTCCGCGGCAACCAGGTCATGGACCGCTACTGGAACAAACCCGAGCGGACCCGAGAGGCGTTCAGCAGCCGGGTCGACGGCTGGTTCCACACCGGCGACATCGCCACGATCGACGAACACAAGATGATCTCGATCAAGGACCGCAAGAAAGACGTCATCATCAGCGGCGGCGAAAACATCTCCAGTGTCGAGGTCGAGGACGCCCTCTACGACCACCCCGACATCGAGCGCGTCGCCGTGATCGGCGTCCCCCACGAGAAGTGGGGTGAGACACCGAAAGCAATCGTCGTGCCTGCCACCGGCGCCGAACTCACTGAGGGCGAAGTCATCGAGTTCGCCCGGAACAACCTCGCGCATTTCAAGTGCCCGACGGTCGTCGAGTTCGTCGACAGCCTCCCCGAAACGTCCACGGGCAAGGTCCGGAAGACCGAACTCCGAGAGGCCCACGGCGACCCCGTCGAGTGACTCCGCTGGCAGGTGACTCCGCGCGGGCAGCTTTTTCATCGGCAGCCATCGGCTGTCCATGGATCCGTCCTTGTTCATCTGGGTGGCGACACTGCTCAACGAAGTCGACAACATCCGGCGCATCGAGTTTCACCTACGCGGTTTCGGGACTAACCATACCGGCCCCGGCCTGCGTACCGAACCCACAGTCGGGCGCGGCAAGCTACCGATATGCGTCGTCTGGATGCGTCGGGAGTCGTTAGCCGTACTCAGTAATAGTTCTAATTCAAAATATAACTGTAAGCTTTATTCGACGGCTCACTCGTGGGGGGCGCTCGGTGGACGGAGGAGGAGCGCGGCGAGTCCGGCCACCAGTGCGAGACTGCCACCGAGTCCGAAGGCGGCGTACCAGCCGGTCCGGGTGACGAGCCACGCGACGAGCGCGCCGCCGAAGACGCCGCCCCACATCTTCCCCGAGTACAGCAGGGCGTAGTTCGAGGAGGAGTGTGTCATCCCGTAGTACTCGCCGATGATGCTCGGGAACAGGGTGTACTGCGGGCTCCAGAAGAACACCGCGAGGACGACGCTCGCGACGAACAGCGTGGGCGCGCTGGCGCGCGCAGCGTACACCAGTCCGGCGATACCGACGCCACACAACAGGAACGAGACGGCCATCATCCGCCGACGCTCGAACCGGTCGGAAAACTCACCCATAACGAGCCGACCGACGCCCGCGGCAATCGGGAGTACGGTCGCCGACAGCGTCGCGGTGTCGATGCTCGTCCCGAGCAGTTGGATGCGTTCAGCGAGATTCGTCGCCTCCGCGAACGAGACCACCTGCGCGGTCACCATCAGCCCGGCCCCGCTCACCGCGATGAACATCGCGTACATCATCCAAAACTGCCACGTGCGCAGCGTCTCGCGCCACGTGAACTGGTGGGGGCGGCTCGCCGTCTGCTCGTCGTCGTCCTCGTCCTCCATCTGCCAGTCCGTCGGCGGGTCACGAATGACGAGCGCCGCCACGAGCACGAGCAGCCCGATGAGTATCCCCATATTTCGGAGCACTTCGCTGTAGCTTCCGACGGTCTCGTTCGCGCGAACGTAGGGGACGAACAGCGCCGAGCCGCCGGCGAAGGCCATCGTTCCGATGCCCGTCGTCAGCCCGCGGCGGTCGGGAAACCACTTCAGCGCCGTGTTGACGGCGACGGTATAGACGATCCCGACGCCGACGGCACCAAGCGCATAGCAGAGATACAGCTGCCAGACGGCCGTTGCATACGCCAGCCCGACGTAGCCGCCCCCCGCTAGCAGCGCAGCGAGCGTGGTGATGCGGCGCGGGCCGTGGCGGTCGCGCCACCAGCCGACGGGAAACTGCGAGCCGGCCTGCAGGATGACGAACACGGTGAAGATGGGCGCGAGCACCGCCGGCTCGACGCCGAAATCCGTCGCCAGCGGTCCCTCGATGGAGGACCAGACGTACTGATAGGGGCTGATAACGCCCATCGCGCCCGCGGCGGCGACGATGAGCCACCACCGCGAGTAGCCCAACTCCTCGCGTGCGCGCGCTGCCGGGTCGGCTCCACTCGAACTCATTGTGTGTGCTCTACGACGAGGACAGGTATTCGTACCGGTCGCGCGTCGCCGACGGACGGCGCGGAGCGACGAGGTGGTTACGTCGCTTCGAGGCGAGTCTTCAGGTTCTGGAGTGTCGTCTCCAACTCGCGCTCGTTGTACCGCTCAGCGAACGGTCGGACGACCGTCTCGAGCACGGGCGACGGCAACTCGTAGGAGGCGCTGTAGGTGACGCGGGTCCCGCCGGCATCGGTCGCCCTGAACTGCCAGCGAAGCTCGCCCGACAACGGTCCCTCAGCCATCTCGAAGGTGACCTGCGACTCCGGCTCGTATATCGTCGTCTCCAGCGTTCCGTCGAGCGAAATGCCGGCCATCGTATACGTGTATTCGAGCCGCTTCCCGTCGTCGCCGAGGTCTTCGACGCTACGCACGTCCGACAGTGACGGCGTGATTTCGACCTGGTTGTGTGGCTCGTCCATATAGGCGAACACGTCCGAGAGCGGCGCGTCAATATTGATGGTTTCGCTGACTGCTATCATACCATACAGAAGGCTCGCCCGAATCAAAAAGCCAGCGTGTAACCCCACGACACTATGCCGGTGGGGATTCTACGCCGCGATATGAGCGACCACGAGACGCGGGCAGCAGCGATGGACGATGCGGCGGTGGACGCCTTTCTCCGCGAGCAGGGGACCGGCGTCCTCTCACTCGCTGATGGCGGAGCGGCGTACGCCGTCCCGGTCTCCTTCGGCTACGAGACCGGTCGGGCGCTGTTCGGCTTCTACACCTTCGGCGAGACGAGTATGAAACGACAGTTCGCCGAACAGACCGACCGAGCCTGTCTCACCGTCTACGACGTGGACGAACAAACCGACTGGAAGAGCGTGCTCGCGTTCGGCCCGCTCACCGAGCTGGGACAGGAGTCGTGGGGTGAGATCGGCGAGCTCATCAGCGATAACGCGTGGACGCCGGACCTCTCGGGAGTCGGCACCAGACGGCTCTCTATCACCGGCTACGAGCTCGATATCGAGGAAGTCACGGGCTTGCAGGGCGACTCAGTGTAGTCGAATAGACAGAAGCGATTTACCCCACGGTTCCGGAGCACAGCTATGGACGAGCGCACACGCCGCGAACTCCTCGCCGGCGGGCTGACAGCCGGATTTGCGGGACTCGCTGGCTGTTCGAGTGCCGATGATGCGGCGGAGACACCGAGAGCGACTGGGACTGGGACGGCGACCGCCACCCCGACCGAGCCGACGTACGATACTTCGCTCGCACACGACGCGACCGGGTGGAACGGCTACGACCCCGAGTGGACCGCCCCGACGACGAATCCGGAGGGAGAGTACCGAACCGAGGTGCTCGTCGAGAATCTGGAGATTCCGTGGGACCTCTCGTTCGCCGGCGACCGGCTGTTCATCACCGAGCGGACGGGGCTCGTCCGGGTGTACGACGCCGGAACCGTCTCCGACATCGCCGCCCCGCAGGACGCCATCGACGCCGGCTCGATTCCTCCCGGCAGCGACGACGCCTCGTGGTTCGTGAAGGGTGGCGAGGGCGGGACGATGGGCGTCGCAGCCCACCCGAACTATCCGGAGCCGCCGCTGGTCTACGTCTACTACACCGCGGAGGCGAGCAACGACATCGAGAACCGCCTCGCATATCTCGACGCCAGCGCCGAAAATCCTGCTGCCAACAGCAAGGTGCTTCTTCGCACACCGGCGTCGAACATCCACAACGGCGGGCGCATCGCCTTCGGTCCGGCGAACTATCTGTGGGTGACGACGGGCGACGCCGGCGACAGCGCGCTCGCCGCAGATCCAGCCTCGCTCGCCGGGAAGATACTCCGGCTCACGCCGGAAGGGAAGCCAGCCCCCGACAATCCCGGCTTCGACGCCCCGGAAGTGTACACGATGGGCCACCGGAATCCGCAGGGCATCGACTGGCTCCCAGACCTGACGCCGATTATCGACGAGCACGGCCCTGGACCGGACGAACTGAACCGACTCATCGCAGGAGCCGACTACGGCTGGCCGGCGGCCCGCCGTCCCGACAGCTACACCGGCACCGACTACCACCGCCCGTTGGCGAGTGGCGCCGTCGCGAAGATCACGTGGGCACCGTCGGGGGCGACGTTCCACACGGGCGACGTGGAGCCGCTTTCTGGCCGGTATCTGGTCGGCGCGCTCGCCGGCCAACAGCTCGTCGTCTTCACGCTCACCCGCGACGGTGAGATGCCGCCGCTGGGTGAGACAGGGGTTCGCTACGACGCCGACTGGCTCGACGCGGAGTACACGGTCACGAGCCACACGCTGTTGACGGACGAGCTCGGCAGAATCCGGCATCTCGAAACCGGCCCAGACGGCGCGCTCTACGCCATCACATCGAACCGCGACGGGCGAGCCGGCGAGGGGTTTCCGCGCGAGACGGACGACGTACTCGTTCGCATTACGGCAGCCTGAGAAGAGTGCTATCGTCGGCTACGACTCGTCTTTCAGCCCCATATCGACAGCCGCAAGCTCCGCGACCTGCTCGCGAATCGCCGGGTCGACGGTCGCGACCTGCTCGCCGTCGTGGCGCGTCTCGTTGTGGCGGTCGAGTGCGTCGCCGACGGTGTCGAGTGGTAGTCGCGTCTCCGTCCCGCACTTCTCACACCGAATCGGCACGGTAGGTTGGTCGTCGCTCACGCTTTGCGTCGGGCGGGAGACGAAGAAAAGTCTTCTTCCTACAGCCGGAGCTGTCGGCGAACGCGAGTGAGTAGCCCGCCAGACTGGACATCGAGACCGATCTCCGACGCGATGGCGTCGAGTTCGGCGTCGTCGTAGCGGTCGTCGCGGCGGGCGTCATCGAGCCACTCCTCCCACTCCTCGCCGGAGAGGACACCGCGCGACCGGTCGCTCCACTCAGTGTGGAACGCCTCGGTCGACGGGACAGGCACATCCATCTCGCCGCCACCCCAGTAGAGCGGCGAGAGGATGAACGCACTCGACGCCTCATCGCTGGGCGTGAATCGGTAGGGGTACCCCTCGTAGTGGAACACGTCGTCGGGGGAGACCGTCTCACCGGTCGGGAGTTCGAGCGTCTCCATACCTGAGCTAGACGGCGAAGTCGGAAAGCGGTTTGGCCGGGCTACATCACCTGTGTCGTCTTCGCCACGTCGAACCGAACGACCTCAGGGTCGCCGCCGGCGAACGACGGGAGCGCCTCCTGAAACGCGGCGAAGTGGTCGCTCTCGCTGTGAGCCGCGAGCGCGGCCTCGTCCTCGTACCGCTCGATGATGTGGACGAGCGTGTCGTCTTCCGTATCGACGGTGACGCGGTAAGTGAGCATACCATCCTCGGCTCTTGACTGTTCACCGAGGTCCCGCAGCGTGTCGAGCCCTTCCTCGCGGGCGTCCGGGTCGAGTGGTATCGTCGCGTGTTGAACAATCATCGTGTGGGACGGTCACTCAGCCAGTACAAAAATGTATGTACGCACGCCGAGTCGTCAGACGCACGTCTGCTATGTGTAACTCAGGGAGCAATCGAATTTAAATTGCGATGGGGCATTATGCACAACGATGCCCCCGGTACTCGATCCGGTCAGGCTTCCGTATCTCCTCGTGTTCGGGGGAGTCACGCTGGCGTGTTTCGGCCTCGCGAGTGTGTTGGCCCGCCGGACAGCAGCCGCAGGTGAACGAGAGCTGTCGACGCTATTCATCGCAATCGGCTGTTGGAACGCCTGTTCGGTCGGTATCCTCCTCGTTCCCCAGGAGTTCGTCGTCCGGGTGCTGTTCGCCGGCTCGCTACTGTTAGCTATCGTGGTCTCAGTCGTCTGGCTCCGATTCGCACAGGTGTACTGTGACCGAGACCCACTCCCGTTTCCCGGCTCTAAGTATCTCGTCACTGGTGTGCTGTTGGCTGCGCTCGTACTCCCGATAACGAACCAGCTTCACGGGCTGGTCTGGACGGATATCGTCGTCCAGTACCGCTACGACATTCCCGTCTTCCTCGCAGAGCGCGGCCCGGCACACCATCTCCTCACCGGCGCGTCGTATCTGTTCACCTTCGCCGGCATTCGCTGTCTCGCGATTCGGTTCTGGGGCGCGCGCATCACCCGGCCTGCGATTTTGGCCGTACTCATCGGCTTCAGCATCTCCATCTCGGCAAATGTGCTCCCAGTAGTGAGCGATCTGCTCATCGAATATCCGCCAGCTGTGACAGCCGGCGGCGGGGCCTTTGGTGCGTTCGGCGTCCTCGTCGCCATCCGCTCAGATCTCTCGGGAACCATCTCCATCGCGCGCCGGGCTGTCTTCGACACGCTTGCAGACCCAGCACTCGTGGTCGATACCGACGGCTGCGTATTGGCCGCCAACGACGCCTTCATCGAGATATTCAAAAATCCGACTATCGGCGAGTCGTTGACCGTTACCCATCCAGAGCTGTTCCGCCAGCTCGATATCAACGCGGTGGGCCGCCAGACGGTACATGTAGACGGTGATGACGGCGAGTCTACCTACTACTCCGTCATCGCCTCACCCGTCGGCGTCGACGGAACGCGGGGCCGGTCGCTCGTCTTCCGCGATATCTCTGACTTGCGCTCCGCGACTCGACGGCTTGAGCGACAGAACTCACATCTTGACGAGTTAGCTTACTCTGCGGCCCACAATCTGCGAAATCCGTTGGGCGTCATCGACGGCTACGCCGGGATGATTCGAACCGAGCTGGAAGCAATCGACGACCCGGCGTTCGACGCCGAGCGCGTAGAGGGCTACATCGACAAGGTCACCTCGAACTCCCAGCGGATGGAGGAGATCGTCACCGACCTGCTGCGCGTCACCCACGCGAGCAAAACGGCCGACAACCGCGAGTGGCTCGCATTGAGCGAGATGGCAACCGCCGCGAGAGATGCCGTCAACGGCGTCGAGAATCTGACGATAACAGTCGACCCCGACAGCGAGATACGGTCGAATCCCGAGCAGTTCGAGATGCTGTTGGCGACGCTCGTACGGGCGAGCCGCGACCGCGCCGCCTCGGACGAGCCGGTCCAGATTCGGCTGTCTGCCCGCGACGACGGCTTCGTCTTCGAAGACGATGCCCTACCCATCGACGAGCAGGACGCCGACGTGTTTCTCTCGTACGGCTACGCGAGTAAATATCCCGGGACGGGGCTGGGGCTGGCGGTTGCGCGGATGCTCGCGACGAGCCACGAGTGGGAGATCGAACTCGAGGGGAGCGACGACGGCCTTCGCGTCGTCGTCACGGGTGTGAACGTCCAGACGTCGGCCGACGCAACCGCTGGTGAGTGAGCGACGACCGACACCACAGAAGCTAAAGACGGGGGAGCGATTCAGTCGAAGTATGCAAGTCGGGTCACGGCGCGCAATCCTCAATCCCCAGAGCGGAGCCGGGGATCACGCGGAGTACGCTGAGCGGCTGCTCGAGGGCCGCGGCTACGCCGTCGAGCGGACGACCGGCCCGGAGGACGCCGTTCGGCTCGGACGCGAGGCCGGCGCTGACGGCGTCTCCGAGCTCGCCATCTGTGGCGGTGACGGCACTATCAACGAGGTGCTGCGCGGGCTCGCAGACGGCGACGCACTCGGCGACCCGAAGGTGGGTATCATCCCCTGTGGAACGGCGAATATTCTCGCCGACACGCTGGGTATCCGCGATCTCAGACACGGAATCGAGCTTGCGGACAACGGCCCCGTTCGGAACATCGATGTGGGTATCGCGGGCGGCGAGCCGTTCGTCGTCTCCTGCATCGCTGGCCTGCCTGCGGACGCGAGTCTCGCAGCCTCCAGCGACCTCAAATCGCGGTTCGGCACGTTCGCGTTCGTCGTGACCGGCGTACAGGAGGCGCTCGGCTTCGACGGCATCGACATCGAGCTGGAGGCGACGGTCGCCGACGGTACGGAGACGTGGGAGGGAGAAGCGACGTGCGTGCTCGTCGGCAACGCCCGGAAGTTCATCGACGAAGGCGGTCAAGCAGATATGGAGGACGGCCTGTTCGACGTAGCGGTCGTCGACAAGATGCCCGCCGGCAATCTAGTCGCCGAGGCGGTCGGCCACCGCATCCTCGGGCAAGAGACGGACGGCGTCACCCACATTCTAGCGAGCGAGCTCACCGTTACCGGTCCGGAGCCGATCACCTTCTCCCGTGACGGCGAACTGGCGACCCACGAGCGGCTCGAACTGACGAACCAGAAGCGGCTACTCTCGTTGCGCGTCGGCCCGACGTACGACCCGCCGAAAGAGCAGAACTGACGAATCAGATCGTCGCGAACGGACGTCCGGCAGTCTCAGTCCCACGCGGCAGCGAGCACGTCCCGGAGTTCGTCTTCGGTCGCATCCAGTCCCGGCGGCGCATTCGCCATCAGCCCGTCCTCGTGGGTGATTTCGGCCGCGCGGTCGAGTGCGCTCGCCTCGACTGAAGTGTCGGCGAGTCGGCTCGGCAGCCCGAGTCCGTCGCGAATCTCGGCGACCGCCGCCACGATTCCCTCGGCCGAGTCGACGCCGAGACCCCGGGCGAGCAGCTCGCGGCGACCGTCAGTTTTGGAGAAGAGATACGAGAGTGCGTGTGGAGCGACGGCAGCGTGGGCCGCCCCCTGTTGCACGTCGCTCACGGCCGTCAGTCCGTGGCCGAAGGCGTGAATGAGCGAAAGGGTCGAATCGCCGCCGTTGGAGATACCGTACTGGGCGAGCATAATGCCCGCGACGGCGTCCGACAGCACGTCGATGTCGTCGGTTCCACCCCCGAGTTTCGGAAGCGACTCGCGACAGAGTCGGAGCGCGTGGATAGCCGTCGCGTCCGTGACCGCGGTCGCGTTCGCGGCGTACGTCGTCTCGACGGCCTTGTCGAAGCCGTTCATCGCGGAGGCGGCGAGAACGCCCGCCGGCGTGTGGACGAACAGCTCGGGGTCGTACCACAGCCCTGCAGGCATAAGTCGGCTGTCGCTGAGTCCGCCACCGACGCGCTCGTCGAGCGCGCCCGAATCGGGGCCGGCGGTGATACCAGCCATCTGCGAGAGGTCGGCTCCGGCGAGTGTCGTCGGGACGGCAAAGAGCGGCGGGAGCTCGCCCTCGGGAATCGGAATCGTTCCCGTGTCGGCGAGCGAGCGCGCCGCATCGGCCAGCGACTGCCCGCTCGCGGTGAGGACGGCGGCAGCCTTCGCTACATCGAGCGCGGAGCCGCCACCGAGCGCGAGAAAGGCGTCGGCGTCGGTGTCGTGATAGCGTTCACGGGCAGCGGCGGCCTCCGAGAGGGTCTTTTGTGCGCTCGTTCCGGCGAAGGTGCCGGCGTGGCGGTCGCCGAGCCCGGCCTCAACCGGGTCACGAACCTCGGAGGTTGCGCCGACGCTCTCGCCACAGCAGACGAGCGCACGCTCGATACCTTGCGTTGCGAGCTCCTCGGCGAGCGTGGTGACGGTGCCTGCGCCGAAGCGAATCGTGCCCGGCCGGTACGCGAAGCGGAAGGGAGACGGCGTGTCCATATGAGATGTTCTGTCGCCGGCGAGAAAACTGTACCGCGGGTGCGGAGACAGAACAAATAACTGCGATGACTTGTGTCACACGGTATGGACCGCCAGCGGGTCGTCGCCCTCCTCGCCGTCGGTATCCTCGTGGTGGGACTCGGTGTCGCCGCGGGCGCGCTCGACTCCCTGGAACGTGAGAACGCCGGTGAAGGCATCGGAACAGACGCCGGTTCTGGACTCGAAGGGAACAACGGTACCCAGGTAACCAGCGAAGCGGTGACGACCGATACGGTCGCATCGGTTCCACCGATAGTGAAACAGATTCTCGCCGTCATCGTCGGAATACTCGTCGTGGGTAGTGCCGTGGATATCATCAGACGACACGGCCCGAAGGCGGTCGCCGCTGTGGTGGGCGTCTTCGTCCTCGTCGCGCTCGTCCTCCAGGGGATGGAGGATAGCGCCGTGGATCTCGGGCCGGGCGGGAATCAGACGAACATCTCCGTCGGGGGCGATGCCGGCGGGATCGTTTCGACGGGCGAGACGGTCACACAGGCGACCGAGCCACCAGTCATCCTCGGCGGACTCGTCGCGTTCGTCGCACTCGGGGGACTGCTATTGTTCCTACTGTCGGGGCGGAGCAGCGAGACACGGGCGCCGGCGGCGGAGTCGCTAACGCTCGATACCGATGCCGAGGCCGTCGCGCAGACGGCCGGTGAAGCCGCCGACCGCATCGCTGCCGGTGTCGACGTCGACAACGAAATCTACCGCGCGTGGGAGGAGATGACGGCCGACCTCGACATCGATCGACCCGAGTCTTCGACGCCGTCGGAGTTCGCCGATGCGGCGGTCGCAGCTGGCTTCGAGCGCGAGAACGTCGCAGCGCTCACACGGCTGTTCGAGGAGACGAGATACGGCGCGTATCCGGTGACAGACGACCGCGCCGAGCGTGCAGCACGCGCGCTCCGCAACGTCGAACGCGGTGGCGAGACATGAGGCGGCTCCTGCTCGTCGGTGTGGTGGTCGTAGCTGCGGGACTCGCTGCGACGGTCGTACCGGCGATATCGGGGTTAATTCCCGCGAGTGCGCTCGGCTCGCTCGTGGGCTTTCTCGCCGTGCTCGGTGCCATCGGCAGCGTGACACGGCGCGTACGTGCCGATCCGGAGACGCGCGACCTGCCGACGCTGGAGACGATTGCGAGCGAGCCGCCCGGTGACCAGTTCGACGAGCAGGTCCGGATAGCCGGCAACCGACAGACCCCTCGCGCCGGGAGCCACGAGACGACGGTGCGGACGCGGCTCCGCGAAGCAGCGGTGGAAACGCTCGTCCGCGAGGGACACAGCGAGGCGACAGCGAACGACCGGCTTCGCGCCGGAACGTGGACCGACGACCCGGACGCGGCAACGTTCTTCGTCCCCACCGGCGACGACCAGCCTCGGACGCTGTTGGCCGACGCTCAGACGGATATCACGAGCCAGCAGACCGTCCGTGGGTTCCTCGACGACACCCCGCTGTTCGAACACCGGGTCAAGCGGGTCGTCGCGGTGTTGAACGAGCGGCTCGCGGAAACTACCGCGGAGGGGACAGAAGGTGCTGCCGGCGACGGACAGCCGGCAGCGACGGAAGGTGCTGCCGGCGACGGACAGCCGGCAGCGACGGAAGGTGCTGCCGGCAACGGACAGCCGGAATCCTCGGAGGGGGAGGAGGGGCGAGAGCTGTGAACCACATCGCGGATCGCGAGACGCTGCGGTGGGTTGGGGTCGGGGCCATCGTGTTCGCCGGGCTGACGGCGGCGGTGGTGCTCGACGTACCGGGGCCGCTACTCGTCGCCGTCTTCGCCGTCGCTGTCGGAGGGCTGGTGGCGGCGAGCGGCCCCCCGACGGTCACGCTCGCCGTCGAGCGCGAGGTGACGGAGCAGTCGCTCGGCCCGGACCAACAGACCACCGTGACGGTGACGGTGACAAACGAGGGAAACCGGGCGATAACCGATCTGCGCATTCTCGACGGAGTACCCCCAGCACTCACCGTCGAGGCGGGGTCGCCGCGTCACGCGACCGCACTCCGGGTCGGCGAGCGTACCAGCTTCCAATATGTCCTCTCGACGCGCGTCGGCGTCCATCCGTTCGGACCGACGACCGTGCTAGCGCGCGACGTGACCGGCGCACACGAGCGAACGGTCGAGTGCACCGCCTCGGGGACGACCGAACTCGCGGTCGCACCGACGCTCGACTCGCAGGTTCGGATGCCGCTGCGGACACAGCAGACGCCGTACGCCGGGGCGCGAACGACGGCCACCGGCGGGGCGGGCGTCGAGTTCCACTCCACGCGCGACTACCAGCACGGTGACCCGCTGTCGCGCATCGACTGGAACCGGGTCGCCCGGACCGGTGAGCTGACGACCGTCTCGTTCCGGCAGGAGCGGGCCGGCTCTGTCGTGCTCGTGGTGGATACGCGGGCCGACTCGCACGTCGGCGCGACGGACTCAGCGGTTGCGCGGTCGGTCGAGGCGACCGCGACGGCTGCCGGCAGTCTGCTCGACAGCGGCGACCGGGTCGGCGTCGCGACGTTCGGCCCCGGCGAGGCGTGGCTCCCACCGGGGAGCGGACCGGCACACCGGGCGCGGCTGCGCGAGCAGTTCGCGACGAATCCGGCCTTCGCCGTGGCTCCCGACGAGGACAGCGATTTCCTGCCGTGGCTGGCGCGACGACGGCTCCGACGGCGGCTCTCCGGCGGGACACAGCTCGTCGTTTTCTCACCGCTGCTCGATTCGTTTATGCTAGAATCAATTCGCCGCTACGAGGCGCACGGCTACCCGGTGACGGTTGTCAGTCCAGACCCGACGGGGACGGAGACGCCGGGACAGACGCTCGAACGTATCGAGCGGTCACTGCGACTCTCGACGCTCCGCGAGACCGGTGTCCGGGTTATCGACTGGGGTGACGAACCGTTCGAGACGGCGCTGGCGGGCGCGAGCCGACGGTGGTCGCGGTGAGCGACGCAGCGTTCGAGCCGGCGGTACCCCCACTCACGCAGGGGCTCGTCACCGGCGGTGGGGTGGTGGTCACGCTACTACTGGTGTCACTGCCGACGGCCGCGCTGCTCGCTGCGGTCGGGACGGTCGCGTGGACGGTCGCAGTCAGGCGACATCGGCCGCGATATCTCGATGGAGGCGCTGGAAGTGTAGCACTGGCGCTGCTGTTCGCAGCCATCGGCGGCGTCTCCGTACCGGTGCTCGTACTCGCGTCTGGGGCGGCGTTCGTCACCTACGACCTCGCAGCGACGGGGCTGTCGCTGGCGACACAGGTAGGGAGCCGGGCCGAAACGCGAGAGCTGGAACTGGCGCGGCTCGGTGTCACGGCGGTCGGTGCGGCGCTCGTCGCGGGCGTCGGCTACGTCGGCTTCAGTCTCGCCTCAGGGTCGATACCGCCGGCTGCGATTGCACTCATCTTCGGTGGCATCCTGCTGGCAGAGCTTGCTCTGCGATGACATCCTCCCCGTCGTGAACGACGGGTCGCTCACATATCCCACGAGGTATCGATTTCGGCGGACTGCCCGAGCTGAATCTTGAGTGCTTCGGCCGCGATGTCGAGGCGTACGTGGTCAGCTAGCCGGCCGGCAGCGACAGCGTCACCGTCGTTCCGTTCTCGGCGTCGATGCGGAACTGTCCGCCCACACCCTCGACCGCCCACCTGACGAGCCACAGCGTGATACCCTGCGTGTGTTCAAGCGGCGTCTCCGACCCCGCGGTAAGCGCACGCCGTTCGATCTCGGGCATCATCGCCCCGTCGTCGTGGATTCGGAGTTCAACCACGTCGGGGCGGTTGACGACGGAGATCGTGATGTTGGGCGTCTCGCCACCCCGGTCGACGGCGTCGCCGAACAGCTCGTCGAGACAGAACTCGATCTGGCCCGGACAGATCGCGACCGCCGTATCGGGCGTCACCGTCTCGACGTTGGCGTCGGGGTAGGTCACTTCGAGTCTGGGAGTGATCTGCTCGACCAGGGTTGCGAGGTCGCGCTGTTCTCCCGGCTCTCCGTCGATAGTCGTCTCGTCGCCGAACTCGCGGACCGCTTCGGCGAGGTCCAGCAGGTTCTCTGCGGCCGTCGTGATGCGATCGCCTGCCATTCGTATCGTCTCTGGGTCGCTGTCGGGGGCCTCGGCCAGCGTCGAGGCGTGACCTATCACAAGGTTCAGCTTGTTGCGGAGGTTGTGGCGCAACACCCGGTCGAGCACGGAGAGTCGCTCCTGCTGGCGACGGATATCCGTGATATCGCGCGCGACGACGATAACCCGTCGACTTCCTTCAAGCGTCTCGGGCTGGAAACGGAACTGATAGCTGTTGCGGCTGTCAGACAGCGTCAGCTCCTGCGTGCGTGTTTCGTCGGTCGCAAGCGCCGATAGCAACGTATCCATCAGTTCGCTGGCGTGCTCATCGTCGAACAGGGCCGCCATAGCGATTTCCGTCGTGCCAGCTCCAAACGTCTCGGCGGCAGCAGCGTTGGCGTACTCGATTGCACCTGACGGATCAACGACGAAAATCGGATCGCTGACCGACTGGACGATACGCTGATGGCGCTGAAGTACCCGCTCTCTCGTCTTCCGCTCGGTGATATCCTGCTGGAAGCCGATGAAGTGGGTAACCGTGTCATCCTCGAAGACCGGAACGATTTTGAGTTCGTTCCAGAATGGCTCGCCAGATTTTCGGTAGTTCAGAATCTCGACATCGATCGGTTCCTGTGCGTTGAGCGCCTCGCGCAGCTCTATGTGGGACGATTCGCTCGTGTCGGGGCCTTGGAGGAACCGACAGTTGCGCCCGAGGACCTCCTCGCGGTCGTAGCCGGTGATTTCGAGGAAGCCGTCGTTGGCGTAGATAAGGGGAAAATCGCCGTCTGCCTCGGCGATAGTGATACCGACGCTGGCATCATCCATCGCCCGCCCGTACAGTTCGAGTCTGTCGTTCCGCTCGACCGCCAGCTTCGAGACCGCACGGGTGTTCAACAGCGCCGTGACGCGCGTCTTGATGGCGCGTTTCGGCGCGGGAATCGACTGGATGGCGTCGATAGATGTGCCGACAGCGTCGCCGTACTCTTCCCACAGGGTCGTCTCGTCGCCAGTCGCGACGAGCAGCACCGGCGCGGCCGTGGGCTGATTAGCTGTCTTCCACTCGCGGAGCGTCTCGCGCAGGCGGGCGAAAGCGTCCGCATCGACGATACACAGGGCCGTCTCGTCGGGAACCCTCTCCCCGAGATCCACCACGTCGTAGCGGCCGAGGAGTTGGGCGAGAAGTTCGCGATTCCGTCCGCTGTCGAGACCAAGTGCAATCCGCACTGCACTGTCGCTCTCGGAGCGGCGGTGCAAACGCATAGATTATCTGATCCGCTCCGGCACGCCGCTGAGGATGCCACGGCGGTTGGTGAGCGTCTCGCTGAGTGTGACACCGTCAGTGTCGATTTGGAGTTCGCGCGGCGACTGCTCGAAGCCGCTGAATCGTTTTTTCAACACACCGACGACTTTTCGAATCTCCCCGTCCATCTCGACGTACCGCAGAAAGACGATGTTGTCCGCGAGATAGCTCACCTTCTCGTCAGTGGCGTCGAGCGACCCCGCGAGACCCCGGACTTCGTCGATGAGGATAGTCGTCACACCCATCCGCTTGAGATACCGGCACAGCGCGTGCAACTCACGCGAAAGCTCCTGATCGGTGTCGTCGCCGCGAAGCCCGAGCCGATAGCCGGGAATGCCGTCAATCATCACGAGTTCGACGCCGTCGTCGACCGCCTCTCGGACAGACGCGGCGAACTCATCCGGACTCTGTGTGAGAGACTCCATCTCGAACAGTCGGAGCGGACCTTCCTCGTGCAGCGACTCGATGCCGAGTCCAAGCTGGTCGGCCCGGTAGAGGTAATCCGCCTGAAGCTCCTCGAACAGGAAGCCGGCAGCCGGCATCCCCCCTTTGGATGCAGAGCGCAGGAACAGCGAACCGAGCGTCGTCTTCCCCACGCCCGACGGCCCGGAGAGAACCGTCACCGAGCCGCGTTCGATGCCACCACCGAGCAGCGAATCGAGCTCTTCAACGCCGGAGGATAGCTGTGCGCGGTCGGTGGTTCGGCTATGATCGCCGGGGACGAGTTTCGGATACACGCGACCGCCGGTCTCACCGTGGATCCGGTAGGTGTGGCGGCCGGAAGCGGAGTCCGAGCCGCGGAACTTCGTCACCTCCAGCGAGCGATGGTTTGTCGTCCGGTTAATTTCGATCGTAGCGTCACCGAGGAACTGGAGGTCCCAGTCGTTCGTCGTGTCCGTCGCCTGCGTCGTGCAGACGGTCGTGATATCGCGCGTCTTGAGCTCGTTCACCAGCGAGGAGATATTGCGCCGAAAGCGGTAGTCGTCGGGGACGAGCGAACGCAGCTCCGAGAGCGGGTCGATAGCGAGCCGGTCCGGATCAATATCGTCGATTTCAGCGGCTACCGAGTCGAGAAGCTCCTCGCCTTCCACCTCCTCGTGTGGGAAGATAGTGTACTCGTCTTCAGTGTCGAAGAAGCGGCTGCCGTTCGCGCTCAAATCAAGTATCTCGACGGTCGAGAGGTCGATATCCAGTCGGGCCGCGTTCTCGCGGATGTCTTCCTCGCGCTCCTCGAAGCCGATGTAGAGTCCGCGGTCTGCAGCGGCGAGAAACTGCAGGGCGATCACTGTCTTTCCGCTTCCGGGGCCGCCGCTCACGATGGCCGTCTGCCCGCTAATGAATCCCCCACCGAGCACTTCATCGAGCCCGGGCGTACCGCTCGTGACTCGGGGTATCCGTGTCATTTAATCGTCTTTCACGGGGAGACGGTATGAGGATTCCGACTGGTTTTGTGGTATGAATGTGTGAATTATCGCTGTCGTGCCTCGGTCTCCAGGGCCTGCTGTTCGTGTCGAACCCGCTCATCGCCGGGCGTGACGTTCACCGACGGTGCGAGGAACTCAAGTAGCATTGATTGTGGTATGTTGTACCACCTCAAGAAGTTTCGGGTTTCCCCGAGAAATCGTAATCCCTAAACTCGCGCTCGGTAGACGTGTGAGTGAGCCGAGATAGCCTAGCCTGGCCAAGGCGGTAGATTCGAAATCTACTGTCCTCACGGACACGTGAGTTCAAATCTCACTCTCGGCGTTTCTCACGAAGCCACCTGCCGAGCGACCGCACCGCGTGTCGCTCGACCTGCGACGTGGGACGACGCGTGAGTTCGAATGAGAGAAGACACGAGCGCAGCGAGCGTCTTCGCGTAGTTCAAATCTCACTCTCGGCGTTTCTGCCGACGCATCGTAGCGAACGTGGTGAGCGACAGCGAACCCGTGAGCTATCTGCATTGGTGACAGCAGAGTGGGATTTGGATGAGGGAGCCTGCGAACACCGTGAGCAGGCTCACGTAGTTCAAATCTCACTCTCGGCGTTTCTCACGGAGCCACCTGCCGAGCGACCGCACCGCGTGTCGCTCGGCCTGCGACGGAGGGCCGAGCCGTCCTGATATCTCAATCGCTAAGTGAGGATGCGGCAAGCATTGCGTATGGAAATCGTCGAGGACACCCTCGGGGTGCCGATCGCGACGTTTCTCGCGCGCCCCCTATTCGCTCATATCGCGACGGCGAGCCCGGACGGCCCCCGCGACTCGCCGGTGTGGTTCCTGTACGACGAAGGGACAGAGACGGTCTGGATCGACGCCGACCGGGCGTCCAACAGCTTCACAGACCGCATCGATGACGACGAGCGGGTCGCGGTCGGGGTAGTGGATTCCGAGCCAGCACGAGGACTTATCCAACACGTCGGCGTGCGCGGAACCGCGACGCTGGAGCCGTTCGACGCGGACCGCACGGAAAAGCTGTACGCGAAATATCTCGGCGCGGACCCGGAGACGTGGGACGACCGCTTCCGGTCGTACATCGAACAGCCGCCGGAGTCGGCAACGCTCGTCCGAGTCGACCCGGCAACGGTGGTGGCGCGCGACCAGTCGTACCGACCCACGCCAACCTACTGAGAACCAACCTACTGAGAACCGACTACCGGCTGTCGGGCTCTTCGCCGCGGTTGCGAATCATCCCGCCACGGAACGCGACCCATCCGAGCACGCTGATCATCAGAATTGGCGGAAGAATCATAAATCCCCACAACGGGTCGAGTCCCCACTCCAGCAGGAGTACGACGTCCGCGACGCCAAGGGCGAGAAACGGGAGAATTCCGCGGAGCGCGCGCTTGCGGCTGAGCGTGAACTCAGAGCCGTCACTTCCCATACCGTCTCTCGCGGCTACGCGAGCATAAGCCGTGCGCACATCACTCAATGTCGGCGACCGTATGTCACTCGATGTCGGGAAGCGACTCCTGCTGGCCGGGGTCGGGGTCGCGACGCGGCGAGATACGGCGACCGCCGACGACGTAGCCGTCCACATCGCTGGCGTCCCACGGTGCGGCGTCCTGCACCCAGACCGTCCGCTCGGCGGGCGACATAATACGCGCCCACTGGGCGGCCAGCGCCTTCGTGGCGAACTCCCGGCGCGTCCCGTGGGCGCGCACCCAGCGCCCGGCATCGGACGACACCTTCCGGGCCGACCGCTTGATCTCCACGAGATACTCGTCGTCGCTCACACCGAACCTAAGCCCGTCTCCCGACAAAACAGTACGGATACGCCCGAAAGCACTTACCAACGCACAGACCAGTTCGGCTATGCGAGCCGCCCTCCTCCTCGTCGCGCTCGTGCTCGTCGCCGGCTGTACCGGTGGCGGGCCGGCGACAACTGCGACAGAGGTACCGACAGCGACCGAGACAGCGACCGAGACAGCGAGTCCGACACCGACGCCCGACCCAATACCGGGAACGGCGACGCCGAAGACGATTTCGTACGCCGACCTCTCCGAGACCGAACAAGCGGCGGTACGGGTCGCCGTGAACCGAACTGTTCGGTTCCTTCCTGACTCCCCGCACGTCCCCGAGACGCGGTTCGGACCGGACGTGGTGGGAGCGTTCCACGACGCCGAGTCGATTCGCTACGACGGAACGCTGTACGAGATATCACTCACACAGGGAGAACTGTACGCGAGCTACGGCGTTGAGGCCGAGCCCGCTGAGCCGGGACCAGACACGACGGTCGTCAACGCCACAAGTCTCACTGACGCCGAGCGAGCAGTCGTCCGCGCGGCCGTCAACGGAGGCTACTCGACGGAGTTGGGCGCAGACCGGCCCCCACTTCCGGACGCACAGTACGTCCGGTATGAGGGAACGACGTACCAGCTTGGACTGATTATCGGCGACTACTGGACGTGGAAGCTTCGACTCTCGCCGGTGGCGTAACTACTCGATTCGCACGCGGTCGCCCGGCTTCACGCCGTCGGCCGCGCCAGCCGGGAGCTCGATGATGGTGTCGGCGACGGCCTTCCCGCGACCGGTCCAGGCCGGGAGCCGTTTCACCGCCTGCACGATGCCATCGGTGAGCCACACGGCGTCGATATCGAACGGAACGAACACCATGTGCAGATCCTGGCTCGACTGGCCGTCAAACGTGAAGACGAGCCCGTAGTCGTCGGGGATCGACCGTCGGAACATCAGCCCGCGAGCGCGGGTGAGAAAGCTGTCTGCCACGTCGATCCTCGTTGCAAGTGGCTCGTCTGACGCCTCGTGTACAACGCGCACGTCGGAGAGAGTCGGGGACTCGGTATGAGCGTTTGGTCGATTCGCTCAGGCGAACTGTTCGTCGTACAGCTCCTGTGCGTGCTCGATAGCGTCGAAGGCGGCCTGCTGGTTCTCGAAGCCGAGCGTCTCGACCTCCTTGCCTTCCTCCAGATTCTTGTACGTCTCGAAGAACTCCTCGATCTCGTCGAGCTGCTGTTGTGGGATATCCTCGAGGTCCTCGATGTGGTCGTAGCGGGGGTCCTCGCTCGGAACAGCGATGACCTTGTCGTCCTGCTCACCGTCGTCGTCCATCTTCATCAGCGCGACCGGACGCGCCTCGATGACACAGCCGGGGAACGTCTGGTCCTCGACGAGCACGAGCACGTCGAAGGGATCCTCGTCGTCGTAGTACGACTGCGGGATGAAGCCGTAATCGGAGGGGTAGTGCACGTTCGAGTGGAGCACGCGATCGAGCACGACGCCAGGGATGTCCTTGTCGTACTCGTACTTGTTTCGCTCGCCCTTGAGACACTCAACGACGGCGTAGATTTCCTCGGGTGCGTTTGGACCCGTCTCCATATCTTCCCAGAGATTTACCATACACCGCGGTGTGGCTGGGCGCCAAAAACCACTTTCGATTGCCCTACACGACAGATATTCCGTGAAGAATACTGAGAGTAGGTACCGAAACTCTCTAAAGCCTATCAAGACGAATAGCGAGGTAGACACGATGGCGAGCCCACTGTCAGAACGAATGTTCGCCAAGTGTTAAATACGCTACAGAGCGTAACAGTACTATGTCAGAGGCACAATCAGTTACGGGCACACTAAGTATCGCAAGCGAACTCACTGCGTTCCAGCGCAACATCCTCACGATCCTCGCAGAGGAGGCGCGCTACGGGCTCGCCATCAAACGCGAACTCGAAGCGTACTACGGGACAGAGGTCAATCACGGCCGTCTCTACCCGAATCTCGACGACCTCGTCGAACTCGATCTCGTCGAGAAGAGCGAACTGGACAAGCGAACGAACCAGTATGAGCTCACCGAGAAGGGCGTGGACGTGCTGCTCAAACAGTACGTGTGGGAGTTCGAAAGATTCACCGCCGACGAGGAGCGCGCAGAGGCGCTCAAAGCGCGACTGGAGTAACCGAAATATCGGTTTTATTTAATTCGTTTCGATAGCCGCGCCTACGTCGACTCCGCAGTCTCGACCGTCAGCTCGACAGATTCATCGACGACCTCGCGTTGGGTTTCGTCGGCAAAGGCGTTGCGCGGATAGTACTCCGTCAGAAACTCGCCGCGCTCGGCGGGCGTGAGCTGCTCGATTGGCTTCGCGTAGTGGTTACCGGCGAAGTCGGCAAGCCGGTGGGCGTTGTAGCCGTGTCGCTCGTCGTACTCCTGCTCGATACGCTCGGCAATCGCGCGATTGTGCGTCTCGACCGCGTTCCAGTCGTCGGCGTCACCCGTACCGGACAGCTGGCGCTCAATCGACTCATCGGTGTCCACCCGCTCCATCACGACGGTGCCGTCCTCGAGCCAGTCGTCGGGGTGTAAGACGAGATACGCGTCAGTGTCGCCGGACCGAACTCTAGCGACGTAGTCGTGCTCGGCGAGCAGCGCGTCGCGCCGCTGTCGGTAGCGGTCGGCCTCGGATACCATCGGCTCGTCGCCGTCGAACGGCGCGTCGCTCTCGCCGCGCTGTTCGACCTCGCGGGCGAGTTTCGTCAGGCGTTCCGCCTCGTCACAAATCTCATTGGGAAGCATCGAAGGCGTCGTTCGCTAGTTTGTCGGCCCGCTCGTTTATTTCTCGCGGAACGTGTTCGATGCTCCAGTCGACCCCGGACAGTAGCTCCCGCACTCGGACCCGGCGCTCGCGGAGGTCGGGGTCGTTCGTGTTCCACTCGCCGCGCACCTGCTTGACGACGAGCTGTGAGTCACCCCGGATTTCGAGCGTATCGAAGCCGTGTGCGGTCGCGGCCTCCAGCGCCCGGACGAGCGCCGCGTACTCGGCGCGATTGTTCGTCATCCGCCCGACCTGTTCACCACCCTCTGTGATGATTCCGTCGCCGGTGACGATAGCGTAGCCGATAGCCGCGGGGCCGGGATTTCCCCGACACGCGCCGTCGAAGTAGACGTAGGCACGACCACCACCCCCACGGATGAGCCCGACGAGTCGGTCGGTCCCCGTCCCCTGGATCACAACCTTTCCCTCGTAGGCGACGACGGTAGCGTCACCGTCGCCCGCACGCCACTGCTCGTGGTCGGTGTTGCCGGGCGTAATCTCGACGCCGGCCTCACGGAGCCGATTGCGCGCGTCGGCAGTGTCACACTCGATGACGGGCATAGACGGGATTTTCGACCGACGCCGATAGAGCTGTCGTGTCGGCGGTCATCCGACCGTCGCGATCTGTTATAAATTGCCCACCGCGAGCCGGAATCGACACATGTCAGACATCCCCCAGTGGGCCGGTTCTTCCCTCCCGCGGAGGTCAGATACCCGGATAGTTTTATACTTGGTTCGAACGTGAGAAGTGATACGATGACACGACCCAGTCGCGAACGCACCCGAACCCGGGAAACCGGCGAGAGTGAGGAGACGACGGAGACCGCCGAGAGCGAGGAGACGACGGCGGTCGAGGACACCTGTCCGGAGTGCGGAACCGAGTCACTCGTGGCGACGGGGGACCACGAGGTCGTCTGTGAGGAGTGTGGGCTCGTCGTCGAGGAGTCGAACATCGACCGGGGCCCGGAGTGGCGCGCGTTCAACCACTCCGAGCGACAGTCGAAATCACGCGTCGGCGCACCGACGACCAAGACGATGCACGACAAGGGGTTAACGACCCAGATCGACTGGAAGAATCAGGACGCGTACGGGCGATCAATCTCCTCAGAGAAGCGGAGTCAGATGCACCGGCTCCGTAAGTGGCAAGAGCGAATCCGGACGAAGGACGCCGGCGAGCGCAATCTCCAGTTCGCACTGAGTGAAATCGACCGGATGTCATCGGCGCTCGGCGTCCCGCACTCGGTCCGCGAGGTCGCCTCCGTCATCTATCGGCGCGCACTCAAAGAGGATCTCATCCGCGGCCGCTCCATCGAGGGGGTTTCGACGGCCACACTGTACGCCGCCTGCCGGAAGGAGGGGATTCCGCGCTCGTTGGAGGAGATATCGGAGGTGTCGCGGGTCGAACGCAAGGAGATCGGTCGCACCTACCGGTATCTCTCACAGGAACTGGGCTTGGAGATGGAGCCGGTCGACCCGAAGAAGTACGTACCGCGGTTCTGCTCCTCGCTCGACGCCGGTGACGAGGTACGCGCGAAGGCGAATGAGATTATCGACGAGACCGCTGAGAAGGGGCTGCTCTCGGGAAAGTCGCCGACGGGGTACGCGGCCGCGGCTATCTATGCCTCCTCGCTGCTGTGCAACGAAAAGAAGACCCAGCGCGAGGTTGCCGACGTCGCACAGGTGACCGAGGTCACCATCCGGAATCGGTATCAGGAGCAGATCGAGGCGATGGGACTATGATATCGCCTCAATTCAGCTAAATCGCTAGCCGTAACGAGCACAAGACATATCTCTCGGGACCTCCGAGTGTGAGTAGATACCACGCCAATGAACGAGGTCCAACTAGAGGTGGCGAAGGCGTACCCGAACGATTCCGGGCGCGGCATCGCTCGACTCGATCCGGATACGCTGCTTCACCTCAAGCTCTCGCCGGGAGACATCATCGAAATCGAAGGCGCTGACACCACCGCGGCGAAGGTGTGGCGCGCAGACCGGCAGGACTGGAACACCGACACCGTCCGCATCGACGGCTTCACGCGACAGAACGCCGATGTGGGTATCGGTGAGCGCGTCACTATCACGAAGGCCGAGGCGACGAAGGCCGACAAGCTCGTGCTCGCGCCGCCAGAGGAGGCGTCCGTCCAGTTCGGCTCCGACGCCGCCGGGATGGTGAAGCGCCAGATTCTGAAGCGACCGGTCGTCGAGCGCGATATCGTCCCCGTGATGTCCTCGACGAACCATCCATTTATGCGCTCGCCGGGACAGGCGATTCCGCTCATCGCTATCGAGACCGACCCCGACGGCGTCTGTCTCATCACCGAGGACACGGAAGTCGAGCTGCGTGAAGAGCCGATCTCGGGCTTCGAGAAGACCGGCAGCGGCATCACCTACGAGGACATCGGCGGACTCGGCGACGAGATTCAACGCGTCCGCGAGATGGTCGAGCTGCCGATGAAACATCCGCAGATCTTCTCGAAGCTCGGTATCGAGCCGCCACAGGGTGTCCTGTTGCACGGGCCGCCCGGCACGGGGAAGACGCTGCTCGCGAAGGCCGTCGCCAACGAGACCTCGGCGAGCTTCTTCTCTATCGCCGGCCCGGAGATTATCTCGAAATACTACGGAGAAAGCGAACAACAGCTGCGCGAGATCTTCGAGGAGGCGACCGAGGAGTCGCCCTCTATCATCTTCATCGACGAGCTGGACTCCATCGCGCCAAAACGGGAGGACGTGACCGGCGAGGTCGAGCGGCGCGTCGTCGCACAGCTACTGACGATGATGGACGGGCTGGAGTCGCGCGGCCAGGTCGTCGTCATTGGGGCGACGAACCGCGTAGACAGCGTCGACCCCGCGCTCCGTCGCCCGGGCCGGTTCGACCGCGAGATCGAGATCGGCGTCCCCGACGAGAAGGGGCGAAAGGAGATTGCCCAGATTCACACCCGTGGGATGCCGCTGTCGGACGACGTGTCGCTCGACTCCCTGGCTGATGACACCCACGGCTTCGTCGGAGCCGACATCGAGAGCCTGACGAAGGAAGCAGCGATGAAGGCGCTCCGGCGCTACCTCCCCGAAATCGATCTCGACGAGGAGGACATTCCGCCGAGTCTCATCGACCAGATGATTATCAAGCGCGAGGACTTCGAGGACGCGCTCAATGAAGTGAGTCCGTCTGCGATGCGGGAGGTGCTCGTCGAACTGCCGAAGCTCTCGTGGGAGCAGGTCGGAGGGCTGGCGGACGCGAAAGAGCAGGTGCAGGAGGCCGTCGAGTGGCCGCTCTCCTCGCCCGAGAAGTTCGATCGCTTCGGCATCGATCCGCCGGCTGGCGTCCTACTGTACGGGCCACCCGGCACGGGCAAGACGCTGATGGCGAAGGCGGTCGCCAACGAGACGAACGCGAACTTTATCTCCGTCCGCGGCCCGCAGCTGCTCTCGAAGTGGGTCGGCGAGTCAGAGAAGGCCATTCGCCAGACGTTCCGGAAGGCCCGACAGGTCGCACCAACGGTTATCTTCTTCGACGAACTCGACTCGTTGGCGCCCAGTCGCGGCGGCAGCACCGGGACGAACGTGAGCGAGCGCGTCGTCAATCAACTACTGACGGAACTCGACGGCCTCGAAGATATGGGCGACGTAATGGTCATCGCAGCGACGAACCGTCCGGACATGATCGATCCGGCACTCATCCGTTCGGGACGATTCGACCGGCTCGTGATGATAGGCGAACCTGACCTCGAAGGTCGCGAGCAGATTCTCAACATCCACACCGAGGATATGCCGCTGTCGCCGGACGTGAGCCTGCGCGAGCTCGCGGAGATTACCGACGGCTACGTCGGCTCCGATCTGGAGTCCATCGCGAGAGAAGCAGCCATCGAGGCACTACGCGAGGACGACGACGCCGATACCGTCGAGATGCGGCACTTCAGGCAGGCACTCGACAGCGTCCGCCCAACCATCAACGAGGACATCCGCGACTACTACGAGGGCATCGAAGACCAGTTCAAAGGGAACTCCTCGGGTATGAACCGGGCGGGAAACTCCGGAAAGATCGGCTTCCAGTAGCGGCGGACATTTTTACACGATACCGCACCACCGCCCGCGTGCTCTGAGCAACCGTCCACAGCGCCCGAGACGGGAGCGTGACGCCGCGCTGTGCGTACCGAGTCACCTGTTCGCCAGCTACAACACGGTCGCGCCAGGGCCGATAGCGGTCTGGAACGCGCGGGCATCGATACTGTTCTCGGCGAACGCTTCGACCGTCGCGAGCGCAATATCCCGCTGTGTGCCGTTGGGACAGGCGGCGAGGATACCGGGGCCGGCTCCAGAGATGGTGACTCCGCTTGCGCCGGCGTCGAAGGCCGCCTGTCGGACGGCATCGTAGCCGTCGATGAGCTTAGCGCGCGCCGGCGTGACAATTGGATCGTCCATACCGCGGCCGACGAGCATCGGGTCCGACCGGGCGATACCTGCCGTCAGGGTGGCAGCGTTGCGGACCGTCTCGATTACCTCAGACATACGTGCCTGCTCGGGGACGACCTTTCGGGCGTCCCGCGTCGAGATGACGATCTCGGGGAGACAGGCGACCAGCGAGATGTCGGCGTCGAGACAGGTGACGCCATCGTCGCGGGCGATGGTGAAGCCGCCGAGAATCGACGGAGCAACATTGTCGGCGTGGGCATCGCCGGAGACGACGGCCTCACCCATAGCGGCGATCGGGACCAGCTCCTCACGGGTCTTTCCGCGGTCGTACAGTTCGTTGAGCGCGACGGCGGCAGCGGCGGCGCTGGCTGCTGAAGAGCCAAGTCCCGACGCCGGCCGGACGCCCTTCTCGATACTGATATGTGCAGGCGCGTCGAGCGCCTCGGCGACGGCACCGACGGTGTTTTTATCCGGATCTTCGGGGATGAACTGCGCGCCGACGCCCGACACGTCGATAGTGGTGCGGTCGGCCTTCTCGACAGTGACCACGTCGCTAGGTCGGTCAAGCGCGACGCCGAAGGTGTCGAAGCCACTCCCAAGATTCGCACTCGTGGCCGGTGCCCGCACGCGAAGCATACCAACGTCGTTGGCGGGTGTCCGGATAAAGCTACCCGAACGCGTCAGTGTCACGCCACCGGGGGATTTTTCGCTCGTGCGACCATCTATGAGAGTATGAGTACGCTTCGCGAGGCCCTGGGGAATCTACCGGAAGCGGTGTTCGCCGATCTACTCGAGAGTGACGAGGCGTATCGCGTCGTTCTCGACCTCCCGGGAGTCACGGCCGACACAGTCGACGTGACCGCCGAGGGCGGCCGGCTCCGCATCGAGGCACGCCGCGACAAGGACGTTCCGACGGCGTTCCGCTACGCCACCGAGGAGCGATCGCTGTTTCTCGATACCGAGCTGCCGCTACCGCCGACAGTGGACGCGACGAACGCGACCGCAACGGTTGAACGCGGCGTCCTGACGGTGACGCTCCCGAAGATCGCAGTGACGGGCGGAACGAGCGTCCCGGTCTCGGACGCCTGACGTGGCGATCCTTCGTGCGTATCGGCGGTTCGTCGTCGTCGCGGTGCAGTTCCTGCCGCTACTGCTAGCCTACGCTCGCGACCGGAAGCGGTTCATCCTATTCGGACGCGGACGGAGCGTCGACAGCGAGACGCGTCGCCGGCGCGCGCGGTCGCTGCTCGAGTCGCTGCTCACGCTCGGGCCGACGTTCATCAAGCTCGGCCAGTTACTCTCGACGCGGCCCGACGTATTGCCGCCTGAATACATCGAGGAGTTCGAGCAGCTGCAGGACCGCGTCCCGCCGGCCGAGTGGGCCGACGCGAGACAGGTGTTGGAAGAAGACCTCGGTCCCGTCGAGGAGGCGTTCGACGAGTTTGACACCGACCCCATCAGCGGCGCGTCGCTCGGACAGGTCCACATCGCTGAACTCGATGGTGAGCAGGTGGCGGTGAAGATTCGCCGTCCGAACGTCGAGTCGCTCGTCGAGGCTGACCTCTGGGTCATCTCCACGCTGTTGCCGCTGTTGATGCGGTTCGTCGACCAGTCGCGGTCGTTCTCGATGGAGACGCTCGCGAACGAGTTCTCCCGCGTGATTCGCGACGAGATGGACTACAACCGCGAGCGGAAGATGCTCCGCGAAATTCGCGCGAACTTCAAGAGTGACGACCGACTCCGGATTCCCGACGTATACGAGGAACAGTCTACCAACCGCGTGCTGACGATGGAGTACGTGCCGGGGACGAAAATCAACGACGTGGAGCGTCTCGACGAGCTTGATGTGGACCGGACACGGCTAGCCGAGACACTCCAGCGGGTGTATCTCCAGATGATCGTCGACGACGGCGTCTTCCACGCCGACCCGCATCCCGGTAACCTCGCGGTCCAGCCCGACGGCACCCTCGTCTTCTACGACTTCGGGATGAGCGACCGCGTCGACCCGTTCATACAGGAGAAGATCATCGACTTCTACGTCGCGATCGCGCGTCAGGATACGGACGCCGTGCTTGACGCGCTGGTGAGCATGGGGACGCTCTCGCCGGAGGCTGACCGCGAAGTGATGAGCGAGGTGATGGAGCTCGCCATCGCAGACGCCCGCGGCGAGGATATCGAGCAGTACCGCGTCCAGCAGATCGTCACCCAGATCGAGGATACGCTCTATGAGTTCCCGCTGCGGCTGCCACCGAATCTCGCGCTCGTGTTGCGCGTCGCGACGGTCGTGGAGGGCGTCTGTGTGACGCTCGACCCCGAGTTCGACTTCATCACCGTCGCGACCGAGTATCTCGGTGAGGAAGGATACATCGAAGAGGGAGTTCGCGACGCGGTTCGAGACACGGGTACGCAGCTGTCGGAGACGACACAGTCGCTGTTTCGCGTGCCGCCGAAGCTAGAGGATGTGCTCGACACCGTCGAGCGAGGAAATCTGGAGGCGACGGTGGAGTTTCCGGACGATCCGCCGATGTTCCGGAAGCTGGCGAGTCGGCTCATCTACGGGATTTTGCTCGCGTTCGCGATGCCGTCGACCGCGCTGTTGTACCTGTTCGCGTCGCTGGAGGTGACGGTGGTGGCCGCGGTGCTCTCGCTCGGACTCGTCGGGCTGTTGTACCGGTCGTTCACGAAATCGAAGTCGGGCATCAGCACACAGCCGCAGTTTACCCGCCAGAACCTGAATCGACGCGACGAGTAACAAACTCCATACGCCGAGCCCACTTATTCCAAGTATGGACACTGTCGTTATCACGGGCGCGAGCCGCGGAATCGGCGCGGCCCTCGCACGCGAGTACGGACACAACGGGGACCGCGTCGTCTGCTGTGCTCGGTCGAAGGACGCCCTCGACGCCGTCGCAAGCGATGTTCACGAGGCAGGCGGCGAGGCAATTGTTCAGCGGGCCGACGTGCGCGACGAGTACGATATGGAGCGGCTGATGGAGACGGCTGCCCGAGAAGGGGGCGCAATCGACACCGTGTTCGCTAACGCCGGCGTCTATCACGGCGCACCTGGCGAGACACCGCTTGCTGAGGAGTCCTACGCCGCCTTCGACGAGCACACACAGGTGAACGGACGGGGCGTCTTCGCGACGATACGCGAGGCGCTCCCGCATCTGGCCGACGACGCGCGCCTGCTCGTCCCCTCGGGGACGATTGCCCGCGACGCGAAGGCCGGCTTCGGCTCCTACGCCGCCTCGAAGGCATTCACAGAGGCACTCGTCCGGCAGTTTGCTGCCGAGCTCGACTATTCGGTGGCGGTCGTCGACCCCGGACAGGTCTCCACGGAGCTGACCGACGGGATGCAGGGCCGCGACCCCGAGGACGTGGCTCCGATGTTCCGGTGGGCTGCGACTGAGGCTGACCCTGACGAGTTGGACGGTTCGGTGCTCTCGCTTCGCGACTGGAAATCCGCGACGCGGTAGTTACTAACTGCTTCCTAATCGTTGTGAACCGACGGCCTTATTATTAATCTTATACTTGAAATTAGTAATGGCAGACGAAACTGCACGGACACAGACAAGCGGGCGCTCGCTCGTCGGTATCGTGGCGACGGTCGCGTTGGTCGTGTTGCTCGCGGTGGGGTACAGTGCAGGCGAGCAGAAAGTGCTCGTCGTCTCCGCCGTGGCCTTTCTCGCGATGGCCGGCTTCGCCGTGCCGGGCGCGCGAGCAGCGGGAAAGCAGAACGCCCGCCGGCTCGTCTGGGGATACGGCCTCTCGGCAGGGGCGATGGTCACCTCCGCGAGTCTGTTCTTACTTCCACAGGCGTTCGCACTCGGCACCGAGAGTGGTGGCGTGCTCGGTCCGAAAGCCGGCGGTATCGGCGTCGCGCTGGGACTGCTCGCCGCCTACGGTGGCCACACTATCGGCCACCGGCTCTCGCACGTCGACTCGGCATTCGACAGTACCGCCGCACAGATCACCGCACACGCTCTCTCTGCCGGGCTCGTCATCGGCACCATCTACGCCGCACTCCCGACAGTTGGCTATCTGCTCGGACTCTCTATCGTCTCGCACAAGGGACCGGCCGGCTACGCCGCGGCGCGACGGCTCCGAAGCGCCGGCAAGCCAGTGTCGGTGCTGCTGTTACCGGCGGCTGGTATCGGACTGACTGCGATTCCGGTCGCGCTGCTTGACCCGGCGTTCTCAACAGAGATGAAGGCCGTCCTGTTCGGCTTCGGTGCCGGCGTCTTCCTCCACGTCGCGATGGATTTCCTCCCCGAATGCGAGACGGGCACGGAGGTCGGCGAGGTCGCACAGCTCTCCGAAAACGCCCACGCGCTGCTCGACAAGCTCCGGGTCCACGCCGTCGCGTCGACGGCCACCGGCGCGCTCGCCGTCGTTGCCGCGTGGCTTCTCATCTGACGCGTTCGTACACTGACTCTCAGGTTCCAGTCGCTGGATTTCGAGACTCAAACACGGCTTTGTGCCTCCATCCGGCTTATCTCCGAGAACACTCTATGGCGCGTATGGTCGACAAACAGCGCCCGACACGGCGCACACTCCTGCGCGCGACTGGCATCGTGGCCGCGGTCGGACTCGCCGGCTGCACCGGACCCGGTGGCCCAGGAGATGACGGGGCGGACACCGAGACAGACACGCCGACGGAGACGGACACACCGACCGACACCGACGAACTCGAACAGCCGGGCGACGCTACCGGCCGCGTCACGCTGGCTGCGAGCGACGACAGCCCACCCATCGCCGTCGATCCTGCCGTGACCGTCGTCGATGAGTTCGTCACACCCGACGGCCCGGCGGTGATACGAGTCGACGTCGACAATCCGACCGACGAGACCGTCACCATCGGAGAGTACCGCGATGTCGTCTTCCGACACGTCGCGAGCACGGACCAGACCTATATGCTGCTCCCGCACTCCGAGCGCTCGATCGAAGGCGTTCCCGAGCGTGAGCAGCCGACGTATCCGGTCGCTGACGGCGAGGCGTGCTGGCGGCTGACCGAGCCGCTGGCACAGACGGCGGAGTACGGGACGGTGTCGATACCCGCCGGCGGCACGCTGACCGCGTTCGTCGGGCTGTACGCCGGTCCTGACACCGAGCGCTGTCTGCCGACCGGTGAGTACCGATTTGCGGCCACGTACACGATGTGGCCGCTCGAACAGGAGTCAGAGACAGCGACCGAGGGAGAGAATGCGAACGCAGAGTGGGGCTTTTCGCTCGATGTCGAGTCGTTATAGCCCGGTCGGGTGAGAGATGTACGTCGTGTCGAGTCCCCACTCCTCGACGAGCGACTGGAGCGCCTTTACACCGAGCGTCTCTGTCGCGTAGTGACCGGCGAGAAACACCGAGATACCCGCCTCTTTGGCTTCGTGGTAGGCTGGCTGTTTTCCTTCTCCAGTCACGAGCGCATCGACGCCGAGATCGCGCGCCTCGTCCAGCCAGTCGGTCCCGCTCCCGGTGAGTACGGCGATATCCGAGAGCTCGTCGGGGCCGAAGTCGAGGACCTGCACGTCGTCGGCTCCCTCCAGTTGGGCGAGTTCGTCACGGAGTTCGGCGGTCGTGAACGGCATCGCCGCGTGCCCGCGCTGGCCGGCGTGACCCGGTCCGTTCTCGCCGAAGGGCGCGACGATATCGAGCCCGAGCCGGTCGCACAGCTGTGCGGCGTTACCGTAGTCGGCATGGGCGTCGAGGGGCGCGTGAGCGGCGTACAGCGCGATATCCTCGTCCAGAAGCGTCTGCACGCGCTCGTACTCCTTGCCAGTCACGCGGTCGATACCGCCCCACGAGATGCCGTGGTGAACGACCAGCGCGTCAGCACCGGCGGCGGCTGCTTGCTCGAACGTCTCGACCACCCCGTCGACGGCGAAGGCGACGTGTTCGATCTCCGCTAACTCCGGCCCGACCTGCAGGCCGTTAACGGCATAATCCGCGCCGGCCCACTGGTCGACCTGTAGCTCGGCGTCCAGTCGCTCGGTGAACTCGGAAAGCTGCATACCGGAGCCACGCGCGCCGGCGTGTTAGTCGCTCGGCTCTCTCGGCTCCGTCGGCGTCAGTTGGTCGACTCTCGGCGTGTGTCTGCGTGCGTGAAGACGAACTCGCGGAGCAGCTTCCCAGCGAGTGACGCGGCCTGGCCGTCGTCGCGGTCGTTCACCTCAACGGTGTCGAAGGCGACACAGTCGGGGGCGACCTTCCGGACCACGTCGCGCATCTCGCGTGAGGTGAGTCCGAACGGCTCCGTCGTTCCCGTTCCGGGCGCAAAGGCCGGGTCCGCACCGTCGATATCGACCGAGAGATACACGTCACCATTGAAATCAGGCGTCCACTCGCCCACGTTCTCGGGTGGGACGATGGTCACGTCCGGCTCGCCGGCCCGTTCGTACTCTGCTTGCGAGCCGGTGCGCGCGCCGATGATGACGGCTTCGTCGGCGACATCGAGGGCGTGGCGGGTCACAGTCGCGTGGGAGAGCTCGTTGCCGTCGTACTCTGTCCGTAAATCGAGATGCGCGTCGACGGTGACGAACACGTCGGGGTCGGCAGCGCGCACCCCGGCGACACTGACAGTGTGTTCACCACCGACGAGCAGCGGTGTCGCGCCTCGGTCGTGCCACTCGCGAAGGTCGGTCTCGAGGAAGTCGAGATACTCGCCGGCGTCGTCCCACGCGTGGAGGTCACCGGCATCGTGGACGGCACAGTCGGTGAAGAAGGAATCCGTTCGGTGGTCGTAGTCGTCGAAGGTCCGTGCAAACCGGCGGATGCGGTTTGGGCCGAACCGCGTCCCCGGCTGAAAGGTGGTCGAGACATCAAGCGGTGCACCGACGACGGCATACCGTGCGTCGTCAGGGGCGGTATTTGCGCCCGGAAACTGAGACATAGCCGGGCTTCGACGCGCAGCTTAAACGACCTTGCGCTGGTCTTCGTACTCCAGGAATTCGATGTCGTCGTCGGCCGATACGTTGATATCGTCGGGAACGCGCATCGTAAACGTATCGTACGTTTCGAGGTCCATCACCTGCATCTCGCCGGGGCTCGTGGAGACGACCTGTCCCTGCTTGCGAGTGATAATCGGCACCCACACCTTCGCGTCGACGGGGTTGGTGAAGTTGCGCTTTTGCCCACCGTCGAAGACGCCCTGTCCCTCGACACGGGCCTTTGCGCTGCCGTGCTTGCCCGGTTTAGACGTGCTGTAGGCAGTGATGACCGACGGCGTATCGTTGATCATCACGTAGTTTCCTTCCTGCAGTTCACGGACCTCAGTCTGCTCTCGTGCCATAATCCTGCTTTTCCGCCTTATCGGTATAAACGGTGCGATAGCCCTCAAGCGTGGCGAGACAGAAACGTATCGAGCCGGCTGAGCCCTTCGTCGAGTTCCTCACTCGCGAGTCCGAAGCCGATACGGAAGCGGTCGGGGACGCCGAATGCGTCTCCCGGGGCGAGCAGTACCGACTCCTCGCGAACGAACGCCTCACAGAACGACTGCCCGGTCGCGAAGCCGTCGGGGACGGTCGGGAAGCCGTTGACGCCGGTTGGCTCACGCCACGTCATTCCGTGGTTGTCGAGAAAGTCGCCGACGCGCTCACGATGATCGCGGGCCTGCGCGCGGTTCTCGGCCAGAATCTCGTCCTCGCGGTCGAGGGCCTGCTTCGCGACGTGTTGGCCGAACGTCGACGGGGAGATAGTGGTGTAATCCTTCCAGTTGGCCGCCGCGGAGATGACCTCAGCGGGACCGGCGACCCAGCCGAACCGACAGCCGGCCAAGCCGTGTGCCTTCGTTACCGACGAGGTGGAGATGCCGTACTCGCCGTAGGAGGCGACCGGCGGGAGCGGCTCGTCTGCCAGCAGCCGGTACACTTCGTCACACAGCAGATAGGTGCCGTTGTCCGCGGCGATGTCGTACAGCTCGCGCATCGTCGTCTCGTCGTGGTAGCGCCCGGTCGGATTGTTTGGGTTGTTGACGACGAGCACGGCCGTATCGGGGCGAAGAGCGTCCTGCACGCGGTCGGTATCGATCGTCCACTCCGGCGAGTCGAGGTCGACGGTCGTCACCTCGCCGAAGGCGTCTGGGACGGCCGACAGGGACTGATACGTCGGCGTGACGGTAACGGCGTGGTCACCCATCACAGCCGCGAACGTCGTGAAGTTCGCCTCCTGTGCACCACAGGTGAACAACACCTCGTCGCCCGACCGGTCGTAGCGGGCGGCGACCTGTTCGCGAAGTTTTGGGTCGCCGCCGGTCGGAATGACGTAGCCCAGCTCGCCGGGATCGGTGTCGAATTCGGCGGTCGAGCGCGACTCGATACCCGACTCCGCGAGCATAATCTCGGCGTCGTGTTCGAAGCGATCGAAGAAACGCTCCAGGTCGAACGGCTCGATGTGCATACCGGACGTTCGGAGCCGTGGGCATAGCGCTGTCGGCGTGGGTGTGGAGTTCGTCGGTCGCCGGAGGACAGAATCCGCCGTCTCCATCGGGTTCACGGCAACTACCGGTGGCTTTTCTACGCTGTGGCCCCACTTTCACGTATGTCACGCTCCGAGTCGATAGCCGTCATCGGGAGCGGCTTCGGCGGCCTCTCGACGGCCTGCTATCTGGCCGACGCCGGCTTCGACGTCACCGTCTACGAACAACACGACCAGCTCGGGGGTCGGGCCGCCTCACTCCGACGCGACGGCTTCACGTTCGATATGGGGCCGTCGTGGTATCTGATGCCCGACGTATTCGAGCGGTTCTTCGACCATTTCGGGCGGAGACCGAGCGACTACTACGATCTCCAGCGGCTTGACCCGCACTACCGTATCTTTTTCAAGAACGGACAGCGGGGCGCGAGCGACGGCGGCACCGCGGCGAATGCCCCCGGTTTCGGCGAGGAAGCCGGCGCGCGCTACGTCGATATGCTCCCAGACCTCTCGAAGAACATCGAGACGTTCGAGGCGCTCGAACCGGGTGCGGGCGAGAAGCTGGAGTCGTATCTCGACACCTCCGGCGTCCACTACGAGACGGCGATGGAGCAGTTCGTCTACGAGGATCGCCCTCGCCTGCGCGACTGGGTCGACCTCGACGTGATGCGCGCCGCACCAATCGGGCTCCAACTCCTCGGGACGATGGACGACTACGTGGCCGACTACTTCGACAATCCGCGGCTCCAGCAGATTATGCAGTACACGCTGGTGTTCCTCGGCGGCTCGCCGAAGAACACGCCCGCGATCTACAATATGATGAGCCACGTCGATTTCAACATGGGCGTCTTCTACCCCGAAGGTGGCGACCCAGAGACCGCGACCCGCGACCAGATGCACGTCGGCGACGGCGAGGTGTCCGGACTGGCGGCCGTCGTCGCCGCGCTCGTCGACCTCGGCCACGAACTCGGCGTCAGCTTCGAGACGAACGCCGAGGTGACCGAAATCGTCTCCCGGCGCGAAGGGTTCGATATCGAGTTCGCCGACAGCGAGCGCGCGAGTGCGGACCGTGTCGTCTCCGACGCCGACTACGCCCACACCGAACAGGAGCTGTTACCCGAACACGAACGGGGCTACGACGCCGACTACTGGGAGTCGCGGACGTACGCGCCCTCTGCATTTCTCATGTACATGGGCGTCGAGGGAGATATCGATCCAATCGAACACCACACGCTCGTGTTGCCCGAAGACTGGGACCCCCACTTCGAGCAGATCTTCGACGAGCCGGCGTGGCCAGACGACCCCGCCTACTACGTCTGTGCCCCCTCACAGACCGACGACTCCGTCGCCCCGGAGGGCCACTCCAATCTGTTCGTGCTCGTGCCCATCGCGCCCGGCCTGGAAGACACTGACGAGATTCGCGCAGCGTATCGCGAGACAGTGCTCGATGACCTACAGACGAACACGGGTGTCGACCTCCGTGACCGCATCGTCGTCGAAGAGCAGTTCTCCGTCGACGACTTCGCGAGCCGCTACAACTCTATGCAGGGAACTGCGCTCGGAATGGCTCACACGCTCCGCCAGACGGCGATGCTCCGACCGCCACACCGCTCGAAGAAGCTCGACGGGCTCTACTTCACCGGCTCGTACACGACGCCCGGCATCGGCGTCCCGATGTGTCTGATTTCGGGAGAACACACCGCCGAAGCCCTCATCGACGACGCCTGAATGAGCGTCCTCGGCATCGTTCCCGACCGCGACACGCGCGTCGGCTATCTACTCCGCGTCTCGCGACCGCGCTTCTGGCTCTATCTCGCCGGGCCGGTCGTCGTCGGCGTCGCGTACGCCGCCGAGACGCGCAGCGAACTGTTCGCCCCGGTGGCGTTCGCACTGTTCGCATATTTCCTGGTGCCGGCGAACGTCTTCCTGTACGGCGTGAACGACATCTTTGACCGCGACGTGGACGCCACGAACCCGAAGAAGGACGACCAGGAGGTGCGCTACCGCGGGGACGACACCGTCCCAGTCGCGGTCGCCGTGACCGGACTCGCGGGACTCGCCTTCCTTCCGCTACTCCCGACCGCGGGCGCGGTCGCGATGGCAGCGTTCCTGCTCCTTGGAGCCGAGTACTCCGCGCCGCCGCTGCGATTCAAGACGCACCCCGGGCTGGACTCGCTGTCGAACGGGCTGTACGTCCTCCCCGGGGTGGTCGCGTACGCAGCCATCGCGGGCGCACCGCCGCCGCTACTCGCACTCGCCGGGGGCTGGCTGTGGGCGATGGCGATGCACACCTTCTCTGCGATTCCGGACATCGAACCGGATCGCGCGGCCGGCATCGAAACGACCGCCACTCGGCTCGGTGAGTCGCGAACCTACGCCTACTGTGGCGCGCTCTGGCTCGCTGCGGCGGTCGCGTTCGGCCTTCTACATCCGTTCTTGGGTGCGGTGTTCGCCTTCTACCCGCTGTTCGTCGCGACCATCGCGCTCTCCGACGTGCGCGTCGATCGCGCGTACTGGTGGTTCCCGGTCGTCAACACTGTTGCCGGTGCGCTCCTCACAAATGCCGCGCTGTGGGTGCTCATCTATGGTTGACCGGGCGCACATCGAGCGACGACTGAATGCGCTGGTCGCCGAGAATCGGTTCACCATCGCCGTCGTCTTTCCGCTCGTCGGCGCGGTGATGCTGCTCGCGAGCGCAGAGCGCGTCCTCATTCCGGAGCCGCTGGTTTTCCACCCGCTACTCGTCATCTTCGGGACAGCGGTGATGCGGCTCCCCCTTATCGTCGGACTGCTCCCACTCATCGGGCGGCGCGCAGCCGCCGCAATCGGCCTGCTCACGCTGTACGCATACGTTATCGAGTATATCGGTACGACGACCGGCCTCCCGTACGGCGTCTTCGAGTACGGCGTCAACCTCGGTCCGATGCTCCTCGGGAAGGTTCCGTTCGGGCTCCCTATCTTCTTCCTGCCGCTGGTGGCGAACGCGTATCTGCTGTGTCTGCTCCTGCTCGGCGACCGGGCGCGAGCTGCGCTCGTGCGCGTGCCAGTCGTTGTTGCGACTGTGCTTGTGATGGACCTCGTCCTCGATCCCGGTGCCGTCGCCATCGGCTTCTGGACGTACGACCTCGCGGCGACGCCGCTGGCGGTGTGGCCGTACAACTCCGCCGTCGCCTTCTACGGCGTCCCGCTGTCGAACTACGCGGGATGGGTAATATCAGCGACGGTCGCCGTCGTCACCCTCGACGCGGCGTTCGCGTGGACCGACCTCCGGACGCGGCTCGAGGAGTGTGCGTTTATGCTCGACGACCTCGTCTCGTTCGTCCTGCTGTGGGGGAGTATCAACGCCGTCTACGGCCAGTGGCTCGCAGTCGTGCTGGCGGCGCTGCTCGGCGTCGGACTCTGGTACACAGAACGGTTCGACGTCCCCGCACCGCCGTGGCTCTGATCACTGGGTCGGAGACGGCGAGACGCGATCGCCGCGAGTGCGGGTCTCCGCGTTCGACACGCACGACACCTTCAGGAACACGGCCTCGGGATCTTTGTTCCACGTCCAGTGCCAGCGGGCGCGCGCCAGCAGCGAGAGTTTGCGCCGTTTGGAGAGACTCGGCGTCTGCGAGAGCGTATCGTAGTTGCGCTCACGGATGAGCCGGTGGTGCTCGACGTAGAGAATCGCCGAGACGAGGATGGCGAACTGACAGTCACGTGGAAGATGCGCGATACCTTTGATTCCCTCCTTGTAGAGTTTCTCTGTCCGGTGGAGTTCCGTCTCCATCGCTTTCCGGAACGCCGGCGTCGCCTCCTTGTCGCGAATCTCTTCGACGCTCGATCCGAATCGTTCGAGCGTGTTGATCGGAAGGTAGACGCGGTCGAGTTCGTCGATGTCTTCGCCCACGTCGCGCAGGAAGTTGGTCATCTGGAACGCCTCTCCCAGCGTACGGGCGTGCGGGAGCGCGAGCGACACGTCGTCCGGCTCCATCACGTAGCTCATCATCACACCGACCGCGGCCGCGGAGCCGCGCATATAGTCGCGCACTTCCTCGAAGGTCTGATAGCGGCTTTTGTCGATATCGGCGCTCATCGCGTCGATAAACGTGTGAATCTCCTCGTCCGGAATCCCGTATGCCTCGCGCATCTCCGAGAACGCGGTCAACACCGGGTCGTCGCTGTCTCCACCGAGCGCGGCCTCGCGAATTCGCTCCAGTTCGGCTCGCTGATCGGCCGCCGACCGCTCGCCGGCGTCGTCGACTACCTCATCCGCGATACGGAAGAACGCGTACAGCACGTAGGTTGGCTCCCGGACTCGATTCGGTAGCACGCGGGTCGCATACCAGAAGGTCTTCCCCGTCGTCTTGTGAATCGATTTGCTCTCGGCGAGCTGGGAATCGTCAACCATTCGTTGTGTGGCGTACGCACTCACTCCGCTTATACCTTCCTCGATTTGAGAGTTTCACAGCTGGTGTCTTCCAATTTAGTCGTTATACAGGCCACATATTTCTGCGAGAGTGACGACAGCTCGCGGTCGCGAGTGGAGATGCATTTTTATTATTGGGCTGTGTCGTCTATGCTCGTATGACAACGTTCCTCGCAGCCGTGGACAAGAAAGAAACTGCCGAATACCTGCTCGAGTATCTCCGCGACCGCATCGACGACGGTGATACCATTTACGCGGTGAACTCACAGCGGGGCGGTGACGACACCAGCGACGACGAAGTCGCCGACGGGAAGGCCGCACTCGACCAGTTCGAAGAAGTTCTCGGGGCAGAAGGCCACCAGCTCGTCCGAGGGAACAGCCCGCAGGAGGACATAATGCAGTTCGCACGCGACCACGACGTGGACGAACTCGTCATCGCGATTCGCAAGCGCTCGCCCACCGGAAAGATGCTGTTCGGCTCCACCGCACAGGATCTACTGTTGGAGACGGACCGGCCGGTCGTGACCGTTCCGCGACAGCGCTAGTCGAGGAGATTCTCTGCCAGCGTCGGGACGAACGTCCCGATATCTGTCACCATCCCGACCGCCTGCGCGCTCCCGCGGTCGAGCAACTGCGTTACCGTCGCCGGATTGATATCGACACAGATCACCTTCGTCGTGGAGGGGAGACAGTTACCGACGGCGACCGAGTGGAGCAGCGTCGCAAGCATCAACACCATATCGGCGTCGTGGGCCTGTTCACGAATCGCGTTCTGCGCCTCGATGGCGTCCGTAATCGTATCTGGGAGTGGACCGTCGTCGCGAATCGACCCCGCCAGCACGTACGGCACGTCCTGCTGGTGACACTGGTACATAACCCCTGACTCGACGAGTCCTGACTCGACTGCCTCCTCGATACCGCCCGCACGGATGATTTCCGAGATCGTGTAGATATGATGTTTGTGCCCCTTGCGAGCGTGATCTGCCGTGTCGGTATCGACACCGAGTGACGTGCCAAACAGGTCTCGTTCGAGATCGTGAACGGCGAAGCCGTTGCCGGCCGAGATACCGTCGACGTATCCCTCCTTCACGAGCCGAGCGAGTGCTTCGCGCGCGCCGGTGTGGATGAGCGCCGGCCCGGCGACGACGAGGACGTTCCCCCCTTCTCGTTTCGTCTCCGCCATCGCTTCGGCCACCTGTCGAATCGTCGTCTCCGACGGTCGCTCCGAGGAGACGCCACCCTCCATAAAGCCGAACGCGCCGCTGCGGTCGCGGGAGCGTTCGGGCGGCTGGACACGAATCCCACCCTCGCCAGTGACGATGCGGTCACCCTCATCGACGGCGTTGAGCACTTTCGTGTACGCGCGTGCCCCCTCGTCGGTCTCCTCGACGACGACCGCGCAGTCCATCTCCATATGCTCGACCTCAATCCACTCCTCGTCGTAGCGAATTTGTGTCGGGTGGTTCGTTGTCGAGTAGAACCCCTCCGGGACGACCTGATCGCGGGGAGCGGGCGTGAGGGTAGCGTTCTCCGGATCGGTGGGGTTCGCGCCGTTCTGGTGGAGTTCGTGTAGAATCGAGTGGAGCGTCTCGTGGTCGTCGGCGATCACCCGCATCCGGGCGTACGACGGCTGGTCTTTCTGGCGACCGATATCGAACTTCTCGACATCGAAGTCACCGCCCAAATCCATCACGATGGAGAACGCCGACTGCATCATCCCCGAATCGATGATATGGCCCTCCAGCTCGACGACGCGTGAAACGGTCATACCAAACCCCAGTGTGCGGGGGGAGAAATCACTACTGTTCGTGGCGGATCTCCACAGCCCCGACCCGATTCGTCAGCCGGTCGTGGAACGCCGCAACGCCCTCGGAACTCGTCGCCGACCGGACGTGGAGTTCGACGCGGTCGTCACGCACCCCGAGCCGGAACGTGTCGTCCGAATCGTCGTCGTGAACCAAGAACAGCGGCATCGGGAGATCGAACCAGTCGCCGTATCGGTAGGGGCCGGCGTCAAGCAGCGCGAGCACTTGCTTGGCCAGCCCGTCAGATCGACGGGGGACGAAGACGAACACCGTCCCACCCTGGTACTCCATCCCGCGGGCTCGCGAGTGGCTCCGCTCGGGGTGGGTGATATCGAACCGTGGCTCGCCGTCCGACGACTCGCGCTGCTCGTCGCGCAGCGCGTTCGCCGTCGTGAACTCGGGGTCGTCGTCCACACCGTCGATACTGTGTAATCCGATATAAGTCTCGGGCCGGTGGGCGATTTTCCCACTAGACTGCTCCAGAGGTATTTGCGGGTACTACAGCAGCTACCGACCGGGTGTAGACATCGACAGCGTGTCGCGGGTAATCCTCTTCAGTACAATAATGGGTGGCTGTCACCGGGCGCGAAATTGAAACCGTACGCGTCGCTCGCGGGAACCACCAGTCGTTTACTTCCCGGCGTCTCACGACCCTTATGACGAAGTACGCACGCGTTAGCACCGACGACGGCATCCAGACGGGCGAGTACGAGGACGGTGTCGTCACAACCGACGAGGGCGAGTACGTGATTAGCGAGGACGCGACTCTGCTCGCTCCCAGCGAGCCGTCGGGGTTCTACTGTGTCGGGCGCAACTACGGCGAAAAGGTCGAGCAGATGGGGTACGACGTGCCCGACGAGCCGGATTTCTTCATCAAGGGACCGACCTCGCTGCTCGGGCCGAACGAGGACATTGTCTACCCCTCCTTCACCGAGGAGCTGACCTACGCCGGCGAGCTGGCAGCCGTTGTCGGCGAGCGCTGTCACGATATCGACGAGGACGAGGTGGACGATGCGATATGGGGCTACACCATCATGAACGATCTCGACGCGCTGGACCAGGAGCGCCGAACCGCACGCAAGGCGTTCGACGGCTCCGCGCCACTCGGCCCCGTCGTCGCCGACATCGACCCCGTCGGGCTCGACATCCAGACGTACGTCGGTGACGAGCTTCGACAGGAGGACAACACCGAGAATATGTTCATCAAGCCGCGGGCAGTCATCAGCTTTCTCTCCGAGCGATTCACGTTCAAGCCGGGCGATGTCATCTCGTTCGGGAGCCCGGCTAACCCCGGCCTAGTCGAGCCGGGCGACAGCGTCGATATCACGTACGAAGGAATCGGGACGCTATCGAACACCGTCGTCAGGTGACCGCATCGTCTGCGTACCTTTTTTGCCGTCCCCCTATCGCTGTGTACTGTGGACGACGCCACCTCCGTCGGGGACCTGCTCGACACGCTCGGCGACGAGCGGGCTCGTGACCTCTTGGAGGCGGCAGCCGCGGAGCCGCAGTCCGCGAAACAGCTCGCCAAGCGCTGTGGGATGTCGCTTCCGACGGTGTATCGCCGCCTGGAGCTGCTTCAAGAGCACGCGCTCGTCACCGAGCGCACCGAGGTTGCGTCGGACGGCAACCACTACAACGTGTACGAGTCCAACTTCGAGTCGACAGTTATCACGCTCGACGCCGAAGACGGCTACGACGTGAGCGTGTACCATCGCGAGAACGCGCCGAGCAAGTTCTCACAGCTGTGGGATGAACTCGCTGGAGAGTGATACAACAAATGACGACCATAACCCCCGCCGAAATCGTGCTGTTGCTGCTCCGACTCATACTGTTCGGGTTCTCGCTCGGACTGACGCTCATTAGCTTCAGAGCGTACCGACGCAACAGAACTGACCGGCTCAAATTAGCCTTCATCGGCTTCGCATTCATCAGTATGGGTGTCGCAGTGATGAGTCTCACCACGCAGCTACTGCTTTCTGCACGTGAGTACGGAATAGAGATATTTGTCAGCCTGGAGGTAGTCGGCGCGCTTCTCCTCTGTGTCGGCTTCGGCGCACTCTACTACTCGCTGTACAGCTGATTATTTTCGTGATGCGACGACGATAATCGGCCCGACGAACAGCAGCGCGACGCCGAGAAATCGGTAGTGAATCGGCGCGAGGCTACTCGGCGTGACGAGGAATATGAAGCCGAAAACGGTGATATTGATACCAACCACCTGTGGTGACTTTATCGGAAGCAGCCCAGCTGTCGACAGGATGAACAGTGCCAGTATCAGCTGCCCGGCATTGTATTGGAGCAGAAAGTTATCGACGATCTGCAGCGAAGCGGCGAGCATACTTGTTCAATCTCGCGCCGTCATTTTCTTAATGCTTCCGTTCGCCGCGACAGCCACACCGTTTAACCGCCGGCTCGCGACGGTCCGGTATGGACTGGGAGCACGCGACTGACACCGACACGAAGCACGTCTGGAAGCGCGTCGATGGTACCGCCGAAATCGTCGCCCGTCGGACTGCGAGCGACGAGTGGGCCGTCCACTACGACCGGCTCATCCAAGCGCCCGAGGGCGAGACGTACAGACACGAGACCGTCCCCGACCGCGAGCGTGCGGTCGAGTTGGCTGCCGAGTGGCGCGCGGACGAGTAACACACTACCAGAATTCTTTCCGTCTCCACCACACGAACAGCGATATGCAGATCCCGCCACCGCTCGAACCAGGTAGCACCGTCGCCGTCTGTCGCCCTGCGACTGTCCCCGCCACCGGCGGTTACCCCGACCACCTCGTCGAGTTAGGGTTCGACCGTCTGCGTGGGTTTGACCTCGATCCCGTCGCGCTTGACAGTCTCTACGCCGACAAGCAGGAGCTGTACGACCACCCCAAACGTCGCGCACGGGAGTTGGAGCGCGCCTTCCGCGACCCCGACATTGACGGTATCATCGCTGCCATCGGTGGCAACGACCAAATTCGCATCCTGAAGCATCTCGATCCCGCGGCGATTCGCGACCATCCAACCCGGTTCTACGGGACGAGCGACAACACCTCCCTCGCGGCCTTCTGCCGGGCGCAGGGCATCGTCAGCTTCTACGGCGGGACGCTATTCACCAATATCTGTGAGCCAGGCGGCATCAACGACTACACCCGTGAGTATCTAGAGCGCGCATTTTTCGAGCCGTCGCTGGACGAGCTTCGCGAGACAGACCGCTACAGCGACGAGGACTTGGACTGGCACGACCCCGCGAATCTCGAACGCGACCCCGAGTACGAGACGAGTGACGGTCGCCGCTGGTACGGCTCCGGCCGGGTCGAGGGTCGGACGTGGGGCGGCTGTCTGGAGGTGCTGGCGACGCATCTCATAGCCGATAGCTATGTGCCCGAGGAGACGGACGACAGCGTCCTGCTGCTGGAGACCTCGGAGGAACTGCCTGCGTCCACGGTTGTCCGCCGCGTCGTCCGTGGACTCGGTGAGCGCGGCGCGCTCGACGTAGGTGCGATACTCGTCGGGCGGGCGAAGGCGCGCGGCTTTGGCCACGAGCGCACACCGGCCAAGCGCGAGCGCTACCGCGAGCGCCAGCGCGAAGCAATCGTCGAGACGGTCCGTGAGTACGGGGACGCGCTCGTCGTCACGGAGGTGGAGTTCGGCCACACCCGTCCGACGGCCCCGCTTCCAATCGGTGGGCGCTGTGTCGTTGACACCGAGTCAGAGACGCTACGATTCGAGTGACTCGAAGTCGGTGATGGTCTCGCGCCACTCGTCGGGGAGAGGCTTTGCCGTTCCTTCCTCGCGGTCGACGTGGACCAGCGTCGTCGCGCCGGTCGCGGCGCGCTCGCCGTCGGCCTGGATTTCATACTCCATCGGGATGCTGCTCGTCCCGAGTTCGGGAACACGCGCGCCGACGACAACTTCGCCGGCGGCGAGCGTGATAGCTCGCTCGAACTCGACGTTCAGATCAGCGATGACCATTCCGACGGAGTCGAGCGGATTTCCCACCACGTCGCGGAAGTACGCCGACCGCGTCTGTTCGAGGAAGGTGGCGTAGACGGCGTTGTTGACGTGGTTCATCTGGTCGATATCGCGCAGCCGAAGCGGTATCGTCTCGGTGAATCGGTATCCGTCCATACCCGATTCCGGCGTGGGGACGGGTCGTCACTTTCGGTTTCAGAACGCGTTCGTCGTTGTCCGCAGAGCCAGCGAGCGCCGTACGTCCGACAGCGCCCAACCGCGCACAGAAACCGCCGTCTGGTCACGCAGCGTCGATGCCGTCAGACAGGTATGCACTGGCACATGCCGGGCTGCAGAAGTGGCTCTCGAAGGTCATGTATTCGTGATGGTGTCGGATTTCGACCCACTCGCCGCCGGCAGGGATCTGCGTCTCACAGCGAGCACACTGTTGCATCAACCTACTATTGGGGCGACAACGGCAAGTAGGTTCGGGCTACTTTCTTCGAGACGATCCGCCGAGCACCGCCAATAACCGCTGTCGCGACCATCGACCCCCTGGGTGTTCAGGGGGTATTGCGGGCCGACGGAAACAGTAAGTCTTGGGCATCGGTATACAGGGCTGAGTGCCCTGAATTGGCTCCCGGCGTTTCAGACGAACCCTTGTGGGATTGAAGCCTGAGGGGCAGTATCCAGCAAGTCGGTGACGCCGAAACGACTATTCCGCTGTGTAAACGATGTAAACATATGGGGACAAAGATGGTCCGTATCGACGAGGACCTTTACGAGCGAATCAAGAGCAAGAAGCGAGAGGGAGAGACATTTTCTGAAGCGATTGAGCGGCTAACGAGCGAGTACACGCTTATGGACTTTGCAGATGAGTTCGCGGATGAGGATGGCAACCGCTGGGATGAGCACAAGGAGGCGATTGAGACAGCGGAAACAGCCCAACACGAGGAGATGACAGAGTTTCACGAAGGCGATACGGAAAGGTCGCCGACGAAGAAATGATTTTAGACACGAATTTTTTGGGAGCACTGAAAGATCAACATCCCGGCGCACTCCAGAAGTCACACGAGTTAGAGCTTTCAGGTGAGCCGCTCCGAATTCCAACGATAGTAAGCTACGAGCTGTTCATCTCTGTAGGCAAGACGGGTGTGAAGAAGTACAAACAGAAAGACCGGCGTGCGTACCGACGCCTCACGTCCAGCAAGCCGAAGGTTGAGATAACCGAGGAAATCGCGACACGGGCAGGAATACTCGAAGGCGAACACCAGCGAAGCGACTCAAAACCAACCCTCGGCCCCGGTGATGCAATCGTCGCAGCAACTGCCCGCCACTACGACGAGCCAGTCGTTAGCGACGATGGGGACTTTGACGACGTTGACGGAGTTGAGCGAATTGAGTACGAAGCGGAAAACTGACGCGATTCGCGTCACTCCGACACGAACCGCGTCGGTTCTCGGCCGCTGATTCCTGTTTTGTCTCCTCAGCCGTGTTACAGACGAACCCTTGTAGGATTGAAACGTCGCAAGGACAGAGATGGAGAAATTGACTGGCCCGAGGCTCGTGAGCGGCGCAGAACTGACGAATTGGCCGCGCTGAGCGATACGTTTAATATCGTGTGTAAAGTCTGCTTTACTGTAAAGGAAGCTTTACGACAATGACAACGAACCAAACCACATCGAGACTCACACGGACGACGTATCAGCGGGTCGTCTACGGTATCGTCGCGGTCGCCGTCGTCGGACTACTCATCGGCATCATCGTCGACAGGCCGCTCATCGGGACGGCCGTCTATCTGGTCGGGGCGTGGATCGGAGGTGGGTTCGCGTTCCTCGCACCTCGGCTGAGTAGCGCACAGCTACAAGACGAACGTGACGATGCGCTCCACAACCGCGCGAGCGGGCTCCTACTCAAGATTATGACTGTCATCACGCTCGCGACGGTGCCAGCGCTGTACGTGCTTGATGCCGCCGACTACCTGACGATTTCGGGTGTACTGGGTGGGTCTATTGCGACCCTCTCCGCGCTGTTCATCCTGTACGGTGCCTGTTACGGGCTTGTCAAGCGGCGTGGATAAGATATGGAGAACGACCTCAAACAGCGGCGCGCCACCGACGAACTCAGTCAGGCAGATCTCGGTGAGGCGGTTGGTGTCTCCAGACAGACCATCAACGCCATCGAGCGCGGGCGCTACGACCCGTCGTTAGCGCTCGCATTCGAGTTGGCAGACCATTTCGACTGCCGCATCGAGGATATCTTCACGCCGAAATAGTCCCCTCAGGTCAGGTCCACGAACACCTTTACAGCCTCGCGCTCGTCCATCGCAGCGTATCCCTCGGGAACACCGTCCAAATCGACCGTCTTCGTGAACACCGGCGCGGGGTCGAGCGTCCCCTGCAACACGTCGGCCATCAGCTCCTCGATGTACTCGCGGACGGGAGCGACGCCACCCTTGAGCGCGATGTTGTCGCCGAACGCGGTACCGAGGAACTCGGCTTCCTCGATACCGGCCGGAACGCCGACGTAGCCGACGGTTCCTCCCGGTCGCGCCACATCGAACGCCATACTCATCGACGACTCCATCCCGACCGCCTCGACGACGTGATTGACGCCGCCGTTGGTCAGCTCGCGAACGCGCTCGACGGCTTCTTCTCCTCGCTCGGTAATCCGGTCGGTCGCGCCGAACTCCTCGGCGATGTCGAGCCGGTTCTCGTGGTGACCCATCGCGATGATGCGCTCTGCGCCGAGCCGTTTCGAAGCGAGTACGCCACAGAGTCCGACGGCTCCGTCGCCGACGACGGCGACTGTCGAGCCGGCTTCGACACCGGCGTTGACGGCGGCGTGGTGACCGGTACACATCACGTCCGTCAGCGGGAGCAGCGACTTCAGCGTCTCCGGGTCGTCGGCGTGGCGGTCGGGCACCTTCACGAGCGTTCCGTCCGCAGTCGGGCACTTCACATACTCTCCCTGTCCGCCACCGTTCTCGCCACCCCAGCCGCTGGCGTTCGCACACGAGGTGTGGAGCCCCTTCCGACAGAACTCACACTCGCCACAGGAGATGGCGAACGGCGCGAGCACACGGTCGCCGGGCTCCAGCGACACGACGTCCTCACCCACCTCCTCCACAATACCCATCGGCTCGTGGCCGACGCCGGACGGGACATCGCGATCCCGCTGGCCGCGATAGAACCACAGATCCGAGCCGCAGATAGCGGTGTGGGTAACGCGGATGAGTGCATCCTCCGGGTCTGTCACTTCGGGGCGGTCGACCTCATCGATACGGATGTCGCCGGGTCCGTGATAGCGGGCTGCGCGCATATGGTAGCTGGGACGGCCGATGGCAAAAGTCCAACCCCGGACTCGGCGGCCCTCGGCTGAATTTTTGTTCAGAAATGTGGAAACGCTTTAGCCTCGTGCGAGCCACCCTCACGTATGACGACGCATCGCGCGGTCGCGGCGCTGGTCGTGCTACTCGCTGTGAGCGCGGGTGCACCGCCGGTCGCGGGCGCGGCCGCCACGACGACCGCGAACGACGGCTTCCTATATCTGACGACGAGTACCGATCCGGTCCAGCCGACGACGAGCGCGAACTTCACCTTCACCGCCCGGCTCACCAATCCCGAGGCGAGCACCGAAACCTACTCGATTCGCAGCATCGAGGTGTACAACGGTGACCCCTCTGAGGGTGGAGACCGACTCGATCGCCGCACCTACGAGGGGCGTGTCGCTCCCGGTGGCTCGAAGGAGATCCCTCTCGATATCGGCTTCGACAACGGGGGAACCAAGACGCTGTTCGTCGAAATCGACGCCCGCCAGACAGGTGGTGACGCGCTGAACATCGAGACGACGACCACCATCGAGGTGTACGAACCGACGCCACGCATCGAAGCCAGCGCAGCGGGCACCGTCGACGGCCAGCCGACTGATCTCACTGTCGGTGTCGCGAACGGGCTCGACGTGCCGGTTAGAGACGTGAACCTTGCGCTCAACGCCGACGGCGTCACCTTCGATGAGTCATCGCGAGTGGCCTCCTCAGTGGCTGCGGGAGCCGAGCGCGACTTCACCTTCACCGCCACACCAGCCGAACTCGGCGTCAGCGACATCAAGGCGACCCTCTCGTACACGGACAGCGATGGGACTCGACGGACGACGACCGAGACGCTCGCCGTCCGATTCCGCCCGCCGGATCTCGCGGGTGATATCGACGTTGGCGGGAGCGTCGCCCCTGCCTTCCCCGGCGCGGAGACGACCCTCTCCGTCAACGTCACCAACGGGCTCGACCAGCAGGTGCGACAGCTCGCCGTCGAGGTGACCGGCGAGAACGTCGAGCTCCGGACCGACCGCCGCGTTGGCACCAAACTCGCCAGCGGCGCGGGCCGGACGTTTACCTTCCCCGTGGTACGCGACACGACCGGCGCGCAGTCGTTCGACGTGATGGTCACATACACGACGGCAAACGGCGTCGAGCGACAGACCGACCGCACGCTCCAGACGCGCTTTACCGAGCCGGCGAATCCGGCTGAAATCTCGCTCACCGGCGTCGAGACAACCGTTCGCGACGGCCAGCTCGAACTGTCCGCGACGGCGAGCAATCTCGGCGGCGGCCCCGCGAGTTCGGTCATCGTCGAGGTCGGCGGCGAGAACGTAGCCGCGAGCGAGTACTTCGTCGGAAGCGTCGATGGGAGCGATTTCGCCGCGTTCACACTTACAGCCGACGTGACCGGCAACGTGTCGTCGGTTCCCGTCACCGTGCGCTACGACGTCGGCGACACCGAGCGGTCGTACACGCAGGAGCGAGTCGTCGAGCGCGTCGAACCCGTCGAGGAGTCGGACGGCGGTGGCGGGCTCCCGATACTGCTCGTCGGTCTGTTCGTCATCGCGCTCGTCGTGGGTGGCGTCCTCATCCGCCGGCGGAACTGATGGCTCACCCGGTGGGCTACATCCCCGATGACGCCGTCATCGAGGGGCACGATGTGGTGAAAGAGTATCGCACCGGCGAGCAGGTGGTGCGGGCACTGAAGGGAATCGACTTCGGCATCGCATCTAGCGAGTCGGTCGCCGTCGTCGGGCCGTCGGGCTCGGGAAAGTCGACGCTGTTGAATCTGCTCGGCCTGCTCGACGTACCGACCAGTGGCTCCGTGACGCTCTACGGCGAGGAGACAGCGACGTTCACGCAGGCGGAACGCACCCGCAAGCGAAAGGAGGTCATCGGCTTCGTCTTCCAGAGCTACTTCCTGCTTCCGACGCTGACGGCGCGAGAGAACGTCGAGATGCCGCGACTGCTCGACCGGACGCCAAAGCGTACCCGCGAGCGGGCGACCGAACTGCTCGAGCGCGTCGGATTGGGCGACCGGCTCGACCACTATCCCGACGAGCTCTCCGGCGGGCAGAAGCAGCGCGTCGCCGTCGCCCGGGCGCTCATCAACAATCCAGCGATTCTGCTCGCGGACGAGCCGACAGGCAACCTCGACCGCAAGACCGGCGACCAGATTCTCGGCCTGTTCGACGAGCTCCGCGAGACCGAGGACGTAGCTGTCGTCACCGTGACTCACGACGACTACGTCGCCGACGCGGCAGACCGGATCGTCCGGCTCATCGACGGCACGCTACGCGAGGGGGAGTGAGATGTTCGACCGGCTCGCGGCTCGGTTTCCCGTTCTCCTGTTGGCGCGCCGGAACCTCACTCGCTCGCGTGACCTGACGGTGCTCGCCGTGCTCGCGGTCGTTATCGGCGTCGTCGCAATCGGTGGTATCGGGCTCGGCGGCGAGGCGTTCAAACAAGACCAGCTATCGGCCTTCGAAGGATTCGGCGGCACGGCAACCGCCGATCCGATTAACTACGAAGGAGAGCCGGCAAGCGAGCGCGGCTTCGACGACAGCGACATCGACCGGATGCGACAGGCCGCCGGCAGCGCGACCGTGCTGCCGGTCGTCTCACCCGGCGGGGCGACCGTCCAGACGGCGAGTGGCGAGCTCGCGCTCACAGCACAGGTGAACGGTATCGAGAGTCCGGGGGCGTTTTACGACGCACAGACCGGCGAGATACCGGCGAACTGGCGGCGAACTGTCGTCGTCGGAGCACGTATCGCCGACACCAACGGCATCGCGGTCGGTGACCGAATTACCGTCGCCGTCCCCGGCACGTTCGAGCGGTCGTTCACGGTCGCTGCAGTACTGGAGCCGCAGGGGTTTGCCGACCCGCTCAGCGCCGACCGGACCGTCTTCGTTCCGCTCTCGCAGTTCGGTGAGCCGCGCTACGATTCGGCGGTCGTGCGCGTCGACACGACGACGGGAGATATCGACGCCGTGGCCGAGAACATCGAAGCGGCGCTCAACGTCCGCCGACAGGAGGTATCCGTCTCTCCCGTCCAGAATCAGCGCGCGCAGTTCGAACAGCTGTTCGGCACCATCAATCAGTTCCTCGCCGGGGTGGGCGCGCTGTCGCTGCTCGTCGCCGCGGTCACCATCGCCAACACACAGCTGATGAGCGCGCTCGAACGCGAGGGAGAGCTCGGTGTGATGCGAGCGGTCGGCTATCCCAAGCTCGCGGTCGTGCGCCTGCTCGTCGCCGAATCCGCAGCACTCGGTGTCGTCGGCGCAGCGGTCGGAGTGCCTATCGCACTCGGTATCGGGCTGGTCGTCAACACGCTGCTCGTTGGGGACCCGCTGGCGTTCACGCAGACGGGGCTCACCTACGTCGCCGTCGGCGCAGTGTTCGGTATCGTGACGGCGCTGGTCGCCGGAATCTACCCCGCGTGGCGGACCGCGAACAAGCGACCCGTGGAGGCGTTCCAGGGATGAGCCGGTTGAATCGTCTGCTCGGGCGGGTGCCCTCACTGCTCATCGCGCGCCGTAACGTCACCCGCGCGAAGGTGCGCTCTGGACTCGCCATCGCGGCCATCGTCATCGGTGTCGTCGCTATCGGCGCTATCGGAGCCGGCGGCGCAGCGTTCAAACAGAGCCAGCTCTCGACGCTCGACGATCAGGGCGCGACGAACGTCTTCGTCCTCCCCGGCATCGACCGTGCCGAGCGCACCTTCGACCGGACGGACGTACAACGAATCGAGGCGGCGGTCGCGCCGGCGGGTGTCGTCGCCACCCGGTCGGGCAGCGGTGAGCTACGGACTCGCGACGGGATAGAGCCGATCTCGATTACGTATCTCTCCGGGCCGAGGCTACTCTACGATGTGCAGGCGGGTGAGATCCCGCAAAACTGGCGGCGGGGCGCGCTGGTCTCTGCGGGCGTCGCTGAGGAGTACGGGCTCGAACCGGGCGACCGGATTCACCTGACGCGGAACAGCGAGATTGGCGTCCATCGCGTCGAGGCGGTCGTCACGGGCGGGGGTGGAATCGGCGGACAGAGCGTGCTGCTCCCGCTCGAACTGACGGGCGAACGCCGATTCGACCAGCTTCGCGTGACGACGCAGTCGGTCGACCGAGCAGAAGCCGTCGCGACCACACTCCGCGAGGAGTTCAACGGCCGGAAAGACACGCTGCTGGTCTTCGAACTCACGTCGCTGGTCCGGCTGTTTCGCTCTATCGTCAACGGCATCAACCTGTTTCTAGCTGGGTTAGCGGCCATTTCGCTGCTCGTCGCCGGCGTCTCCATCGCCTCCACGATGTTGATGGCAGTCATCCGTCGGCGACAGGAAATTGGCGTGCTCCGGGCGGTCGGCTACGGGCGCCGCGACATCATCCGCGTCCTGCTCGTGGAGGCGGCGCTGCTCGGGACCATCGGGACAGCTATCGGACTCGCACTCGCGGTGCTCGTGACGATGGTCGCGAACGCGCTGTTTCTCGGCAGTCCGATCGCGTTCGCGGGCGAGTCGCTGCTGTATCTCGCGGCTGCGGCGCTATTCGGTATCAGTATCAGCCTCGTCGCCGGCATCTATCCAGCGTGGCGGGCTGCGAACGACCGCCCGGTCGAGGCGCTGCGCGGCTAGCTGACACCGATTCGAGTTAGAATCAGCGACCGAGAACCGACGCGATTCGCGTCACTTCGACACGAACCGCGTCGGGGATAGATTCATCCGTTAACGTCGTTAACGAGAATGTATGGGGACGAAACACCTCCGGGTTGATGACGACCTGCACGCATACATCAAATCGGAGCGTCGGGACGGCGAGACGCTCAACGAGACGCTCAAACGACTCCTTGACGGGTATTCGCTGTCGCAGTTCGCAGATGACGCCGCCGAGCTTGACCTTGATTTCAGCGTCGAGGAAGCCACAGACGGCGCAGTTGACGCCACCCCGCCGGGGAACGAGCCGTGATTGTCGATACGCAGTATCTCGGTGCGCTGGCTGACCAGAATACAGCCGCCCGAGAGAAGGCTGAGGAACTCCGCGACGCCGCTGTGCCGGTTCGCGTCCCGACAGCGGTCGTGTGGGAAGCCTACACCGGGATCGGAAACGTCGCTTCCGAATCTGACGCTGATGCGCTCCGGAGCCTCTACGAGCGCCTCTTGACTGCTCACTCACCGCTTGATGTGACTCCGACAGTCGCCAAGCGGGCGGGAGAACTGAATGGAACGCATATAAAGTCGGATACGCTCACACAGCTTGATGGCGCGGATTCAATCGTCGCCGCTCACGGGCTCCTTCTCGATGAGCCCGTCATCTCCAACGATAGCGACTTTCAGGACGTACAGGGGCTCGAAGTCGTTACCTACTGACCGGCTCTACTCCTCGTCGGTGTCCTCAGCGACACCCGTTCTATTTTATCGGCGGATCGCGGCCATCAGGAGTCACAGGACGAGAAAAATCCACAACGAATGCGACCTGTTGTGTTGACGCTAATCAGTTGAAATGATGTTCCATAATCATAGACGACGAACACGTCAAAGAGGTAGTGGCCGGGGTGGGCTCCGAACCCACGATCTCCGCATATCCCAGGTGTCGGATAGGCATCCGACGGGAAGGCGGTAAGCCGACTCGTAACCCTATGAGTGCGGCGCTATGTCCAGCTAAGCCACCCGGCCTACCACGGCGTAGCCAACTGACAGACTTGAAGCTGTCTATCCCACCCGCTCCCCTGCGGATTTATGCCGCACGCCAGACACACACGGGTATGGATGTTCCCTCGCTCGTCGCCGACCAGCTCGACGGCGACACGGTTCGCACACGCGTCGACTTGGGCGGTGACGACGCCGTCTTCGTGACCACAGCCCAGACACTCGTCTATCGAGCCGAAGGCCTGCTTTCGGACGAATCCGTCTCGGCGTATCCCCACGACGTGGAGCGACTCGACCTGACGACCGGTCGCAAGAGCACCTTCGAGCTGACGTACGTCGACACCGCCGGAAAGTTCGCCGTGCCGAGCGATCGTACCGACGCCGTTCTCGCCCCGCTCCTCGGGGGCGTGCTCGCGACGACGGGCGTCGTCGATTCCGACGAGACCGTCCAAGCAACCTATCGCTTTTCGGAACTCACGCTCGTCGTCACGGACGTCCGCCTGCTCAAGCACGTCGGCAGCGCAGTCTGGGACAGCGACTTCGAATCGTACGCCTTCGCGGCTGTGACTGACCTCGACACCGAGGCCGGTAACGTCGCGAGCCAGCTCGTGCTCACCGTCGACGGTCGCCCACAGCGGGTGAAGATTCCCTCCGAGGAAGCCGATGCCGTCACCCACACTGTCGAGACCGCGCTGCTCACCTTCCACGGCGTGGACAGCGTCGCCGACCTCGCGACCGGCGAGTCGGAGCCGGAGTCCGAACCCGAAACCTTCGAGGACCAGAATCTCGACACGCTCGTCGCCGACGCCGAGGCAACTACTATCGACCGCGTCGCCAGCGATGATACCGAGTCAGTTGACGTGTCGAAGGCAAACGCGCTGACGGAACGGCTCGCGGCGCTGGAGGAGACAGTCGAACAGCAGACCGAACTGCTCGAACAGCAACAGGAGACCATCGAAACGCTGGTGGAAGAATTGCGTCGCGGCCGCTGAAACGCACGTGACGGAGGAATTGCATCACGACCGCGCTACGCGCGTGATGGAAGAACTGCGTCGCGGCCGGTAGTCCCTCTCACTCTCTGCCCGTCACCTTCCGGATACACGAGGAGCCGAACGGCCCGTGCTCGCCGGCATCGAGCTTCATGAAGTAGCCTGTCGAGATCGACGCCCCGCACCGCCGACAGGTGAACTCCCCTTCCTTGGTGATGACCTCGGCCTCGAAGGAGAGAAACGATGACTGGTCGGGACGGACGATACCGTCCTCGCGCTCGATGACCCCGCGCATCTCAGCAGTGTCGAGAATCTCGCGCACGAGCACGGGGTCGGTGGTGATGGTCTCGATGCGGTCCATCGTCTCGGCAAGCGACAGCTCTGCGTGTTCGAGTCGTTCGAGCAACTGGAGACCGAGTTCGACGAGATCGCCGTCGTCCCCGTCGCTGTCGCGCTCACCGCTCACACCGATTCCAGGAGACCGGATGGCAAAGCGTTTGCCACAGCGGACGAACCGTTCGGCGTGCATTCCGTCGCCCGGAGACAGGTGGCAGGCGTCGTGACGCTCGCGCTCGTGGCCATAGTCGCGGCGGTAACGCTCTCGCCCGCCGGCGTCGCTCGGGTGATGGCGAACCTCGCCGACCGACCGCTTCTGTTTGCCGGTCTGCTTTCGGGCGCGTATCTACTCCGGTTTCTCGCGGCGTGGCCCATCAGCGCGCTGTCGGTCGTCGTGGGCTTCACACTCGGCGCGCGAGCGGTCCCGCTGGCGCTCGCGGGCGCGGTCGTGACCTGTCTCCCGCCGTATCTGCTGGCCGACAGATTCGACCGGCGCGGACCATTAGGAACGCTGGCCGACCACGGCGACCGCTACTTCACCGCGACCGGCGGTCTCCGCGGTGTCATCGCCGCGCGACTTGCCCCGCTTCCGGCCGACGCCGTCTCCTACACTGCAGGGCTGTCGGGGGTCGCGCTCCCGGTGTACGCGCTCGGGACGGCGCTCGGAGAGCTTCCGTGGGTGACGGCGGCCGTGCTCGTCGGCGCGAGCGCGGAGCAGGTGACGACCGACGGCGTCGCGGGCGGACTGCCGTTGATTGTCGGGGCGGTAGCGCTGGCGGTGTTACTTCTGGCCGGTCCGGCCTACCGGACGCTCAGAGGGTGAACGGGTCCGAGCAGTCGGTGATGACGCCGTGCTGTGGACAGACGTACTTGCAGTGGCGCTTGAACAAGACAGCATCACAGCGGGGACACGCCGGTGGCTCGGCCATAGCTACGCTGGCGGGTCGAACAAGAAAGAAGGTACGGTCGTCAGCTCAGCACTCGGACCAGCCGCAGGACTGACACGTCTTACAGCCCTCGTTCATCGCGAGCGACATCGCACCACACTCCGGGCACTCCGGCGATTCGCCGGCCGCGAGCAGTGAGTCGGTCGCGTCGTCGCTGGCCAGACTCTCCGTCGTCGGCTCGCCGAGCGCGTTCGCACCGCCGTCCGTCTCCGGCGTCGGCTCCGATTCGCGGTTCGGATCCGTCTCCGTCGCGTCCGCCGCCTCGGAGAGTCGCTGCTGTTGCGGATACGGCTTGTCGATGTCGTCGTCGAGATACCGCCGCAGCGCGGTGCCGATGGCGTCCGGGATGGAGTTGATCTGCTCGCCCTTGTCCCACGCGACCTTCGGCGAGCGGATGCCGCGCAGTTCGCTGGCGATCTCGTCGGGGTCGACACCCGAGCGGAGCGCCGTCGAGATGGTCTTGGCGAGCGCCTCGGTGAAGCTCGCCGTGAAGCCACCGGAGTTACCGATCGTCGCGAACAGCTCGAAGGGCCGCTCGCGCTCGGTATCCTCGTTGATAGTGACGTAGAGCTTTCCGTAGCCGGTGTCGATGCGCTGGGTCACGCCGTGGAGCAGGTCGGGACGACTCTGCTTTTCGGCGTAGGTGTGCTCCTCGAAGCTGAACAGTTCCTCGGGGTCGGTGTCGAGCGCCGTGGCGACTTCCTCGTGCTCGAGGAAGCCGTCGATGCCGCCGAAGATCTCCTCGATGCGGTCGATGATGACCGCTGCAGCCTCCTCGGGGTCCATATCCTCGGAGAACTCTGTGTTGTCCGCACGGGTGGTGAGCACCTGCTTCGAGCGCGTGCCGTCGCGGTAGACGGTAACGCCCTTCCCGCCGTTCTCGTAGATGTAGCGGAACACCTCGTCCATATCCTCCGGCGTCGCGGAGTTCGGGAAGTTACACGTCTTCGAGATGGCCGAGTCGACGCCAACCTGACAGGCGCACTGGACGGCCGCGTGCTGGATACCCGAGAGATCGGAGGTGACGACGAACAGCTCACCGATCGGGTTCGGCACGGTATCGAGTCCCTCGACACCGTCGAAGGTGTTCGTCGCCATCTGTTCTTGTGCCTCCTGCTTGACGGCGTCGACGTCGATGTCGTTTGCCTCCAGCGTGCGCAGGAAGTAGTCGTCGAACTCGACGAGCATCTCGTCGCCCTGCACGTCGTCGGAGACGTTCTTGTAGTAGGCGACGTTGTAGATCGGCTCACAGCCGCCGGTCGTGTTGCCGACCATCGAGGTGGTGCCGGTCGGCGCGATGGTCGTCGTGTTGTGGTTGCGGATCGGGTAGCCGTCGGCCCAGTCGTCGGCCGAGTCGCCGGTCTGGTTCTCGAACCATTCGCGGTACTCTGTCGGGTTCGCGTACTTGGAGTCGTCCCAATCGTCGAAGGAGCCGCGCTCCGTCGCGAGCTCGTGAGAGGCCGCCTTCGAGCCGTGGTTGATGCGCTGCATCACCTGTCGGGCGACCTCGTTGCCCTCCGTCGCTGCCGTAGCGGATACCGAGCTGGACGTACAGCTGGGCAAGCCCCATGACGCCGAGGCCGATCTTCCGCATCTCGCGGACCTTCTGCTCGATCTTCTCGACCGGGAAGTCCGACATCGTGACGACGTTCTCGAGGAAGCGGGTGCCGGTCTGGATGCGCTGGTCGAACTCCTCGATGTCGAGCGCCTCGTGCGAGGAACGCGCTCGACGGCCGTCCTCCAGCGTCGTCGTACTCGTCGTCGTGCTCGTCGTACCAGACGCGCCAGTCGGGCGCGTCCTCGGCCGGCGAGCGTCGAGAGGTTGATGTGGCCGAGGTTACAGGCCTCGTACTCTTCCAGCGGCTGCTCGCCGCAGGGATTCGTCGCGAGGATCCGGTGGTCGGGGTGCTCCTCGACGTCGAAGGAGTGCTCCTTGTTGACGCGCTCGAGGTAGATGACGCCCGGCTCGCCGTTCTCGTGGGCGCCGTCGACGATGCGCTCCCAGACGAGGTTCGGATCGATGGAGAACGCCTCGCCGACCTCGACCTCGTCGCCGAGGTCGTAGCGGGAGTACATCTCCTTGGTCTCCTCGGTGGCGACGTGGGGCTCGCCCGTCCGCGGGTTCGTGAACGTGAACTCCTCGCCGGAGTCGAGCGCGTCCATGAAGTCGTCGGTGACGCCGACGGAGATGTTGAAGTTCGAGAGGTGGCCCTCGACGGCGTTGCGGAGGTGTTTCGGTACCTTACCGTCGTCGTCGATGAGGCCGCGTGCCTCCTCCAGCGCCTCCGAGAACGTCGTGTACGTATAGTCGTCGGGGTCGTTGAGCCGGAGACAGTGAGCGAGGCTTACGTCCTTGTTCTTCGCGTGGATGAACTCGATGACATCCGGGTGGGAGACGCGCATGACGCCCATCTGGGCGCCGCGTCGCGCGCCGCCCTGTGCGATGGTCTCGCACATCTGGTCGAACGTCCGCATGAACGTGATCGGACCGGAGGCGATGCCGCCGGTCGAGCCGACCGCGTCGCCGTACGGGCGGAGCCGCCAGAAGGCGTACCCCATGCCGCCGCCGGACTGGAACACCTCGGCGGCCTCCTTGGCCGTCTGGTGGATGTCGGTGATGTCGTCCTCGGGCGAGTCGACGAAGCACGCCGATAGCTGCTGGAGCTCGTCGCCGGCGTTCATCAGCGTCGGCGAGTTCGGGATGAAGGAGAGCTGCTCCATCACTTCCTGGAACTCCTCGCGTTTGTCCTCGACGTGTGTGCGGATCCCGTCGGGCAGCTCCGGGACGACGGTCTCGTAGGCGAACTTGTTGACGTTGTAGACGGAGAGCGTCGGTCTCGGCGTCGTCCTCGACGGTGGTGCCAGCGCCGAACACCTCGCCGGCGAGCTCGTCTCGGCGCGGGTGGTCTGGCTTGAGCTGGTCGGGCGTGACGGTCACGTCGACATCGCGTTTGCCGGCCTCGAAGACGGCCTCGGCGAGGGCGATATTCTTCGCGACGCGAGCAAAGAGGTCCTCCTGGCTCTCGACGAGATCGCCATTGTGGTCCTGCCGAAGGTACCGCGCCGGCAGGATATTGTGGTAGGCGTTCGCAGTGAGTCGGTCTTCGAGCGTCTCACCGTCGGTTCGTTTAATCGGCAGTTCGACTTCGTCCGCAGAGAGATTCGCTCCGGACATTATCGGATCTCGGTCTGTGTAGTGTGTATGGTCATATTCGTGTGGAGATTTCGTGGCGTCATTCGTGACGATGCGTGCTTCCGTGGCAGGCCAAATTAACCTTTGGCGCGGCGAAGGAGTCGCCGGACGACTGGTCGTCGTTGACACTGCTTGCGATGGATGGGTGCGTTCTCGTGTGGAACGCGTGGTACATCTCTCAGTGATTGCCCCACCCACATAAGGCTACGCACCGCGGAGTGAAACTGGACAGTTCGACACGAAATCAGGGTGTTGTCGTGCGGTTTCCCAGTCGAACGTCAGGGGGGTGTGTTCCGCCCACAAGCTTTTGCAATCGGGCGGCGAGACGAAGATATGAACGCCGTACTTCCAGCACTCCAAGTAATTCCCGAGCTGACGCCGGTGTCGATCGGCACGACGATCGTCGTCGTGTTGCTCGCAATCTTCGTGGCCCGACTCTTGTTCTCCATCGCGATTCGGGTCGCAATCGTCGCGGCCATCCTCGCCGGACTGTTCTGGTATTTCGGGCTGTTCCAACTGCTTCCGTTCTAGCAGGTCGCCAGAAAGTTATCGATGATGTCGTGACCGACGCCGGTGAGCACCGACTCCGGGTGGAACTGGACGGCTTCGATGGGATATGAGTGGTGGCGGATTCCCATCACGAGCGCGTCGTCGTCAGCTGTGCGCGCAGTCACGTCGAACACGTCGGGTACCTCGGTCGCGATGAGCGAGTGGTAGCGGCCAGCCTGGAACTCCTGTTCGAGCCCGGCGAAGACCCCTTCGCCGTCGTGGGTGATTGGCGAGGCCTTTCCGTGGACCGGCTCAGGGGCGCGTCCGACGGTGCCGCCGTACTCGTAGGCTGCGGCTTCGAGGCCGAGACAGACCCCGAGCGTCGGTATCTCCGGCGAGAGCTCTGTGAGCACGTCAGCCGATATGCCCACATCGCGGTCGTGTTTCGGGTGGCCCGGTCCCGGCGAGATGATGATACCGTCGGGGTCGTGGCTCTGCACGTCCGACAGCGAGGCTGTGTTCTTCTCGACAGCCACGTCGATACCGTGCTGGCTAACGTACTCGACGAGGTTGTACGTGAACGAGTCGTAGTTGTCGACGATGACGATACTCACGGTTCCTCCGTGATGGCGTCGAGCGCGTCAAGCACCCCGCCCATCTTCTTCTCTGTCTCCTCGTACTCGTGTTCCGGGTCGGAGTCGGCGACGATACCTGCCCCGGCCTGTACCGTGATACGGTCCTCGTTGCCGGCGGTATCGACCGTCGCCGTCCGGATGACGATGGCGAAATCCGCGTCGCCCGACCACGAGTAGTAGCCGACTCCGCCGCCGTACAGTCCCCGTGGTGTGCGTTCGAGGTCGTCGATAATCTCCATCGCGCGCACCTTCGGCGCACCCGACAGCGTTCCGGCGGGAAACGCCGCGCGGGTCGCATCGAACGCGTCCGAGTCGGCGGCGAGCGTCCCCGTCACCGTCGATTCGATATGCTGGACGTGTGAGTATTTGAGGACGTTCATAAACTCGTCGACGCGGACGCTGCCGGCCTCGCTCACCCGACGTACGTCGTTGCGCGCGAGATCCACGAGCATCGTGTGCTCGGCCCGTTCCTTCTCGTCGGCGAGCATCTCGCCGGCGAGTCGGCGGTCCTCGACGGGCGAGGAGCCCCGGGCACAGGTGCCCGCAATCGGATTGGCCATCACCTCCGTCTCACGGACGGAGACGAGCGTCTCCGGCGAGGCACCGACCACGGTTCGAGCGCCGTAGCCGAGTAGGTACATATAGGGCGACGGATTTACTTCACGGAGCGCGCGGTAGAAGCCGAGCGGATCGATATCACCAGCGCGCTCGCGCGTTCGGGAGATGACACCCTGATAGATGTCGCCGTCGAGGACGTGCTCTTTCGCGCGGGCAACGGCGGATTCGTACTCCGGCTGCGGCCCGGCCGTCTCGTCCATCTGCGTGAATCCCCCCGTTTCGGGTGGGTCAGCGCGCGCGAGTAGCTCCTCGATGCGCTCCGCCTCGGCAGCGAGATCGTCGTACACCTGCCCGGCGTCCTCTGTGCTCACCACCGGGGTGCAGACCAGCGAGAGGCTGCCCGCCTCGTCGTCGAAGACGAGCGTCTTCGTGTTGAGCACGAACTGCGCGTCCGGAAACTCCGTGTCCGGGCGGTCGATACCCACCTCGTCGAGCCAGAGGTCGTAGACAGCCTCGTACGCGAGGAAGCCGACTAGTCCGCCATCGAGGTGGCGGCGACCACTCTCGGAGAAGTTCTCACGCGGCAGATCGGGGAGCGCAGACCGCAGCGTATCGATACAGTCGCCGTCGGTCACGGGGTCGATCAGCCCGTCGTAGCGGTCGTCGAAGGTGACGGCATCACCACCGTCTGGGCCGACTGTGACGACGCCGGCAGGGTCGTAGCCGACGAAGGAGTAGCGAGCGTGGCGATCCGTTTCGTCCGTCGAGAAGGCACCGTCCGGGTCAGAGGATGCGACCTTCTCGGCCGATTCGAGCAGGAACGAGTAATCCGCGCGGTCGGCGTCGCTCGTCCGGCCGATGAGTGCGGCGTACGCCGACAGCGGCTCGACATCGGCATCGATACTCGCCTCCAGTCGGACAACGCTCGGCTCCTCGCTTGCAAACGCGACGAACTGTTCGCGCGTAGTGTCGAAGCTCATCCGTGATGTGCCCGTTCGACGAACGCCTCCACGGCGTCGTAGTCCTTCTCGCCCGGGGCAGCCTCCACGCCAGAAGCCACGTCGACACCGTACGGCTGGACCGTCTCGATAGCCTCCTCGACGTTGTCGGGTGTCAGCCCGCCCGCGAGGATGAGCGGCCGGTCGAGATTGGCGGTCGCTTCGCGGGTCGCGTCCCAGTCGTGGGTCTCCCCGGTGCCGCCACCGCCCTCCTCGCTGGGCGTATCGACCAGCAGCGCGTCACCGAGATGCTCGTACTCGGGGATCTCGTCGGGCGTGACCGCAGGGAACACCGGTCCGCGGAAGCTCTCGATGACGACCGATAGCGACGACGGATCCAGGCCGTGAATCTGAATCGCGTCCACCTGTACGAGATCGGCCAGCGTGATGGCCTGTGCCGCGTTGTCCGGCATCGTGACGAGCGTCGTCGTGACGAACGGCGGAACCGAGGCTTCGAGACTCGCAGCCGTCTCGGCCGAAATCTCACGCGGCGAGTCCACATCCACGTCGACGATGAAGCCGACGGCGTCCGCGCCAGCCTCGACGGCCGCCTGCACGTCTGCTTCGGAGGTGAGTCCACACACCTTCGCGCGCACCATCAGCCGCTCACCTCGCCGTCGGCGAGCGTTTCGAGCATCTCGCCCGCGGCACCCGACTCGATCGCCTCACGAGCACGCTCGACACCTGCGGCCAGCGAGTCAGCCTCGCCCGCGACGTAGATGGCCGCGCCGGCGTTCGCGAGGATGATATCGCGTTTCGGGCCATCGAGCGCTCCGGTGACGATATCACGGAGGTCGTCGGCGTTCTCAGTGGGCGTCCCTCCCGCGATCTCCTCGACCGGCGCGCGGTCGAGACCGAGGTCCTCGGGCGTGATGGTGTACTCCTTGATGCTCCCGTCACGGAGTTCGGCGGCGACGGTGTCGTCGTGGAGGGCAATCTCGTCCATCCCGGAGCCGTGGACGACGAGCGCGCGGTCGACGCCGACGCGGTCAAGCGCACGCGCGACCACGGGAACGAGGTCGGGATCGTAGACGCCGACGACCTGCGCGTCCGCACCAGCAGGGTTCGTCAGCGGGCCGAGCACGTTGAATATCGTCCGGATACCGAGTTCGCGGCGCGGACCGATAACGGCCTTCATCGCCGGGTGGAACGCCGGCGCGTGCATATAGCCGATGCCGTCGCGCTCGATGCGCTCCTCGACGGCGTCGGGGCTCGAATCGAGATCGACGCCGAGCACTGCAAGCACGTCCGAGCTCCCCGACGAGGAAGAGACGGAGTAGTTACCGTGTTTCGCGACAGGAACGCCCGCGCCAGCGGTCACGATAGTCGCAGTCGTGGAGACGTTGATGGTGTCGTAGTCGTCACCGCCGGTCCCACAGGTGTCAACGAGCGGCTCGCGGTCGGGATCGATGGTGTGAGCCACCTCGCGCATCCCCTCCGCGAAGCCAGCGATTTCGGCCTCGGTCTCGCCCTTCGCGCGCAGTGCGGCGAGTAGCGCGCCGATCTGTGCCTCAGTCGCATCCTCGAAGATGAGCCGTGCGGCGGTTCTGGCCTCGTCTTGCGTCAGGTCTTTTCCACCGGTTACCCGTTCGAGAAACTGTGTTATATCGGTCATAATGTTCGATACTGTGTTATAGTGTACAAGTATGTACATTCATAAAAGCGTGTCGGAGTCACGGATCACTCGGATCGAATCGCCGATTCGAAACCTTCAATTGTACCACCGGGCTATCCGGTAACGGAACAAGGGTTCGTGGTCTAGGCTGGTTATGACACCTCCTTGACATGGAGGAGGCCGGCGGTTCAAATCCGCCCGAACCCATTCCACTATAAGGGGTTTTCCGGGCCGCAGTTCACAACCGTCCAGTTCCAACGCTATTCTCGGGGGTGGTCGCAGTGTCTGAAGTCGCCCAGCGTGTCAACTGAACCCGAACTGCAGAGCGTTTTATCACCGTTTCGGAGTGTGAATAGACCACACGGGACAGAGGATTAGTTTCAATACCGCGGCTCACGAAGTTCGAAGGAGAGGGACTTCAATGGATATCACAGACATCATCATCGACGAGTACGAGGAAGTAGACGTTGACGAACGACTGGGGAAGGTTCGTTCGGCGTTCGATCGAACCCGAAGCAAGGGCATCATCGTCACCGAGGACGACGAGTACGCTGGTGTCATCACACAGAGACAGTTGCTCCAGTCACACGTTGAGGACAACACGAAGGCCGGCGCGATGATGCTATCGGCCCCTCGCGTCGATGAGCACGCTGATGTGCGCGAGGTCGCGCGCGTCCTCGTCGAGGGTGACGTGAAGGTCGCGCCCGTCTTCGCCGGCGAGCGACTCGCGGGCATCATCACGGAGAACGCCATTCTCGAGGCCGTCATCGAGAATCTAGACGTGCTCACGGTCGGCGACATCGCGACCGAAGATGTGCTCTCGGTCTCGGAGGACACCACGATTGGCAAGCTTATCAATCTCATGCGCGAGAACAGCATCTCGCGTGCCCCCGTCACCAACGAGAACGGCTACCTGACGGGCGTCGTCACGACCCACGACGTCACGGACATCGTCGTGCGCGATATGGACAAGACAACCACCGGCGACCGCAGCGGCGACATCGAGCGTATGCTGGACATCCCGGTGTACGACGTGATGCAGAGCCCCGTCGAGACCATCGACCCGGACGCCACCGTCGAGACCGCCGTCCGCACGATGCTCGATAAGGGGTACAGCGGCCTCGTCGTCACCAGCGACCCCGAGGACCGACTCGTCGCAGGCATCATCACCAAGACAGACGTACTGCGTGCGCTCACCTACACCGAGGACGAGCATATGGACGTTCAGATTACCAACGTCGAGGTGCTCGAGACGATCACCCGTGAGGAGATCGTCTCCAGCATCGAGTCGGTGGCGGACAAGTACGCCGATATGCAGGTCCAGCACGCCCACGTGCGCTTCAAGCAGCACAAGGAGAAGCTCCGTGGCACGCCGCTCATCTACGCGCAGATCCGGCTCCGGACCAACGTTGGCCAGATCGGCGGCTCAGGTGAAGGGTACGGTGCCGAGTCGGCGTTCCGCGTCGCACTCGACAAGCTCGAACGCAACGTTGTCGAGCTGAAAGGCATGCAGGCAGACGAGGAGTACGAAGGGCAGCTCCTCCGCAAGCTCGGCCAACTTTGAAACGCTCAGCTGTGAAGCTTGAGGAGCGATCCAGTCGCTGAAGCGACGGAAGGTATCAGACAGCGACCTCGGCGTCAATCAAAAGCTCTCGCTTGACTCGTTGGAACTCCGGTCCCGCCGGAACGAGACCGGGTGTCGAGGCGTTGTCATCGAACCGATCTGGATCTGGGGAAACAGCGTCGAGTATTTCCATAAACGTCGATCCCGTTCGGCCAGTGATTTGTACGAACCCACCGTAGCGACGCTGTTCGAATGGGACCACATCCGGGTCCGGGAACGCGTCTCTAATGCAGTCAATGCGCTCTTGGAGCCGGTCTGCACCGATCTTCTGAGAGTACTGACAGTCCGCGTAGTACTGTTCTCGATACTGGTCGTCGAGGTCCGCTGCGCCGTGTTTCATCGACTCGAACCGAACTGCATCGGTGCTGACGTCTGCATTAAAGAAGCTCAGATTCACCGTGAAACACGCCGGATATCGCAGAAGTACCAGCACAGAGATCTGCTCGTTAACCGTGTAGCGCTCCTGTAAGCGGAGGTAACACTCCAGGTAATACGCTGCGAGCATTCCAATCCAGTCGTCACGCTCACCGTTACGATACGCGGCTGCGACGTCGTCGTAGTCCTTGCCAGCGAGCTGTTGGAGCCGGTGTTTGAAGCTCCGACGCACGTTGTCGAGCTCGTCTTCGTACGCCTCCATTACCGGAACATCCGGGTCAGCGAGCAGCTGAATTTTCCGCTCGCCGGCGGCTGCGATGCGCCACATATTTTTATGACAGACGCGCTCTGCCTCCACGTCCGGCAGCGGTATCCGAACTGCCTGGTGGTGCAGGACTTCCGATCCGGTGTTCGAAGTGGCAGTTTTATTCATTGTACGGATGTTTTCTCCCTACTGATTCAAACAGAACCACGCGTCATATACGTGTTGTAACATTGGAGTGTCCCAGCCGGGAGAATTCTGTCGCAATCAGCTAACCTCGGCGTTATCTGGCGACGGTGACCGGGACCTTCGCCCGTCGAACGACGTTCTCTGCGACGGAGCCGAGTAGCACCCGCGAGATCCCTTTTCGACCGTGGCTGCCGATGACGATCTGGTCGTACTCGTGCTCATCAGTGAACTCAACGATGGTTCGGGCGGGCTGGCCGACCTCGGTTGCCGTCTCGATAGTCACGCTCTCGGGTGCATCTGCTTTGGCGTCCTCGAACAGCTCCCCGGCAGCGGCCTCCGCCTCTTCGTACCACTCTTCGGAGAAGCTCGGCAAACCGGCCTGTGCGCCGTAACCGGCGCGAGCGGGATTGATGACGTGCAACAGCGTCACCGTCGCGTCGGGGAAATGCTCGTAGGTGTACTCCAGCGCCTTCTGTGACTGTTCGGACCCGTCAACCGGAACGACGATGTTTATTACCATAGCCGAACGTCCAACGCGAGCGAATAAAAACCCCATCCTGACGGCCAATCGACGCGAGATACGTCAGTCGCGCCCGTGGCGGGTGACACAGTGGGGAAGTCCCACGACCTCGACCGGCTCGGAGTTGTCCGGCGAGTAGATCGCCATCTGTCCCTTCTCGAAGTAGGGGACTTTCCCTTCGAGCGTCGAGGGAATATTCACGGATTTAATAGCGTCTTCGTCGCCGAGGTTCAGGACGACGGTCGTGTTTACCTGCTTGAACACCGGGTCGGCGATATCCTGGGGGTCCTGCGTGATTAGGAACAGGCCAAGTCGCTCCTTGCGGCCCTGTTTCGCGGCTTCGGAAAACTTCCCGATGACCTTGTCCGCCTGTACGCTATCGGCATCGGTGAGGAAGTTGTGCGCCTCGTCCATCCCGAGAACGAGTGGCGTCTCCTTGATGCGGTCGAACGTCGGGTCGTTCGAGAGCTTCTCGTCCACGAGCAAGGAGGAAAGTGCCAACACGACGGTCGTCGTCGCGCGCGAGTCGTTGATATGATAGGTCGGGACGCAGGTGAGTCCACCCGGTCGGACGAACTCGTGGACGAGATCGGTGATAGGCGGTGCGTCGCCGTCGAAGATGTCGCCAAAGCCCTGCGTCTTCCGCTTGACAGCGTCGAAGGTCGCCTCGTGAATCTGGCCGCCCTCGTGGAGTTCCTCTTTCAGCGCCGGGTCGTCGAGGAACGACCGAAACTGCGAGTATGTCCCATCGTTCCCGTGCTGTCGGAAGAAGCGTTTCAGGAGGTTCCTGAGCCCCTGATACTGATTGTCGTTCAATCCTGCGCCGGCGACGAGCCACGGCCGCGAGCGCACCATCGAGAACGGAAGCGTGAACGCCACCTGCTCGGCGCGGTGGTGGTCGGCGGCGTAGGTCGCTCCACCGACGGCCGGGACGAACGCTTTCGTGTCGTCGTGGCCGCCGTGTTTGACCCCCTCGGCGTCGAGTTTGCGGGCGAACTCGTCGGGGTAGTCGCCGTCGTCGTGCATCTGCGCGTACTCATCCTGCGGGTCGAACTGGACGACCGCCGCGCCCGGCGTGCGACCGTCGCTCATCTCGTAGGTCCGACCGAGATACTGTCTGAGGATGTTCTTCGAGGCGTGGGTCTTGCCGGAGCCGGTGCCGCCGGCGATGAGCGAGTGGCGGAAGACGAGCGGGTCGCCAGAGTCGTAGTCGTCCTGCAGTCGGTAGTCGACCGTTGGCGGCTCCGCCGCAGTCTGAATCTTCTCGCCGCCCACCGCGAGATGGCCGATGAAGACGCCGTCGTCGGGCACCTTCAGCCCGGTCTTCACCTCGACTTTGTCCTCGGCCTGTCGGATGACGGTCTCGGGCTTCGGGACGCGGTCAGCCATCCGCCGGCGAAGCTCACCACCTTCGGTGTAGAGCACGGCGAGGGGTTCGAGCGTCGCCATCAGCTTATAATCGGCCTCGTCGATGCCGTCGGTGCGCATCGCGCGACGAGCGTGAATCTCGGTGGCGTCGTCGGACTCGAACTCCTGTGCGTACTCCAGCGCGGAGATGCGACAGAACAGCGCCTCGTCGTCGGGGTAGTCGGCGATGGCGTACCGGCCCACGCGCACGAGCGAGCGGTTGCCCACGGTCACGTACGCGCGCAGTCGCGTGTCGTCCTCTTCCTCGCCGACGGAGAGTCCCTGTGCGGCCGAGAGTGTCCCGAGCCCGCGGTCGCTCCCCTGTGGTGTCGCGTCCACCGGCTCGAACACCGGCTCATCGGTCGGCTCCGTCTCTGTCGGCTCCGGGTCGGCGTTGCTCGTCGCGTCCGTGCCGGGCTCGAAATCCCCGAGATCGGTCATAGCTCGCCTGCGTGGCCGGGAGACAAAAAGCCCCGCTCGCCGGTCGCGGCCCTATCGCGCGAACTCCTCAGTGGTGTGTGAGCGCACCCATAGCTCGCCGATGCGCGACAGCCGCGTCCGGTAGGATTTCCCCTGCTCCTCCTGTTCGACGTACCCCTTTCCGCCCGGCCCGAGTCGGTCGACGTTGTAGATGACCTTCGACCGGAAGGAGTCGGTGTACTCCTCGCCCAGCTCCGCGGCGAGCGTCTTCGCGAGCTCGCTGACGGAGTCGAACTCGCCGTGTTCGCCGAGCGTGAACAGGATGAGCTCCTCGAACGGCTTCACGTTCGAGAACGAGGCCACCGGGAAGCTCGACGATGTGGCTCCCGTCGAACTCCTTCGCGCCGATTGTCGTCCCGCGCTCGTCGAACTCGGCGAGCAGGTCACGGCCCGCTTCGAGTCGCTCGCGAACGCGCTCGTCGTCTGATTCGCCATCGAGCACATCCGCCAGCAGATCGGTCTGGGCGCGCAGTTCCTCGGCGAGCTCGGTCTCCAGGTACTTCTCCGGGGCGGTGTAGTAGGTGTGGATGCGGTCGCGGTCGTCCTCGCGCTCGACCATGATCGAGTGGGCGGCGGTCGCGAAGGCGAACGAGACGACGCGGGGCATCGCCGAGACGTTGACCCACACCTCGTTGTCGGCGTCGAGTTCGGCGTTGATGAGGTCGAACGCCTGCTCGAAGGCGGCGTCGTAGTCGTACACGTCGGCGACGCCGTGCCGTTCGGTCTCCGCGCCGAGCAGGTTCTGGAAGTCCTGCTCCAGCTTCTCCGCGAGGTTCCGGGAGTACTCGACGTTCGCCTCGCTCCCGACCGCGCCCTCCAGCAGGATGACGCGGTCCACGTCGAGCTGGTCGCGGACCAGCGGCGCGATGAGCCGGTCGTAGTCGAACCCGACCGGGACGATGTGGGTCTGCATACGGTGGCTTCGCCGGAGGTGAGTAAAAGGGTTGGTCAGTCGGCTCCGACGCCGAACTTCGCAGGGTTCTCACTGCCCGCCGGCGAGGTGACGAGGCTGACGCCGACCGTGACGACGAACGAGATGAGCATACACCAGAGCGCGTACTCCCACGTCAGATACGACGCTTTCAGCAGCGTGACACCGGCGACGGTGACACCCTCCATCCCGAGCACGCTCAATACGCCGACGTGGGCGAGATAGACGACCTGCGAGACGACGATACCGGCGAGCATTCCCGCGCGGGTCGTCCCGCCCCAGTAGAGCGCAAGGAGGAGCGGGAGGGTCAGCTGCGCGTAGCCGCCAAAGGCGGTGTCACCGAGCGCGACAATGGCACCGAGTCCGCCACCCTGCGTAAGGAGCGCGCCGACGAGCGTCGCGAGAGCGAACATCGCAACGCCGATGCGGGCAATCCATCCCTCGCGCTCCTGGCTCGCGTCCGGAGCGACGAACGGTCGGTAGATGTCTCGCGTGAAGTACGACGACCCCGACAGCAGCATCGAGTCGGAGGAAGACATCATCGCGGCCAGCGCGCCGGCGACGACGAGCGCGGCGAACCACGCCGGCGTGTACTCGTTCAACACGGCCGGGATGACGTTCCCGCCGTCGGGAACTGTGACGCCGAGTCCCGCCGCCCACGCGCCGAGCAGGAACGCCGGCACGAACAGCAGAACCACGAGGACAGGCCACAGTGCGAACGAGCGCTTGAGCGTCTCGACGCGCTTGGCCATAAAGAATCGTTGGTTCACCTGCGGGAACGCCGCGACGCCGAACGCGATGGTGACCGCCGTCCCGAGCATATACTGGACGGAGTAGGTGCCGCCGCCGAGCGCGCCGAACTCCGGATTCGCCGACACCATCTGGTCGGTGAGCGTGCCGATACCGCCGACATTCGTGGCGAGCCACGCGACCGCAATCCACAGCACGCTGAGCATAAACACTCCCTGGAGGGTATCGGTCCACGCGACGCCGCGTAGTCCCGAGAGCGTGACGTACAGAATCATAAAGACGGTGATGAGCACCGCGCCGGCCCAGTACGGGACCGCGCCGTCGGTCAGCCCGACGATCGCCTGTCCCGCGCCCTGCTGTTGAAGCATCACGTACGGGAACAACCACAGCAGGCCGACACCGGCCACGAGCCCGCGAAGCCGCCGAGAGCCGAACCGGTCGCCCAACATCTCGCCCATCGTCACGTAGCCGTGTTTCTTGCCGACGAGCCACTGCTTGTAGCCGACGACGTACCAGAGCACGGCAAACAGGATGCCGTCCATCAGCCCCATCACGAGGAGCCACTCTGGACCGATACTGAAGGCGACGTTCGGCCCGCCGAAGAACGTGAACGCCGAGAGCAGGGTTGCAAACGTCGTGAACAGCAGGACGCCGGTGCCCAAGCTCCGGCCCGCGAGATAGTAATCCTCGGCCGTGCTGTCGGTCATCCGGTATGCCACCAATCCGATGGCGAGTGAGACGACCAGATAGACGCCGAGCACGCCCAACTGGACGGCGAGACTCACAGCTCCACCCCCAGTCCCCACGCCCGGCGACTGAAGCCGTAGAACACCAGCGAGGCGATTCCCATCCAGCCGATATGCCACCAGATCCAGACGGGGAGTCCGACGACCACCGTCGCGTCACGCCACAGGAACCACGGCACGGCGAGCGCCACGACGAGCGCGATTCCACCGACCCACAGTGTTGCTTCGACTGGCGATATATCGACACTACTCTCATCCAGATTCATCGATATACAGTAGATAATGGTGCATTTACCTAAATGTTGTTGTTACCTAATTCGCAATCCCAATTTGAAGTAATATTTTCTTCAACTGCGGCGTCAGTCGGCAGGGTTTTGCCCGCTACGCGTGTACATTCCGTGTTGCGGTCTCTCACAACGTACCATCACCATCATTCGCCCCTCACAGGGCAGTTCATCAATGCAAGACACAGCAAAATATCTCATCCACGCCGACATCACCGCCGACGGGGTGGTCGAGCGGTCCGACGTGGTCGGAGCCATCTTCGGCCAGACCGAGGGGTTGCTCGGCGACGACCTCGACCTGCGCGATCTGCAGGACTCCTCGAAGGTCGGGCGCATCGACGTGGATATCGATTCGGCACACGGACAGTCGTTCGGCGAAATTACCATCGCGACCTCACTGGACAAGGTCAGGACCGCCATCCTCGCGGCGGCACTCGAGACCATCGACCGGGTCGGCCCCTGTCGGTCCACCATCGACGTGGAAACCATCGAGGATGTACGCGCGGCGAAGCGCCGTGAGGTCGTCGAGCGCGCGAAGGCGCTACTTCAGGAGTCGTTCGACGGCACCATCCTCTCCAGCGAGGAGCTCGTCGCCGAGGTGCGACAGGCGCTTCGCATCGAGGATGTAACCGATTACGAGGGGTATCCGGCCGGGCCGCGTGTGGCCGATTCGGACGCCATCATCGTCGTGGAGGGGCGTGCCGACGTGGTCCAACTGCTCGCCTACGGTATCAAGAACGCGATCGCCGTCGAGGGGACGAACGTTCCCGAGCCGATTGCGAAACTCACGAAGGAGCGCACCGTCACCACCTTCCTCGACGGGGACAGAGGCGGCGAGCTCATCCTGAAGGAGCTCGCACAGGTGGGGAACATCGACTTCGTCGCCTTCGCGCCTTCCGACAAGTCCGTCGAAGACCTGTCGCGGTCGGCCGTGATGGCTGCGCTCCGCGAGAAGGCACCCTACGAGATGGTAGCTGATACCCACGAAGACGGCTCCATCACCGTCGTGAACGACCCTGACGCGGTTGCACACGACGCACCCACCGACGCCGAGGAAACCGAGGACGCGACCGTCGACTCGGAAGGTGAGTTCCAGTCCGTGACGGACGACGGCGACGACGCCGAGTCACCACCGGAGCCCGACTCGGACCGGAACGCCGCCACGGACACGACTGTGGACGACACCGACGAATCGGCGGACAACGAGGTGGAGACCGACGGCGAGGCGGAGACCGACGACAAGGTGGAAAGCGACGACCCGGAGAGCAACGAGGAGACGGAGCGAGAAAGCGGAGAGAAGGGGAGAGACAACAGAAAAAAAGACAGGACACCGCGAACGATCGGCGGCCACATCGATACCGTCATCGGCGACAACACCGGACTGGTGCGGCTCCTCGATGCCGATTTCGACGTGCTCGACGAGGGAGAGGCGAGCAACGCGTTCACGCTCGTGCGCGACGCTGAGACGGTGCCGGAGACGGTCGTCCTCGACGGGGAAGCGAACCAACGACTGCTCGACGTGGCGGCCCAGCGGGGCGTCGCAAGCATCGTGGCCACGGTGGCCGGCGAGTTCGTGAAACAGCCTGCGAACGTCCGGGTCCGAACGGCCGACGAGCTACGGCAGTCGCCGAAACAGTAACAGCCCGTCCTCACCGTCGAATCTATTCTCGATACGGTCCAGCTCCCAGAAGCCGAGCGCGGCGTAGAAGGCACGTGCGCCGTCGTCACCGGCGGCAACCGTCACGCGAATCTGGTCGAACTGTTCGTAGCGTTCGGACAGCGACTCGACCAGCCGGCGACCGTATCCCTCGCGTCTGACACCGGGTGCGACCGCGAGTTCGGCGAGATACACGTGACCGTCGCCGGGGACAGCGAGCGCGTAGCCGACGATCGACTCGTCGTTCGTGGCGACGAGCACGTCACCGACGCCGGCGTCGAAGGTAGCTTCGAGTAGCGCCGGCGCACGAGCGTCGAGCAGCGACTGGAGCGCGCGAACCGCCGGTCGGTCGTCGGCGTTAGCGGGGCGAATCACAACAGTACGAAGAGGATTCCGGCGGTGACACCTCCCGACAGCGTGGCGAGAAAGTTCACCGTCTGATTGCCGATCCGACCACCTTCGAGCGTCGCGCCGAGCAGGCTGTCGGTCGTCATCCCGACGATGCCACCCAGCGCAACGAGGCCGGTGGTGGTGGCGTCAAGACCGAAGCCGAGCGCGGCGAGCGCAGCGATAAGCGTCGCGCCGAGCAGGCCGAACAGCTCACCCTGCCACGTGACCGCGCCGTCGGTACCGGGCTCGACACGGCCGAGCGTCGTAATCAGGCGCGGATTGTCGAACAGCCCGCCGAACTCCGAGGAGAAGGTGTCGGCCAACGCAGTCGCGACGGAGCCGGCGAAGGCGAGCCGGAACGCGTTCGCGAGTGTCGGCTCCACGCTGATCGTGGCGGCGTAGCCGACGACGGCAGTGAGCGCGACGGCTGAGTTCGCGAGGACGTTCCCGCTGCCGCGCGCGCCGTCGTTCGCCTCGGCGATACCGCGGGCGGCCTTCTCGTCGTAGCGGAACTTCGAGGCGAGTGCGCCGAGTCCGAAGAAGGTGACGAGCAGCGCGAACCAGCCGTAGCCGCCGAGTACGACGGCAAAGAGCGCGAGCAGCACTCCGGTGAGCATCCCGGCGATACTTGCGGTCCCGAGCCCGTAGGCGACGTAGCCGAGCAGCGTGGTCGCGGCGACGCCGACGAGGAAGCGGGTAAGCGGCACCGTCGGGTCGAGGTCGGCACACAGCCAGACGACGAGCGCGACGGAGACGAGAATGAGCGGGGCGTCGCGCCCGCCGAACAGATCGCGCAGGAGTGCGGCGGTGACGGCGGCGGTGGCGGCGAGGAAGCCGACTTGCGTCGGGGCAAAGGCTCCAAACGGGCTTCCGTTGGCGACGACGCTGGCGGTGACGGTCCCTATCGTCCCCCACGCGAGCGCGGCGACGAGGAAGCCGAGCATCGACGCGAACGCGCCGTGACCGCGGTCGATAGCGACCGCCGAACCGACTCGGCCGCCAGTGAGCGTGAAGACGGCGGTGACGGCGGCGACGACCGAGAGTGGCGTTCCGACGGCGAAGGCGACGACTGCGGCGGCGGCTAGTGCGAACGAGCCGAGCCCGAACAGCTGGCCCGACTCGAACTCCTCGGAGCGGGCAAACAGCTCGAAGAACGGTCCGTCCTCGCCTAACAGGAGTGCGTAGCCGGCGACGAGGAGCAACGGTGACGCCGCGAGTACGGCGGCCGTCGGCGTCTGTCGGGGATCGAGTTCGGGCGCGGCAAGCGCGAGCACGCCGACGACCGCGAAAGCGACCGCCCGCCTCAGTTCTGACACAGCCGTTGTTGCCACGAGACCCACTTAACGGTCCCGAACAGCTATGTTCCCGACCGCGGCGTCTCCGTCGGGAGATATCGCGAAGCCACGTCGCCTTTCGCCAGTAGCACCGCCGACAGCGTCGGTGGATTGTCGATACCCGCGGCGTCGAGCCCGGTCGCCGGCACGCTGAGCGTCCGCGCGGGCACGCCCGGCTCGCCGTGGACGGCCAGATGCGTCTTTCCGAGCTTCACGACGAGCGGCTGTCGCTCGCCATAGAGATCCTCGGAGACGGACTCGTAGGTTCGTTGGCTGATGGTCGCGTGTGGCCCGTCTGCCGGCTCGACGTAGAGCCGACCGAGGTAGTAGCCGCTGGAGAATCGTTCAAACATCGTTCGTTAGTGTGGTAGTTAATGACACGCATAAGCTTTCCCCGTCACGGGATCAGCTGGCGGTGTCGTTTTATCCTCTCGCGACTAACGTTAGGTGAATGGACTCCGCCGTACTCCTCGATCTTCTGGGAAACGAGAACCGGCGGCGTATCCTCCGTCTGCTTGCGCGCCGTCCCTGCTACGTGACTGAAATCTCCGAGTATCTCGCCGTCAGTCCGAAGGCCGTTATCGACCACCTACGGAAGCTGGAGGACGCCGGGCTCGTCGAATCCCGCGTGGACGAGCAGCGACGTAAGTACTTCTCTATCGCCCGGAACCTCCGACTAGAGGTGAACGTCTCTCCTTACGAGTTCGGCACGAAGTCGGCGTATCCGGCCTCTCGCTCGCTCGACATGACCCGGTGTCGGTATCTCTCCCTGCACATCGAACCGGAGTCGAGCGACGACGACTCCGAAACGTCGTCTTCAAGCGAGACGGACGCCGAGCCAGGCGTCGAACTCGACGCGGACGGCGAGCCCAGTGACGACCCCGACTCGACGGACTCACTCGACGCGCTCGCGGCGGAGCTGGATCGACTCGAAACGCTCGAAAACGAGCTATCGATGGCCCAACGCTGGGTACAAGGCCAGCTGACCGACGTGATGGATTCACTATCGGCGGCGTTCGGCGAGCGCGACGGTCGCTTCTACGCTGAACTGCTGGCGGCGGTAGCCAACGGCGCACGAACGACGCGTGCGGTCGCTCGCCGTGTCGATGCGAGTCCGGCGGTGACGGCCGACGCGCTCGCACAGCTCGAGAGCGAGGGACTGCTCGAACAGGTGGACGAGAAGTGGCAGTTCACAGCGAGCGAGTGAGTCCGTCACGGAGATCACGACCGAAGTAGTGACCCAGGACGCCCGCGAGGACGCCGGCGAGGATGCCGCCGCCGGCGACGACGAGTCCGGCGTTGCCGGCTGCCGAGAACAGGAGAAGATTCGAGACGAGCGACAGCGCCGCAGCCGCCCCGCCCGCGATAGCCATCTCCAGATACGACGCCGTCGAGCGGACGATTCCGAGCAGGAACCCACCGACTGCGAGCCCGACGAGGGTGGCGATCGACCCCGGGACGAGCGGGATCATCCCGACGAGCGCGGAGGCGGCAATGGTGACGGCGACGGCGAGCAGGAGTGACCGGCCGGACATCGACGGAGTGAGCCGGCGTTTCAGCCGTGCGAGCCGACCGGGTGACTCCTGCGTCGTCGGCTCGGGCTCGGACTCCTGTTCGCGTTCGAGGAGCGTCTCGCCGCTTCGTGACATACCCCGGCTTCGGCGTCCAACAGTAACGGTGTTTCGCCCGAATGAGGACAATTGAAGACGGAGGCCGAGGTAGCGGACGTATGAACGTAGGCGACCGCGTGCGGGTCGAACGGAACGCGGTGACACACGAAGGTGTACTGTTACCGTCCAGCACGGACGAAGAGCTGGTCGTCAAGCTCGACGGGGGCTACAACGTCGGGCTCGACCGCGAACGAGCGACCGTCGAGGTCATCGAAGAGGATGTCCACACCGTGGGCGAAACGGAGAACGAGGACGACGAGGAATCGACCGTCGCCTTCGACGAAGATCTCCCGACCATCGCCCTCGTCTCGACGGGCGGTACCATCGCCTCCACCGTCGATTACCGAACCGGCGCGGTCACCGCGCAGTTCGACGCAGAGGACGTACTCCGAGCGGTTCCGGATCTCGCGGGTCGGGCGAACTACCGCGGGCGCGTCGTCGCCAACATCCTCTCGGAAAATATGGACGCGAGCATCTGGCAGGAGCTGGCAGACGCGGTCCACGAAGAGATCGAGAACGGCGCTGACGGCGTCGTCGTCATGCACGGGACGGACACGATGCAGTACACGGCCAGCGCACTCGCGATGATGCTCGACACGCCCGTCCCGATCGTCTTCACCGGGAGCCAGCGCTCGGCCGATCGACCCTCCTCCGATAACGTAATGAACGCCGTCTGTGCCGTCGAGACCGCCAAGGCCGACTGCGCGGAGGTACTCGTCTGTATGCACGCCAGTGAATCCGACGACGAGTGCGCCCTCCATCGAGGGACGCGCGTCCGGAAGGGCCACACCTCACGGCGAGACGCCTTCGAGACGATCGGTGCACCACCGCTCGGCGTCGTGGACTACAACACAGCGACCGGCGACACGCCTGAAGAGGCCGTCACGTTCCGCGGCGATCACGTCGCCCGCGGCGAACGCGACCTCTCGATTGCGTCCGAGCTGAACGAGGCTGTCGAGCTGCTGAAGTTCCACCCCGGAATGGACTCCTCGCGTCTCGAATCGCTGGCTGGCGCGGACGGCATCGTCATCGAGGGAACCGGACTGGGCCACGTCCACAGTGATCTGATTCCCACGCTCGCCGAGTTCGTCGACGACGGGACCGTCATCGCGATGAGCTCTGCCTGCATCGAGGGGCGCGTCTGCGACCGCGTCTACGACACCGGGCGCGACCTGCTGGACGCCGGCGTCGTGGAGGCCGAGGACACGCTTCCGGAGACCGCCTATGTGAAGCTGATGTGGGCACTCGAGAACCACAACGACCCCGCGGCGGCGATGGGAGAACAGCTCGCGGGAGAGGCGACCGACCGCTCCACGCCGTGGCAGCCGTGAACGTCCGCCCGGCGACCCACGACGACCACGACGCCGTCGTCGCGTTTACCCAGAACACGTGGCCCGACCGCGACGGCAGCGACTATATTCCCCGAATCTACCACGACTGGCTCGACAACGATGCCGCCGAGACGTTCGTCGTCGACCCCGAGGGGAGCGACGACCTGGCGGGTATCTGTCAGGCCGTGCTACTCTCTCGCCACGAAGGGTGGGCACAGGGGATGCGCGTCAATCCTGACTACCGGGGCGACGGCGTCGGCTCCGTGCTCACCGAAGCCTGCTTCGACTGGTGTCGCGAGCAGGGCGCGACCGTCTGTCGAAACATGGTGTTCTCGTGGAATCAGGGCGGACTCGGCATCTCGCGTGCCGCCGGCTTCGAGCCGGCGACGGAGTTCCGCTGGATGCATCCAGAGCCGAGCAACGAGCCGGAGCCGACGCTCGATGTACGCAACGACCCCGACGCTGCGTGGTCGTGTTTTCAGCGCAGCGACGCGAACACCGAGCTTCGGGGGCTGACGCTCGACATCGACGAGTCGTACGCGCTGGCCGAACTGACGCGCGAACGGCTCCACCGCGCCGCCGCGGAGACGCGCGTCTTCGCCGTCGGCGACGGGTCTGGCACTCGTGCGATGTCCTACCGGACCCGCGTGAGCGAGGAAGGCGACAACAGCTACGCCGAGTACGGCGTCGGCGCGTGGGACGACGTGCCCGCGCTCCGGTCGTTGGTCGCCGCCATCGCTCGCGACGCCGCCAATCAGAGGGTTGAGACCGTCCGCGTCGCTATTCCCGAAACGGTCCGCCACGTCAGCGACGCCTCATTGGCGCGTGCCGGCATCTCCGACGAGCCCGACTTCGTTCTCGAAGCCGATCTGACTGGGCGTTAACCCCCCGAGACGGGCGGAAACAGCGCCAGCGTCTCGTCCTTCTCGACCGGCTCGTCGAACCCGTCACCGTCGATGAACGGATTCGACTCGCCACACAGCAGCGTGATATGTTCGTGGAGGACGCCCTCCTCGTCAACCACTTCCTCGCGGAGCTGAGGATGGCGCTCGAACAGCGCGTCCAGCGCGTCACCGACAGTGGCTCCGTCATCGAGGTCGACCCTGAACTCGCGCTCGCCGGCAGTTTCAGCGACCGTCGCGAACAGCTTCCAGTGCACACCGGAACGAGCCGCGCGACCGGCTTAGCGGTGTTCCTCGACGACAGCCGCGCCGAGCGAGTCACGGTAGCCGGCGTTGGGGCCACCTGCGATAGTGAGCAGTTTCGCGTCGCGGAGATACCGTTCGACGGAGCGCTCGCGGGTGTAGCCGATACCGCCGTGGAGCTGGAGCGCGTCGTTAGCGTTCTCGACAGCGGCCTCCGTCGCCTCCAGCTTCGCGGTGGCCATCGCTCGCCCGTAGTCGAGGCCGCGGTCGGCGCGGTCGGCCGCCCGGAGCGTCACCGCTCTAGCCGTCTCGACCCGGCGTGCGAGTGATGCCAACTCCCAGCGGACACCCTGCCGGTCGGCGAGAGGCTGGCCGCCCTGCTCGCGTTCGGTTGTGTGTGTCGCCGCGGCGTCGAGCGCAGCCCGGGCGATTCCGACGCCGCGCGCGGGGACGTTCACCCCGTTGGCGACGGTGTCCCGGTGACGGTACCCCTCGCCGACCGCGCCGAGTCGTCGGTCGTCGGGGACGAACGCACCGTCGAGCGTCACCCGGCAGGCCGGGACCGGGCGCGCGCCCAGCGTATCCCACTCGTGGTCGAGGGTGAATTTCTCGCTCTCGACGAGAAAGGCGGTGATACCGCCGGGAAACGGCTCGTCGCCCGTCCGCGCGTACGTACATACGAGGTCGGCTTCGTGGAAGTTCGACACCCACCGCTTGTGACCGGTGAGCTGCCAGCCGTCGCCGTCGCGGTCGGCCGTCGTCTCGATACCGGACTTGTCGCTCCCCGCGTTGTCCTCGCTCAGCCCGAGCGCGGCGACCGTCTCGAACCGCGCCAGCTCGTCGAGCCAGCGATCGCGTTGGGCGTCAGTGCCGTGTTCCGCGAGCAGCTGTGCGACGCCGAGATGGAGATTCAGCGCCGACGCGACGGGCATCGACGCCGCCGCGAGTTCCTCGGTGACGAGCGCGAGAGCCACGTAGCCGCGTCCGAGTCCGCCCGCAGATTCGGGAAGCGTCAGCCCGGTCCACCGGCGCTCACCGAGCGCCGTCATGATATCGGCGGGATACCGTGCCTCGTGGTCGAGGTCGTCCGCGACCGGCTCGATTTCGGTGCGCGCGAACTCGTGGGCGTCCGCGCGAAGCGACGCCTGTGCGTCAGTGGGATGAAATGGCATAGCATATGTGCTCCCGCAACGGGCTTGAACTTCAGGGTCTCACAGAGAAGAGCATGCTAACAGCACCCAAATCGATATGTGCTGAGAGACACTCCGTAGCGGTATGCGCGCGCTCGTCGTCGGAGCAACGGGGTTTGTCGGATCGCGACTCGTTGAGTCGCTAACGGAGGCAGACCACGAGGTGGTGGCCTGCTCGCGTAGCGCTGCGAGCCACGAATTCCCCGACGGCGTGGAGTCGCGGGAGGCGGATTTCGCCGAGCCGACGACGCTCGACGGACTGTGTGAGGACATCGACGTGGCGTACTACCTGCTCCACTCGCTCTCGGCGGCGGATTTCGTCGAGCGGGACCGCCGGTACGCAAAACGGTTCAGAGAGCAGGCGACTGCCGGCGGCGTGGACCGGGTCATCTATCTCAGCGGCATCACCAGCGAGGAGCAGCAGTCGGCGCATCTCGACTCTCGGCGCGAAGTGGAAGGGCTACTCGCGGCCGGCGACTACGACCTGACCGTGCTCCGGGCGGCCATCATCATCGGTAGCGGGAGTTCGAGTTTCCGCATTATCGACGATCTGACCGACCGGCTACCGATGATGGTCGTGCCGGAGTGGGTCCAGACGCCGTGTCAGCCCATCTACATCGAGGACGCGGTCGAGTATCTGGTGCGGGTGCTCGACGTGCCGGCGACGCGGAACCAGACGTACGAAATCGGCGGCCCGTCGGTCCACACCTACGAGTCGATACTGCGCTGGCTTGCAGCGCTGAAGGGGAAACACCTGTTGCTCGTCCCGATCCCCGTGATGAGCCCGGAGCTGTCGGCTCACTGGCTCCGGATGGTGACGGCGGTCGATTACAACATGGCTCGCCCGCTCATCGAGAGTATGCGCTACCCGGTGACGGTGAGCGAGGAGACCGATATCCAGTCTGTCGTTCCCATCGAGCGCACGTCGATCGGCGAGGCGATGGCTCGCGCCAGCGGTCTCAAGTAGTGTCCTGCACGTCGATATCGACGCTATCCGTCCCCGATAGCACCGTCTTCGCGTCACCGTCGAGGGTGAACTCCCCGTCGAGATCCGCTGGCTCCGCACCGTGGACGACGCGCCCGAACGAGTCACCGCCCACATCGTAGAGTCGTTCCACGACGACCGTGATCGCGTCGCCCGCGCCGTAGCGTTCAAGCAGCTTCGAGATAGCTGTTCCGCCGGCGTAGACGCGGTCGTCCTCGACGAACAGAATCGCAAACGGTCGCTCGCCGAACTGCCGGTCTAAGAACGCCGTCCCCGTCTCGCTCTCCAGCGGGACGAGCGCCAGCCCGTCAGCGCGGCGCTCGACCCGGCTCGCGAGCTCGCGGAACAGCCTCCGACTCCCATCGTACAACAGCACTGACGGCTCGCTCATACACTGAAAAGGTGGTCCGCGGGCTTGAGTGTCCGGGACGGGAACAATTCTTTCACGCATATATACAAGATTTAAATTCGAGTAGCGGTACGGCTGGGTATGGATTCGGTCCGCGCACTCGCGGGACAGCTGGCCCCGTGGCAGATCGCACACGCCCTGTTCGCCCGTCACGCGGGCGAACGACAGCGGAGACAGTTCGCGCGGAGCGGTCGGTCGGGGAGCGTCGAGCGATACATCGTCCGGCTCTATCTCGGCGCGTGGGTCACGGCAATCACCGTGGGAGTTGGCGCGGGCGCGACCCGTTCAACCCCGCTTTCGGGACTCGCCGTCGGACTCGCAATCGTGGTCGGAGTACGACTCCTATTCGTCCGGGGCGGGCTGGCGCGACTCCGGTTCGGAGAATGGCGACGGGGCCGAACGCTGGACCGTTCGACGCCACACGCGGCGGCGACCCTCCGGCGCTGTGTCGCGGGCACGACCGACCGGACGCGGCTGCTCGCGGCGGGCGCGGGGGCGACGGACGGTCAAACGGCACGGACGTTCGCCTCGCTCGGACGCCGTGCCGAACTGGAGGATGTCGAGACTGCGCTTCGAGCGACAGCGCGAACCACACCGTCGCCGGCGTTTACTGTCCTTTGTCGGGCGCTGTGCGGGCCAGAGGAGACGCTCCCGGCGCGACTCGCTGATCTCGAAACGACACAAGAACAAGACGGTATCGAGCGAGTGCTGGAGAGTGCGTGGACGACCCTCCGGACTCGGACCCGACCACGGACGCGACGCCGACAGGCCGAGGAGTGCGAGGCGTTTCTCGGTGCGGTCGCGGGGGAACTCCGAGCAGGGGCGACCCTGTCATCCGCCGTTGAACGCGCAGCGACGGTCGAGTACGATGCACTCGTGCCTGCATTCGACCGGCTCGCTGCCGGTGCCGCGGTCGGCACGCCGACAGCGACACGAATCGTGTTCGAGGAGTTCGCGGAAGCCATCGCAGCGCCGGCGACACGCCGAGAGTTGCGTCGCGTGGCCGCCGCGCTCGCCTGCGACTGCCCGCCCGTAGCCGCTATCGGGAGAGGTCGGGAACCCCCGGCGTGACCAGCGTTAGCGTGCCCATATCTGTCGGGAAACGACAACGTTCATAACCGACTGACTGGTTAGTCAGTGTATCAGCAGCTCTGCGCCCCAGCGGGCGATCTCGTCCGCCATACAGGTATTTCTCTCGGTGCTCACGTTACTGTGGGCCGTTGCCAGCGGCGTCGCTGCGCGGCTCCCGAATCCGATTCGCGGCGTCGTCCTCGGCGTTGGACTCGGGCTCGCGCGGCTCGGACTCGCAGACGAGCGGCGCGTGCGCCAGACGACCGACCTCGCGTGGCCGCGGGTCGTCACCGGTATCGCTCGGATGTCGAAGAACGCCGTCGACGTGGCGATGGTTGGGATGGTACTCGGTTCCGCCGGCGTCGCAGGCGTCGGCTTCGCTGGCCCCTACTGGGGGTTGGCGTTCGCATTCGGAGGTGGGACTGCCGCCGGCGCAATCGCACTCGTCTCACAGCGGTTCGGCTCTGACGCCGACAACGAGGGACTCGCGCAGGCGGTCCGCTCGTCGGCCGCGGTCGCGCTGCTCGTCACGGTACCGGTGATGATCGTGCTCGCCACGCAAGCGGAGCCGCTCATCCGACTCATCACCGACAACGCGGACGCCGTCAGATACGGCAGCGAGTATCTACGCGTCGTCGCGTTCGGTATCCCCTTCGCCGCCCTGAATCTCGTCGGCTCGCGTGTCTTCATCGGCGTGGACGACGCCCGGACGCCGATGCTCGTACGCGGGGGTGCGGCCATCGCCAACATCGGACTGAACGCGCTGTTCATCTTCGGCTTCGGCCTCGGCGCGGCCGGCGCAGGGCTCGGTACCGTGCTCTCGAACGCCGCGGGAACGCTCGTGTTCACTGGCGATCCTCCTGCGAGGCTACCTGCCGGGGATCGGCACCTTCCCCGTATCCATCGACGTACGTGGGCCGTATCTCGTCCGCGAGACAGTACGTGACATTATCGACATCGGGACGCCCGTATTCGGACGCTCACTCGTCTGGACCGTCGCCGAGTTTCCGATGTTCATCATCCTCGACAGCTACTTCGGCGTCGAGGTGGCCGCGGCGTTCATCATCGCGCGGCGTATCTGGGGCATTATGAACACGCCGGGGTGGGGGTTCGGGCTGGCCTCCTCCTCGCTCGTGGGGCGGTCGCTGGGCGCGAACGACGAGGCGGAAGCCGAGGCGTACGGGCGTGAGATCATCCGCCACGCCGTCGGCGTCTATCTCGTCTCGGCGGTCATCGTCGCGATCTTCGCCGAGCAGATCGTCGGCTTCTTCGCCGACTCGCCGACCGACCCCGCGATTCCCATCGCCGTCTCGCTGGTCTATGCGGCCTGTATCGCCGTCATTATGCAGGGCGTCTCGGGCGGTGCGGCCGGGCCGCTCGATGCCAGCGGCGACACCCGGTGGCCCTTCCTCGCGCAGTTCTTTGGTATGTTCTGCTGTTCGATTCCACTGGCGTACATCGGCGGCGTCACCTCGCTCGGGATGTGGGGACTGTATCTGGCCTTCGTCGCAGAGACGACGATTCCGGCGCTGTTGAACTACTATCGGTTCCGCTCGGGCGTCTGGAAGCGCGTCAGCGAGCAGTACCGACCGGACGCCGCCCCCGCCGACGACTAGCGCGTCGCGAGCAGCGAGCCGATGAGCCCGATTCCGAGGGCGAGTCCGTACCAGACCAGGACGGAGCCGATGTTCGAGAAGATAACCAAGGAGCCGACGAACCAGCCGACGAGCGATCCGACCAGAAAGCCACCGGTCGCCCGGCGCGAAATGGCGTCGGTGTACACGGCGGCCACGGTGACGGCGACCGATCCGACTCCCGCAAGTCCCAACAGGAGCATCGGGCTGACCGGGACCGGGGCAACGGTCGGTGGAGTCGCATACGCCATCAACAGCGGAATAGCGAACAGTACTACCTGAATTGGACGCGGTATCGTACCGAACAGCTGTGTAGCTCTTCCCATACATCAGTATATAATTTCATCGTTTAAAATCTGTAAGATTTATCGCCACTACACCTTTTACCCGCTCCCTGCGAGTGGCGGGTATGGATCCGTTTGTCGTCGTCGGTGGGGACGCCGCCGGCCTGAGCGCCGCGAGCAAGTGTAAGCGCGAGAACCCCGACCGCGATGTCGTCGTCTTCGAGAAGGGGCAGTGGGTGTCGTATGCCCACTGCGGCACGCCGTACTATATCAAGGGCGCGGTGGACGGCCTGACGGCCCTCACCTCGCTCACGCCCGAGGAGATCGACGAGCGCGGCATCGACCTCCACCGCGACCACGAGGTGACAGCGATCGATCCCGAGGCGAAGACCGTCACCGTCGTCGGGCCGGACGGCGAGCACAAACAGCCCTACGGCGACCTCCTGCTCGGGACGGGCGCGCACGCGACCCAGCCGTTCGAGCCTGACGAAGACGTGTTCACGCTCCACGGAATGCCGGACGCAGCGGCTATTCGTGCTCGCGTCGATCCCGCGTTCGACCCCGATAGCGCCGATATCGGCCCGATTGCTCCCGACAGCCTCCGCCCGTACGCCGACCGCCCGACCCCCGAGACGGCCGCCATCGTCGGCGGGGGCTACGTCGGCGTCGAGATGGCCGAGGCGCTGTCTACCCACGGCATCGACGTGCACCTGTTCCAGCGAGGGGAACTACTGCCGCCATTCGGTCCCGCCGTCGCCGAGACGGTGACGACGGCGCTCGAAGCCGAGGGCGTCGCTGTCCACACAGGTACCGAAGTCGAGGGATTCGAAACCGATGGCGACGGCGTTGCGGGCGTTCGCTACGACGGCGACCGACTCGGTATCGACATCGCAATCGTCGGTGTCGGCATCGCGCCGAATACCGCGCTCGCCGAGGAAGCGGATATCGCGCTCGGCAAATCGGGGGCAGTCGCAGTCGACCGCTACGGGCGCACCAACACCGAGCGAGTGTACGCCGCCGGCGACGTGGCCGAGTCGCGCCACACCGTCACCGGCGAGTCGACGTGGGTTCCGCTCGGCCTGACGGCGAATCGCGCCGGGAGAGCTATCGGCCAGACCGTCGCCGGTGAGCCGACACCCGTGGGCGATATCGCCGGTACGGCAGTCCTAAAGGCGTTCGACGTGGGGGCCGGGCGAGCGGGTTTTGTCACCGAGGCCGAGGCTCGCGACGCCGGCTTCGAGCCGGTCTCGGAGACGATTACCGCGGGGTCGCGCTCGGGCTACTATCCCGGCGCGGCCGAGACGACCGTCACGCTCACCGCCGACCGCGGCACCGGGCGCGTGCTGGGCGGAAGTGTCGTCGGCACCGACCGCGCGGCAAAGCGCATCGACACGCTCGCGACCGCACTCGACGCCGGCCACACCGTCTCGGAGCTGGAACGGCTGGACTTGGCGTACGCACCGCCGTTCTCACCCGTCTGGGATCCGATTCTCGTCGCGGCGAAGGTGTTGGCCGACGAGGTGTAGCCCCACATCTTTAGCTTGTGAACCGCTACACTCTCACGATGATCCCATCATTCGATCCAGCAAAGACTGCGGCATCAGCGGGCGCGAGCGTCGGAGCCAGTCTCGGCGCGAGAGTCGGACCAGTCGGAGCCGGCGTCGGCGCTGGCTTCGGCGCGGCCAGCGGCTACATCGCCGGCGCGCTCGTGGCACCGATTCCGGGCCGCAAGGTGCTACCGGACGGCGGCGAGATCGAAGCCGAATCCGAGTCGAGCGAACAATCCGACGGCGTCGTAATTCCCGTCACCGAGGCGTAGTCGGCCTCAGCCGTTCGGTGTCGACGTGTTCCGCGACGAGCCGCGCCGCCGCGTCGTAGGAATTCTCGTCCTCGGCGTCGGCAGCCGGTCGTTCGACGTCAGCCACCGCGAACACGCGGTCCAGAAACGCGTCTCTGACGCACTCGTTCTCGAATAGCCCGTGGAGATAGGTTCCGAGCACCTGTTCTGTGCGGGCGCTATCGGGGCCGAGCGGCGCTGGCACGTCGGCCAGCCGACGCGTCTCGCCAATATGAATCTCGTAGCCGCTGGCCTCGCCCGTCGCGCCGGCAATCGGCCCGTCTCCGTCGACCGCGACGGTCGTCTGTGTCACTCGCTTCTCGGGCGAGAAGGTCGTCTCGACGGGGAGTAGGCCGAAGCCGGCGACTGTTTCGGTCTCGGTCGTTCCTTCGACATTCGCGCCGAGCAATCGCTCGCCGAGCATCTGGTAGCCGCCACAGATGCCGAGGACGGGTCCCTCGAAGTCGGCGAGTCGGTCGCCGAAGTCGGCGGCGTGGAGTTCCAGCAGGTCGTCGACGGTGTTCTTCGTCCCCGGGAGGACGAGCGCGTCACAGTCGAGGGGCGCGTCCGGCGAGAGATACCGGAGCGAGACGCCCGGCACGTCGGCCAACGGCTCCACGTCTGTCGCGTTCGAGATATGTGAGAATCGGACAACGCCGACGGTGACACCTACGCCAGGTCCGTCGTCCGGTCCGTCGCTCGTATCGGGGATACCGACGCTGTCCTCCTCGGGAAGTCCGGGGTCGTCGTAGGGGAGCACACCGAGCACCGGAATCCCGGTCCGCGATTCGAGGTCCGCGATACCGGGCGCGAGCACGTCGCGCGACCCACGGAACTTCGTGATGACGACGCCGATGACCCGCGATTCGAGGTCGTCGGGCATCAGTTCGAGCGTCCCGACGACGTGCGCGAAGACACCGCCGCGCTCGATGTCGGCGACGAGGAGGATATCGGCGTCGCCAAAGCGGGCTGTCTCGACGTTCGCGAGGTCGCGATGGAGCAGATTCGGCTCGGCGATGGAGCCGGCCCCTTCCGCGATGACGAGGTCGGCGTCGCGCGCGAGTCGGTCGTGGGCGGCCATCGCGGCCTCGCGTACGTCATCCCAGTGGTCGTCGTAGTATTCGCCCGACGCGACGTTCGCGACGGGGCGACCGTTCACGACGAGTTGGCTCTCGCCGTCGCCGCGCGGCTTCAGGAGCACAGGATTGTGGTCGGTCGTGGGTGGGATGCCGGCGGCGCGGGCCTGCACGTACTGGGAGACGCCGATTTCGCCGTAGGCGTCTGTGCCGACGGTCGCAGTCACCGCGCGGGCGTTGTTCGACATATTCTGCGCCTTGAACGGGACCACGTCGTAGTCGGCGGCGAAGTGGCGACAGAGCCCGGCTGCGACGGTGGATTTGCCGACGTGGCTCGCCGTCCCGGCGATGAGGAGCGTCCGGGTCACGCTCTCGGGCGACGCGTGTCGGGCGCGGGCGCAATCTGGTGCATACCGTCTGTTCGGCCGGGTGGGTTTAATCTCTCTCGCGTTCGGAGTGTTTACATGTACGAGAAGCTACTCGTTCCAGTCGACGAATCCAGCGTGGAGATGGCGCTGTTGTCCCACGCCTGCGAGGTGGCGCTCCGGTTCGACGCCGACGTGCGACTGCTCCACGTCGCCGATACCGCCCGTGACAGCGTCACCCTCACCGACGAGGGTGTCGTCGACGCGCTCGAAGCCACCGGGCACGATATCGTTGACACGGCCAGCAAGACGCTCGACACGTTCGGCGTCGAGTACACGACCGACGTGGTACAGGGAAGTCCCGCTGACACCATCGCACAGTACGCCAGCGATTTTGATTACGGCTGCATCGCGATGGCGACCCACGGCCGGACGGGGGTCACTCGGCGGCTGCTCGGGAGCGTGACCGAGAAAGTGGTTCGGCTCGCTGACGTTCCCGTGCTCACCCTCCGAGAGGACGATCACGATGCGTTGACCTTTCCCTACGAGCAAATCCTCGTGGGGACCGACGGAAGCACGACCGCCGGCCGCGCCGCCAGCCACGCCTTCGAGTTGGCCGAGAAACTCGGCGCGTCGGTGCACGTCGTCACCGTCATCGACACCGCCGAACTCGGACCGGACGTGCGTTCTATACTCGACGCGAGCGGCGCGGGAGCCGCCGCACGAGAGACCGTCGACGCCGTGGCCGCAGACGCACCCGAGGGTGTCGAGACGACGACTGCGGTCGTCGAAGGCAATCCGGCGGATGCACTGGGGGACTACGTCGAGACGAATGGGCTGGACGCGGTCGTGCTCGGAACGACCGGTCGCCGCGGCATCGACCGCATTCTGCTCGGCTCCGTCGCCGAACAGACCGTCCGCACGGCGTCTGTGCCCGTCATCACTGTTGGCGGTGAGTAGCGTAGCTCAACAGTCGAACCGGCCGAGTGACTGACGTTCGGGAGCCGACAGCTCCGGATACGTCTCCTGCGTGACGGAGACGAGTTCGACGCTCGCCAGCCGCGAGTCGTGACGTTCGACCCATCGGTCACAGAGATAGTCGGCGAAGCCGGGGCGAAGCGCCGGCGCGTCGGGCAGCGTGGTGAGATATAGATACCAGTGGACGTTCGGATACGTCGCGCCGCTGTCGGCGACGGCGAACTCTGGCTCGCCATCGCGGAACGCATCGACGTGGCCGCCGTCGGTCGTGGTTCCGACCGGAACGGTCCAGCTATCGGTGGTCTTCGGATACGGTGCGAACATATCCCAGCGGCGCTCGCTGGGGTCAACGGGCGCGGCGGGAAGCGCGAGGAAACCGACACTCGCGGTTGACCAGACGAGCACGAACGCCAGCGCAAGAGCCGCCAGTGTCTGTGTCGCAGGACGCGGAAACGCGGGGAGCCACTCACCGGGCGTCGGCAGTGTGGCCGTCGACTCGCGAATCCGAGCGCGAAGTGACGCCGTATCGCGCTCCACGCGGTCCCAGACCGACGACGGGAGGAAGACGAGCAAGCTTGCTATCGAGACGAGCGGGAAGACGCCGAGCCGGAGCGTCGCGAACATAAACAGGTGGCCACCGGCGAAGGCGACGACGAGCAGCGTCCGGACGTGGCCGCGTGCGAGCACGAGCAACGGTGAACAGACGAGCAGCGCGAGCCAGAGATGGCTGCCGACGGTGAGGAGGGGCGTACCGGCGACGAGGTCACCCAGCCCGACGGTGAGCGAGTCCACCTGATAGATGTACTGGACCGCCGTTCCCGCAATCCAGAGCTCACCGCGGAGCTTGAGCACGGCGTTGACGGCGTAGACGACCACCACCTGCACGAGGATACCAGCGGTCGCGATAGAGGCGATACGCTCGGTCGCGGACCGTCCACGCGCATCGAGCGCCCACCGCCGCCCGACCGGGAGGAGCGCACACCACAGCATAAGTCGCCGGAGGAGCCAGTCGCCGGCGTTGGCGATAGCGAGATTCCGCGTGTGAAGCGATAACAGGAGGACGAACAGCGCGAGCGCGGCCAGTCGGCTCCGGTAGCCGGCGATGAACGCGACCGCCGCAACAGCAGTCAGCCCGAACAGCGCCAGCGCCCACGCGAGCGATCCCGACAGCGTGTACAGCGAGAGCCGCCCGATCGTCGGGTACGCCTCCAGCAGAATCGACCGCGGGAGGACGCCGGTATCCGTGTAGAACGCGGCGATATTAGGAAGTCGAAGCGCGAGATCACACAGCACGAGGAGGCCGAGCGCGATGCGGAGCGTAGCGAGTGCGCGGACGTCGATACCGACCCGAGCGCGGAGTGTGTCACGCAGCGATGCGAGCAGGGACACGACACTCAGTATCGGACGGGCGATCCACGTAGCTCTTTGTATCCGGTCGGGCTCGATGGGCGGGCCGTGGGGTAATCGCAACTTCTCATCAGCTGAACGTCAACACCTCGATACCATCGGTGTCGTACGTCGACATCGCGGCGAGCCGGTCTGAAACCCCGTCCAGCGACACCTCCCTGCCCACGAGCGCGCCGGGGTCGAGCTGGCCGCTTTCGACCATCGAGAGCAGTTCGCCAAAGCGGGTCGGTGGCATCCCTCTCGCCCCGAGCCAGTCGATCTCCCAGCGCGTCATCCAGTCGGTGGGCAGCGGTACTTCGCCTTTTTCGGCTTCCGTCGTCAGCCCGACCTGTGCGTGGGTACCGCGCTCGCGCAGACACCGGACTGAGTTGCGGGCGGTCGCTTCCCGGCCGAGCGCGTCGACACTCACGTCGGCCCCGCCGTCGGTGATGTGGCGAATCGTCTCGACGGGGTCGGACTCGACGGTCGCGACCGCGCCCGCCTGCTCTGCTCGGGCGAGCGCCTCGGGAGCCACGTCGACGGCGATGGGACGCGCACCGAGTGCATCGGCGATCTGAATCGCAGAGAGACCGACGCCGCCACAGCCGTGAATCGCGACCCAGTCGCCGCCGCCGATATTTGCGCGGTGCGCGAGCGTGTGGAACGCCGTCATGTACCGACAGCCGACGGCGGCTACATCGCGGAAGGAGACGCCGTCGGGGATCGGCTGGAGGTTGTACGAGGCGTTCGGGACGGCGACTCGTTCGGCGAACGCGCCGGGAACGGAGCGCTCGAAGCCGAGGGCCAGTCCGTCGGGACAGGTGTTACCGTGGCCAGAATAGCAGTGTGGACAGGAGCCACAGCCGAGACTGAACGGGACGACGACGCGGTCGCCGACCGCGAAACCGTCCACGTCGGGACCCGTCTCGACGATACGACCCGCGGGTTCGTGACCGAGGATGTAATCAAGTGGGGCTTGGTCGTCGGCCCACTCGCCGTGGCCCTGCCACGCGTGCCAGTCGGAGCGACAGATACCGCAGGCCTCGACCGCGACGACGGCCCCGTCGGCATCAGGCACCGGGTCGGGCCGGGTCGTCACGTCGAGCGGTTCACCGTACTCGCGGAGGACGCCAGCGCGCATACTCGGGGTGTGCGCGACGACGACAAAAGTGTGTGTGCGGCTCTGCTGGAATCCGTATCAGATTACAACCTGTGCATCGTCGAAGAACTCCTGTTTCACTCGTTCGAACTCCGGACCCGCCGAAACAAGCCCAGGCGATGGAGCGTCGTCGTCGAACCGATCTGCATCCGGAGTGAGAGACTCGAGAATCTCGATAAATGTCGATCCCTGTCTCCCAGTAATGTGTGTGAACCCGCCGTAGTGACGCTGTTCAAACGGGGTCGAGTCCGGCTCGGGAAACGCATCGCTGATACAACCGACGTGCTCTCGAAGGTAGTCCGCAGCGATTTTCTGGGAGTACTGGCAGTCCGCGTAGTACTGGCCCTGATTCTGATCGTCAAGCTCAGCTGCCCCGTGTTTCGTGGACTCGTAGCGCACTCCATCAGCGCTGACATCACCGGTGAGAAAACTTAGATTCACGGTGAAACAGTTCGGATAGCGTAGAATCACCAGTACGAAGATTTGCTCGTCAACCGTGTATCGTTCCTGTAAGCGGTAGTAACACTCCAGATAGTACGCTGCAAGCGAGCCAATCCAGTCGTCACGGTCACCCTCGAGGTACGCGGTTGCGACATCGTAGTAATCCTCGCCAGCAAGTTGCTGCAAGCGGTACTCGAAGCTCCGCTGCATATCCGCAAGTTCGTCCTCGTACACCTCAGTGACGGGGATATCCGGGTCAGCAAGGAGTTCGGTTTTTCGCTTGCCGGCAGCCGCGATACGCTGCATATTATCGTGACAAGTCTGTTCCGCCGCGACGTCCGGTAGCGGAATTCGGACGGCCTGGTTGCGTAGGAGGTCTGGGCCAGTATTCAGACGGTTCCAGTCGTCAAGCATACCGTACTACTACTCATATACACAGATGAAATACTCGGTACTAGCAAGTAGAGTAGTTCACCGCTTCTCGGCTGTCTCACCACGGATGGTGATCCGATGAGAGGATTGCAGCAGCGCCATATGTGGCTAGAATCCGAGATGCGAAGTCGACTTCGGCATATCATCGTCGTCGATACCGCCCACGTGCTCGAAGGTGAGGTCGTCGTCGGTGAGATACACGTCGCCGCGGTTGACGGCGATATCGACTTCAGCGAGCGTGGAGCCGGCGGCCTTCCCGTTGTCACAGTAGCCTGTCGTGCCGTCGAAAATCGAGCCGTGTTTCGGGCAGATGATGCCGCCATCGCGGGTGGCTGCACCGTTGCCGCGGTCAAGCCGTTGGTCGATTTCGTGTTGGCAGAAATTTTTCCAGCCGGCGATCTCGTCCTCGCTGTCGCGGATGATGATGACTTCCTCCTCGTCGCCGTCGGCTTCGGTAACCGTGAACAGGAACGACCCCTGTTCCGGCACCTCGTCGGTCGTCGTGATACGCTCCATACGGGCCGTTCACGTCCGATGGAAGTGTGCGTTTCGCTCAGACGGCGAGGTCGATACCCGACAGCTCGACGCAGAGCCCGCCGGCATCACTCTCCGACAGCGAGACGGTCCAGCCGTGCGCGTCGGCGATCCGGGCGACGATGCTGAGCCCGAGTCCCGACCCTTCGTCGCTGGTCGTGTAGCCCGACTGGAGCACGTCCTCGCGCTCGTCGGGAGGGATTCCGGGGCCGTCATCACAGATGGAGAGCGTCGCCTGCCCGTCAGTGAGTGTCACGTCTACATCGATGTGTGGCTCGTTCCCGTGTTCGACGGCGTTGCGGAGCAGGTTCTCCAGACAGCGCTGGAGTCGCGGCTCGTCGGCCAACACCATCACCGACTCGTCGGGCACGGAGATAGTGGCGTCGCCGGCAGCCACGCCTTGCCACGCGGTCTCGACGAGGGGACCAAGCGCCACCGGCGACGGCAGCTCGACGGTTCGGCCGTCACGCGCTAGCGTCAGCGCGTCCTGGATGAGCGTCGTCATCCGGTCGAGTGCGTCCTCTGCGGTGTCGAGATGCGACAGGTCGCCTGTCTCGTGGGCGAGCTCGATACGTCCGCTAGCGACGTTGAGCGGCGTCCGGAGGTCGTGGCTCACGACTGACGCGAACTCGTCGAGTCGCTCGTTCTGCCGGTTGAGTTCCTCCTCGCGCGCTTTCCGCTCGGAAATGTCGCGAGCCACACCGAGCAGCATCGGCTCGCCGTCGTGGACGAGACGCCGCGTGTTCAGCTGATAGGGAGTGCAGCCGTCGTCGCGTTTGACTTCAATCTCATTGCGGAAGGAGCCACCGGACTCCAGCAGCTCGTTGAGCTGTGCCGTGATGTCGGTGTCGATCGTCTCATTCGGTATCTCGGTGGCCGACAGCTCAGCAAGCTGGTCGCGGTCGTACGGGACCGCCTCGACCAGCGCGTCGTTGACGGTATCGAAGCGGAGCGAGTCGTCGAGGATGTACACCGGATCGGGGGTGGAGTTGAGCACCTCACGGAAGAATCGCTCCTGTTTTGCGAGATCGTTCTCCCGCTCGATACGCGAGAGCGTCTCTGCGAGATGGTCACACAGCAGAACGGCCGCCTCGTGATCCTCAGTCGTGAAGACGCCGGTGTCGTCACCAACGGCCTGGAAGACACCGTGCTTGCCGATGGGAATACTGAGCAGTGCGACCTCGTTGCCGCTCTCGGTGCGCGGATACGTGGATACGTCGTCGATGAGCAGCGGCTCGCCCGACTGGTACGTGAGTCCGGCGATGCCCTCGTCGCTCGGAAGCACGTCGCGCTCGCCGTGTTCGTCGCCGCGCTCCTCAACGACGTGGAGCATCCCGTCGCGCTCGACGCCGAACGAACAGCGGTCGAACGCGAGGATATCCGTCGCCGCGTCGGCCGCCATCTCGATGGCCTCCAGCTCGCCGGTACAGGCGTGGAGTTCGCTGGTGAACGCGGCAAGCGGCTGCATCCGAGAGGACTCTCGTGTAGCCCGTTCACGATCGAACCGTGCCATCGCCGTCTCGATGCGGTCGAGTAGCGTCTCGTACGCGTCCGCGTCCGTCGCCGAGACGTAGCCGGTCACGTCAGCTCGGAGGGCCGCCTCGGCGAACTCACTCGGGTCGCTGGCGGTGAAGAGCAGAATCGGTAGCGACGAGTCGTACTCGCGAATCATCTCCACGGTGTCGAAGTCGCTTGCTGCCGGGTCGATGACGACACAGTCGACAGCCGAGAGCCGATCGAGAATCTTGCTTGAATCAGACGATGCCTCCACAGCACTGGTCGACAGTGAGGGAGATTGTCGAGAGAGCGCCGCCGTCACGTGAGCCGCGTCGTCGGCGACTACGAGGACAGTGTATCCCGTAGAAGCTCCCTGCGAATTCATCTACCTGAACGTTACACGTACTCGCATAAATAGTTACATACACCCGCCGATTCCATCGCTGTATGCTGCTTGAGAGCGATTACAAGAGCGGCTCGACGGCTGCCATCGTCTCCACTTTCGCCTCGTCATCCATCCCGCCCGCAAAGCCGACTCTGACGGCGTCGACACCGTCGATGTCGTGGAACGTCGAGAGCCGCTCGCGGACCTCTCGCGGTGTCCCGGCCGCCGCGAGCGAATCGAGCAGGTCGTCCGGCAACGCCTCGGCCATCGCCGCCGTGTCGCGGTCCGTCTCCCACGCCTCTCGGATTTCTGCGACCACATCCTCGTACCCCTGTTTCGCAACCGAGTCGCCGTAGAATGGCCCGTACGCGCCGATGAGGAACGCGACGGCCGACCGCGCGCTCGCGCGAGCCTGCTCGCGGTCCTCGCTGGCGACCGTCCGCACCAACGGCGTCACCCGCACGTCGTCGACGGAACGATCTCCGAGACCGGCTCCGCGTTCGAGGTCAGTCAGCCGCGTTTCGAGCCCGTCGACCGTGAACAGCTGTGGCACCCATCCGTCGGCGAAGCGCCCCACGAGCTCGGTCGCCTTCGGACCGAGCGCGGCCACGTCGATTGCGGGCGGGTCGTCGGGTACCGGCCGGCTGTAGCGAAGCCCGCCGATATCGTAACACTCCCCTTCGTAGCTGACCTCGCCGCCGTCGTACACCTCGCGGATGATGTCGATACACTCGCGCAGCCGGCGCAGGGGCCGGTCGAAGTCACCGCCGTGCCACCCCTCTGCGATGGCGGGCGAGGAGGTGCCGAGCCCGAGTCGGAAGCGACCGTCCGTCGCGTCGTGCATCGTCAGCGCGGTCTGGGCGAGCACGGTCGGCGCGCGCCCGTACGGCGACAGCACGTCCGTCGAGACGCCGATATCGTCGGTGCGCTCGCCGAGGACGGTGAACGCAGAGACCATGTCCCAACCGGTGGTCTCGCCGGCGGAGACGCGCTCGAATCCCAGCCGTTCAGCGTGTTGAGCGCGGTCAGCCAGCGAGTCCAGCGAGTCGTGGTCATCGGTAGACAAGACGAGTTCGTAGCTCATACGCCGGTAGCCGGGTGGGTCTATGATAAATCTCGGGGCGAGGAAAGCCGCCTACTCCGCGTCTTCCGCCTGTGCGTCCACCACAGCCACCGACGCCAAATTCACGATATCCTTCACTTCGTCACCGCGCTGGAGTACGTGGACGGGTTTGTCCATCCCGACGAGCATCGGGCCGACGGCGTTGGCACCGCCGAGTCGCTGGAGCAGCTTGTAGGCGATGTTGCCGGCTTCCAGATTCGGGAACACGAGCACGTTCGCCGGCTCGTCGAGCTCCGAGAACGCGTAATCGGAGGTGAGGAGTTCCTCGACCACAGCGGTATCAGCCTGCATCTCGCCGTCGACGGGAAAGTCGACGCTGTCGTCGGCTCGGAGCGCGTCGGCCGCTTCACGCGGCTTGCACGTCCCCTCGTTGTCGACGGTTCCGAAATCGGAGTACGACAGCAACGCGACCCGTGGGTCGACGTTGAATCGACGAGCCAGCTCGGCGGTGTGGCGAGCCACCTCCTCAAGTACATCTGCTTCGGGGGCCTGATTCACCGTCGCATCCGCACAGAAGACGACGCGATCGTCGAAGGTGAGCATATAGACGCCGGCTGCGTAGTTGGCATCCTCAGCCGTCCCGACCACCTGCAGTGGCGGGCGGAGCGCCGTCGGGTAGTGGTGAGTCAGCCCCGTAAGCATCACGTCGGCGTCACCCATCTCGACGAGCGTGGAGGCGAGCCAGTCGCCGTCGCGAATGAGCGAGTCGGCCTCGCTGCGGGTGACACCATCGCGCTTTCGCAGCTCGTGGAGGCGTTCGGCATAGGGATCGAGGTGGTCGCTCGTCGGGTCGACAATTTCGGGATCGAAGTCGAGTCCGAGCTCGGCCGCCCGTCGGTGAATATCGTCGCTGTCGCCGATGAGCACCGGCTCTGCGATTTCCTCGTCTTGCAGCTGGTAGGCGGCACGCAGAATCTTCCGGTCGACACCTTCAGAGAAGACGACGCGTTTCGGGTCGGACTGCGCCTTCGTCAGGACGGTTCGCATCATCTCTCTGCCCTTTCCCAGCCGCGCTTCGAGTTCGTCGCGGTAGCCATCGAGGTCGCGCTCGACGCGAGCGACGCCCGATTCGATTGCTGCCTCGGCGACCGCAGCAGACACCTCGAAGAGAACGCGAGTGTCGAGTGGCTTCGGAATCAGATACTTCGGCCCGAACTGGAGCGGCTCGTCGCCGTACGCCTTCACCACAGCGTCGGGCACGTCCTCCTTCGCGAGGTCGGCGAGCGCCTCGGCAGCGGCCTGTTTCATCGGCTCGTTGATGTCGGTCGCGCGCACGTCAAGCGCGCCGCGGAACAGGAACGGGAAGCCGAGCACGTTGTTCACCTGATTCGGATAATCAGACCGGCCCGTCGCCATAATCAGGTCGTCGCGGGCGGCCATCGCCTCGTCGTAGCCGATCTCCGGAGTGGGATTCGCCATCGCGAACACGACCGGGTCGTCGGCCATCGACTGTACCATCTCCTGTGAGACGATCCCACCGACGGAGAGTCCGACGAGCACGTCAGCACCCTCGATAGCGTCTCCAAGTTCGCCGCCGGATTCGACGGCGAACTGCTCGGTGTACTGGTGTGGATCGCCGTTCGCGGCGCGTTCCTCGGTGATGATGCCGTCGATATCGACCATCGTGATGTTGTCGGGGTCGACACCGAGGTCGGTGTAGAAGCGTGCGGTGGCTGTGGCGGCCGCGCCAGCGCCGGAGAAAGTAACCGAGAGCTCCTCGAATGATTTCCCCGTCAGCTCGCAGGCGTTCATCAGCGCGGCTCCGGAGATGATGGCGGTGCCGTGCTGGTCGTCGTGGAAGACGGGGATATCCATCGACTCACGCAGTCGCGCCTCGATCTCGAAACACTCCGGCGCGGAGATATCCTCAATATTGATGCCGCCGAAGGTCGGCTCCATACGCTCGACGGCCGCACAGAACCCATCCGGATCGGCGTCGTCGAGTTCGATATCGAACACGTCGATGTCGGCGAATCGCTTGAACAGGACACCTTTCCCCTCCATCACGGGCTTGGACGCCTGTGCGCCGATATCGCCGAGCCCGAGCACGGCGGTCCCGTTCGACACGACGCCGACCATATTTCCCTTGGTCGTGTAGCGGTAGGCGTCGGCGGGGTCGTCGGCGATCTTCTCACACGGCGCGGCGACGCCCGGCGAGTACGCGAGCGAGAGGTCTCGCTGCGTGTTCGTCGGCTTCGTCGTCGAAATCTC
>JAXHLZ010000011.1:0-20892 GCA_034521675.1 Halobacteriales archaeon | reverse complement strand
GTCTCTGCGAGCCGTCCGAACAGCAGCTGGAGAGAGTGGCGGCGGTAGGCGAACAGCGCCAGTGCGAATATGAGGTAGGCGACGGCGTAGCCCAGAAGTAGTTCCCGGCTTGTGAACGGAATAGCGAAGCCGCGGATGATGAGGAACTCCAAGATGACCTGCGAGATGAACAACACCAGCAGGACGATCGCCTCGCGAATGCTGATGTTGAAGTTGATGAGAATCGACAGCGCGAACAGCGACTGGGCGGCCGTGATCCAGATTTCGGCCGACTGTTTCGGGTCGAACGGGAGCTGACTGTACCCGCCGTACGCGACGGAGAAGACGACGACGAGCGTCCCGATGAGCAGCGTCCACTGATTCAGCTTCGAGGAGATGAGCGCGTTGAAGCCCGCCGTCGAGCGCGCCTTGTTGACGAGATACGCGACGACGATGAGCTCCGGTGACTCCGAAGCCAGCGGCGCAATCCACTGAATCATGAAGAAGGACGGAATGCCGAACTGCTGACCGAGCGTCTCCAGCCCGTGTGCGAACGGCTCGACCGCGGTGAAGATGAGGATACCAGAGTAGGCGAACAGCGTGAGTACGATCGGGATACGGATGTGGCGAGGCTTACGCCTGGAAGTACGCGGGTACACCGATCTGGTGGTCGTCGTCGTCCACGTCACCCTTCAGAATGATACCGATGTAGATGACGTAGAGCCCAACGAGCACGGCCATATCGAGCGCGTCGATACCGCCGCCGAGCGGAACGAAGAAGGCCCAGACGGTCGCGAAGAAGAGGAACGCGATTTCGGTGGAAATGCTCGGGTCGAGATTCACGCGCGAGGCGAGGAAGCCGTCGCGCGACTCCACGGCGGGGTCTTCGTTGCGCCCGGCGCGAAACAGCGTGAACATCGCGATCCCGGACCAGCCGAGCCCGATGAGGATACGGTTTGCACCTGTCATGTTCGCGACGGCGAGATTCGCGCTGTGACAGGCGGACGCGAGTGAGTTGATCTCGTTTTCTATCTGTTGGGCAGTGAACTGTGCACACGCCTCGGCGGTCGCACTGCCGCTGCCGGCCTGCCACGCGTACAGCGCGTCGACGGCGTACTCGGGGGCCACGGCGAGCACCGCGAGTACAGCGATTGCGAAGGCACGCGGTACGTCCTTCTCTGCTGTCTCTGCGCCCCACGCGAGGAGGAACGATGCACCAAGGACGGCGATGCCGGCTACCGCGACGACCGTCAGCTCCGAGAAACTCTCTGCTGCCCCCGTGAGGTCGGAGATGACCCACGGAAGCGTCAGGCCGACGGCGAGGAGGACCGGAATCAGCGGATGCCGGAAACGGTCTGTCAATCCCATTTTGTAGATAGCCGACAGGGGCGGACCTATCTCTTTTGCTCTGGGCCGACCGTTTTATCGCCCGCGACCGACCACTCTCGGTATGCACGTGTTCGGACTGCTCGGCAATCCCGTCGGGCACTCGCTGTCGCCGCCGATGCACGAGGCCGCCTACGCCGAGTGCGGTCTCGACGCTCGGTACGTCACTTTCGAGCCGACGACCGAAACGCTCCCGCAGGCGCTCTCTGGAGCCGACGCGCTCAACATTCGTGGGCTGAACGTCACCATTCCGTTCAAGCAGCAGGCGCACAACCTCGTGGAGCCGGACGACCTCGCCGCCCGCATCGGTGCGGTCAACACCCTCGATTTCGCCGGCGAGACGGTTACCGGGCACAACACCGACGCGGCCGGCGCGGTGCGCGCGCTCAGCTACCACGACGTGTCGCTGTCGGGGACTGCTGTCGTCGTCGGTGCCGGCGGTGCCGGTCGTGCCGTCGCCTTCGGACTCGCGGATGCGGGGATGAACGTCGAAATCGCGAATCGGACTGTCGAGACGGCACGCGAACTGGCCGACGAGATTCCACGCGCGAGTGGTCACGGACTCCCCTCGCTTCCGGGACTCATCGACGAGGCGAGCGTGCTCGTCAACTGCACGAGTGTCGGGATGGACGACCGTGAACAGACCATTATCCCCGGCGACGCGCTCCACGCCGACCTCGCGGTGCTCGACGCGGTGTACACACCGCTTGACACGCGACTGCTACGCGAGGCCGATGCCGCCGGTGCGACGACCATCGACGGCGCGTGGATGCTCCTCTTCCAGGGGGTTGAGGCGTTCGAGCTGTGGACTGGTGAGGACGCGCCGGTCGACGCTATGAATCGCGCCCTCCGGGACCGAGTTTAAGTCAGGGGCGGGAGTAGGCCAACATATGGGACTGCTGGACACGATCAAATCCGTACTGGGACTCGGCTCCGGTCGCGACACGGAGCCACAGCCGGATGCGAGCAGCGAATACACCGTACAATCGCCGGCAAGCGAACAGAAAGAGGACGACGAGGCGATCGCTCACAAGGAAGGTTCGGCTGGAATCACCGAGGAGCCGCCCGGAGACGGCATGACGGAGCCGGCTGAGGCGACGGAGGTGACTGATCACGCGGGCACAGAGACCTCCGCTGCGGAGTCGGCCGAGGCCGCTGGCCCCGTTCCCGAGGAGCCGGAAGACGGGAATCTACACGTCGAATCCATCAACGGTATCGGTCCGGCGTACGCCAAGCGACTGGAGGAAGCCGGTATCGAGTCCGTCGCCGAACTGGCCGACGCTGATGCCGAGTGGCTGGCCGATGAGACTGGTATCTCGGCGAAGCGGCTGTCGGACTGGATCGACCGCGCCGGGGAGCAGTAGAACCGAAACGTCGTTATCTGGTAAATCGCTCTTCTCTGTATGGTCCGGGTCGTCACCGACGAGAGCGCCTTCCGCGAGCTGGCAGCCGACGCGCCCGCCGGAGCGCGTGTCCCCGTTGAGGCGCACGTCGTGGCCGACCCCTTCGACGCCTACCGTCGAGTGCGTGGCGAGCACGGCGTTTTCTACGAGACGACCGGCGGACAGGACGGCTGGGGCTACTTCGCGACCGACCCAGAGCGCGTTGTCGCCGTCGGATCGGAGCGGTCAGTGTTCAACACCCTCCGTGAGACGCTCGCCGACGAGCATCTCGTCCGCGGTGATTGTGCTGTCCCGTATCCCTGTGGGCTGTTCGGCTGGCTCGCCTACGACGCCGTGCGCGAACTCGAAACGCTCCCCGACGAGACGGTCGACGACCGGAAGCTGCCGCACGTCCAGTTCGGCTACTTCGACAGCGTGGTCGCGTGGGAGGCAAGCTGATGCCCGCACCGGCGACCCGACGCTCCGCATCTGCGTCTGTCCGCGCGTGAATGGCGACCCTGCTGCCACGTACGAACGCGCTCGCGACCGAGCCGAGACGCTCGCGACTGACCTGACGACCGGCGAGCCGACGTTGCCCGATCCGCCGGTCGAAACCGACTCCGTCGAGTTCGTCGGTGACGCGACGCGCGCCGAGTTCGCGGACCGCGTGCGTCGGGTGAAGGCGCTGATTCGCGCGGGCGACACGTTCCAGACGAACGTGAGCCAGCGGCTCACCGCGCCCGCGGCTGTCCATCCCGTTGCGGCGTACGACGCTCTGCGGCGGGTGAATCCGGCTCCCTACTCCGGGCTGGTGGAGTTCCCAGGCGTGGACTTGGTGAGCGCGTCGCCCGAACTCCTCCTCGACGTGGACGACGGGCGACTGCTGACGGAGCCGATCGCCGGGACGCGGCCACGGGGCGAGGACGCCGATACCGACGCCGCACTCGAACGCGAACTTGCCGACGAACGCGAAAGAGCGCGCGGAACACGCGATGTTGGTCGACCTCGAACGCAACGATCTCGGGAAGGTGTCGCGGTTCGGCAGCGTCGAGCGTGACCGAGTACCGCCGCGTCGACCGCTACTCCGAGGTGATGCATCTCGTCTCGCTCGTCGAGGGCGAGCTTCGCCCGGAGTTCGACACGATCGACGCCATCGCAGCGGCCTTTCCAGGTGGGACAATCACCGGCGCGCCAAAGCCCCGGACGATGGAGATTATCGAGGAAGTCGAGGCGACGAAGCGCGGTCCCTACACCGGGTCGATCGTTCGCGTCTTCGGCTTCGACGGCCGCGCCACGCTCAACATCGTTATCCGGACGCTCGTCCACATCGACGGCGAGTACGGCCTCCGAGTTGGTGCAGGTATCGTCCACGATTCGGACCCTGACGCCGAGTACGAGGAGACGCTCGACAAGGGCCGCGCCCTGATTGCCGCCCTCGATGCTGCCCTCGAAACCCGGCTGTCGCTGGCGGGTGACAGCGATGTGTGGCGAGCAATCTCTCCCTGTGGTGGCGTGGCCCGAGCGCGACCGGAGCGAGCGCGAGGGCTTTCGAGAGAGTGGCTATCTACACGAGAACGGCCGGAGGTGACACAATGAGCACTACAGCCACCAACCCAATCCTCGTCATCGATAACTACGACTCGTTCGTGTACAATCTCGTCCAGTACGTCGGCGAAGCCCTGCTCGCGCGCGGATACACGAACGAGGAAGCCCGCGATACCATCTATGTCCGGCGCAACGACGCCGTCACAACCGCTGACATCGAGCAGATGGACCCGCGCGCTATCGTCGTCTCGCCCGGACCGGGAACGCCGGAACGGGCCGGTGTTTCGCTCCCTATCTTCCGTGACCTCGCGTATCCGACACTTGGGGTCTGTCTCGGCCATCAGGCACTGTGTGCGGCAAACGGCGCGACGGTTGGACAGGCCGACGAGGTGGTCCACGGGAAGCCGTCGGTCGTCAGTCACGACGGACGGGGTGTCTTCGACGGGCTCCCCGCTGCGCTCCGTGTCGGGCGCTACCACTCGCTGGCGGTCGAGCCCGCGGACCTGCCCGACGCACTCGCTGAGACGGCGCGCACGGAGGACGAGCGCGGGGTCGTGATGGGCGTGCGCCACGTCGACCGCCCCCACGTCGGCGTGCAGTTCCACCCCGAATCTATCCTCACCGAGCACGGGAAACAGATGGTGCGGAACTTCCTCGCCAGGGACCGGTTAGGGTAGCTCGACGGCCATCTCGTTGCGCCGGAGCGGCGGGAGACTGTACGGCGCGTCGTACCCCATAAAGAACGGTTCGCCGGTAACGACAACGTCGTTCCGTGCGAGGGTGTCGAGTAGTCGCTCGCTCGCCGTCGCCTTGCGCGTGTCCGTCGCACGCCCGGAGAACGTCACTACTGCGAGCGTCCGTGGCGACTCGGCCACGAGTCGAACGTCGTCGTCCGTCGGCTGCGGCGCACGCTCGCTGTCGTACTCCTCTGGGAGATAGAACGCCATCCTGACCCCCGATTCCTCGTCTCCGACCTCAACGGGTGCGGTCATCGGTATCTTGGTTCCTGCTGACTCGTCGCCCGACCCGGACTCGTCGTTCACGTCTGCATCGACCTCGACGGGTGCCGTCATCGGAATCTCCGTCTCTCCCTCGTTGCTACCGTCGATGTAGTCGAAGAGCCGGCCGAACGCGGTTCGCTCGTCGTCCGCCGTCGTCTCGACGCGCATCGTCTCTCGATACTGACGAAGTTCCACGTCCTCGACGCTCCCGAGCACTGTGTACGGCGGCTCGGCGACGGATCGGCGATCACGGAGCGTCTTGACCGCACTCGCACCGATCGCGACTGCTCCCGCACCGACGCCCCGGCGACAGCTGAACTTCTTGTTGATCATCTATCTAGTAGGGTGAAGCCGGAGATAAAGGTGTCTGCCCTCCGCGAAGCTTTTACCCGTGTGTATTTTTACCACGGCTATGGATACCGATGATATCGGCGCGGAGACCGAGGCAGTCGACGACGTATTTCTGGCTCAGATGGCGAGCGGCGAGAAGACCAGCGTCCAGCATTTCCGCATCGAACCCGGCGCGGTCGTCCCGTCTCACGACCACCTGCACGAGCAGGCGGGCTTCATCTATCAGGGTGAGGGAACGTTTATTCTCGACGACGGCGAGGAGATCACCCTCGGTCCCGGGGACTCCTACGTGCTCGATGGCGGTGAGGTGCACAGCGTCGAGAACCGCGGCGACGAGCCGTTCCTCGGCGTAGACATCTTCTCGCCGCCCCGGACAAATCCGGACTGGGGCGACGAGTAGGCCGGCGTTCTGCTACTCGCTGTGGCAACCCGAGAGCTGCGGCTATCCGATTGTAAAAGATGAGAGAAGAGCGCTGTGTGGCTCTATGAGAGTCGTGGATGTCGTCAGGCGACGCCTGACTGCCCGAGCGGCTCTATGAGAGCCGCTCGATGTGCTCGACGATACCGTCGGCGAACTCCGAGGTGGCGAGCTTCTCGCCGCCGTCGATCTGTCGCTCGATATCGTAGGTGACCTTGCCGGAGGAGATCTGCGCCTCGACGGCATCACGGACGAGCAGTGCGGCGTCCTCCCAGCCCAACTGTTCAAACATAAGTCGGCCGGAGAGAATTATCGCGCTCGGATTCACTTTGTCTTGACCGGCGTACTTCGGTGCGGAGCCGTGGACCGGCTCTGCGAGCACGCGACCCTCGCCGAGGTTCGCACCCGGTGCGATGCCGAGGCCACCGATCTGTGCGCCGGCGGCGTCAGAGAGATAGTCGCCGTTCAGGTTCGGCATTGCGAGCACGTCGTACTGCTCCGTGCGGGTGAGGAGCTGCTGGAGCATATTGTCGGCGATGCGGTCCTTGATGACGACGACATCCTCGGGTGCCTCGCCGTCGTACTCCTCCCAGAGCGTGTCCTCGTCGATGGTCTGCTCGGGGTACTCCTCCTCTGCCACTTCGTAGCCCCAGTCGCGGAACGCGCCCTCGGTGAACTTCATGATGTTCCCCTTGTGGATGAGCGTGACAGAGTCGCGGTCGTTCTCGATGGCGTACTCGATGGCGCGGCGGACGAGTCGCTTCGTGCCGAACTCGGTAATCGGCTTGATGCCGATGCCGACCGCGCCGTCGTGGATGGTGGAGTCGAAGCCCATCTCGTCCTCGACGAACTCCTTGACCTGCTGGACCTCGTCGGTGCCGGCTTCCCACTCGATACCGGCGTAGACGTCCTCCGTGTTCTCACGGAAGTTCACCATGTCCATCGCCGACGGGTCTGTCACGGGTGACGGAACGCCGTCGAGGTGATACGTCGGGCGGACGTTCGCGTAGAGGTCGAGCTTCTTGCGGAGCGCGACGTTGAGGCTGCGGAACCCGGATCCGACGGGCGTCGTCGAGCGGGCCCTTGATCGAGACGCGGAACTCCTTCATCGCCTCGACGGTGTCGTCCGGAAGATGCTCGTCGTACTTGTCGCGGGCGGACTCGCCGGCGTAGACGCGCATCCAGTTGATTTCACGTCCCGTCGCCTCTGCGGCGGCGTCGAGTACCTTCTGTGCAGCCGGGCCGACGTCCGTCCCGATCCCGTCGCCGTGGATAATCGGGATGATGGGGTCGTCCGGCACGACGAGCTCGTCGTTCTCGTCCACGTCGATGGTCGAGCCGCTCTCCGGTACGTCAACCTGCTCGTACTCGTGTGACATTACGTTGATTTCAGAACCGGCACTGAAAGGCGTACCGTTATTCGCCCGAACCGGTATGTACAATAATGATGATGATTGCCCCTGTCGCACGATAGTGTCTGACGAACAACCGGGTTACGGCCAGTCGAGCGCATCGACCAGCGCGCGGAGCTGTGTGCGTCCGCCGGTCGCAACCGCGCGGAAACCGTCGCCGTGCGGTATCGAGTGCCACCTGGAGGGTCGCCGTCGCGTCGGTATGGATCCCCGTCCCGTGACCGAGGAGGATGCGCTCGGGGCTCAGTCCCCTGAAAATGGCACGCGGCGGGAACAGTCGCAACAGCGAGTAGACGCCTAGCCGTTCCTCGCCAGCGAGATATAACGGTGCGGTGCCGAGCACGTCGGGGACGTACAATGTTCGGTCCGTCTCGCGGTAGGCGACGGCCTCTGCGTAGCCCGGAATCGGCGCACATTTGTGAAGCTCGAATCCCACCGCCTCGGTCGTCCGCTCGACGGCCACGTCGGTCTCAACGAGACGGTCGGCAGCTCGGTCAAGCCACGGCGGGACGCAGACGGGAACGTTGTGGCGGGCAGCTATCTTCGCCGCGTCGCGAGCGTGAAAATTCGAGCAGATGACGACGCCAGCGACGACGCCGTTCTCGGCCAACAGCTCGTCCACGCCCGATGCATCGAGTGGGTCGAACAGCCATAGCTCTCTCCCGACGCCTGTCTCGTCGCTTCCAGCCGCGACATCGGAGTGTCGGTTGAACGCGTGGCTGGCGCGTTGTCCCGCCTCGTCGGGATGCGCGAGCCAGCCGATACCGCCGTCGAATCGGTCGATAATGCGGTAGTCCTCGGTCTCGCCCCGGTCGTACACCGTCACGGTCGGGACCTCTCCGAGGACGAGGATATCACTATCGGAAGCCGGGGCGACTAAGCGGGTCGGCTCACACGAGCGAGTATGAATATCATCGTCCACGGCGGCGCGGGATCACCACCGGAGGAGCCGCCCGAACGACAGGCCGTCCTCGATGAGGCCGCGGCAGCCGGCGTCGCGACCGACACCGTCACGGACGCGGTGTGTGCTGCCGTCACCGTCCTCGAATCCGACCCACGATTCAACGCTGGCGTCGGCGGGACGGTCCAATCTGACGGCATCATCCGTACCGACGCGGGACTGATGACCGACGATCGCGAGGTCGGTGCCGCCTCGTCGATGCCCGGCGTCGAACACGCCGTCGACGTTGCCCGCGTCGTCAAGGAGGAGACGCCGCATATCCTCGTTTCGGGCGTTCACGCGGTCGATCTCGCGGACGAGTTCGGTGTCGAGACCGAGGTCGACCTCTGGACCGACCGCCGCCGCGAACAGTGGCGAGAACTCGACTCGCGTCCGGACCCGACGGACAAGCGCGCCCAACTCGATTGGCTGCGCGAGCAGTTCGGCGGGAGCGACGGAGCCGAGCAAAGCTCGACGGACAGTACGACACGGTCGTACGATACGGTCGGTGCGGTCGCCCGCGACCAGGACCGCATCGCTGCCGCCACCTCCACGGGTGGCCGATGGCTCGCACTCGCGGGGCGGGTCGGCGACGTGCCACAGGTCGGCTCGGGTTTCTACGCGACGCGCGCTGGCGGTGCAAGCGCGACCGGTGCCGGCGAAGACATCGCGCGCGTCACGCTCGCGCGCCGCGCGGTCGACCACCTCGAGATGGGTCGTGACGCGAGCGATGCGGCCGATCTCGCGATGGAGGAGTTCACCGACCTCACCGGATCGACGGCCGGCATCATTGTTGCCGACAACGACGGTGGAATGGGCGAGGCGTTCAACTCCGAGGCGATGCAGACGAGTACGGTGAGTGAGTAGTCTGGGTTCGGTAGCTGCCGTGTTGAGTGTGATTTCTTCTGTGACTGTACCACGCACCTCGTCACACTCTTCTTGAAAGCCCTGGACGTGTCGCGGTCGTTCCGTGACATCTCTCGCTCGTTTCACTCGCGTCGAGAGTGGTCACGGAGCCGACCACGCAAGCGCGACACGTCCACCCCTTTCAGTCCCACCTACCGCAACCGTACCGTCCACGAGCCTCCCCAGCCGACTCGTTCGCGTGGCTCACTCGCCCCTCACACGCTGGCTGGTCGCGCACACTGCGCGACCAGCGCGCGCCACCGCAGGGTGGATTTAGTAGAGGACGCCGCCGAGCGGCACGTCCTTCGAGGGCGTGACGAGCACGGGGTTGCCGTCCTCGCCGGGCACGCCGACCGTCAACACTTCCGAGGTGAATCCCGCAATGTTGACCGTTCCTAGGTCGGTCACGCAGAGGACGCGCGTCCCCGAGAGATCGTCGATATCGTGGTGATACAGCAGTTGTGCGGCTGACTGGGCCGTTTCGTCGCCGAGGTCGATCTCCAACTTCGCGAGCTTCGGTTTGCGCGCCGTCTCGAACACCTCGGCGGATTCGATGCGCCCGACCACGACCTCGTTGTCGAGTGGACTCGCCATAGCCGACCCTCGGAGGTCGGTCACATAGCCCGCCGGGAATCCGGCAACACGGGCTGGTTCTTGTGCCTGTACGATCGTCGCCCCGCTCGCGTCGCTCACTCCTCGACGGCTTCCAGTCCGTCGCCGGTGATCTTGAAGCGGGCGCTCTCACCGGCTGGCTTCGAGCGGTGTTTTTCGAGCGTTGCACGACGGATTCCGCCGCGGAACCGCTCGACGCGGAGGACGATTCCTGACCAGTGAGTGAGGGTGTTGCCGCCGAGCGGCTTCACACGGTCGGAGTCGCTGTCGGGATCGGTGAACACCTGATTCGTCGCGACGATTGCGATGTCGTGTTTGCGCGCTAGCGAGAGCAGATGCGTAATCTGTCGGGCGACTGTCCGGAGCGTCTCGCCGCCGTCGTCGCGGTCGCGTTCGAGCCGGTAGAAGCCGGTCGCCGAATCGAGCACGATAAGGTCGACCTGTTCGGCGAAGGCCTCGGCGTCGCGGACTGCCTCCTCCTGCTCTTGGAAGTCGAGCGCGTCGGAGATGATGACTCGTCCGGCGATATCCTCGACCGTCTGGTCGTCGCGGGCGTGGGCCGCAGCCAGCTGCTCGAACCGGTCGACCGAGACGCCCTCGGTGTCGATGTAGAGGCTCTTTGCGCCGCTAGCGGCCACCTCGACGGCGGCGGCGAGCGCGAGATTCGTCTTGCCGGCGGCTGGCGGGCCGTACACCTGTGTCACGGCTCCGCGTTCGAATCCCCCGCCGAGCAGGTCGTCGATACTCGCACACCCCGTCGAAATCGGCTCGCTCACACGGCTACTTCGGCGGCACCTCGGAAAAACTCCCGTGTCCCGCGGCGCTTTTCGTCACCGGAGTCCAACGAGAACCGTGCTCGTCGTCGCCACGACGGATTTCGAACTGTATCACGGGCTGGTGGGAGAACTCGACGCGCGCAACGTCACCTTCACTACTGTCGACCCGACAGCGGACGAGCTACCGGACTGTGATGTCGTCATCACCGGGTGCGATGACACTGTCTCCAGCGATGCGCCGATTATCCGCGCGATAGCAGACGATCCCCGTCGCGGCGTCGAGGAAGCGCTGGCGTTCCTTCGAGCTGACGAGGGACAAACCGTCGTCGGTATCGACCCCGGCGACCGACCTGGTATCGCTGTCCTCGTCGGGGATACGATCGTCGCCGCGTTCCACGTCCCGATCGACAACGTGGCCGAGACGATCGCACGCGAACTCGACGGCGTGGACGATCCTCTCGTTCGTGTCGGTGACGGCTCGCGACTCCAGAGCGCGCGCATCATCGACGCGCTCGCAGGCTACACCGTCGAACTCGTGGACGAGACGGGGACGACGCCCGCACTTGGCCCCGGTGCGCGCGGGATGGATGACGTGCTCGCGGCCGTCAACATCGCCCGAATCGCCGGCGACGAGACCAAGGACCGCAATATCGAGCCAACTGCTGGCGAGATTCAACAGGTCAAGCGCCGCTCGCGCGAGCAAAGCGACGGCGATCGCACTATCGGTGACGGCCTCGCGCGCCGGGTCGCGCGTGGCGACCTCACGCTGGACGCAGCGCTCGCGGAACACGAGCAGAACGAGCGAGAGGAATCTTAGCGAATCTGGGCTTCTGCTCGGCGCATCACCTCACGTACTGACAGCCCCGTGGCGTCCGCCACGGCGTCGGCGTCGTCGAACTCCGCGCTCACGTCGTACACCTCGCCGTCAGCATCGCTCGCCACCTTCACGCTCACGCCGAACGTCTCGCCGTCGATGTCGAGTTCGGCTGTCTCGAACGCGCGGTTCGCAATCCATCGATGACCCGCGCCCGTCTCTCTGACCCCCAGCGTGCCGGTTTCCTCGGCGAGCCGTCGCGCTACGGCCTGCACGTCCGGCGGGCGTACAATGACCTTCACCAGATGGCCCGGTCGCCCCTTCTTCATCGTCACGGGAACGATGCTCACGTCGCGTGCGCCCGCCTGCTTCAGCGAGCGCTGGAGACTTCCCAGAATCTCAGGGCTGGCGTCGTCGAGATTCGTCTCCAACACGCGAATCTCGTCGCGAACGAGCCCCGAATGCGCCTCCCCGACGACCGCGCGGACGACGTTCGGCCGGGCCGAAAGCGAGAGTGTCCCCGCGCCGTAGCCCGATGAGCTTACCTGCATCGGTGGGAGTGACTCGGCTCCGTCGGCGAACTCGGCCAGAATCGCAGCCCCGGTCGGCGTCAGCAGCTCCTCGTCCACGGGACCACCGCGAAGCTCCCAATCTGCCTCGCTCGCAATCTCGACCACTGCGGGCGCGGGCACGGGATAGGTGCCGTGTGCCATCGTCGTCTCACCACCCCCGGCGAAGATAGGTGTCGTCACGACTGCCTCTGGGTCGAGGTCAGTCACGAGCAGCGCGACACCGACGATGTCCGCGATAGCGTCGTCGGTGCCGACCTCGTGGAACGCGGTCGAGTCGAGGTCGGTGTCGTGGACCGTCGCTTCCGCCTCGCCGAGCCGGCGGAACGCTCCGAGTGCGAGCGATTCTGCGCGCTCGTTCAACGCCATCGACTCCACCAGCGCGACCACCTCGGGATAGGTGCGGGTGACGCCGTGACCCTCAGCGTGGGTGTGGCTGTCAGATTCGTGGGTATGGCCGTGTCCGTCGTCGGCCCCGTGGGTATGGCTGTGTCCGTCGTCGGCTCCGTGACTGTGTATGTGCTCTCCAGATTTGTCGAGCGACGGGAACCCGTCGGACTCGGCCCCGTCGTCGTTGTCGTTCGTCTCTCCGTCCTCGTCTAGGAGCACGTCGACGGTGGTGGCGGTCAGGCCGTGTTCGTCGCGGCGGTCGATACGGTACTCGACGGGGAGGGCGTCGGTGACTGGAGCGAGCGCGTCGGGGTCAGCTCCGGCCGCGAGCAGGGCCGCGAGCAGCATATCGCCGGCCGCGCCCGTCCGGCCGTCGAAGACGAGTGTTCGCATACTCGTACCCCGGTCGCGCCGGCGAAAAGCAGTTCGACCGTGAGCGACACAGCCAAGTCGCCCGCTCGTCAGACTCCGGTATGTCCCGTGCGGACTCGCTTCGACGCGTCGGGCTCGTCATTCTCGTCGCGAATCTCGGGCTATTCGCCGTCAAGGCGGTCGTCTGGCGGACGACCGGAAGCCTCGCCGTCGGCTCTGAAGCCGCAAACAGCCTCGCGGACAGCGCCTACTCCGCGGTCGTCCTCGCCGGCCTGTATCTCACGACCCAGCCCGCCGATGCCGACCACCCGCACGGCCACGAGCGCATCGAGCCGTTCGTCTCGCTCCTCGTCGCGGGCGGGATCTTTCTCGCGGGCGGGGCCGTCGCGTACAACGCCCTGACGACGCTGCTGTCGGGAACTATCACCGTCTCGCGCGGGCCGACCGCGGCTGTCGTGCTCGCCGTCGGCGCGATCGCGAAGTTCGGGCTCTACCGGTACGTCCTCGGCGTCGCGAACCGGGAGCAGTCGCCGGCGCTGCGCGCGACCGCCCTCGACAACCGCAACGATATCCTCGCGGGCGGGGCCGCGCTCTTCGGCGTGCTCGGTGCGCAGGCCGGCGTTCCGCTGCTCGATCCAATCGCCGCGCTCGTCGTCAGCGTCGCCATCGGCTACACCGGTGTCGAGGTCGTGCGCGATAATCTCACATATCTGGTCGGCGGCGCACCCCCCGAGGAGCTCCGTGCCGAGATTCTCCGACGCGCGCTCGAACACCCCGACGTGGCCGGTGCACACGACGTGGTCGCTCACTACGTCGGCCCCGAAGTGGACGTGTCGCTCCACATCGAAATCGAGGGAGCCACGACTGTCCGTGAGGCACACGACATCGAGACGGCCGTCGTCCAGTCGGTTCGCGAGCTGCCGGAGGTGGACGACGTGTTCGTCCACGTCGACCCGAAGGAACTGGACGAGTGGAAATACGACAGCGAGGTCGACCGGCTCGCCGCCTTCGAGGAGGAGTGATACTGCCGGACGTAATTTCGCGAATATCTGGAGCGTCAGTTCCGCTGTCTCGGTGGTTCAATGGTCTCTCAGTGGAAAGCCGATTCAAATAGTTCCGTCCGGCAGTATGAGTCGGCGTCTCCTGCTCAGAGCGTAACGCCGAGATACGCCGTCACGACGACCGTCTGATTCACTACCTCGCTCACCTTCAGATCGACCGCCGTCGAGCAGAGCATATACGCCTGCTCGCGGGTGAGTTCCGTCTCGTCGACGAGCAGCGATATCATCTCTCTGACTGCCTCGCGGGAGGCCTCGTTCACGTCGTCGCCGAGTCCAGCGACAGCATACACGTCCGACTCCCCGTCGGTGTGACCGGCCGGCGCGAACGGCCCACTTGTCTCTAGCTGCGGCCCATCAACGTCGCGCTCGGCAAGCCGGAGCTGAACCGTCACGGTGCCGGGCATCTCGATGGCGGTGATACACACTTCGCCGTCGCCCTGTGCTGCGTGGAGATCACCAATCGAGAACAGCCCGCCCGCCACCTCGACGGGGAGATATAGCGTCGCGCCGGGAGTGAGATGTTTGATATCGAGGTTCCCACCCACGTCGCGTGGCGGAGTCGTCGAGTGTGGCCCCGGTTCGGCAGGCGCGAGGCCGAGGTTGCCGGGGAACGGGTCGAGTGGCACTTCGATGCCGTGGAAGTGGCCAATCTCGTCGTCAAGCTCCCACGTGTGGACGGCGAAGTCAGGGAACTCCTCGGGGAGGAAGCCGGCTCCCGGCGCGACGTAGGTCCAGCCGATCCCCTCGTGTGTCACGTCCAGAATCTCGACGGCGAGGGTGTCGCCCGGCTGTACCCCCTCGATTTCGATTGGGCCGGTCATCGCATGGCCCGGCGCGTTGACGGCCTGTACGTCCTCGGGGGTGGCATCGGGCGGAAGCTGACCGTCGCCGGCGTCAAGACATTCGACTTCGACCGTGTCACCCGATTCAACCGTCAGGACGGGGTCGCGGTCGCGGTCGAAATCATAGTGGATGTGCTCGTCGTCGCGGGAGAGTTCGTAGTCGGCCATATTCGCGACTCGACGCCCACAGATAAAAATCGGTCTCAGTCGCTCAGTCGGCGATTGCGAGGTCCTCGTCGGACTCGGTCGTCGTGACGGGGGAAGCGAAGGCGTACACCGACTGCGCGCTCGTCACCTCGACGGTGAGGAAGTCGCCGGGTTCGACGCCGTGGTCGGTTGCATTTTGCACGATGAGCTGGCGGTAGGCTCCGTCGCGACATTTCACCGAGTCGCCCGTCCCCTGCTCGACGACGAGCACCTCGTGGCGCTCGCCGATCATCGACTGGTAGGCCTCGCCGACCACGTCCATCTTCAGTTCGGACATCGCCTTCGAGCGGTCCTTCTTCGTCTGCCCGCCCAGCCCCTTCATCTCGGCGGCGTCGGTGCCCGGTCGCTTCGAGAAGCGCGTGACGTTGATCTTCTCCGGGCGCACCTCGCGCAGGAGGTCCATCGACTGCTCGTGGTCCGAGTCGTCCTCGGTCGGGAAGCCGACGATGAAATCCGTCGAGAGCGTCCAGTGGTCGAGTTCGCGGTCGAACGTCTCCACGATCTCGCGGAACTTGGCTACCCTGTGCTGGCGGCGCATCTCTTCGAGCACCTCGTCGGAGCCGGACTGGACGGGCAGGTGGATGAAGTTGTAGAGCTTCTCGTTGTCGGCGAACACCTCGACGAGGTCGTCGTGAATGCCGTGAATCCCGCCGGGGTTGGCCATCCCGAGCCGGACGCGGAACTCGCCGTCGATCTCGGTACAGATGCGGTCGAGCAGTTCGGGCAGCTTGCGCTCGCCCTCGTCCCAGCCGTAGACGCCGGTGTCCTGTCCGGTGACGCGGATCTCCCTCGCGCCGGCGTGGACGAGCGCGCGGGCCTTCTCGACGTTCTCCTCGATCGGCGGCGAGTCGATGCGCCCGGTCGCGAACTTCGTGATGCAGTACGAGCAGTTCGACATACAGCCGCGCGCAATCGGAAGAATGCCGATTTCGCCGTCGAGGATCGGCTCGGCGTCGGGTGTCGTCGTCGGACACTCGCCGTTGGTGACGGCGGTCGGCACTTCCTCCCAGTGGAGCACCTGCGCGTCGATGTCGGCGAACTCCTCGCCCTGTGCGAGCGCCATGCAGCCGGTGACGATGAGGTCGGCCGTCTCGGATTCGAGCTCCTCGGCGCGCCGGAGCATGTTGCGCTCGGTCTTCTCGACCACGGTGCAGGTGTTGAGGATCGCTACGTCCGCCTCCTCCAGGTCGGTGCGGTGGTGGCCCGCGTCGCGGAGCCGCTGCTCGATCTCGCGGCTCTCGCCGCGGTTCGAGGTACAGCCGTACGTCGATGCATGAGCGGGCCATCGTCAAGCCAACGGGCGCGCGAGCAAAAGCGCGGCGGAACAGCCAAGGGCTACGTACTCGCCTCCACGACGACACGATGCACGTCGAGCAGACGCCGGCTGCTCGCCGATGGGTGGGACCGCTGGAGTGACCGCCCTCGCCGGGCTGCTGCCGGAGCCCTCCACGTCCCCGGACTGACCCACCAGAGCGGGAGACGAACCGTCACCGGCATCCCGAGCGTCACATCTTCGGTGCGACTGGAACGTGGTCGAGCGTTGGCTGTAACGCTGCTAAAACGACCGCGAGGTGCGCCGACGGCGACGCCCCGGTCGCGCCGAGCTACCGAGCGGTGGCGCGTCCCCGTCGGCTTCGGCCACCGCGAGCCGGTTGTCGCCGATGGCCGGGTGTATCACGCGACGGGAGACATACTCACGGTGTACGACGTGGCCGACGGCACCCGACTGTGGCGCGTCTCGGCGTCGTCGTCACCCCTCGTCCGAGACGAGACCGCGTACGTCGGCGACGACAATCGTTTGCTCGCACTCGACGTGGCGAACGGACGCGTAGCGGGGCGACTCGAACTGGATGACCAGACGAGGTCGGGACGCCAGCGCTGTACGACCGGTCGTGGCTGTTCATCCCGTCGGCGAGCAGCTCCTCCGCGTGAACGCCGGAGTCGGTGCTGCGCGCGAGTCGTCGGCGTCGGTTCGCAGGGGAGATCCTCGGCCCGGTTCCATTCTACGCTGGGCTCGATGCCGTCGTGGCGACGGAGGCCGGACAGATCTCCACCGTCAACGCCGACGGTGTCGTTACGGGCGAGTGGTCACTTCCGTCCCGCCCGGTCGCGCCCCCTGTCACCGATAGCGATGGTTTTGCCGTCACCTCTTTCGACGGTAAGACGCGGTATATCAACACGGTGGCTGCTCCCAGATTCGACATCGACTGGCGTGCCGACACCGGCTGGACGGCTGGCATCGCGACCGGAGTCAGCCGTATGTCGCCGGCACGAACACGGCTCGACGGCTATCGATACGGAGAACGGCGAGCGGCTGTGGCGACGCGACACCGGACGCTGGCGACGGTGCTGGCAGCCGCGTACGCCCGCGACACGGTCTTGGTCGCGGCGACGCGCTGTACGCCTTGACCCAACGCCGTCCGGCTTCGGCTCCGGCCCGGCGGTTCGGCGTAAACGCAGGGTTCGCCGGTAACGTCGATTCGCCCGGTCGTGCGACGACGGCTCGCTGTACGTCGTCGCGCCAGACGACGTGTGGACCCGATTGAACATCACCTGCTTGCCTTCGATCGCCTCCGTATCCCTCGACGATAGCCACACCAGAAGAGGCACCGATGCGCTCTGCGCCGGCATCGAACATCGCCAGCGCCTCCTCGTAGCTCCCGACGCCGCCAGAGGCCTTCACCGGCAGATACTCGCTCATCAGCTCCACGTCCGGGATAGTCGCGCCACCATCGGCGAAGCCGGTCGAGGTTTTCACCATATCCGCGCCGGCGTCGCGGGCCGCCTCGCAGGCGCGGTGTTTCTCCTCGTCACTCAGGAGTGCCGTCTCGATGATGACCTTCACGGGGATGGGGACGGCCGCGACGACCGCCTCCAACTCCGCCTGCACCGTCTCGTCGTCGCCGTCGCGCAGTCGTCCGACGTTGATGACGATATCCAATTCGTCCGCGCCGTCCTTCCACGCGAGCTCGGCTTCCTGCTCTTTCGCTTCGGGTGCGTGCTGGCCGTGCGGGAAGCCGATGACCGTTGCCAGCGTCACGTCCGGGGCGTACTCCGTCGCTTCTTCGACGTAACAGGGCGGGATACAGGCGTTCATCCCGTGCTCGGCTGCCTCGTCGAGGACGAGTTCCACGTCGGCGAACGTCGTCTCCGGGCCGAGGATGGTGTGGTCGATGCTGGCGGCGAGTGCGTCGCGGTTCATACGCGGGCGTCGGGTGCTGCCGTAGAAAACGTCCCGGTCGGCGCTACAGCAGATTGGCGACGCCGTAGACGAGCGCGGTCGTGACGGCTCCGCCGACGATGCCGAGGACGGTGAGCTTCAGCCCGGTCGTGCGGTCCCGTCGCCGCGCGTCGAGATCTGTCACCTGCCCGATCTCGTCGTCGAAGGCGTACTCGCCCGAGAGCGCGAGATTCGCACAGAAGGCTCGGCGCGCTTGCAGTGCCATCTCGAAGCCGATGGAGAGCGGGATGAACAAGCCGACGAGCAATACCGTTGGAAGCGAACTCGCAAGCACGGCGATCAAATATACGAGTGCGGCGACGAACGCGATCGCAGCGTAGCGCCGCCGCTGCTGGCGTTCCTCACCGCCGATGTTACAGACGCCGGGTTCGTACTGCGAGCTCACTGACACACGAAGTGTTCGTCTCTGTGGTAAAAACTCCCCGACCAGCGGCAAGGTATCCACTAACGCTTTCACGCGCTGGGGCGACCTCACGAGTATGTCACAGCTGCTGCCCGCCGGCACAGCACTCCCCCCGCTCCCGTATCTGCTCGCTGTCCTCGCTGGACTCGCGCTGGTCGCGGTCGGACTCCGTCGACGCCGTCCAACGGTCACTCCGGCCGTCGTCACCGCGTTCGCGCCGTGGATGGCGACCGGCGCGGCTGGCTACGCGCTGTATCAGGCCGAGGCGGTTCCCGACGCCGTCGCCCCGCTATTCGGCAATCCGGTCGTCTACGCTACCACCTTCGTCGTCGCCGGAGCGCTCTGGCTCGCCGTCGCCGACCGCTCGACGAACGACTGGTCGCTCGCCGGCGTACCCGGTGTGCTCGCGGCTATCGGAACTGTGTTCTTCCTCGTGCTCACAGCTGTCGGCCTCAGACACGCGCTCTCGACCGGGACGCTGGCACTCGCCGGCCCGGCTCGGGCGCTCGTGCTGTCGGTCGTGGTCGCGGGCGGTGTCTGGCTGGCCGTCCGGTCGTGGGTCGGCGTCACCGGGCTCCCCGGCGTGCTCGCGCTGTTCGGCCACACACTGGACGGCATCTCGACGGCACAGGGTATTGCGCTCGGCTTCGGCGAGCAGACGCCGCTGTCGGCCGCACTCATCGAGGCCGGTCACGGGCTCCCTCCTGCGACACTCTTCGGCGAGGCGTGGCTGTTCGTCCTCGTGAAGATCGCCGTCGCGACGCTGGTCCTGTTCGCCTTCCGGGAGTACGTTCGCGACGAGCCGGGCGAGGGGTCACTGTTCCTCGGCTTGGTGGCGGCCGTCGGCTTCGGTCCCGGCGTACACAATCTCCTGCTGTTTGCTATCGCCTGAGCTCCGGTCGGAATCGCGAGCTTTTCACCGCGACCGCCGTGAGAGTGAACTATGTCACGGGTCTGTTGTGTCGGGCACGTCAACTGGGACGTGACGCTGCGACTCGATTCCCTCCCCGACCCCGATGCCGAGGCCGTGGTCCGCCAGACGAGCCAGACCGGCGGCGGCTCTGCTGCCAACGTTGCTGTCGGACTCGCTGGACTCGATTGCGACGTGACGCTCGTCGGCAGCGTCGGTGATGACGAACACGGTCTGCTCGCGCGCCGCGATCTCGACCGCGCTGGCGTCGACCTCTCACGGCTCCGGACCGTCGACGGCGAGACGACGACAAAGTACCTGCTCGTCGACGACACCGGCGAAGTTTCGGTACTCGCCACGCCCGGCGTAAACGAGGCCCTTGGTCCCGACGATATCGACCCCGAGCCGATTCGCGCTGCCGACCACGTCCACGTGACGGCTCACCGCCCGGACACCGTCGCCCGCGTCGCCGATCTCGCCGGCGATACTGGGGTTCCGCTCTCGATTGACCCCGGGCGGCGGGTGGATTCACGCGACTACGCTGCAGCCATCGAGGCCGCCGACCTGCTCTTCTTGAACGACCGGGAAGCAGACTGTTTGGAGGATCCGACGCCGCCGGTCGTTATCACGAAGCACGGGACCGACGGCGCGGTCGTGGAGACGCCGGACGCGCGCCACGAACACGGCGGCTACCGGCCTCCAGCGGTCGATACCACTGGCGCGGGTGACGCGTTCGCGGCCGGCTATCTCGCGAGTCGACTCCGAGGGCGTGACCACCCTGATGCGCTCGCGATGGCTAACGCCGCCGGCGCGCTCGCCACCGAATCGAAGGGACCCAAGACCGACCTCAGGTGGAAGCGACTCGACGCGATTCGCGCTGACGACCGCGCGTGAACGCGAGCGATTTTGTCCGTGGAGCGCGCGTATCCACTCGTGTTCACCTTCGACGTACTCCTGCACAGTCCGGCGCTCACCACCTCGACGGTCTACGTGCTCGGGGCCGTCGCCGGCCTGCTCGCGGCACTCGTCTCGAATGTCCCGATGCACCGGCTCCCTGAAGGATCCACCGCACCGTTTGTCGCCGCCGGCCTGCTCACTGATAGTGATCCCGACGCCGTCGATCCGACGCTCGCTTCCGGAGTTCACTACGCTGCGGGCATTCTCGCGGGCGTGTTCTACACCGCTGTCGAGTACGGTATCGAGGCTGTCGCGCCGCCGCCGCGACTGTACGTCGGCGGGACACAGCTTCCGCTGTTGACGCATCTGCTCGCGCTGTTGGTGACGTTCGCCTTCCTCGTCGGATTCTTCTCATACGTCGTGCTACCGCGGTTTGACGCGCTCGCACCCAGCTACGGCCAGATTCGCCGCGACTAGG
>JAXHLZ010000010.1:0-1619 GCA_034521675.1 Halobacteriales archaeon | reverse complement strand
GTCTCGCTCTCCGGTCGTCAGGCTACCACACCGTTCTCGTCCCCTGATAGGCCGGATTTCGGCCGGTATCGTCGAACCGGACATGAACGGTCAACCCACTTTTTGTCGATGCCGGCACGCGACGGGGATGGAATGGAACGACATCACTCGAATCCCCGAAGTCCTGACACTGGAAATTCATGACCACCGCGAACTCGCTTCGACCTTTCACTCTCAAGTCCTCGACTGCGGACCGCCCTCGGGGCGCTCGCAATCTGTGTCGGCGCGCTCATCGCGGGAGTCGTCAGTCTCCTCTTGTTCCCGCTTAACGCCGTGCTCGACGGCATCGGACTCGCCGGCACGGTCGCCGGTGAACAGCTGAGTGGCCACGGCATCCAGATCGGCTTCGCAGGGTTCGCCCTACTGTATCTCGCCAGGAGCGACGACCTCGGGCGGTACGTTCGGATCCGCCGACCGACTCTGCGGGACGTCGCATGGCTGGTCGGGATTGTTATCGCCGTTCCCATTCTTGCCGAGCCCGTGGGGAATGCGCTTACAGCGATCGGTGTGACCTACGCGGAGCCCCACGGCGAGGCGATTGCGCTCTACGAACATCCCGCCGCCGTTCCGGCACTGTTCGTCGGACTGTACCTGTTCGCCGCACCCGCTGAGGAGTTGGTGTACCGGGGCCTGATTCACGGTCGGCTCCGCGACGGATTCTCGTGGCGCTGGCGCGTCCTCATCGCTGCCGCTCTCTTTGGGCTGATGCACCTGCTCGTCGGCTTCCTCACGCCCTCGACGGGTGTCACTGGGGCGCTCCGGTGGGGGCTGACGGCATGCGTTCCTGGGCTCGTGTTCGGAATCGCGTACGAACGGACAGATAACCTCGCAGTCACCGTAGTCGCGCACGCAATCTCGTGGACGATTCCAGTCGGGACGCTCATGGGGCTGTGAGCGACGGACATAAGACCGTACATCTGGAGAAACCCGATATGTCCGCGGATTCCGCGTCCCTCCTGACGAAGACACAGCGGCGGCGGATCAGCAACGACTTCGAAGACCTCAACGACGACGCCAGAAGCCGTGACGAGCGACGTATCCGTGAACGGTTCGCCGCGGGGCTGGGTGATCTGAGCCGCCTCGTCGATTATCCCGACGACCAGCTCGCGCTCGCCGTCGAGGACGTCGACGATGATACGCTCGTGACCACGCTCGCCGACGGTCGCGTGTTACTCGACCGAATCGCCGAGGTGCGTACACTGGACCGCGAGCGCGTCGTTTCCCGAGCCGATGCCCGGGCGACCGCCGCCGCCGAGAGCCCGACCGACACCGCCTCGCTCGCCCGACTCGACTTCGAAACCGAAACCGAACGCCGTGAGCGGTTCGCCCGCGAACACGACGATACGAGTGTGTGGGACCGACGCGCGAATCGACTTCTCCAGCTCGCTGCGTGGCTGTTCCTCCCCGCAGTCATACTGTGGATTCCGGACACACTTCTCGGGGTGGAGACTCTGTCGCAGTTCACCCTCGTGTGGGCGCTGCCTGCGATAGCGGGAGTCGTCCCCGCGTTTGTAGGGCTCTCGATTAAACTCCTGAAAAGTCTCAAATACAGCGTCCTTCCGGTCGCTCGGCGACTCATC
>JAXHLZ010000009.1:0-1513 GCA_034521675.1 Halobacteriales archaeon | reverse complement strand
AGCTCGACGCGTTCGTCCACCGCACGGGCCACGGCGTCGGGCTCGATGTCCACGAGCCGCCGTCTCGCGGACGTTCGCGAAACCGCCCGCCTCGTCGACGGTGTCGAAAAGCGGTCGAATTCCGGTCTATGACAGCAGCGATTCGCGTTTTCGGGTGACGTTCATAGGGGTTATCGTAGTTCTCCAGATCTTCTCGCTGGATGGACGGCGAGAATATACGAACAGCTACGATAACCCCATCAGTCCCACTCGTTCAGGTTCACGACCGGCGGCAGGTCGGTCGGTTCCGGCACCCACTCGATCACCGCCGCGACGCGGTCGGCGATCGCGTAGGTGTCCATCGTGTCATCGGCGTAGTAGAGGACTGGCACGTTCCCTCGCGTCTTCGCGTTGAGAAAGTCAGTGTCGTGGGTGAGTACGACGTAGCCGCCGTCGCGAGCGAACGCCACGATCGACTCGTCGTCGACGCCCTCGGAAAGCGCCTCGTGGACGTGTTCCGCGGTAACCCCTTTTCCACGGAGTGTCTCCGCGACTCGCGGACTCGTGTTCTCGTCGACGAGGACCCGGTACTCCATTCGGTTACGCGTCGTCGTCTCTCAGCTCCGACAGCGACGCCGCGCCCGCGTCCCGCGCTGCGGCCTCGCGGTCCGCCCGCCGACGCTCAACCGCCGTCATCTCGTCGGGGTGGCTGTGGTAGTACTGAAGCGCGCCGTACACGTCCGCCACGTCGAGGTCGAGTTGGTCGGCCACTTCTGCGGCCGACTTCCCTGCCCCCTCGACGAGTCCCTGAATCCGCCGGACGGTCACGCGCCGCCCCTCGATATGCGGCTCGTCGTGAACCTCGGTCACGATTCGAACCGACGACTGTGCCATACCGATGAGTATCACCCGCGAAGTCATAAAACGTCGCTCCACGCACGCATCGTTCGTTCCGACCGGCGTCGATTCGCTCCGAGCGGCTCGCACACATCGCCAAACGCGAGCGACCACGCGCCGCGTCCCGCGTACACCCGGTGGGACCATACGCTGATCCGACACGCGTGCGTGTTGGTGACCGTTTCAGACCGGCGGCAACGAGACCGTATTTAAATGACGACGAGCGACAGCACAGCCGTGGAACTAATACGAGCGCCGCGCTACTGTATCGCGTACATCGGGCAGCACGCGGAGACGCTGCTCCGGAGGTTCGAAGAATGGCACGATCTGAATCAGGGTCCGACCCGCGGGACGAGCCGATGAGCGACGCCGAGGTCGACGCGTTCGAGGACGCCGTCGACGACCTCGCCGACCGCGTGAGCGAGTTCCTCGCGGACGGGACCGACCACACGCCGGCCGATATCGAAGCCGACGTCGACGAACTCCCGATGCCCGACCCGCTCGACGATCGGGCCGTCGAAGAGGTAGAAGTTAACAGAAGATCCAAGCCGGCAGTTCACGGCTTTTTGTCGATCTCGATCTCCTCGTCAGTTATCGCACAGCCATAGGTCGATCTCGTCGGTCTTCGCGATCTGGC
>JAXHLZ010000008.1:0-9322 GCA_034521675.1 Halobacteriales archaeon | reverse complement strand
AAAAACAGGCATGCCGTTGTGCGTCGAGACGCCGTTGGTTGACTGTTGCCGTGACATACGTTAGAGTACACGACGAGACAGAAAACAGTTTAGGGTCGCGGCGGTCCGTCGCTACGAGAAGGGGTTCCAACGGCGATACGGGTCAGAAATGCGGTTGCGCGCGAGCTGGGCGAGATGCGACAAATCCCCCAGTTCAAGCAGTCGGGAAATGGAGCGCAGACTCCCAGTGTTCGCGCTCGACAGCGTGTCGTCCGGGAGCTTTCGCATAGTACGGACGAATCGGTCGTACCGGTCATTGTCGACGAGATACAGCAGCTCGGTCATGAGCAGCCGCTTCGACATATTCGGCGCGACCTGCTCGTGCCAGAGCTTGTCGTAGATACTGATTTCTTCTGCGGAGGTATCGCGCTCCGTCCCAATTAGGCAGTGGTCGGCGGTGACGGCCGCGGCACGGCCGGACTTCATTCCTTGGTGGATTCCCTCACCCCACAGGGGGTCGATTGTCGGGACGGTATCGCCGATAGCCATGAAGCCGTCAGTCGAGAGGTTTCCCGGCATCTGGATGTGTGCCGACCCCCGGAGGATGTGTTCGCCCTCAACGGCCTCTGCGCCCTCGAAGCGTGGGTCCGTCTCTCGCCAGTAGTCGAGATAATCGTCGATGCGCATATTGTCGCGCGCAACCTCGTCGTGGCGCTCGTTCTGGATGTAGCAGACGCCGACCTTCGCGGTGTCGCCGCCGGTGTGGAACATCCACGAGTAGCCGCCAGGTGCGATATCGTGGTCGAGCCGCAGCATCATCGACCCGGTGAGGTCGGCGTAGCCCTCGTGGTCGAGACTTAGCCCCTTTAGCTTGTAGTCGATACCGATCGCCTGGTTCGCGCGGTGGAGGTTCACGACGCCGAGCTCCTTCGCAAGTGGCGCGCTCGGTCCCGTAGCATCTATCACGATGTCCGCACGGACCTCCTCGGAGCCGGCGTATGTCACGCCGGCGACGTGGCCGTTCTCGGTGATGGGCGCGTTCACTCGGGCGTCGAAGCGCACTTCGGCACCGTTCTCGCGGGCCTTCTCGACGAGCCACCGCTTGAAGCCCACGAAGTCGAGGACAGCTCCTGGCTGGTCCTGCTTGTAGTGGTCGTTCGGCGACTCAACGATGACGCTGTCCGTGAACCTCTCCACAAGATGGTCGGGAACACCGAACTCGCCCGTCATCCGAGGGAACGTCCCTGCAGTCGATTTGTTGCTCTGTCGCGGGAACTCGTCTTCAGCCTCGGTTTCGAGGAGGAGAACGTCATAGTCGCGGGCAGCGAGGTCCCGGGCGCACTGCCCTCCGGCTGGACCTGCGCCGGCAACAACGACATCGAAGTGGTCGGTCTCGTCTCCGCTCATACTTGATACGTGGGCTCCCGGTTATCAGGCGTTTCGGTTGGATGTTCCCGCAGAACTCCGGTCCAGAACTCGGGTGCTGTGGCTGTCGGACGCGGAGAATAAAAAGAAGTGGTGGCCTCAGTAGAACTCGCGCACGAGGTCCATCGCCTCTTCAGGCGGGGACTCGTCGATGTCAGACATATTCTCGGTCGCGCCTTCGAGTTCGTTGTACGGCGTCGAAGACTCGTCCTGATAGAGGATGCCCTGATACTCGGTATCGCGGTCGAGAATCTTCTCCTTCGCGGCGTCGTAGTCGCTCGCATCGTGGTCGGAGTCCTCGACATCGACCAGCGAGTCGCGGAAGTAGTCGTACGTGTCCACGTCGTTGAACGTGACACACGGCGAGAAGACGTTGACGAAGCCGAAGCCGTCGTGTTCGACGGCCTTCTGCACGATTTCGGCGTGTCGCTGTGCATCTGAGGAGAACGACTGCGCGATGAACGTTCCGCCGGCGGCCATCGCCAGCGCGAGCGGATTGATCGGCTGCTGGTGGGTACCGTCCGGCGAGGTGGACGTCTCGAAGTCCTCGCGCGAGGTCGGCGAGAACTGTCCCTTCGTCAGCCCGTAGATGCGGTTGTCCATAACGACGTACGTCATATCGACGTTGCGGCGGACGGCGTGGACGAAGTGACCGGCACCGATAGAGTAGCCGTCACCGTCCCCGCCTGCGACCATCACTTCGAGGTCGGGGTTGGCCATCTTCACGCCCGTTCCGACCGGGAGTGCGCGTCCGTGCACGCCGTGGAGCGCGTACGAGTGCATGTACGTCCCGATTTTGCCGGAACAGCCGATACCCGCGACGACGAACGTGTCGTCCGGGGTGTTGCCCGTCTGGGCGAGCGCTTTCATCATCCCGTTCATCGTCCCGAAGTCACCGCAGCCGGGACACCAGGTCGGTTGTTTGTCGGATTTGAAATCGACGAATTTGACGTTTTCTGAGCTCATACTTGCACCTCCGCCTCGTCAGCGATGTCAAGAGCTTCCTTGAGCTCGCTGGCGAGTTCGTCCGCGTTGAAACGGACACCGTTGTACTTGTTCACCCGCTTCACCCGCTGGAGCGTATCGTGTTCGAGCACGTCTGCGAACTGCCCGGTGGCGTTACACTCCACGACGACGACCTCTTCGGCACTCTCGAACGCCTCGGTGAGGTCCGGTCGCGGGAACAGATACGGTACCGAGATGACACGAATGTCCACATCTTCTTGTGTCAGTAGGTCGACTGCCTCGCGCAAGGCACCTTCGTTAGAGCCCCACGAGACGACGAGATTGTCGCTGTTTTCGTCACCGAACTCGCGCGGCGAGAGGTCCTCTTCTTCACGGGCAGTTTCGAGTTTCCGATTGCGCTTGTCCACCTGCTCGATGCGCATGTCGGTGGACTCGGTTCGACGACCGAGTTCGTCGTGTTCCAGCCCGGTACTCATGTGTGCGCCTTCTTTTGTGCCGGGGAAGGCACGTGGCGAGACGCCGTCCTCGGTGAGTGCGTGGGGTTTGAAGTGACCCGACTCGTCTTGCCACTCCTCGATGGACTCCTCGTCGACGATCTTCCCGCGGTTGATCTCGACCTCGTCCATGTCGAACGCCTCGGGCGGGAACGTCCGCTCCGTGACGGCCATCGCGAGATCGGAGAGCACGTAGACGGGCGTCTGGTACTGCTCGGCGAGATTGAACGCCTCGACGGTCTTCCAGAAACACTCCGAGATAGTGGACGGCGCGAGGACGAACCGCGGAATCTCGCCGTGGCCACCGTACAGCGCCATATTCAGATCGCCCTGCTCCTGCTTCGTCGGCATTCCCGTCGACGGACCAGAGCGCATCACGTCGGCGACGACGAGTGGCGTCTCCGACGTGGCGATGAGACCGAACGTCTCGGCCATCAGGTCGATACCAGGACCTGACGTCGCGGTCATCGATCGCGCGCCAGCGCGGGCGGCACCCAGCGCCATATTGATCGCAGACAGCTCGTCTTCTGCCTGCACGACGTTCCCACCGAATCGCTCGATTCGCCCCTTCAGATACGTCATCACGTCGGTCGCAGGCGTAATCGGATAGCCGGCGTAGAAGCGGCAGCCAGCGGCGATTGCGCCCATCCCGATGGCTTCGTCACCGTTGAGGAGGACGTAGTCGTTATCGGTCGTCTCCAGCTCGTACTCGGCGTCGTGAGGTCGTACTCCTCTCGAACGTACTCCTGTCCGAGCCGGGCAGCTTCTTTATTATTGGCGACGATGGACTCGCCCTTGCCACTGAATCGCTTTTCGAGCGACTCGTCGAGGTTCTCGATCGGGAAATCCGACACCTCACAGGCAGCACCGAGCGCGACGATATTTCGCATAATCGCGCCGCCAGCGTCTTCGGCGAGCCGCTTGAGGGGTACATCAAGTCCCGTCATCTCGCCAGGCACTTCGAAGTCGGACATCATCGAGCGCTCGCCGTCGAAGATGATGATGGAGTCGTCGTGTAGTTCGTCCATGTTCTCCTCGACGGTGCGCTCGGTCAGCGCGATGAGGATGTCGAGACGATCGACCACGCTCTGAACGCGGTCAACGGACGTGCGAACCTTGTAGGCCGTGTAGCCACCGCGGATTCGGGAGGCGAAATCCTTCGAGGTGAAGACGTGTCGTCCCGCCCGCGAGAGAGCCTGAGCGAAGATCTTCCCCGTGGAGTCGATCCCGTCGCCGGCTTCCCCGCCGACGGCCCAGTTGAGGTCCTCTGTCATACTGTGTTGCGATTCACTCTGCCGGACGTTAAGACTTCTGAATAGCCTACTTCGCGTGGCCACGAATTTTACGAAATGCCGATAAATACCGGTAATTTACGCCCGTCTTCCCGACTCTATTTATATAGCCAAACAGAAGCGTTCGAATGTCCACTCTCTAAGCTCGAGTGCTGACCGAAAGTGCCTTTCACCGCCCGCCACTCCGCTCTGGTATGGACCCCACCGAGACGACCGTTCGTGCCGTTCGCGATGTCGGCCCGGACACCGTCGCAATCGACCTCGACACGCCCGCCGACTTCGACGGTAAGCCCGGCCAGTTCATCAAGCTCTCGACCATTCTCGACGGCGAGCAGGAGGCCCGCTTCTATACAATCTCTTCACCCGATACCGACGGGACGCTCGAACTCACCGTCGGCTACGACGCCGAGGAAGGTGGCAACTTCTCCGAGTATCTCCTCTCGCTCGATGCTGGCAACGCCGTCACCGTCAGCGGCCCCTTCGGCTCGGACTTCTACGAGGGAGAAGAGTCCTCGCTCATCCTCGCTGGTGGACCGGGTATCGGTCCCGCCGTCGGTATCGCCGAGGCCGCCGTCCGTGACGGCAACGACGTGACTGTCGTCTATTTCGACGACCAGCCGGTCCACACGGAGCGACTCGACGCGCTCGCAGGAGATGCCGAGATCCACGTGGTCGGAGACGAGGACTCGTTCCACGACGCCGTCGGTACGTCGCTCGCTGACCAGCAGCTCTTCGTCTACGGCTTCGGCGACTTCCTCGAACTCGCCGAATCAGCCGTCAAGCACAACGGCGGCAGCTTCGACGACGCGAAGATCGAGAACTTCGGCTGAACTTTTTTCTCGTTCGGGTGCGCGAAGCGCACCACTCACGACAAAAACCTTCACTAAAAAGCCGCAGCCGAGCCTCCCTACGGTCGGCTCGGGGGAAACCCCGCGCTCGCGGTGCTCGCACGGCGTACGCTGACTCACTCGGTTACGGCCGCGCTCCCTGATTAGTGTTCGACGAACTCCACAAGAATTCCGCCCGTCGACTTGGGGTGGAGGAAGGCTACATCGTGGCCCCACGCGCCGTCTCGGGGGTCCTCGTCGATGAGGTCAACATTCTGCTCGCGTGCGCGGGCGAGCGCGGCCTCGATGTCGTCGGTTGCGAACGCGAGATGGTGAATCCCGGTCCGTTCTGGTCCAGATAGCTCGCGATTGCTCCCTCACTGTCGACCGGCTCGATGAGCTCGAGATACGCTCCTCCCATATCCAGGAAGGCAATTCGCATCCCGTCGAATAGCTCCTCGTGGGCGATTTCGGCGCCGAGCAAATCTTGGAAACAGAACAGCAAGGAGTCCAGGTCCGCCGTCGCAATGCCGGTGTGGTCAAGGTGCATACCGGTGTATCGACGACCGAGACCAACAGGGTTCCGCTCCGAATAGTCTTAGATGCCGGCGCGGTGTTCGCCGAACACGTCGCGCATCGCGTTCGCAGATTTCGCCGGTCGTCGCGTACGCCTTCACCGCGTCGACGATGTACGGCATGACGTTCTCATCGCCTCACGGCGGCCTCGCGTAACGCGTCGAGTGTCGCCTCGACCGCGTCGTCGTCGCGCTCCTCGCGGAGCTGTTCGACGCGCTCGATCTGTCTGCTGCTGTTCCGCCTCGCTGACGCCCTCGATGTCGTCCTGTGGCTCTTCGTCTACCGTGATACTCGTTGACGCCGACGATGGTTCGTTCGCCCGTTCCGATCTCTCGCTGGCGCTCGAAGGCGACGTCCTGAATCTGGCCCTGTACCCAGCCGGACCTCGACGGCCTCCTGCATTCCGCCGCGCTCGTCGACTTCGTCGATGATGTCGAACGCCTCCTCTTCGATCTCGTCGGTGAGACTCTCCACGTAGTAGCTGCCCGCGAGCGGGTCGATCGTGTCTGCTGCCCCCGACTCGTGCGCGAGAATCTGCTGGGTGCGCAGCGCGGTCCGGACGGACTGTTCGGTCGGCAGCGAGAGCGCCTCATCCTTCCCGTTTGTGTGGAGCGACTGCGTGCCGCCGAGGACGGCCGCAAGCGCCTGATAGCCGACGCGAACGACGTTGTTCTCGATCTGCTGCGCGGTGAGTGTCGATCCCGCCGTCTGCGTGTGGAACTTCAGCTGCTTCGAAGCGTCCTTCTGGGCGTCGAACCGCTCGTCCACGATTTTGTACCACATCCGGCGGGCGGCCCGGAACTTCGCCACCTCCTCCAGGATATTGTTGTAGGAGGCGAAGAAGAAGCTCAACTGCGGGGCGAACTCGTCCACGTTCTGCCCGGCCTCGATTGCTCGCTCCACGTACTCGATCCCGTCTGCGAGCGTGAACGCAATCTCCTGAGCCGCTGTCGAGCCTGCCTCACGGATGTGGTATCCCGAGATTGAGATGGTGTTGAAGTTCGGAAGCTCTGCTGCAGAGAACTCGAAGATATCCGTGATGAGTCGCATCGACGGCTCCGGCGGGAAGATGTAGGTGTTGCGTGCAATGTACTCCTTCAGCACGTCGTTCTGGATGGTCCCTCGGAGCTCTTCGCGGGGAACGCCCTGCTTGTCACCGACGGCGATGTACATCGCGAGCAGAATCGAGGCGGGCGCGTTGATCGTCATCGAGGTAGAAACGTCGTCCAGTGAGATCCCGTCGAAGACTGTCTCGAAGTCGGCCAGCGAGTCGATCGCGACACCCGACTTGCCGACCTCGCCTTGTGCCATTTCGGCGTCGGAGTCGTACCCCATCTGCGTCGGGAGGTCGAACGCCATCGACAGTCCCGAGGAGCCTTCATCGATGAGATAGCGGAACCGTTCGTTCGTCTCCGTCGCGGTTCCCATCCCGGCGTACTGGCGCATCGTCCACAGTCGCCCGCGGTACATCGTGGAGTAGACGCCCCGTGTGAACGGCGCTTCTGCGGGATACCCGGTGTCATCCTCGTAGTCGTGGTCAGCGATATCGGCTGGCGTGTACAGCGGATCCACCTCGCGGCCGCCGGTGTCGGTGGTGAACGCCTCCTTCCGTTCGCCGAACCGGTCGACTGTCGGCTCGAAGGTCTCTTCGTTCCACTCCTGTTTCCCCTCGCGAATCTCGGCGAGGTCCTCGTCGTCGAACATACTCCTGTTCGGTCCCGGGGTCGCTTAACGGTTGGTGGGTCGCGGTCAGCCAACGGGCTCCCGGAAAAACGACTATCGAACGGTCGTCTCGGCGTATACATTGTTTATTGGAGCGCGGTCGAACGATTACACCCTGGCCGAATTTTGGCTGAGGCACTTACAATGCCTCTCAATACCCGCACCTATTCTTTGTACACGAACAAAGATTTAATATCGGCATCTACACACAGTGGAACCGTGGCAGATAATAACAATCAAGTGATGGAAACACGCCGGAATATCCTGAAGTATCTCGGTTCGGCGACCGGGTTAGCCCTCGTCGGGAGTCAGACGGGCCTCACTCCGTTTGTACATCCGGTCGCGGCACTGGATACCGACGAGCGAGCCTTCGAGAGCGACGAACGTCGAATCGAGTCCTTCGACGGGACTGAACTCGCTGCGACGTTCTACGAACCGACCGCCGACGGACCACATCCCGCAATCTTGATGACTCACGGCTGGGGTGGGAACAAGAGTGATCTCCAGCCGCTCGCGGAGGTGTACGCGAGTAATGGCTTTGTCGCGCTAGCGTACACGTCCCGCGGGTTCGGACAAGGAGATGGAGCCGACGGTTCTGGTGGCGAGGTCCACTCGACCAGTGAACTCGAACGGCAAGACGCGAGCGCACTCATCGACTATCTGGCCCAACAAGACGCGGTACTCACCGACGGCGAGAATAATCCCCGAATTGGGATGGACGGCACGTCCTACGGCGGCGGTATCCAGATGCGAACCGCCGCTGTCGACGACCGACTCGACTCCATCGTGCCGCGGGCGACGTGGAACAATCTTGCTCAGTCGCTTGCTCCGAACGGCGTGATCAAGCGCGGGTGGATCGAGGCGCTCGAATACGGCGCACAGACCGGCAACATCTCAGCGGAGAACACCGAGACGACGAGTGGTGTACTCGAACGTGGGCGGATGACCGAGACAGATCGAGAGTACTACCGACAACGCTCTCCGGTTTCTTACGAGGACATCGAAGACACGCCCGCACTCCTGATTCCGGAGTTGACCGATCAGCTGTTCCCGATTAACGAGGGGGTGCGAAACTTCCGCAAGCTCCAGAACGACGGCAATCGCACGACGCTACTGCTCGGACAGGACGGCACGCACATCCTCGGACAGCCCGACGACTACCCGCCGGGGTCGGAGACATCGCGGCAGTTCGTCGGACAGATGGCGCTCCAGTGGCAGGAAGCTCGACTCAAAGATGGCGATATCGATGTCTCCACGGTTCACTACTATGACCAACCGACCGACGAGTTCGCTGCCGCCGAGGAGTTTCCCCCGCATCCAGAGCGGTCGACGACGCTGACCCTTTCCGAGTCGGTCGAACTCGACGGCGCGGACGGTAACGTCGCGAGCGCTGACATCGAAATCGAGGAAGCGACGGAGATTCTCGGGCTTCCCTCGATTCAGCTCGACGTTACGCCGACGGGTGATGGTCGGAGCCACCTGTTTGTCGCGCTCCAGCGCGTCCGCGACGGCGAGGCCACGACTATCAAGGACAAGGTGACGCCGCAGGCCATCACGGAGGCCGGCGAACTCGAACTCGAACTGTTCGGCGTCCACGCGCATCTCGAAGCCGGTGACACACTTCGTGTGGCGATGAGCGCTCGAGAGGATGACCTCACTACCGCGGAGGTCATCGATCTCTTCGGCGGGTCGCTGTATCGTCCCTCCGACGACAACGCGGGCATCGAGCTCAGCGCCGACACCGAGATACAGCTGTCGATTCCGGCGAGCCGGCCGCTTTCGGCGACCTCTACGGAGAAACCGACCTCTACGGAGGAACCGACGGAGACTGCGACCGAGACAGTCACAGAGCAGACGAGTACGAGCGGGAGCCAGCCCGGTTTCGGGATACCGGCTGCCCTCGGGGGTGCAGGCGGACTCAGCTACCTGCTTTCACGCCGATTCGGTCGCACTGAGTCTGCAGATGGACGTTCTGAGGCCGACGACTGATTGCGCGCTCCGGCCCTCGTCCCTCTCGTCGTCCTCAACGCTCACTCCGCTA
>JAXHLZ010000007.1:0-82924 GCA_034521675.1 Halobacteriales archaeon | reverse complement strand
ATAGGCGTGCGCTGAACAGCGGGATGATGAACGTGAACGGCGGATACTCGCCTGCCGTGACTAACGGTTAGAACGGGAGTCCACGCTGAAAGCCACGCCCTTCAGCCGTGGGTAGCTTACACCCACACTCTGGACAGGCCACAGACTTTATGCCCTGCGTGAAGTGAACTGCCTACGAACGCGTTCGCCACACCCCAAGCCGCTTCGGAATATCCGTTCGTAGTCCTCTTCGTTCCCTACGCCAAAGGCACGGCGTTCCGGAATCAACTCTTTCTCTTCCTCACTTTCTGCTTCGCCCCGGCGACAACGAACAGGCTTTTGCCCGACACCGGCCGACTACGGATAGATGGGGCTCGAAGAAGAGATCGAGGCGATTGAAGATGAAATCGCAGAGACGCCCTACAACAAATCGACCGAGGCGCACATCGGCCGGCTGAAGGCCAAGCTCGCGGAGAAGAAGGAGAAGCTCGAACAGCAGTCCGGCTCCGGTGGCGGTGGCGGCTACGCCGTCGAGAAGACCGGTGACGCCACGGTCGCGCTGGTCGGCTTCCCGTCGGTCGGGAAGTCGACGCTCCTGCAACGCGCATCACGAACGCCGAGAGCGAGATCGGCTGCCTACGAGTTCACCACGCTCAACGTGAATCCCGGTATGTTGCAGTACCGCGGCGCGAACATCCAGCTGATGGACGTGCCCGGGCCTCATCGAGGGCGCGGCCCACGGGCGCGGTGGCGGCCAGGAGGTGCTGTCGGTCGTCCGGACTGCCGATCTCGTGATCTTCGTGCTCTCGGTGTTCGAGATCGACCAGTACGAACGGCTCGGCCGAGGAACTGTACAACGAACAAGGTCCGCCTGGACAAACGAGCCACCGAGCATCTCGGTGACGAAACGCCACACCGGCGGGCTGAAGGTCACGACCGCGATAAGGGCGTCGACCTCGACGAGGAGACGATCGAGAGGTGTCGTCCGCGAGTACGGCTACGTCAACGCCGATGTCACTATCCAGCGATGAACCTCGATGATCGACCAAGCTGGTCGACGCCCTGATGGACAACCGGGTGTATCTGCCCGTCGTGTCGTCGCCGTCAACAAGGCCGACCTCATCGAGCCGGACTACATGCGACACCGTCAACGACGAGCTCCGCGAGCACGGTATCGACCCCGACGAGGCGATCTTCATCTCTGCCGAGGAGGAGAAGGGGCTCGACGCGCTCAAGGAGCGGATTTTTGATTCGCTCGGCCTGATTCGCATCTATATGGACAAGCCGGGGCGGGGCGTCGACTACGACGAGCCACTCGTCATCACCGAGGAGGCGAACACCGTCGACGATGCGCTCGAACAGCTCGCGGCGACGTTCGACGAGCGGTTTCGAGTTCGCGTCGTGTCACCGGTGAGAGCGCCAAACACGACGAACAGCAGGTCGGTCGCGACGCACGAACTCGCCGACGAGGACGTGCTCCGTACTCATCACTCGCAAGTGATGGTTCCGGGGACGCCGCGGCGACGGTTTTTTGCTATTCTTCTGCTCGCGTTCATCCCGTGGACGGTGCTCGTCATCGACCGCGGTGTGACGGTGCTCAACGGTCTGTTTCCGCTGTTTGTCCTCGATTACAATCCCGGCTTAGAGCAGACGATTCGGGCGATTCCGACGTGGCGATTCTTCCGCTTCGGTGGTGGTATCCCACGCAACCCCGAACTGTGGCCCGCGAGCATTCTCTTCTGCCTTTCTCGCGCTCGCGAGCGCGGCGTGTGACGCGCGGTGCTCGACCGCGGCGACCCGCAGGTTAGCACTCGCGGGATACTCCTGCTGGCCGGGCTCGCAGGTCATCGGCGTCAGCGTTCGGCTTCGCGCACCGAATTCGGTACTACGCCGCTGCCCGTCGGATCGCTGCTCGCGTGTGCGCTCGCGTCGTAGGTACTACTTGACCTGCCGTCCCGAGCGCAGGCTGAGTACGCTCAGCACGGCGTTCGACTCGCGTTGGTGAGGCAAGCGTCTTACCGACTCGCGGTGGCTCGAGTAGTCGGATGTTTACCGACCTGCAGTGATTGGCAGGTCGGCATAAACTCCACCTACCTTTTCAATCACACCGACTGAACACAGCGTATGGACGCACCACTCGACCACGTGATGATGCGCGTCGCCGACCTCGAAACGTCGCTCGACTGGTATCAGACTCACCTCGGCTACGAGGAGAAGGGTCGCTGGGAGGCGGACACCTTCACTAACGTCTATCTCGGGCCGAAGGACGCCCACGACGCCGGTGCCGTGCTGAACTCACCTCGAACCACGACTTCCGAGCCGGAGAAGCTGGGCGACGGCTGGGGCCACATCGCCGTGCGCGTGCCCGAGGACGAACTCCAGCAGCGTTACGACGAGGAGCTGATGGACGAGGGCGTCGAGGACTACCGCGACCCCGATATCCTGTGGCAATCGCTACGCGTTCGTCGAAGACCCGGACGGCCACGAGATCGAGATCGTGAAGCGCGACTTCGGCCCGCTCTACTCGCTCGACCACACGATGATTCGCGTCGAGGACGTGACGCGGGCGATCGGCTACTGGAGTCGTGTCTTCGAGTACGAGCTGTCCGGGCGGTGGGAAGCCGACACGTTCGCGAACTACTTCCTGCGGCCGTCGGGCGCGCCAGAAGCGATGAGCGTCGAGCTGACGTACAACTACGACGGACGCACCTACACGCTCGGTGACGCGTGGGGCCACCTTGCGGTTGCGTGTCAAGGATCTGGAGGTGTTCTGGAAGACGCTGATGACCCGCGGGACAGAGGACTACCGGGATCCAGAGTCCTGTGGCTACAACTACGCGTTCACGAAGATGGTCGATGGCCATGAAGTGGAAGTCGTGACGGAGTAGTTCACTTAGTGGATCTCGGTTCGTTTCGGTATCAGATAGTCAAGATGCTTCCAATATCTTGATCTATTTACTATAGAACAGTGCTACTTTTCCGTATGAGATAGGTATTCCACCAGTTTGGTATTGGGTGTTCTTGTTTACCAATACCCTTACACCACCACAAGACCTTTACAAGGAGATGTGCTTGTTTCGAACACCCCTACCCATGGTGGCAACAAAAAATACCACCAGGCGAATTGGCTTCGTCCGGTGGGAAAATTAGGTGCTGCCGATTGCAGTTGAAGTGAATAAGACAATACAATACACAATGTCGATGCCCGAAGAAAGACACGTGGCCTTATCCTGGCTGCGCTGATGGTATTCTCCGTATTCGGGGGATCCATCGCGCTCGCTGGGACAGCTGCCGCGGCCAACAATGCGACTGGTGGAGCGGGTAATTCGTGATATCCAGGGTGACGCCGTTGAGCCAGCAACGTGACCAAACACGACGACGAACGATCCATTTGTGCGGTTCAAATCGTTTCGAACGTAGACGGTGACGGTAATACTGATACTGTCAACGTCACGTTCAACGAGACTCTCGCGAGTGAGGGACTCTCGGTGAACAGCGCAGATGCGGAGTTCACGGATGATTCTGATGTTTCCATCGATAGTAGTGCAGAGATCGTTGATGGAAACACAGTTCGATCAAGATCTCCCCAAGCCAGACGGGTGATATCGAATTCCTTGTTGATGTCACTACGAATGCACCCAGTAGACAACGACACGGACTACGGAATCAACGCGTCGTTCGTTGACAGTGGTGGAGATAATGTCAACTCGACTAATATCGGTAATCTGACCGTTGTTGACACTGATCAGACGGCTAACGGTTTCCTGTCTGGTCGTGTCTCCGATACAGACAACGACGATATTAACAACGCTGGTAGTGGCAAGAAGGGTGGGTGATGGCCTAACTGCGACTACGATGACCAACGAAAACGGTGAATACACCTGGAAGTGCCGACGGGTGACTACAACATCACCGTTGAGCGTGAAGGCTTCAGCACTGCAACCAGTAAGGACAATACGGTCGAAGAGATTCGACCACGTCAGCCAACTTGGTCATTGAGCGACGGGTCGCTGCTAACGACATCACAATTGTTGAGTCTGATACTGTCGCAGCTGCAGACAACACTTCCGAAGTGTCGTACACGGTCAACGTAACGACCAACGACACAGCCTCCGGTGAGCCAGCTCCGATGAGCGACGTTGATGTTGCCGTTGATGCTGACGGCGCTGTTAACTGGACGGAGGAGACCGTCACGACCGCAGACGACGGTACGGCAACGTTCACCGCTAACAGTACCGAGATTGGTGAATACAACGTCAACTTCACCGACGACCAAGGTAACCAAGTCGAGACGACCGCGACCTTCCGTCCGGAGGAGGGCGATTCGCAGCTCTACGGCGAAGTCTCCACCAACGAGACGGAGGGTATCTCCGATGCGACCGTCTGGGTTGCCTATCAGGGCGAAAACCAGACGCTCGGATACGCCCAAGAGAACCAGGAGTACCTGGTGAGTCAAACGACTGACGAAGGCGAGTACTCGATCGAAGGTATCGTCACGGACGGCGACACCGATACCGTCAACGTGTACGTCCTTGCAAGCGGCTACAACGCGGATAACGAAACCGACAGCGAGTGTCGGTGCCTGGCGTGCACGCAGGACGAAACCCAGGGATCCGATCAGGTGCCACGCAGAATCACGACTTCATCCTAGAAGCCGGCGGACCTGCCCAGGAGTACACGCTTGACGTGACCGTCGAGGATCAGAAGTCGGTCGAAATCCCCGAGGGGAATGAGGTCACTGCCACAGTGACCGTCGAACAGCGTCAGAAAGGTTTCTCCCTGAATTATGAACCTGCCGCTGACCAGGATGTCACCGTCGAAGCGGTCACACGAACCCGAGTCCTGACTCGAACTAAGACCACAGATGCGAACGGTGAAGTGACGGTTACCTTCACTGGAGAGAACGCTGGTGAGACGAACGTCACGGCCTTGACTACCAACGGTGACGGTACCGAGTACAACACCACTGGTAGTGAGCAGGCCACCGTTGACGTGTTCGGCACTGCCGCGAATCACTGGTGACGTCGTCAACGAAGAGGATGAGAACCTGGCAGAGGGTCAGGCCACTGTCCAACTGTTCAGGCTCAACACCTCCTCAGATGACTACGAGCCTGTCACGGATCTTGATGGTAACAACATCACGTCCGAGATCGGCTCTAGTGGCTCGTACGTGTTCACTGATGTCAAGTCCAGCGAAGGGTACCGCATGATCGCCACGACCGAAACCGGTCTGACCGGTCAGGCGACGACGGCCGACGATATCGCCTCGGGTACGACCACCAACGACATCGTTATTGCCGGTGCCACCCCGAGCCCCGCTAACTTCCAGGTCTCCGACCTGCAGTCCGCAGGACGTGACCGTCACGCAGGGTGACAACATTACTGTCACTGCGAACGTCACGAATGACGGTATCGCTGAAGGAACGCAGACCGTCGAGTTCCAAGTCGACGGCAACGTCGTTGCCGACGAGGAAGTCTCGCTGAACGGCAACGAGAGTACGATGGTGACCTTCGAGGACATCGACACGTCCGGTCTGGATGCCGGTGACTACACGCACGGCGTGTACACCGACGACGACAGCCAGACCGCCACGCTGACCGTCGAGAGCAGTTCTGATGGGCTCACCGGTCCGCTGCCACCTACGATGCCGGCAACAACGACAGAACGATAAGCCTTCCCGAATTGTCTCAGGCTGCGACCGACTATGCTATGGATGGTATTGGCCTTCAGAGCTCTCATCCGCTGACGGCGTACGCCCAGAGCTAAACCAGAACGAAAACAAATATACAATATCAAAAAATGACAGACAAAATGTCCAAAATGCGTAGCCTGTTTATGGCTACCCTAATGGTGCTCTCAGTGGTCGGCGCCTCCACGATGCTTGTGGGGGCTGCGGCTGCTGGAGTCACCGACGCAGTCGAAACCGTCACGGACTCTGAAGTAAGTCCAGGCGCAACGACAACAGTAACGACAACAGTGACCGTTGACGGCAACGGCGCACTACAATTAACGAACAGTTCAGCCCCGCTTTCCAGAGCGCATCGATTGATAGCGTCGAAGTCGACGGCGAGAGTGCAAGCACGGCTCGTCAAGCGATGGGGGCTAGCGGACTCGTCGTGACGATCAGTGATGGCAACTTGGCAGCCGGCGATGAAGTCGCTGTGGAGTACACAGTTACTGCCGTTAACCAAGAGGGCCAGACGCACACTATCACCGGTACGGCCACGAGCGGTGACACCGAGACCGCCATCGATGAGAGCGCTGTCTCCACTACGGCGACAGATGACGGCACGGAGACTGGCGGCCTGATTCCGATCTGACGGCCGATAACAACGACGCAGAGTTCAACACGGTCTTCTACCAGGGTCAGGAGATTGTCATCAGCGGCTTCGACGACGGCGAAACGGTTAACCTGCGACAGGGTGGCGGGGACGACTCCACGCAGGTCGACCAGTTCATCGCGCCAGACGGCACGATCACCGTCGATACGTCGGAGCTCGAACAGGCCGACCACTTCGCAGATCGGTCAGCGGTGCTGGAAGTGCGGGCTGGCTTCGAGATCTCGGTTCGAGAATCTCGATGTCACGCTCGACCAGACAGACCGTCGCTAACGGCGGTAGCAGCGCACTGACCGAACTCAGCCTGTCGAGACGAACCGCGCGGGCGAGCTCACGTACGAAGGTCACAGCAGGGAGCCTCAGCGGATGCATGAGCTCCTCGACATCTTCCAGAACGCCAGATAGCGTCACCGACGCGAAAGACGTTGACGCTGATAGTGAGGATGACAACGATGGCATCACATTCGCTGCCTCTGACGGGGCCGCGTTCGATCTCGACTTCACTGACATCAAGACCGGTGCATACACGCCGGAGTTGATCTGAGCGTCTCTGACACGACGGCAGCCGACTCGGCCACCGTCACTGTCGACCGAGCCCGCTGAAGGTTCGATTACGCTCGCCAATGCGGTGGTCACCCCGAGAGAACGTGGTGATGTTGCGCAGATGACGGTCAACCTCGGACACGCCAGACCGCCACGCTCGTCATCTGGGTAACAGCTCGGTCAACTACGCAGCAGAGGTGACGGTCGCTGACGGTGCCGACGGCGACGCAGACGGCACTGTCGCTGTCAACCTCAACACCTTCCTGACGACGAACGGAGCTGCCGCCTTCTACCGCTGCAAGCAGCGATGACTCCGTTTCCGTCAGCGCAGCATCCGAGTACAGCTCGGACTTCACGACCAAGCGCACAACGCTCGCGACTGCGGACTACAGTGTTGTCCTGCAGGATGGCAGCGGTAACGACGTTGGTGTCGGTACGTTAGTTGTTCCGACCGCTCTACCGACTCGAATGCAGCTGTGGACCGCCGCTGATCTGCCAACTGACGCAGATGCAGGGGCTGTCTCTGAGACGCACTCGAACTCTGGTGCAATCACGCAGGACTCTTCCATCGCGTACCAGGACGAGGTCGTTCATCAGATTGGAGTGTCTGGTATCTACGGTGTCCTGACAGCTGAGATGGAGGCCGAGGGTGTGGATGCAGAGCAGGCGCTCCTCAACCTCGTTAACGAGGGGACGCTCTCGATCTCTGCTATGCAGGCAGGTAACTTCCCGAACGCTGATCCACTCACGGTCGACTTTGCTCAGACCAACGCGAACGGTGGTCTGAACGTCGTCGCTGACAGCGCGAACAATACGGTGTTCGTTGCACTCGACACGACCAATGTCGCGTTCGAGCGTGGTGGCAACGATGTTACGCCGGACGCTGAGAACCTGTACGGTCAGGCATTCGATGTCGAGTTCGCTGTAAATGCTAGCACGGCTCTCGTTGATGGCGACGAAGACGAGACTGTCACCGCCTCCTTCAGCGTGGAGGAGCGTATGGCAGAGCTGAACGGTGGCAACGACATCACTGTCGAAGCCGCATGCGGTCAGACGATCAGCGGCACGACTGAACGTCGCACCGGGTTCGCGAAATCAGTATCCGCGCACGCGCGACGCGGTCGATCCGCGTTCCTCAAGACCGCACAACGGTGTCGCCGTCGCATCGATGACGGTACGTTCTCCGCCGTACGTTCGACTTCTCGGACATTGTCCCAGAACACGACGTTCACCGTGACCGCCTCGGCACGAGCCAGGCAGTTCGCTGACGGCGATGTCGGCGTCGACGGCACGGTTGTCGAGGTAGCGGCCACGCCGACGCCGGAACCGACGACGGCCACGCCGGAACCGACGACGGCCACGCCGGAACCGGCAACCGCTACGCCGACGCCGGAGCCCGCGACGGCCACGCCGACCGACGGCGGTGACGGCCCGACCGAGACCGCGACTGAGACCACTGGAAGCACGCCTGGCTTCGGTGGCGCAGTCGCAATCGTCGCACTCGCTGGCGCAGCGCTCATCGCGCTCCGCCGCGACAACTAACGACGACTAACTAACCGGACCTAACCGGTTCACCAAACGGGATTTTTCTTTCGCGCGCTACACCCCACAGCGACAGCCCCGCGCACGCACGACCAGCAAAGATTTACCGCTGAAACACGACTGACTTGTAATGGCAAGCTCACTGCTGACCGCGACGCTCGCGTGGCTCTCCGTCGGCGGCTTCGTCGCCGGCGCGCTCGCGATGTACTCCACGAGCGAGCGGCGCGACTGCTGACCGCCACGACGTGGGGCGTCTTCGGTATCTTCTCGGGCACGCTCGTCCCGCAGTTCTGGTTCGTCGGATCGAGCTTCATCGAGGCAGCGCTCGCACTCGTCGCCGTCCCGCTGTGTTTCTACACCGGCTATCTCCTGCTCGACGGCCGCGACTCGCTGTTCGTTCTCTCTCGCGCCGTCGCCGTGATGGGCCTCATCTATCTCCCGGCGACGACACTGGCGTTCATCTACGAGCCACTCATCCTGACCGTGTTTGGACAGACCCGATGGTTCATCGAGCTACTCGGCTACAGTCCGCAGGTCATCGAGAGCGAAATGGGTATCCAGAACGTCTTCCTGTTCGTCCAGCCGGACGGCCATCGCATCCTCTCGCAGATCGTACTCGCGTGTACGGGCATCGGGAGCATGGCCATCTTCGCCGGGCTGATCGCCGCGGTCGACGCGCCCTTCGACCGGAAGGCGAAGGCGTTTCTCGTCTCGATTCCCGTCATCTGGGCGCTGAATCTCGTCCGGAACGTCTTCATCGCAATCGCCTTCGGCGAACAGTGGTTCCAGATGTTCGTCCCGCAGGTGCTCGCGCTGTTCGGCCAGAGCGACCCCTACTACGTCTCGTTCCTCGTCGCGGACAAGATTCTGAGCCAGTCGGCTTCGGTCGTCGCGCTCGTCGCCATTATGCTCGCAATGCTGCGATATCTCCCCGAACTCAAAACGGTCGTCACCGACCTGCTGTATCTCGTCACCGGCGACGAACACGAGTTCGACTTCGGCGACCCGCCGGGCCGCGGTGGCGTCCGCGCCGACGGCGGCAAAGAAGAGTAGAACAGCCTCAGACCGGTTCGGTCAGTTCTTCGGGCGCGTCCGCCAGCGCGCGCAGCGCATCCGACTCGATGTAGTGCAGCTCACCCGGAATGATGAGCAGATGCAAGGGGTCGCCGAAGTCGCGCGCCGCGAGGTCGCTCAACAGGCCGGCCTCGACGCGCGGCTCCGGCGAGCCGGCACGACAGACCACGACCCCGAGCACGTCCTCGTACCCCTCGGCGAGCAGCTCCGCAGCCACGTCCCCGGTCATATACTCGCCGCGCTCCTGCTTGATGTCGAGATACACGAGCGTGTGGAGCCCGCGCTCGCGGTTCGCGTCCAGCGTGTCACACACCGAGCCTGGAACGCCCTCGCCGCCGTGCGCGTACGGGAACGGAAGCGTCGTCGCCTTGCCGAATCGGTAGTTCTGGAGTCCGGTCAGCGACGCAGCCGCAGCCGACGCGGTCGTGCCGTGAATCACGCGCGTCTCGATGCCGCGGTCGTGCGCGCGCAGCCGGAGGTCGACGTGCGTCGTCGAGATCATCGTGTCGCCGGCGGTCAGAAACACGGCGTCTCCCGCCGCCGCGGCATCGAGAATCGGTCCCGGCTCCTGTTCCGACGCCGGCGCGGTCCCGCACGTCGATATCGACGCCGTGGTGTGCAGCGAGCGATCTCGACGGTCCGTTCCCATCAGCCGTGCTGGTGTAGAACTCGGCGAATACGTCGTCGGCCGTCCGGAGCGCGCGCTGGCCCTCGACGGTGATCGATTCCTCGTCCCACAGACCGAGTCCGACGAACGTGAGCATACCCAGACCACCACGCCGCGGCGAATAAACGCCCTGTTCACGCCCGGCGTTCGTCACGCTTACCGCCCGCGACCACTTCCTCCCGGCAATGAGTGTCCCGTGCGTCCGCGTCCCGCCCGAACAGGGAGAGACGACGCGGGCGATGCTCGCCGACCGGAATCTCGTCCACGACGAGTACGACATCACCGTCGACCGACGGCTGGCTCTACATCCCCGTCACCGACCCCGACGCGATCTCCGACGAGCACGAAGTCGTCCGCGTTCGACGCGCCCGCGCCGCGAGACACAGACCTCGCCCGACGGATATCCTCGGCTTCGAGCCGTCGCTACGAACGACTCGGTCGACATCGTCATCCTCGACGAGGACGACGCCGAGCGCGCGCGCGCGATCGCCGACGCGGTGATGGCGTCCGACGCTCCCCGTCGACGACCGTCGTCAACCGCGCCTCGAAGATCCAGGGTGAACTCCGCGTGCGCGACTGGGACGTGCTCGCGCGGCGACGGCACCGAGACCGTCCACCGCGAGTACGGCTACCGAGTTCGCTGCTCGACATCGCCGCAGGTGTACTTCTCGCCTCGGCTCGCCACCGAGCGCCACCGCGTCACCGAACAGGTCGCGCGCCGGCGAGCGCGTGTTCGACATGTTCGCCGGCGTCGGCCCGTTCGCCATTCCGACGGCAGCCCGCGGCGCGCGAGGTCGTCGCGCGTCGACCTCAACCCGCGCGCCGTCGAGTATCTCCGCGAGAACGCCGAGCGAAACGGCGTCGCCGACCGCGTGACGGCCATCGAGGGCGACGTGCGCGAGGTCGCCGCCGACTACGCGGGCTGGGCCGACCGCGCTCGTGATGAACCTCCCGCACACGCGCGAGCGAGTTCCTCGACACCGCCGTCGCGCTCGCCGGCGACGACGTGCGTGCTCCACTACTACGACATCCAGCACGATTCCGACCCGTTCGGTCCGGGCGAGCGCGGCGATTCGCGAGGCCGCCGGCGACGAGTACGACGTCGAGGTCGAGACCGCGGCGCGTCGGTCCGGTCGTACGCGCCCCACGAGGAGAACGTCTGTCTCGACGCTCGCGCGCTGACGCGGTCGGCGAGCCTGGTTCGGAATCCTTATACTGCTGTCGCGATCACGATCGGGTACGCGCCGGAGTAGCTCAGCTGGCAGAGCGATTCCTTCGTAAGGAATAGGCCGAGGGTTCAAATCCCTCCTCCGGCTTCCTGCCGAGCAACCGAGGCTGAAAGCCAAGAGGGATTTGAAGCAGGGAGGTCGCGCGCAGCACAGCGAGCACGTCCGACCGTGGTTCAAATCCTTCCTCCGGATTCCTGCTGTGAACAACGTGAACAGCGGAAGCCCCGTTGGATTTGAATGAGGTCAGACGAGCGGGGCGAGTCTGGCCGTAGTTCACAATCCTTCCTCTAGCTCCCTGCGAAAAAGATAAACTATTGATACTATACAGCGCCGAGATAGCGGCCGTCGCTCTCACTCTCCCCCGCCGAGCGGGCGAATAAGGCACTTCTTGCCGCATATACTGTGGTGCGAACCGAAACGGGTTTTCCGTGTTCGGTACAACGTGTGCGTAACGCTCACCATGTCTGGACAGTACGACCTCGTCATCGTCGGCGGCGGAATCAGTGGCGCATCGCTTCTGTACACGAGCGCGAAGTTCACTAATATTGACTCCATCGCGCTCATCGAGAAGGAGCCGTCCATCGCGGCCATCAACTCCGATCACACGAACAACTCACAGACGCTCCACTTCGGCGACATCGAGACCAACTACACGCTGGAGAAGGCTTCGACGGTCAAGACGGCCGCCGAGACGCTCGCGGGCTATCTGGAGAACCACGACGACGACCGCGAGATGCACGACAAGCGGAGCAAGATGGTGCTCGCTGTCGGCGAGGAAGAGGTCGAGGAACTCGAGGCTCGCTACGACGACGCGGGCTTCAGCGAGCTGTTCCCGAAGCTGGAGGCAATCGGCCGCGAGGAGATCGCAGAATACGAGCCGAAGGTCGTGGAGGGGCGTGACCCCGACACCGAGCTGATGGCGCTTCAGACGCCCGACGGCTACGTCGTTGACTACGGCGCGATCGCCCAGTCGTTCGTCGAGGCGGCAAACGAGGAGTCCACTGTCGACGTGTTCACCGACACGCGCGTGGAGGATATCACGCCGACGACGACCGGCTACACTATCGGTACGGACGACAGTGGACGGTTTGACGCCGACGCGGCCGTCGTCGCTGCCGGCTCGCACAGCCTTCAGATGGCGAAGGACCTCGGCTACGGCCAGGACAAGGTGCTGCTCCCGATTGCAGGGAGCTTCTTCCTCGCGGACGACCTGCTGAACGGGAAGGTGTACACGCTCCAGATGAAGAAGCTCCCGTTCGCGGCCGTCCACGGCGACGCCGACGTACACGACGACTCCGTCACCCGGTTCGGGCCGACGGCGAAGCTCGTCCCGGCGCTCGAACGCGGCCAGCTCTCCACAGTGAGTGATTTCCTCGACGTGTTCGGCTTCTCGCCGTCTGCGTTCCTCAGCTACGCGAACGTGCTCTCGGACCGCATCCTCTTGCCGTACGTCATCCGGAATCTCATCTACGACGTGCCGAAGATCGGCACCGACCGGTTCCTCCCGAACGTCCAGAAGGTCGTTCCGAGCGTCGAGGAGGGCGATATCAAGCGCGCAAAGGGGTACGGCGGCATCCGCCCGCAGATCGTCGACACCTCGAAGAAGTCCCTCGACATGGGTGAAGCCAAGATCGTCGGCGAGGATATCATCTTCAACATCACGCCGTCGCCGGGTGCCTCGACCTGTCTGAAGAACGCCCAGCGCGACGTGAAAGAGGTGCTCTCGTTCCTCGGCGACGAGTACGAGTTCGACGAGGAACGCTTCGAGGCCGACACCATCGACCAGTTCCCGCGCGCGTAAGCCGGCAAGATTCAAGCGACCGGCCCTGCACGCTCGTGTATGGACCACACATCCATCGACGACGTCGAGGTACAGAACAACCCGCTCGGCGTCCACAGCGAGCGTCGGCCCGTCTCCGACGCGCTCGGCACTGACGACTTCGCGATGAACTTCTTCCGGCTCCAGCCGGGGGAATCCTTCTCCGGTGGACTCCACACCCACCACGACCAGGAGGAGGTCTTCTACGTCGAGGAGGGCGAAGCCACGTTCACAGTCGGTCGTGACGGCGACGAGCAGACGGTCGTCGCCGGTGGCGAACTCGTCCGCTTCGAGCCGGGTGAGTTCCAGCAGGGAACGAACACCGGCGACAGCGAACTCGTCGGCTGGGCCCTCGGCGCACCGAAATCGAAACACGACTGGGACGAAATCGAGTCCATCGTCTACTGTCAAGACTGCGAGACGAAGACGGGACACGGACTCTCGCTCACCGAAGACGGGCGATTCGAACTTACCTGCACCCAGTGTGACCACAGCTTCGTCTCGTAGGTAGGGAAACCTACAAGTTGGTCCCGACATCTGCACCCGTATGCCGAACTGTGCCAACTGTGACTCTTTTGTCACCGAGGCGTACGTCCGAGTGTTTGCCCCGAACGGACTCGAATCCGTCCGTGTGTGCCCGAACTGCGAGGACAAGCTGCGCGACGGCGCGGAGATACGCGAGGCGCGCTCGACGCGCGGTAGCTAATCGCTCCCGTTCCCGAGCGGCGCGCCTGCCGTTGGCGTGACCGTCACCGTCCCGGTCGCGGGGTTCTTGCCGACCGTCACGTCGACGCCGAAGACGGGCTCCAGCCGATCAGCCGTGAACACCTCTCGTGGTGTGCCGACCGCACGCACCTCACCATCGGCCAGCAGGACGACGCGGTCGCAGTAGCGCGCTGCCAAGTCGAGGTCGTGAATGGCGGCGACGACCGTCTCCTCCAGCCCGGCGACGAGATCGAGGGTCCGGACCTGATGGTTGATGTCGAGACTCGCGGTCGGCTCGTCGAGGAGGAGCGTGGGGACGGCCTGCGTGAGCGCCCGCGCGAGTAGGACACGCTGCTTCTCACCGCCTGACAGCGAGGCGACCGACCGGTCGGCGAACTGCGCGGTTTGGGTTCGCTCAAGTGCGCGCTCCAACGCGGCGTCTCCATCGGGGTCACCGTCGCCACCGAGCCGCGACCGATAGGGGTGGCGACCCATCTCCACCACGTCACGTACGGAGAAGTCGAAGCCGAAGTTCGTCTCCTGTGGAACGGTCGCGACCCGCCGCGCGAGCGCCCGCGCCGACAGCGACTCGACGGACTCACCGTCCACCTGCACCGACCCGCTGGCCGGCGATAGATGCCCGCCGATTGCGCCCAACAGCGTCGACTTTCCCGCGCCGTTCGGCCCGACGAGCGCGATGAACTCTTTGTCTGCGACCGACAGCGATACGTCCGTCAGGACGCGCACGCCACCGCGATCGAGACACAGCTCCTCGATTTCGATCACAGCTCGCTCACCTCGCGCTTGCGGAGCAGATACAGGAAGAATGGAGCGCCGACAGCCGCGGTCACGATACCAACCGGTAGCTCCGCCGGCCCGGACCGAGCGAGCGTGTCGGCAGCGACGAGGAACGATGCTCCTGCGAGCGCGCTCGTCGGCAGCAGAATCCGGTGATCGGGACCGACGACGAGTCGGACCGCGTGCGGGACGATGAGTCCGACGAAGCCGATGACTCCCGAGATAGCGACCGCTGCCCCCGTGATGATGCTCGATGCTGCCAGCAGGATTCGCTTCGTCCACTCGATCTCGACGCCCACCGACCGTGCGTCCGTCTCGCCCAACAGGAGCGCGTTCAGATCCTCTGCATACAGATACAACACCCCGACGAGCACGAGTCCGATACCCCCGGTGATGAGCGCCTCCTCCATCTGCGAGGCGTCGAGATGACCCATCAGCCAGTAGGTGACCTCCTCGATGGAGTCGCCGCTCCGGAGAATGAGATACGAAGTCACCGCACCGAGGAACGTCTGGAGTGCGACGCCGGCCAACAGCAGCGTCGCGACCGGCGTTCGACCGCCCTCGGTCGCGATGCCGTAGACGACGAGCGCGGCGACGAGCGCGCCGGCGAACGCCGCCGTCCGGATGCCGACCCCGAACGGGAGGGCAACCGGCGCGATGATGACTGCGACCGCGCCGACCGACGCACCCGATGAGACGCCGATGATGGAGGGATCGGCCATCGGATTCCGGAACAGCCCTTGCATCACCGTGCCGGCGGCCGCGAGCGCGAAGCCGACGCTCGCCCCGGCGGCGATACGTGGCAGCCGGACCTTCATCACGATAGTCGTGTACAGCGTCTCGATATCGTAGCTGAACAGCGAGTGCCACTCGAGTGCGCGCCACGGCGTCGCCAGCGCCACACTACCGAGGTCGACGCCGACCGGCACGGCCAGCCCGTTCGCGAACACCTTCGCAACTACGACCGGTCCAATATGAACTGGACCGATTCCAGCGGAAACGACCACGACGAGGACCAACAGTACGGAGAGCACACTGACCGCCTTCGTCGTCTCTCTCCGATGGTGCACGTACACAACTCCAGTTTGGTTAGACAAATACTTATTGGGTTAGCACGCTCGTAGAGATGATGCGACAACAACTCACGCTACTCGTCGCGCTGCTCGTGCTTGCGGCGGCGGCTCCGGCCGGCGTCGCCGGTGCGACCGCACAGACACAACAGGAGGACTGTACGTTCCCATACACGGTGACCGACGCCAGTGGAACTGAGATAACCCTCGATGAACGACCCGACCGAATCACGACGCTGAATCCGTCGGCCGCACAAACGGTGTGGGAGCTCGGCGGTCGCGAACAGGTCGTCGGCGTAACCGCCTACGCCGACTATCTCGACGGCTTCGAGACGAAGACGAGCGTCTCCGCGACTGACGGCTTCGGCGTCTCCGTCGAACGCGTCGTGGGCACCGAGCCCGACCTCGTGCTTGCACCCAACGCCTCTCGGACGGAGACAGTGCGCGCGCTGCGTGACGCTGGTATCACGGTGTATCAGTTCGCCGCCGCCGAGACGCTGGAGGATGTGACCGAGAAGACGACGCGCATCGCCCGACTCACCGGGCACTGTGACGCCGCTGTCGAGGTGAACGCCTGGATGGAAGCCAACGTCGACGCTGCCCGCAGTGCGACCGCCAATGTCGAGAAGCCGAGCGTGCTCTACCCGCTCGGGGGCGGCTACGTCGCGAATACGAACACGTTCATCTCCGCGATGATCGAGGCGAGCGGCGGGACGAACGCGCTCGCCGACCTCGGCTTCGAGACGGACTACCCGCAGGTGAGCGATGAGATTATTCTCCAAGCAAACCCCGACGTGCTCGTCGTGAACTCTCGGATGGCAAACATTCAGAACGAGGAGCCGTACGCCTCAACGACTGCGGGACAGAACAACGCGACGGTCGTGGTCAACACCGACTATCTGAATCAGCCGGCCCCGCGGTCGGTGGTGTTCGCGGTGCAGAACCTGACTGAAGGGTTCCACCCCGACGTCCAGGCAGACTTCGTCGCCCGAAGCGAGGTGACCGTCTCGACGGCAACGCAGACACAGACTGCAACCGAATCGCCCATATCGCCCACATCGGAATCACCCACATCGGCAGCCGAGACTGCGACTGAGACTGCCGGAAGCCAGCCCGGCTTCGGTGCCGGCGTCGCAGTCGTTGCCCTCGCCGGCGTCGCGCTCCTCGCGCGCCGCGAGTGAGCAATTCGACAAGACGTATAAGTGAGACACGACTCAAGCCGGTATGGTTGAGAACGTGTTGTGGCCCGCGCAGTTCGACGCCGACCTGACGCGCTCTGAGGGCCGGCGAGTGCCACAGGACCTCGCGATCCCCGACCCGACGGTCGACGAAATCGCGAAGGCGGTCCAGCAGGTTGGCTACGATGCCGTCATCGAGCGCGACGTACAGTACCCTCGCGAGTACGAGCCTCGCGGCCGCGTGCTCGTGAAGGACGCCGACGACGCCAGCAAAGGAGATTTGCTCGGTGCTGTCGGGGCGTATCTGGGAGCTCTCCGCGCGTGAACCGACTCGGCGAAGTCGTCTCCACGGCACAGGGACTGCTCATTCTTCGGCCACCTGCAGCGACCGAGATAGAAATCGGCACAACGACGCTCGACGAGTCGCTCGACACGGTCGGTCGGGTCGTCGACGTGTTCGGTCCAGTAGAGCAGCCGTACGTCGCGGTCACGCCCGACGACGGCAATCCAGACGTATTTCTTGGCGTGAAGCTGTACACTCGTTAACCGTCACTCGTTCGCGCCGACGCGGGCCGCGGGAGCCAGCGCGGATTCCTCACGCCCTGCAAGCCACTCCGCCAGCTCGACGAGCTGTTCGGTCGCCGCCTCGAACAGCTGCTCGCCCTTCTCGGCTGTGGCGTCGGTCTGGTCGCCGAAGACGCCGTTCTCACTGTTGTCACGCGCGTCGAAGTAGGTGGCTGCGCCGTTGTGAGAGGTCCCCGGTGCGTTCCACACATCGCGGACCCCGCCGTCGCGCGCTTCGACCAGCCGGTCCTCGTGGACGCGGTCAGTGAGATGCTGGAGCATCGCAGTCTCCTTCGGCCCGCCGTGGGGACCGTTGTGCTCGAACAGGTCGTCCACCAGCTCGGGAATCGACTCGTTCCACATCCACTCCAGCGCGTAACAGCTCCCGTCGGCGTGGAGATCTTTCGCCACCTCACGCAGCGCATCCACGTTGCCTCCGTGGGCGTTCACGTAGATGACTCGGTCGATACCGTGGTAGGTGAGATTCTCCGTCAGCTCGCGCACGTACGTTCGGAATGCGTCGGGGCTTACCCACATCGTCCCCGGAAACTGGCGGTGGTGTCTGGAGATGCCGATGTTGATGGTCGGCGTGCAGAGATACCCAGAGCGGGTGGCCGCCGCTCTTGCGAGTGACTCCGCGATGACATGATCGGTCGATTCGGGGAGATGTGGGCCGTGCTGTTCGGTCGAGCCAAGGGGAATCAGCGCGAGCGACTCCTCGTCGAAGTAGCGCTGAAGATCTGGCCACGCTTCGTCTGCGAGATACATACTCGACTCCAGCGGTGCGGGCGTCAAATAGCTACTCACGGACAGCCACTCGACAGCTCACCCTTTTGTGACCCCCCGATGAGCATCAGCTATGCACGAGGCGTTCACCGATATCCGCGAGCGAGACTGGGACACCGACGCCGACGGTGAGGTTCGACTCGCCGTCGTCGGCTGTGGCGGCTTCGCTAGAGGAGTCGTCCTCCCGAGCATCGAGGACTGCACCTACCTGACCGCGACGGTCGGCGTCAGCGGGAGCGAGTCGAATCGCGAGGCTGCGGCCGACTACGGACTCGATACGACGGACTACGACGGCTACGCCGACGGCGACCTCGCCGACACCTACGACGCCGTCTACGTGGCCACGCCGAACCGACTCCACCTCCCACACATCCAGACGGCCGCCGAACAGGGGAAGGCCGTCATCTCGGAGAAGCCGCTCGACGCGACGAGCGAGCGTGCCGAACAGGCGGTCGAGACCTGTGAGGCTGCCGGCGTCCCTCTGATGACCGCCTACCGGATGCAGACGGATCCGCTGTTTCGCCGGCTCCGAGAGTTCCTCGATGACGGCGGGATCGGCGAGATAACACGGTTCGGGGGCGATTTCACGTTCCCCGTACTTGCCGGTTCGCGCGGGCCGGATCAGTGGCGACTCGACCGCGAGCTCGCAGGCGGTGGTGCGCTCGTCGATGTGGGTATCTACCTCCTGAACACGACGCGGTTCCTGCTCAACGAGGAGCCTGACGCCGTCTCCGGCCACACTCGAACGAGTGGCCCGTTCAGCGACGTGGACGAACACGTCGACTTCCGGGTCGTTTTCCCCGACGCGGTCTGTAACTTCAGCGCCTCCTTCTCCGGATATCCGACGGCCGACTACACCGTCTACGGCACCGAGGGTACTGTCCGCGTATATGACGCCTTCCAGCCCAACCGTGGCCGGCGGCTGGTCGTCGAGACGGGTGACGAGCGCAATGAAATCGAGGGTGCGGGCGGGGACGAACTCTGCGAGGAGTTCGACTACTTCGCACACGCGGTGCTCACCGGACAGGAAATCGAGCCGGACGGAGCCGACGGACTGGCTGACGTCCGACTATTAGAGCAACTGTACGAATCTGCGTGATCGAAAGGGGGAGGCGGAATACGACGGGTGCCGAGCAGACCCGTCGTGTGGGCGCGGATGCGGCGATGTAGTTTGCCGTTGGCGACGAGAAAAGCGTCGCGTCTGGCGACTGGTACTATCGCGTTCTCACGGATAAAGCCTCGTATTCTTACTCACCGGCGGCGGTCGTGCCAGGCCGGGAACTCCTCGCGCGTCGCCGCTACGGTCTCCGGATCGACGGTCGCGTGGACGAGCGTCGGGTCGTCGTTCGAGCCAGCCAGTGTCGTCCCCCACGGGTCGTAGACAGTAGAGCGCCCCAGTAGCTCGGCTTCCTCGAACTGTCCGCTCCCGTTGGCCGTCGCGACGTACAGCTGATTCTCGACGGCGCGTGCACGCGGCAGCAGCTGCCAGTGTTCGATGCGCGGATACGGCCACGCACTCGGGACGCAGACGAGCGTCGCGCCCAGCTCCGCCAGCTCGCGGTACAGCTCCGGAAACCGGAGATCATAGCAGGTGCTCATTCCGACAGTATGGCCTTCGAACTCGGCGACAGCGAGCTGCTCGCCGGACGTGAGTAGCTCCGCTTCCGCGGATTCGTAGCCAAAGAGGTGGTGTTTCCGATAGGTGGCGATCCGGTCGCCGTCGCGGTCGAACAGGACCGAGGTGTTCGCGAGAGTCCCGTCGGGCGTATCGTCGCTCGCGGTCAGATCCTCGACGATTGAGCCGGCCAGCACGCCGACGCCGCAGTCGGCCGCAGTCTCGCGAATTGTCGTGAGCGTCTTGCCGTCGAGTGGTTCGGCCGCGCGGGCGTAGGAGTCGAACGCAAAGTAGCCGACGTTGAATATCTCCGGGAGAACGACGAGATCGCTCCCCTCAGTCGCGGCCCGCTCGATAGCGTCGACCGCACGCTCCGTGTTGCCGGGCACGTCAGCGTTCTCGACGCGTATCTGTGCGCAAGTGATCCTCATAGCTCGATGCTCTCCCGAATCGCCCGTTCGATGTTGTCGAGTTCGTCGGTGAAGTTCTTCTTGAAGAAGCGCTCGACGCCGGGAACCTTCCCGTCGACGACGAACCGATTGTGGAGTCGACAGCCGGTCTCCGTCTCCTCGATCTCGTGTTCGCCTTGGACGTGCATCACCCGCGACTCGCCGATGAACTTCACGTACTCGTTCTCGCGGCGCTCGACGTCTTCGGTCTCGACGGCGATCGTGCGCCGGATGAGTGGAATCGGGAGCTTCAGATGCCACGTGGCGGTCCGCTCACCGGTCGGTTCGTACTTATCGACGACACTGATCGGCTTGACACGCCACTCGGGATCGGCAATGAACCCCCAGATGGTGGCCGGCGGTGCGTCGAACTCGAAGCTCTGCTCGACACGGACGGTCATGCTGGTACTCGACGCGGTAGGCTCAAAAACGTCGCTACTCCGGTGTCACTCGCCACGTTGTCGAGCGAGCGCGGCCCCACTTCTCGATATCCACGCCCTCGGACCGCTCTGCGAGCCGCGGAAGCCGTGAACCGACCTGCTTCGCGGTCAGTCCGATGGCGTCGGCGACGTGCTTCGAGCGGAAGTAGCGCTCACCGTCTGCAGCGCGCTCACGGAGATACGAGAGGATACGCTCGTTCTCGTCGACCGATTCGTCCTCGCTCGTCCCTGACATACCCCCTATACGGTACGCAGCCTTAACACACCGTCGCTCTCGCCTACTCGTACAGCTGAAGCGCCGCAATCGAGAGCGCGCCGCCGAGCATCGCAGCGGCGAAGCCCCACCCTGAGAGGGCGAGCTGGTGGCTCATCGAGGCGGCGAGCATCACGGCTGCGCCGACGAACGCGACGATCACGAACAGGAGGCCGAAGCCGAGGCGACGGTCAGACGCGTCTGCAGTGTCCATACCACGCCTTGTGTGGATAGTAACTTAATCCCGACGTTCGCGGCGGAACGAAGCGTTTTGTGCCCCAACGACGTGGGTCGGTCTGATGGATCTGAAGATGCTGTTTCTGGGTAGCAAGCTCAAGGTCGTGCTCACCGCGTTCGGGTTAGTCGCCGGAACTGTCGGCGGTGCGTTCGCCATCGGTGTCGTCGGCGTGCCAAGCGTCGGCACTATCGATAACAGCTTCGGCGCAGTCGACGACGAGACGACGGTCATCAACACGGACCTCGTCGTGGTAAATCCGAATCCGATTGGAATCAGGCTCGGCGATAGCCAGATCGACTACACCGTCCGGATGAACGACGTGCCGATGGCGAGCGGAAACAAATCCGGGCTCGAAGTCGAGCGAGGCAACACGACGCTCGAGTTCTCCACCCGGATGGATAACGACCAGATTCCGCCGTGGTGGGCCAGCCATATCCGGAACAACGAGACGACGGTCGTCACTATCGATGCGAACGTCTCGGCGTCGCTCCTGGGTAGCCGGTCGACGCAGCTCACACAGCAGCAGCAGATTCAGACGGATCTCATCAGCCAGTTTAACTCCGAGGAGACGCGCCCAATCTCGGGGCCGGAAAACCCCATCATCGAGAACCCGTTCCTCTACGTGAACGCGACTCGCGCGCAGTGGGGATCGGTGACCGACGCCGAGACGCCAATTGCGATGGAGTTCGACGTGTACAACCCACAGATTCAGCCGTACACGGTCACCGGCATCGGCTACAACGTCACGATGAACGGAATTCCGGTTGGCGAGGGTATCACCGAGCGACCGTACGTCATCGAGAGCGGGACAGTTGAGACGATACAGACCAGCCCGATCATCGACAACAGTCGGCTCGACGACTGGTGGGTGTCGCATCTCGAAAACGAGCAGGTGACTGATCTGCGAATCGACTTCTACGCCCGCATCGAGCTCCCGACCGGAAACACGATTCGCGTCCCGCTCGACGCGCTGACGTACGAGCGAACGATAGAGACAGATATCTTCGGGACCAAAACAACCGGTCAGAGCGACCAGAACGACGGGTCGACGACGCCGACCTCCGACGGAGAAACGGGAACCGTCGCGTCGGACGGTGAAACTACGACACCGACGCCGACAGACGAACCGACCGCCACGCCGACAGACGAATCGACACCGACGCCAACGGGGACGTCGACGGAGACGCCGACGGATGACGGCGGATTGCTCTGATCACGTAATCGTGACGTACTCGGAGTCCGTATCGAGTGCGAGATTCGTCGCAATTTCGGCGTTTCTGACCGCGTACTGCGCGGTCTGCTGGAGTGCGACGAGCACCTCACGCACTTGAAGCAGCTTCTCGTTGTCCATCTCGGGGAGCGATGTTAGAATTTCTGCCTGTCTGTCCTCGATATCCCGAAACAGCTGTTTCGTCTCCAGCGCGAGATCGTAGTCGCGCTCGACGACCGACCGGACGCCGAGTTCGGTCATCTCGTTGACCGTGTCGGTGAACTCACGAATTTCGCGCATCGTCGCGTCGTCCACGTCGAGACTGTGCTCGCCAGCGTTGATGACGATCTCTGCGATGTCCTCTGCGTTGTCGGCGGTGAGTTCGAGATTCTTCGCGACCGTCCGATACCCGATGAGCGGGAAGCCGGAGTCGAGTCCGACAGCACGCGCGAGGTTCGGATTCTGGTAGGCTGTGAAGATGAGCCGAAGGAGGAGGACGAAAATCTTGTTGGCCTGTCGCTCGCGGTTGAGTGCGCGCTGTGCGAGATCGGGATTGCCGTGTGCGAGCGCCTTCACGGCCTCGTTGCGCATCGTCGAGCCGGTCGACTCCAGTCGTTCGAGTAGATTATCCAGCGTGAAGTCTTCGGGGTCGACGCTGCAGCGAATCGCGATGCGTTCCGGCGTCTCCTCGATGACGCCGAGTCCCATCAGCTGGGTTTCTGCGTTGTAGACCGCATTGATGACGCCAGAATCGAGCGTACCACCGTCTTCGACTTCGACCTGAATGACACGGCGGCCGAGCACGTACTGTGCGAGGATCGCTCGCTCGATTGCATCGGCTTCCAGTTCGTCGGCGTGGATAACCGCCTCGGACTCCTCCTGCTGGACTGACTCCGGAAGAACTGTCAGCGTCCCCTTCCCGCCCATCCGGAGCGAAACTTCATCACCCTTTTCGACGTTCTGCGCCTTCGCCCACTCGGCTGGCAGCGTCATCGCCAGCGTCGACGGACCGAGGCGTTGCACCTTGCGTGTCTCCATACATTCTCTCAGTGTTCCAGTCACCTTAGTGTTGACTAATGGCGGTTATATACTTGTGTCACCAGCTGCTCAGACGACCTTTACGAGCCGGTGTTCGTAGCGTCCTACGCGAACACGCATCCACCCGCGAAGGTCGTCATCGAGGGCGATATCGCCGGTATCGACCCGGAGCACACCCGTCTCATCGAGCTTTCGCTTCGAGGCGACGACCGCCGTCTCCGACTGGCGGATGACGGCTGGCGAAAGCTGAAGATTGCCACGCCCGAACACGAACCCCTGCCCGCCGATGGGAGAGACGACGATGCGGTTTTCGTCGCCGAGGGCGGCCAGTATCTCTGACTCGGTGCCGTCGCGGACGAGCACCTCGCCGTCGCGCCACACGTCGACGCCGAGCGGCGAGCCGTCGAAACCGAGTTCGGCCTTCACCGCCGCCAGCGTCGATCCCGGACCGAGCACGTAGGTGACTTCGGGGTCGCTCCGAGCGTCTTGTGCGACGGCCTCGGCGAGCCCCTCGATGCTCCCGCCACCGATCTGTTTCGACGACTGGAGGTCGTCGCCGACGGGGACCGTTGCGAGCGCCCGAAGCTCTGTCTCCACCTCGCCACCGCGGTAGGCGTCTTCGTCGATATCGTTCACCTCGCGCACCTCCGTTCGGTCGAAGGTGGCGGCGAGCCGTGCCGCCGCGCGAGGCGAGACACCGAACACTGACGAGTACACCTTCACACCTGCTGGCACGCCGAGCATCGGCGTCTCCGTGTCGAGGGCAGCGAGCGTCTCGGCCACGTCGACCGCGGTGCCGTCCCCGCCGACGAAGCAGACGAGGTCGACGCCCTCGGTGACGAATGCTCGGACCGCTGCACGAGTATCGCCACTTGTCGTCTCGTCGCTGTCGGGCGTGGCGACGACCGTCGGGTCGAAGCCGGCGTCGCGCGCCTCCGTCTCGCCCATCGCACCACCGTAGGTCAGTAGATCGATGTCGTCGTACTCGGCTAGTATCTGCAGGGCTTCGCGTGCACGGTCGGGTGCGCGAGGCTCCGCGCCGCGTTCGCGAGCCTCAGCGAGCTTGCCGTCCGTCCCTTTCAGCCCGACGCGACCACCCATCCCGGCGATTGGATTCACCACGAAGCCGATACGTCGCATATCCGAGTCACTCGCGTCACCCGGTAAAGCCCGCTGGTCGCGAACAACCAGAAAACTTCTTAGCTCCTCGCCTGACCCACAGGTATGCCCGATCGCTCGCTCGGCGACGGCCGCGTCGTACAGGCCGTCATCGGACTCACGGCTCTCGCGCTCGTCGCTCGCTTCGCCCTCCTCGGTCACCGTATCATGCACTTCGACGAGGCGCGCGTCGCGTACTGGGTGTATCACTACGCGGAGACCGGACAGTTCCACTACCGGTCAATCATCCACGGGCCGTTCATCCAGCACATCGACGCGGCGCTGTTCGGTCTGTTCGGCTACTCTGACTTCCTCGCTCGCGTGCCGGTCGCCGTCGTCGGCGGGCTGCTCCCGCTCACTGCGCTGTGGCTCCGCCATCGGTTCTCCGGTAGCGAAACCATCGCGCTCGCGTTCCTCCTCGCCGCCAACCCCGTCCTCCTCTACTTCGGGCGGTTTATGCGTTCGACGGTTCTCGTGGCCGGCTTCTGTCTGCTCGCGTTCGTCGCGTTCGTCCGCTGGTACGACGGCTTCGGCATCGAGTATCTGTACGTCGGCTCGGGCGCGCTCGCGCTCGGCTTCGCCTCGAAGGAGAACGCGCTCGTCTACGTACTCTGTTGGCTCGGTGCCGGCGCGCTCGTCGTCCACCACAAGCTCTCGGCCCACGTCGGTCATCCGTCGGGGCTCGACTGGCTCTACCATCGGCTGCTCGGCGCGTGGACGTGGCTCCGGAAGGCGTGGGGGCCGCGGCTCGCCGGCCACGTCGGCCACCTCGCCGGCGCGGCCTTCCTGTTCGTCGTCGTGATGTTGTTCTTCTTTGCCCCGCGCGGTGGAGTCACCTCCGCCAGCGATCTCGCGATTACGCCCGCGAACCCGAGCTACGACGCCGTCGTCGAGCAGTGTCGGACGGCGGGACTCTACACCAGTAACCCGACAACGACGCTCCGGTGTACGTGGCTCACCGTGCAGGATGGATTCGGTTCGTGGCTCTCGAAGAGCGGTGGCTCCGACCCTCGGACGCTGGTAGCTGTCGGCGGGCAGTTGAAGCGCTCTCTACAGGTCATTGTCGGCTACGCCGGCGTGCTGGTCGTGTTGGCCCTCGCCGGCTTCGCCAGCGAGCGATACGGCAACCAGCGCCCGCGTCTGCTCGTGCTCGCGTGTCTCTACTGGGGGCTCGTCTCGATTCCGGGCTACGCGGTCGGGACCGATATCAACAACCCGTGGATCGTCGTCAACGCGCTCGTCCCGCTGGCGATACCTGCTGCGATCGGTGCCGGACTGTTCATCGATGCGGGACTTGATGCGTTCGACCGGAACGACGACCGGACCCTCGCTGTCGTCGGAGTAGTCGTGGTGGTGTTGCTCGCGTCTATCGGAACTGGAGCTGCTACCGGCGTCTACACCGACGCGACCGAACCCGAGAACAGTCTCGTCCAGTTCGCCCAGCCCAGCCAGGAGATGCGACCGGCGATGACAGATGCCCTCGAAGCTGCTGCCAGAACCGACGGGACCGACCTGCTCGCGTACAGCGGCGGCAACAGCAACTTCGTCGACGGGGCGGAGAACGCGCCGCGCAAGCCGGCGTGTCTCGGGTGGTTCAGCACGCTCCCACTCGGCTGGTATCTCTCTGCACACGACGTGACGACTGACTGTGCGAGCCAGCCCGAAGACCTCCCGTCGGAGCTTCCCGCCGTGGTCGTCGTGCCTGCGGACTGTACGCTCGATGAAACGGTCGAGTGTCGGACGAACGGGTCGGCGATGGTTCCTCCCGACGGTATCGCCGACCGCGTCTCGGGGTACGACCGATACACATTCCTCCACCGGTCGACCGGAGGCAACGACTTCGACGGTATGATTCTCTACGTCGACAACCGTAACGTTTGAGCGAGCGCCCTCGGTGGTCTCGCGTATGCATCTCTCTGCAGACTCACCGACGGTCGGTGTCGTTGGCGGCGGCCAGCTCGGTCGGATGCTCGCCGAGGCAGCCAGCCCGCTCGGCGTCCAGCTCGTCGTCTCCGATCCGACGGCGAACTGTCCCGCCAACCACGTCGCTCGCGAGCAGCTCGTCGGCGATTTCGACGACTACGACACGCTCCGAGCCCTCGCTGAGCAGGTCGACGTGCTCACTTACGAGATAGAGCTCGCCGATCCGGACACACTCGATGCCGTCAGCGAGGAAACCGGGACACCCGTTCATCCGGCCCCAGAGACCCTTCGTACGATTCAAGATAAGCTCGTCCAGAACGAGGCGTTCGACGATGCCGGCATTCCGCTCCCGGATTTCCGACGCGTTGACGACGCGGACGACCTCCGGGCTGCGGGCGAGGAGCTCGGCTGGCCGGTGATGGTGAAGGCCCGTACCGGTGGCTACGACGGCCGGGGAAACGTTCCGGTCAACTCGCCTGACGAGGCGGAGACGGCGCTCGCGGAGATCGGTGCGGACGATGGCGGTGCGGTTGCCGAGGAGCTTGTCGAGTTCGAGCGCGAGCTTGCAGTTATCGGCGCACGCGGGACGGACGAGACGGCGACGTTCCCCGTCACGGAGACGGTCCAGCGCGAGGAGATTCTCCGCGAGTCGCTCTCGCCGGCGCGCACGGACGAGGCGACGCGTGAACGTGCCCACGAGGTCGCACGCTCGGTGCTGGAGGAGCTCGACGGACGCGGTGTTTTCGGTATCGAGCTGTTCGAGCGCGAACGGGAGGGGGGACCAAACGAGATACTGCTGAATGAGGTCGCGCCTCGACCACACAACTCCGGCCACTGGACTATCGAGGGATGTGTGACATCGCAGTTCGAACAGCATATCCGCGGAGTGGTCGGACTGCCGCTCGGCTCGACAGATCGGCACGGCCCGACTGCGAGCGCGAATATCCTCGGTGACGTGTCCGAGCCGACCCGCGCCCAGCTGACGGGTGTCGAGGAGATACTGACACTTGCGGATATGCATCTCCACTGGTACGGGAAACAGGAGGTGCGACCACTTCGAAAGATGGGTCACGTCACTGCCGTCGGCGATATGGAGCCGCCGCTGTCTGTCGTGCGTGATGCCGTCGAGACGCTCCAGTTCGAGTAGGATCACAACGGCGAAGGTGATTGGCTACCGGGATGACTGTATGGCAGATGCAGTCGACTCTCTGATTCGTGACCTTCGTGCGGAAGCCGACACCGACCGATCGCCCGATGAGACCCCCGACGTGGGGATTATCATGGGCTCTGACTCTGATTTCGACGTAATGTCGGGTGCGTTCGACGCGCTTACCGAACTCGGCTTCGAGGAGCAACCCAACCCCGCCGACCCGCCGGCGTCGAGATTCACCTTCGAGACGTACGTCGTCTCGGCCCATCGGACGCCTGATCTGATGTACGCGTACGGCGAAACCGCCGAGGATCGGGGGCTCGACGTGATTATCGCCGGTGCCGGCGGGAAATCAGCAGACCTCCCGAATATGACTGCAAGTATCGCGTACCCGCTTCCCGTCATCGGTGTGCCTGTCCAGGAGAAATCCGTGAACTCGGTTATCGGGATGCCGACGGGTGCGCCGCTTGTCGCCGTTGACGCCGGCAAGTCGTTCAACGCCGGGCTCTCTGCGGCCCAAATTCTCTCTCGTGAGCACGGAGAACTGGCCGACCAGCTGTGTGAGTACCACGAGGGACTGCAACAGGACGTCGGTGAGGTGTCGCGTGATCTCCACGAGAGCGGACAGGAACTGTTCGGTCGCCGTCGTGAGTAGCTGTCGAATCTAGCGAACACCTGAGAATGAATCCTTATGTACGACCTCGCCCAAGGAGAGTATGATACAGACAGATGAGTAACCCGTGGATCGCTATTGGCGCGCTCGCCGTGGTGGCTATCGTCATCCCCGTCTCGATGATAGTTGTCTCGTCACTCCTTCGGCCGAGTGTGCCAGAGCAAGGAAAAACCGCCGTCTACGAGTCTGGTGAAATACCGACAGGCGACACGCGCATCAGGTTCAACATTCAGTATTATATGATTGCGCTGTTGTTCGTCATCTTCGACATCGAGACCGTCCTCATCTTCCCGTGGGCGGTCATCTACAGCGATGCTGTCAGCCAGTTCGGCATAGTCAGTGCCCTGCTGCCGATGTTGATCTTCATCGGTGTGCTCGGTATCGGACTCGTGTGGGCATGGCGCAACGGCGCGGTTCGGTGGATTAGATCCGACCGCGCGCGCGAGACGACTGGAGGCGCACAATAATTATGAGCAGCGACAACACCAACACACCACAGACGACACAGGAAGCGCGGATGGGCGAGGGCGTCGACTCCCGGTTCAACTCCACGCTTCGCGAGGCGTTCGGCTCGTCGCCGTTCATCCTCACGAAGTTCGATAAGTTCATGAACTGGGTTCGCGGCTCCTCGATGTTCATGCTGCAGTTCGGTATCGCTTGCTGCAGCATCGAGATGATGCACACCTACGGGGTCAAACACGACCTCGACCGCTTCGGTGCGGGTGTGCCACGCGCCTCACCGCGACAGGCGGACGTGATTATCGTTCCCGGAACGATCGTCTCGAAGTTCGCCCCGCGGATGAAGCGTGTCTACGACCAGATGCCGGAGCCGAAGTTCGTCGTCGGTATGGGTTCGTGTACTATCTCCGGCGGTCCGTTCCAGGAGGGGTACAACGTCATCAAGGGCGCAGAGGAAGTCATCCCGGTCGACATCCACGTGCCCGGCTGCCCGCCGCGCCCGGAGGCGCTCGTCTACGGCGTCGCCAAGCTACAAGAGCGCATTGCCAACGGTGAGTCTTCTCCCGTAACCGTCTCGCCGTATGAACTCGAACAGTTCGGCGACCTCGACGACGACGAACTGGTCCAGCATCTCGCCGACCAGATCGACGAGGACGAACTCGTGATGCGGTACGACTGGGCGGAGTCTCCATCACAATGAGTCTCGAAGAACCAACCACACCGGAGCTCGACACCGGCGAAACGACCGAGGGCGTCGACTACGACGCGCTCGAATCGCTCCTCGGCGACTACGCCATCGGCCGTGAATCTCATATCAACGCTGAGGCGTTCGTCGTCCGACCTGACGAGGTGCAGGCGGCGCTCGAACTGCTCCGCGACGAGGCCGGTTTCGACCACTGTTCGTGCGTCACGGCCCAGGAGTACGAGGACCGCTATGAGTCCATCTACCACCTCCGCAAGTACGACGACCCGACACAGGAGGTCGGCGTCGTGGTTCCGACGACCAAGGACAGTCCTGTCTCGGAGTCGGCCAACGAGGTGTACCGGACCGCGGACTGGCACGAGCGCGAGGCGTACGACCTCGTCGGCATCGAGTACGACGACCACCCGGACCTGCGCCGCATTCTCCTCCCGGAGACGTGGCAGGGCCACCCGCTTTCGCTCGACTACGATCAGGAACAGCCACAGGTCGTGGAGTTTTCCGAGCACGCGAACCCGCTCCAACAGGACCACTCCAGCGACGCAGAGTCGGATACGATGTTCCTCAACATCGGTCCACACCACCCAGCGACACACGGTGTGCTCCACCTGAAGACGACCCTCGACGGCGAGACCGTCGCCGACGTGGAAAGTGACATCGGCTATCTCCACCGCTGTGAGGAACAGATCTGTCAGAACGGAACGTACCGCCACCAGATTATGCCGTACCCCGACCGCTGGGACTACATCTCGGCGGGTATCCTCAACGAGTGGGCGTACGCGCGTGCGGCAGAGGATATGGCCGATATCGACGTGCCGGAGTACGCACAGGTTATCCGGACGATGTCCGCAGAGATGTGCCGGATTGCGAGCCATATGCTCGCGGTCGCCACGTTCGCACTCGACATCTACGGTGACTTCACGGCTATCTTCATGTACGCGATGCGTGACCGCGAGATTATGCAGAATCTCCTCGAGGATCTCACCGGTCAGCGGCTGATGTTCAACTATCTCCGTCTGGGCGGCGTCGCGTGGGACCTGCCGGAACCGCGCGAAGAGTTCTTCGAGAACACGCGCGACTTCCTCGACGAGCTGCCGGGAAAGCTGGAGGAGTTCCACGATATGATCACATCGAACGAGATCTTCCAGCTCCGGTGTGTCAACACCGGTGTACTCGGGCCCGACGTGGCAAAGAGCTACGGTGCGACCGGCCCGGTCGCCCGGGGTTCGGGTATCGACTACGATATCCGTCGCGACGACCCGTACGGCTACTACGACGAGCTCGACTGGGATGTCGTCACCGAGGACGGCTGTGACAACTACTCTCGCGTGCTCGTCCGTATGCGCGAGGTCGAGGAGTCGGCTAAGATCATCGACCAGTGTGTCGATCTGCTCGAAGAGTGGCCCGAAGAGGAACGAACCATTCAGTCGAACGTTCCACGCACGCTAAAGCCGGATGCAGACACCGAGATTTACCGCTCGGTCGAGGGCGCGAAGGGCGAACTCGGCATCTATATGCGCGCGGACGGCACCGACAAGCCGGCGCGGTTCAAGATTCGCTCGCCGTGCTTCTCGAATCTCCAGACGCTGCCGGAGATGTCGCAGGGTGAGTATATTCCCGACCTGATTGCGTCGCTGGGTAGTCTCGACATCGTACTCGGAGAGGTCGACCGATGACGTTCACGGACACGATTAGCAGTCTGCTCCCGATTTCGGGTCCGATTGCGGATTTCATCGGCGGTGCAGTCGCATCGCTGCTTATCATCTCGTTCCTTATGTCGCTCGTCGCAGTGTCGGGTATCTGGGGAAAACGAAAGATTACGGCCGCGTTCACCGACCGAATTGCGGTGAACCGACACGGGCCGTTCGGGCTGCTCATCATCGTCGCCGACGCGGTCCGACTGCTCTCGAAGGAGCTCATCATCCCGGACGGCGTTGACCGGCCGGCGTGGGATCTCGGGCCGCTCGTGATGACCTCGTCCGCGCTGCTCGGGTTCGCGGTCATCCCGATGGGCGACCTCTTCGGAGTGAACCTCCAGATTGCCGACCCGCAGGCCGGGCTCGCGTACGTGTTCGCGACGGCGTCTATCGCGTCGGTCGGACTCGTGATGGCCGGCTACTCGTCGAATAACAAGTACTCGATGCTCGGCGGACTACGCGCGGTCGCACAGAATCTCGCCTACGAGATTCCCCTCGTCGTGACCGGCGTCTCCGTCGTACTGTTCGCCGGTTCGCTCCAACTGAGCCAAATCGTCGCCGCCCAGGCAGAGACGCTCATCTCGCTCGGCGGCGTCGCGATTCCGTCCTGGTACGCCTTCGTGAACCCGTTCGCGTTCTTGCTGTTCATGGTCGCGAACCTCGCGGAGGTCGGCCGAAACCCGTTCGACGTGCCCGAGGCACCGACGGAGATTGTCGCCGGGTGGCAGACGGAGTACTCCTCCGTCTACTTCGTGCTCTGTTACCTCTCGGAGTTCATCCACATCTTCCTCGGTGGCGCGATTATCGCGACGATCTTCCTCGGTGGACCCGCCGGGCCGTTCCTACCGGGCTTCGTCTGGATGGTCATCAAGATTCTCGGCGTCTACCTGTTCACGCAGTGGTGCCGGTCCGCCATCCCGCGCGTTCGCATCGACCAGCTCATCGAAATCGGCTGGAAAGGACTGCTCGAGCTATCGTTCGCAAATCTCGTGCTCACGGCGATAATCGTGGGGCTGCTCTAAGACCATGATCGGACTACTCAAATCGATGGGAACGACGATGAAACACGCCCTCGACGGCGAGACGTTCACCGTCGAGTATCCCGAAGAGACGCCGGAGGTGTCACCGCGGTTCCGCGGTGTCCACAAGTTCTCACAGGAGCGGTGCATCTGGTGTCGCCAGTGTGAGAACGTCTGTCCGAACGATACGATCCAGATCGTCACAGATGACCAGCGAAACGGCGAACAGTACAACCTCCACATCGGGCAGTGCATCTACTGTCGGCTCTGTGAGGAGGTGTGTCCGGTCGACGCGATTCTGCTCACGCAGAACTTCGAGTTCACCGGCGACACGAAAGACGATCTCGCGTACAATATGGAGCAGTTGAAGAACGTTCCGTGGTACAAAGATATCGACCCACTCGAATCGCGCGAACCGGACCGCAGCGGTTGGATCGGTGAGGGCGAAGGCGAAGTCGATTACCAGTAATCCCCGGCGACTTTTCGGCATTTCCGACTCTCGATAGCCGTGCGATTTCGCCCGCGCGCGTAGGCGCACAAAGAAAGGTTCAAACCCAAAGCGATTGAGATTCACCTAATGGCTGTAACACTCGAACTAGTGGCGTTTCTGTTGTTCGCGCTGTTGACAGCAGCGAGCAGCCTCGGCGTCGTGCTGGTTCGTGACGTCTGGCACAGTGCACTCCTGTTGGGGGTGGCGCTCACGTCGGTCGCGATCCACTACGTGATGTTACGAGCCGAGTTCCTCGCAACGATGCAAATACTCGTGTACATCGGCGGGGTTCTCGTTCTAATCGTGTTCGCCGTGATGCTCGTACGCAGAACCGAAGACGGTGCAATCGAGGTGACGACATGACGCGCCCCCGGCTCCACACGAGCTCGAACCAGGCGGTCGGACTCGTCGCGTTCGTGCTGTTCGGCGTGCTCACGGTGGTCTTTCTGACCGCCGACTTCGCCGACGCCGCGACGTTCTCTGGTAACGCGGACAGCGTCATCGAAGGTATCGGCTACGCGATGTTGAACCTCGAAGCCGGACCCTTTGCGGAGGCGACAGACGGATTCCTCATCACCTTCGAGCTGCTCGGGCTGGCACTGCTCGCCGCACTCGTCGGCGCAGTGATGCTGGGGACCCGTGACGACGGAGGTGACAGCTGATGGCTGTCCCGGTTGAGTACTATCTCGTCTTCTCGACGCTCATCTTCTGTATTGGTCTGTTCGGTATCCTGACCCGGCGCAACGCGCTGTTCTTCCTGATGTCCGTCGAACTTATGCTGAACGCGGCGAACATCAATCTCGTCGCGTTCTCGTTCTATCACGGAAATCTCACCGGACAGGTGTTCAGTCTGTTCACGATGGCGCTGGCCGCAGCGGAGGTCGCCATCGGTATCGGTATCATTCTCGTCCTCTACCGCAACTTCGCGGACGTGGACGTGACGCGCGCGACAACTCTGAGGTGGTAACAGTATGGCAGAATCACTCGCATTCGAGTTCGCACCCGCTATCGCGGTGCTCCCGTTCGTATCGTTCCTCGTTGCACTGTTCGCCGGCAAATATCTCCCGAAGAAGGGGGCTGTCGCTGGGATGGTCGCGACGGGTGGATCACTGCTGTTCTCGCTGTGGGCGCTCTTTGCCGTCCACACGGGCGGCGCGTACCAGCACACGTTGTACACGTGGGTTGGCGGCGAGATGGTCGGCTTCGAACTGACGTTTGGTATCCTGCTCGACCAGCTCTCGACGCTGATGTTGGTCATCGTCTCGACGATCGCGTTCCTCGTCCACATGTTCTCGCTCGGCTATATGAACGACGACGGCCAGACGGGGCTGCCGCGTTACTACGCCGAACTCGGGCTGTTCACGGCGAGTATGCTCGGATTCGTCTTCGCTGACAACCTCCTGATGGCGTTTATGTTCTTCGAGCTGGTGGGGCTCTGCTCGTATCTCCTCATCGGCTTCGGATTCCGCGAGGCGGGGCCACCGTCGGCAGCCAAGAAAGCATTTCTCGTCACTCGGTTCGGTGACTACTTCTTCCTCATCGGCGTCGTCGGTGTCTTCGCGACGTTCGGCACGAGTATGTTCGGCGGTCCCGGCGTGGAAGACTCCTTCGCGCACGTTGCAGAGCAGGTGCTCAACGGTCAAGCGAGCGTCAACACGTTCGGCTTCGATCCGCAGACGTGGTTCACAGTTCTCGGCTTGCTCGTCCTCGGTGGCGTAATGGGCAAGTCGGCACAGTTTCCGTTCCACACATGGCTCCCCGACGCGATGGAGGGTCCGACGCCCGTCTCTGCGCTGATTCACGCCGCGACGATGGTCGCAGCTGGTGTGTATCTTGTCGCCCGAATGTACGGCTTCTACGCGCTCTCGCCGACCGCACTCGCGATCATCGCACTCGTCGGCGGCTTCACCGCGCTGTTCGCTGCGACGATGGGTGTCGTCAAGAACGAGATCAAGCAGGTACTCGCGTACTCGACGATTTCACAGTACGGCTACATTATGCTCGCGCTGGGCGGCGGTGGCTACGTGGCCGGCGTCTTCCATCTCACCACGCACGCCTTCTTCAAGGCGCTGCTGTTCCTCGGTGCGGGATCGGTCATCATCGCAATGCACCACAACGAGAATATGTGGGATATGGGTGGGCTGAAAGAGAAGATGCCCGTCACCTACTACGCGTTCCTCTCCGGCTCGCTTGCGCTTGCGGGCATCGTTCCGTTCTCCGGCTTCTGGTCGAAGGACGAGGTGCTGTACGAGACGCTGGTGCACGGACTCGGCGGTTCACCGATTCTGCTTGCCGCGTACGCGATGGGTCTCATCGCGGTGTTCTTCACCGGCTTCTACACATTCCGGATGGTGCTCCTCACCTTCCACGGTGAAGCGCGCTCGGAGACAGCCGCCGATCCCGAGCCGGTCCGCTGGAACATCAAGGTTCCACTCGGCATCCTCGGCGTGCTCGCGGCTGTCGTCGGCGTCATCAATCTCGTGCCGGTCCACGCTGTCGTGGGTGCGGTGCCGGAGATCCTCCACGACTGGCTCTACCACGGGCCGGCTGGCCTCAACGGTGAGCACTACCACGAGCTCATCACGAACGATGCGTTCGCCGGCTACAGCGCCGGTGAACTGTTCGGTCTCGGCGAGGTTGGGACGCTATTCGCCTCTGCCGGCATCTCGCTGACTATCGCACTCGCCGGGTCCGCACTCGCGCTCGTGCTGTATCGCGGTCCCGATCCGGTCAAACACACCGAGAAACTCGGCTCTCTCAAAACAGTGCTATCTAATAACTACTACCAGGACGAGTATCAGGTCTGGCTCGCAGAGGGACTGACCGTGCGCGTCGCACGCCTCGCTGACCGGTTCGACCGGGGCATTATCGATGGTATCGTCAACTTCGTCTCCAGTCTGAGCCTCTTCAGTGGTGATCGGCTCCGCCGGCTCCAGACGGGTATCGTAACGAACTACGCGGCGCTGTTGACGCTTGGGCTGACGCTCCTGCTTGTCGCCTTCGGCGTTATGCAGGGGTGGTTCGCATGACTACCGAGAGACGGTCTCGCTCGCGTCCGCTCGCGAGCTGCGACTCTCAACGTTATGCGGACTCCCGCCGTGGGGGGTGGTCCGTATGATGATCGAAGCGCTCATCGCGCTGTGTCTGCTCGGCGCGTTCACGGTGTTCGTACTCCCGGACAAGTACGCGCCGAAAGCGGCCTTCGGCATCTCACTCGTGCCACTCGCCCTGTCGCTGTACATGTACCTCACGTTCGACGGGACGGGCAACGCCCTGCTGGGCGGTGACATCGCCTTCGAGAGCCAGTACCAGTGGCTCACCCTCGGCCGCTACGACGTGTCGTGGTTTATGGGGCTGGACGGTATCTCGATGCCGCTCGTCGTACTCGCGACGCTGCTCACGACGCTCGCTATCCTTGCGTCGTGGACGCCGATCGATATGCGGCAGAGCCAGTTCTACGGGCTGATGCTGTTTATGGAGGCGTCACTCATCGGCGTCTTCGGCGCGCTCGATTTCCTCATCTGGTTCGTCTTCTGGGAGGCCGTGCTCGTACCGATGTACTTCCTCATCGGCATCTGGGGCGGTGCTCGCCGGAAGTATGCCGCGATCAAGTTCTTCGTCTACACGAATATCGCCTCCATCGTGATGTTCATCGGCTTCTTCGGATTGGTGTTCGGGCTGGGAGACTCCATCTCCTCGCTTGCGCTGCCCGAAATCGCGCAGGCGTTGCGTACGGAAGGTGCACTCGGCTCGCTCGGCGCGTTCGGTGCCAACCAACTCGCACTCGCCGCGTTCATCGCGATGTTCGTTGGCTTCGCGGTGAAGGTACCAATCGTTCCGTTCCACACGTGGCTGCCGGACGCTCACGTTGAGGCCCCGACCCCGGCGTCGGTGATGCTGGCTGGCGTCCTCCTGAAGATGGGGACGTACGCGCTGCTCCGATTCAACTTCACGATGCTACCGAGCGTTGCTCGCGACCTCGCAGTACCGATTGCGGCTCTCGGTGTGTTGTCGATTCTGTACGGCGCGATGCTCGCGCTCGCACAGTCGGATCTGAAGCGTATCGTCGCCTACTCGTCCGTCTCGTCGATGGGGTACGTCACGCTTGGGCTCGTCGCGTACACGATGTACGGAACGGGCGGTGCGACGTTCCAGATGGTGAGCCACGGACTCATCTCCGGACTGCTGTTCGCCTGCGTCGGCGTCATCTACAACACCACACACACGCGTATGGTGGGTGATATGTCCGGACTCGCGGACAAGATGCCCATCACGGCTGGCTCGTTCATCGCCGGTGCGTTCGCGTACATGGGCCTGCCACTGATGGCTGGCTTCGCGGCGGAGTTCTTCGTCTTCGTCGGGAGCTTCGACGCCCACTTCCAGTACTCGATGCTTCTGACCGCGCTCGCGATGTTCGGTATCGTCATCGTTGCCGGCTACCTGTTGTGGTCGATGCAGCGGACGCTGTTCGGTCCGTTCCGGTCCGAGACCGACTACGAAGTCACGACCGCATCATTCCACGATGTGGTCCCACTCCTCGTACTCATCGTGTTCATTATCGCTCTCGGGACGTTCCCGTATGATCTCGCGTTCGAGCGCGTGCTCGACGCAACTGAACCGATTCTCGAAACCACCGCCGCGACCTTCGGAGGTGGGCTCTAATGGTGGAGCCAGCGTGGGCGTCCACTGCGCCCGCAATCGTGCTCGCGGTGACGGCGCTCGCTCTGTTCCTCGTGGACAGTATCGATCCCGATTCGAACCGACCGGCGCTGCTCTCCGGTGTGGCGTTCGTCGGTGCGCTCGCTGCGATGGGCGTCTCGCTCGTCTATCTGCTCACGGGTGTCGGTACGGACCCGATTACGCTGTACGGTGGCCAGCTCGTCGTCGACCAGATGGCACTGTTCTTCCAGGTCATCTTCGCGAGCGTCACCGCAGTCGTCGTACTCGGGAGTCACGATTATCTCGACAGCCATCCGTACCAGGCCGAATACTACACGCTGATGCTGCTGGCGGCGACCGGGATGGCGGTAATGGCTGCGTCCGGCTCGCTGGCGGTCGCGTTCGTCGCACTCGAGCTCGCCTCGCTGCCGTCGTACGCGCTCGTCGCGTTTATGAAGCAGAACAAGGGTAGCGTTGAAGCGGGGCTGAAGTACTTCCTCATCGGTGCACTCTCGTCTGCGATCTTCGTCTTCGGTACGTCGCTGGTGTACGCGGCGACCGGAACGCTGCTGTTCGACGGTATCGCCGACCAGCTCGTGCAGGGAACTGAGCTGCCAGGCGTACTCGGTGTCGGGCTGTTGATGCTCATCGGCGGCTTCGCGTTCAAGACCGCGAGCGTGCCGTTCCACTTCTGGGCGCCCGAGGCGTACGAAGGTGCGCCCGCGCCGGTGTCGGCGTTCATCTCGTCGGCATCGAAGGCGGCCGGCTTCGCGCTCGCCTTCCGCGTACTCGTCGTTGCCTTCCCGATCGCCAGCGCCGGCGTTCAGAACGCGCTTGACTGGACCGTCGTGATGGCGGTGCTCGCCGTTATCACGATGACGCTCGGTAACTTCGCCGCCGCGACACAGGAGAATGTCAAGCGGATGCTGGCGTACTCTTCCATCGGACACGCCGGCTACGTGCTCATCGCACTCGCCTCGCTCACCGGAACGGGTGAACAGAGTCTCATCCTCGGAGCGGGAATGATCCACCTCCTCGTCTACGGGTTTATGAACACCGGTGCGTTCCTGTTCGTCGCACTCGCGGAGCACTGGGATATTGGTCGGACCTTCCAGGACTACAGCGGGCTCGGTTCACAGGCACCGTTCGCCAGCGTCGCGATGACCGTGTTTATGTTCTCGCTGGCCGGACTGCCGGTCGGCGCGGGCTTCCTCTCGAAGTACTATCTCTTCGCCGGTGCGGTCAGCGGTGGCCTGTGGTGGCTCGCGCTCGTCGGTGCGATCAACAGCGCGCTGTCGCTGTTCTACTACAGTCGTGTTGTGAAGGCACTCTGGATCGACGAACCGGACGAGCCGCACACGATTGAGTCGTACCCGTCGGCACTGTACGGTGCGATCATCGTCGCCGCGGTCGTGACTGTCGGACTGCTGCCGGGACTGTTCCTGTTCGATAGCATCGCGTTCGACGCGGCTGCCGTGCTGTTCGGCTGATACGGAACGAACAGTGGATTTTACTCACTCGCTCCCCTGCTCGTAGTATGACCTCCCGACTCGTTTTGGGTTGCGGGTCGGTCGGTAGACAGCTCGCTGTCGCGGGGAGCACCCGGACCCACGTCGTGACCGAGGATGAACACCGCGTCGAGACGCTTCGCTCCAATGGTATCGCTGCGACACTCGGTGACCCGACAGATAGCGCCGTCGTCACCGCGGTGTCGATGGAGCCGGACACGGTCGTCGTCGGAGGCGACGATCCGGAGCAGAACTGCGCTGTCGCTGCCTTCGCGGCTGAAGCGTTCCCGGACGCACGGCTGTTCGCGTTCGCTGGACAGGGAGCGACCGACTCACAGATCGACCGCCTGCGTGAACTGGCGGACGATCTGCACGACCCCGCCGACGCCCTCTCGTCGTTTCTACTCGACAGAATCGGCAAGGACGGGCTCCGAACTCGGCGGCTTATGCGTGTGCTTCGCAACGCGGAGCCGCCGCTCGCGGTGTTCGCTCACGACAACCCCGATCCGGACGCGATTGCAAGTGCCCTCGCGCTCGCCCGTATCGCGCGCCGCGCGGGTATCGAAACCGAGGTGTGTTACTTCGGAGATATCAGCCATCAGGAGAACCGCGCGCTCGTGAATCTTCTCGAACTGGATCTGCGGACGTTCTCCAGTGTGGACGAACTCCCCGAGTTCGGCTCGATCGCGCTTGTCGACCACTCTCGTCCCGGTATCAATGATCAGCTTCCGACCGAGACGAATATCGATATCGTCATCGATCATCATCCGCCGCGTGCGCCGGTTGAGGCGTCGTTCGTCGATCTCCGGTCGAACGTCGGTGCCACTTCCACACTTCTCACCGACTACCTTCGGAAGCTCGGTGCCGACCCGGAGCCGGCGCTCGCGACCGCGCTCTTGTTCGGCATCCAGATCGATACCAACGACTTCTCGCGTGGGGTGGCGACAGAGGATTTCGAGGCGGCTGCGTATCTCGTCCCGTTCGTGGATACCGCCAAGCTCGAGCGTATCGAATCTCCGAACGTCAGCGTCGAGACCGTGGAAATTCTCGGGAGTGCAATTGTGAATCGCGACGTGCGCGATGGTGTTCTCTCCTCGTACGTCAGTGATATCACCGACCGGGACGCGCTCGCACAGGCGGCCGACCAACTGCTCACGATGGACGGGGTGACGACGACGCTCGTTTTCGGAAAAATAGACGACACGGTATTCGCCTCTGCGCGCGCTCGCGGGACCGACCTCGACCTGGGCGAGGCGCTGCGCGAGGCGTTCAACCAGATTGGCTCGGCGGGCGGCCACGCGAATATGGCCGGTGCACAGATACCGATCGGCGGACTCACCGACGAGGACGAGGATGATACGGCGGTGCGAGAGGTGCTCTCAGAGCGATTTTTCGAGACGGTCGGCGTCGGAACGGATGTCGTTCCGGCGGCTGTCTACGCGAAGGACACCCACCTCGGACTGGCAGAGGCACTGCCTGATCACGATGAGCCCGACGACGCCGAGTGACAGCCACGCTTTTGCCCGCTGCTAACGACGTACGACACGATGGAAGAGGGTGCGCTCGATGAGAAGCTGAGAGTCCGCGACTATATGACACACGACGTCGATACGGTGAATCCCGACGATACCGTCTTGAGCGTTGCAAAGCGTATCTCTGAGAGCGACGAGGCGCACTCGGGGTTTCCGGTGACGGAAGGACGACAAGTAGATGGGTTCATCACAGCACGTGACCTCCTGTTGGCCGACGACATCGCACCGATATTCACCGTGATGACCGACGACCTCGTCGTCGCACATCCGGAGATGAAGATTCACGATGCCGGGCGCGTCATTCTCCGGTCGGGGATTCAGCGACTGCCCGTGGTCGACGACGCCGGTAATCTCGTCGGTATCATCTCGAACGCCGACGTGGTGCGATCACAGATCGAGCGGGCGACTCCGAGTAAAGTCCGCAAGCTGATGACGACGTTGACAAATATCCACGGCGTCGAGACGGAGGATGAACGCCGGACGATCCGAATCTCAGAGCTGATCCCGACCCAGAGCAAGGTGTACACCGACGAGCTACAGGGACGGAGGTACGAGCTCGAAAATGGACTCGCCGAGCCGCTGGTTGTCATCGATAACTACGGACAGCTATTCCTCGCCGACGGCCACCACCGAGTGAAGGCCGCCCACCGGCTCGGTATCGACGAGATGGAGGCGTACGTCATCGTGCTCGACGAGCGCGTCGAGTTAGGTATGGCAGAGACCGCACGCAAGGAGGGGCTTGAAGCCGTTGAAGATATCACCGAGGTGGACTACGGCCACCATCCGCTCGTCGAGACCACCCACCGACTTATAGACGACAGCTGAAGGTCGTGTGAGTTATTCGCCTCCGGAATGTATGGCTGGTAATGGCTGATTATCGCGCTTCGACCGATTCTATAGTTGGTGACAGATGAACTCGAACCAGACGGATTTCCTGACTGATCTCGCGTACGGACTGCTCCTGTTCGTCGCCGTTATTCTCATTGTACTCGGAAACACGGGTGTCGGTGTCGCCTTCGGAATCGGAGCCCTCATCTCGTACGTCGTGCACATTGGCTGGAAGATGGCGCGGTTCGATCCCGACTGGATGACGAAGGAGGTATCCGAGAGTGTAGCTGAGGAGGTATCGGAGAGCGTGAGCAAGGAGGTGTCGAAGAACGTGGAGGAGACGGTTACCGAGGAAGTGTCTGAGAGCGTCACCGAGGAGGTATCGAAGAACGTGGAGGAGACTGTCGCCAATGAGGTATCGAAGAATGTGGAGGAGACTGTCGCCAATGAGGTATCGAAGAACGTGGAGGAGACTGTCGCACAGGGGATGAAAGAAGAGGTTGCCGAGACCGTCGAGGAATCCGTCACGGAAGAAGTGGCCGAGACCGTCGAGGAATCCGTCACGGAAGAGGTGTCGAAGAACGTGGAAGAGAGTGTCGAGGAGGTCGTCACGCAGAAGGTAACCGAGAACGTCGAAGCGACGCTCACCACAGAGCTGAGCTCCATTATTGCCCAGCTTGAGGAAGTCAACGACCGCATTGACGAACGGAACGACACACCCAACAACGACTGACGAGTGTGCTATTCCGGAAAATATTGCTAAAGACTCTTTAGCGCAGTTCGCGTAGCAGACGTATGTTCGACGATGATGAACTCGCGGAGATTCGTCGTGATCGCGAGTCGTGGGAGGAGGAGACGCTCGCCGACTACTTGGAGTACGGTGAGCGAAAGGAGCGATTTGCGACGGTATCGAACCACGAAATTAATCGACTCTACACGCCGGAGGACATCGCCGACAGCAACTATGACGAGTCCCTTGGCTTTCCCGGCGAGGAGCCGTACACGCGCGGTGCGTACCCGACGATGTACCGGGGGCGAACGTGGACGATGCGTCAGTTCGCGGGGTTCGGTACGGCCGAGGAGACGAACGAGCGGTTCCACTATCTCATCGACGAGGGGCAGACCGGGCTGTCGGTCGCGTTCGATATGCCGTCGCTGATGGGACTCGACTCCGATCACCCGATGGCAGACGGCGAGGTCGGCAAGGAGGGTGTCGCTGTCGACACGCTTGCGGATATGGAAGTGCTGTTCGACGGTATCGACATCGGCGAGGTGTCCACCTCATTTACTATCAACCCCAGCGCGGCGGTCATCTACGCGATGTACATCGCGCTGGCCGACGAGCAGGGGGTCGACCGCGACCAGATTCGCGGTACCCTCCAGAACGATATGCTCAAGGAGTTTATGGCACAGAAGGAGTGGGTAATTCCGCCAGAGCCGTCACTCGATGTGGTGACCGACACCATCGAGTACGCGGTCACCGAGACGCCGAAGTTCCACCCCGTCTCGGTGTCGGGCTACCACATCCGCGAGGCCGGCTCGACGGCCGCACAGGAGGCGGCGTTCACGCTGGCTGACGGCTTCGCCTACGTCGAGGACGCCATCGATCGGGGGATCGACGTGGACGAGGTCGGACCACTGCTCTCCTTCTTCTTCAACTCTCACAACTCGATCTTCGAGGAGATCGCGAAGTTCCGAGCGTCTCGCCGTATCTACGCACGTATTATGGACGAATGGTACGATGCTGAGGCCCCCGAATCGAAGCGGCTGAAGTTCCACACCCAGACTGCCGGGCAGTCGCTCACCGCCCAACAGCCGCTCAACAATATCGTCCGCACGACGGTGCAGGCGATGGCCGCTGTCCTCGGTGGTACGCAGTCGCTTCACACCAACAGCTACGACGAGGCGCTCGCGCTCCCGAGTGAACGGGCTGTTCGTGTCGCCCTCCGCACTCAGCAGATTCTCGCCGACGAGTCGGGCGTCGGTGACACCGTCGATCCGCTCGGCGGGAGCTTCGCTATCGAGTCGCTCACCGACGAGATGGAGGCCGAAATCACCGAGTATCTCGAGGAGATTCGCGATATTGGCGACGGCTCCGTCCGCGACGGCGTGCTCGAGGGAATCGACAACGGCTACTTCCACCGCGAGATTCAGGAAGCCAGCTACGAGTACCAGAAGCGTGTTGATGCGGGCAAAGAGACTGTCGTCGGGGTCAACGACTACGTCACCGACGACGATCCGGATATCGACCTTCTCCACGTCGACGAGAGCGCACAGGAGACGCAGCTCGACCGGCTAGAGAGGGTCAAGCGCGAGCGCGACGACGATGCGGTCGAACGGCGACTCGACGCGCTCGCCGAGGCCATCGCGGACGACGAGAACGTGATGCCGTACATCGTCGATGCGGTGAAAGCATACGCAAGTATGGGCGAGATTATGGAGACGTTCGAGAAACAACACGGAACGTACTCGGAGAAAATCGGGCTGGCCTGAGACGGTCCGCAGCAGCTTCACCGAGACAGCGGGACCGACGATTCCGATCCTCGCAAACGTACGTCCAGCAGTATCAGCTCTGCGGTTCGGCGTCATCGTACCGGTCGGAGACGTAGATTATCGCTACCAGCAGCACGCCGATAATCGTTGCAATCGTCGCCGCACCGTACAGTGCAGTACCGAACGGTGTCGGTGGGAGGTCGATGACGCCGTACAGCTCGGGATCGAGTCCCTGTGGCCCGATTGCACCGATGACGAAGCCCAGGATAGCCGTCAAGAGGACAATGGCGACGTAGATGATGAGAACGAGCCGTCGCCCATTCGTCGGTGACTCGCGAGTTGACACACAGTCTACTCCGGGACTGGGGAAGATTAGCCTTTTGTCCACGACTCGCTAATACGGCGTATGTCAGAGAAGGAAGCGCTGTTCGGTGTTCTCGCGGGGATTGCTGCAATGATGTTTATTACCGGAATCGTGCTCGTGTTCACGAGCTTGAGCTGAAGCGAAAACGGTCGCGAGGTCAGTCGTCGCTCGGCTCGCCAGATCCGTCGGCAGCGAGTGCGGGCGTCTCCTCGTCGGTCGTGTCGAGCTGTTCTGCGAACCACTCGAACTCACGGGAGTACTGTCCGCTCTCCTTGAGGTCCCACGGATCTCCCGTCTTAACGACTGGCCCCTCGAGGTACGACTGCGTGAGGTTCCACACCCAGATAATCTGGGCGAAGAGAATGATGAATGCACCGAGCGTCGCAACCTGGTGGAGCGTCGTCACCTGTGCCAGCGGCGCGATGAGACCGTTGAACTCGTAGGTAGCGTAGCGGCGCGGCATCCCGAGGTAGCCGAGCAGCAGCATCGCGAAGAACGTGATGTTCGACGCCGATCATCGAGAGCCAGAAGTGCCACTTCGCGAGCCGCTTCTGGTACATCTTCCCGGTGACGATGGGGAACCAGTAGTAGATGGCCCCGAAGCCGGCGAAGGCGATCATCCCCATCACGATCCAGTGGAAGTGGCCGACCACGTAGTAGGTGTCGTGAAGCACGAGGTCGACCGGGATCGCGGCGAGGAAGACGCCGGTGATGCCACCGATGACGAAGTTCGCGACGAAGCCGATACAGAACAGCATCGGCGCGGTGAGCCGGATATCTCCGTTCCACATCGTCGTGATCCAGTTGAACGTCTTCACCGCGGATGGTATCGCGATCGCGAGCGAGACGGCCATGAAGCTCGCCCGGATGCGCGGGTCGATGCCCGTCGAGAACATGTGGTGGGCCCAGACGCCGAAGGAGAGCACGCCGATCGCGAGCGTGGAGTAGACGACGAACTTGAAGCCGAACAGCTTCCGGCCCGAGAACTTCGGGAGGATGTAGCTGACCAGCCCCATCGGCGGGAGCACGAGGATGTACACCTCGGGGTGGCCGAAGAACCAGAACAGGTGTTGCCAGAGGATCGGCGAGCCGCCGTCGACGGCGAAGAACGCCGTCCCGAAGTTCCGGTCGAGCAGCAGCATCACGAGCGCGCTCCCGAGCAGCGGGAACGCGAAGAGGATGAGCGCCGACTGGGTGAGCACCGTCCACGAGAAGATGTCGAGGTTCGCCCAGCCGACGTCGTCGCCGCGCTCGGTGAAGATGGTCGCGATGAAGTTGATCGCACCCATCGTCGCCGAGACGCCGGTGAGGTGCAGCCCGAGCAGCATCAGGTCGACGCCGGGGTTGGCCTGTTCGACCGACAGCGGCGTGTACATCGTCCAGGAGGTCTGTGCGGCCTCGATCGTTCCTCCCGTCAGCGGATCGAGGAAGAAGCCCGCCCAGATGAGCAGTGCGGCCGGCGGGAGCAGCCAGAACGCGATGGCGTTGATGCGCGGGAACGCCATGTCGTCGGCCCCGATGAGGAGCGGGATGAAGTAGTTCGAGAACGCGGCGAGGATCGGCGTCCCGAACAGGAACAGCATCGTGATGCCGTGGCTCGTCAGGAGCCCGTTGTACATCGCCGTGCCGCCGAGCACGTCGAGTGCTGGCGTGGTCAGTTCGATACGCATCAGCATAACCGAGAGGCCGCCCCACACGAACGCGATCGTGGCGTAGATGCCGTACAGGATACCGATGTCCTTGTGGTCGACTGTCGTCAGCCAGCGGATCAGCCCGGAGGGCTTGTGATTCGTGACCGTACTGTCGCCGTAGCCAGCGTCACCGCTGACGAGTGGCGTGTACGCGCGGAGGTTCTCCATACGGGAAATGAGGGTGACGACACCCACCACGAAGACCCCCATGAGAACGGTTAACGCGAGTTGCTCTCCTGCCATACTGTACCCTTGGACTGGGCGATAAGAAAGGTTGTGTTCCCGGTGCCTGCGTGAGCGCGCTACTCGTCGTCCGTCGACGCCTCATCCACGAGTTCGTCCGCACCGATGGCAGCTGCATCTTCAGGTGGCTCGTCGGAGGTCATCGCATCGGATTTCTCGGAACTCTCTTCCATTTTATTCTCTGCCTTTGCGACGGCACGCGCTGAAAAATAGGTAAGCACCAATAGCGCGCCGAAGGGGATGATGACGAGACTCAGCTGAATCGCTTGGTTTGTGAGGTCCGTGCCGAACGGATTGTACAGCACGAAAAGCCCGGTCATAAATGCTAGCATCCCCAGTGGAATGGCGTTGACGATGAGATCGAGGAGCGTCTCGCGGTCGAACGTCCGTGATGACATATCCGTTGGTTGCTTCTGTGCGTCTAAGAGGTTACGGGTTCAGGCCGCAGGACGTGTCTCCGTCACAGAGCCGCCGGCGATGCCCGCCGCCAGCGCGACGATCCCTGCCCCGACGATGGAGAAGCCGCGCAGAATGATGCTGTCCGTCGACGTAAGCGCGCTCTGGACGGCGTCGACACTCGTTCCGGTCTGAGTCACGACGATGATGAGCCCGAGCACGACGAATAGCCCAGATAGCACCGTCAGTGTCCGCCACGGTCGCTCCGTGTAACCGGCCTCCGTGAGGATGCCAGCAATGCTGCCGGCGAACAACACCAGCCCGCCAATCGCGAGCGGGTAGATAGCCATCACGACGCCGACTTCCCCTACAGCAAGCCCGAGCGCGACGAACAGCGGCCAGGCACTTACCTTCCGAACCTCTGCCGCCGGTCCCGCATCTCGTTCGTCCTGTACCATACCGTCGATGAGGGATACTGGCCCAAATGTTCGTCGGTCAGTCCCAGAACGCATTCGTCCGGGCGTACTCGCGCTCCCTCGCGAGGATGTCCCGGTAGAAGTCGTCCTCGTCGTCGCGGAGCTTGTTGATGACCCGTGCGGCGTTGCGCGGACCGACCCCGCGTGCGGCGAGCGCGATCACCGCCTCCTTCCCGTGGCCCTGCACGAGCGATCCCGCCTTGAACGCCCGCTCGGTCATCCGTTCCTCCTCCTCGTCCTTCTCTGCGCGCTTGACGGCTGCCACCACCTCGTCGGCCCACGGATTCAGTGCTGCGATGCGCGTCGAGCCACACTTGGGACACGTCGGCGGATCGTCGATTCGCTTCACTTGTCGTTTCGTCTCCCACGCCTGACAGTGGAGACAAAAGAGCAACATTCGGTCGTTCTGGATGCGCTCCTTGACCGTCTGGATGACGCTCGCGTCGGCGTTCTCCGGCGAGAGCAGCTCCTGTCCCGACGAGCGCCCGCCCAGTCCAATCGGTGTGCGCTCGCCGACCGTCTCGATGGTCACCTCGCGGTGACGGACCGACTTGAGTACCCCACTCGCGCGGTCGACATCGAGTTCGACGTGGAGTGTCTCCCGGAGCGCTTCGTCGTAAATCGGCGTGTCACGAAGTGCCTCCAGCAGGCGGTCGCGTCCGAAGCCACGGCCACCCTTCCACCCCAGCGCTTGAGCGCGCCGAACTTCGCGGCCACCTGCGCGAGCGTGAACTTCAGCGAGTCGGCGTTCTTCAGCGACAGTTCGATGAGCGGCTCGACGTGGTCAGGGTCGGTGTCGAACAACAGGTCAACGATGTCGCCCAAATAGATTCCGGAGGGGACCTCCAGTTCGATACGGTACGGGTCCGTCTCCAGGCCGACCGACGAGCCGGTCTGTTGACCGATGAGCGCAGACAGCAGTCGCCCGAGCGTTTCGTTCGCCTTGTGGCCGAGACAGGCGTTCAGCACGACCTCGCGACCGTAGGCCTCCACCAGAATCGTCTCGTCGGTCGCCATCGGTGCCTCGTGGCGCTCGATGGGATCGAGCGCTTCCCTTGCGGTGTGTTCGTCGGTCGGCGTACGTCGCTCGGCCATGCCCCGTGCCGACGATCTCGCGAGACTGCCCAGAATTGAGTGCCGCTTTGGTCTCACCGCGTATCCTGCCCACGCGCTGGGCGACGTCGTACGGAACGGGAATCTCTTGGCCGGTCCACGACGGCACTTCCCCGCCGGGATCCTCGACCGGCGTTACCTGTACTTTCTCGTCGTCCTCGTCGACGTTGGTGATGCGCCACATCTCTCCGCCCTGGATGAACACCTCTCCCGGCGCGGCGAAGTTGACGACGAACCGCTCCGCGAGCGTCCCGACCGTCCGTCCCGAGGCCATATCCACCACACGGAAGTTCTGTTCGTCGGGAATCATCGAGAGATTCTGATAGAAGTACTCCCACGTCCCGCGGGATTTCTCCAGCCGGTCGTGGCCCTCCTCCAGCCAGAGAACGTGGTTGTCGGCGAGTTCCCGGACGACTTGCTTGAACGTCTCCTGTTCGAGCTCTCGGTACGGGTACGCCCGGCGGATAATCTCGAAACAGCCGCGCGCCGAAATCTCACCGAACCCCATCAGAATGCCGGCGATCTGGTTCGCCACCGTATCGAGACTTCCGTGGTGGATGGCGGCGGCTTCGACCTCGCCCTCCTCGGCCTCGTCGGGCGATGGCCAGCGCCTCGAAGCGTGTCGTCGGGGTGGGTCGTGACGACGGTGCCCGCGCGAGACCAGGTCGCGGCGGTGGCCCGCTCGGCCCACACGCTGGAGCAGGCGGCACACCTGCCGCGGGACTGCTGTACTGGACGACGTGGTCGACGCGGCCCACGTCGATGCCCAGTTCCATCGAGGAGGTACACAGCAGCGCGTCGAGGTCGCCGGCCTTGAGCCGGTCTTCGACGTCGATGCGGGCCTCCTTCGACAGCGAGCCGTGGTGGACCGCCGATGTCGGTCCCGTAGCTCCTTCAGCCGCGATCCGAGTCCCTCAGCCGTCGTCCGGGTGTTGACGAACACGAGCGTCGACTCGTGCTCGTCGACGATCAGGTCGTCGATGACTGCGGACGTGGCTGGCGACCGTCGGCGTCGGTGACGAGTTCGCTGGCGAGCGCGCTCGTCGTCGCTCGGTTATCTCGGGATCGGACCACGTCGACGTCGAACTCGCTGCCGGCGTCCACCTCCACGACCGCGCAGTCGCGGTCGCCGGTCAGGAACCGCCCGACCTCCTCGGGATCGCCGACGGTCGCAGAGAGACCGATGCGCTGGAACGGCCCGGCGTACTCGCGCAGATGTTCGAGCCCGATGGTCAGCTGTGCGCCGCGCTTCGAGGCGGCGAGTTCGTGGACCTCGTCGACGACGACGTGTTCGACGTCTTCGAGCGCCGCCCGGAGCTTCTTCCCCGTGAACATCGCCTGTAGCGTCTCCGGCGTCGTCACGAGCACGTCCGGCGGGTCGTCGGCCTGCTTGCTCCGCTGGTAGTCCGTCGTGTCGCCGTGGCGGACGTCGACCTCGAGATCGAGCGTCTCGCCCCACCAGTCGAGCCGCTCGCGCATGTCGCGGTTGAGCGCGCGCAGCGGCGTGATGTACAGCGCGCCGAATCCTCGAACCGTGTCGTCGCTCGGCGAGTGCCGAGAACACCGGCAACATCGCCGTCTCGGTCTTTCCGGTCCCGGTCGGTGCGACGACGAGCCCGTTGCGTCCGTCGGCGAGCGGCGGAATCGCCTTCCGCTGAGGCTCTGTCGGCTGGTCGAAGCCGCGCTCGGAGAGCGCCCGTCGAACCGGCGCAGACAGATGCGTGAACGCGTCCAGCCCCTGCTGGCTCATTACCTCACGGTCGGGGTGACAGCCGAATAAGGCGCACGGTCGCCCAGATGGCTCATACGGATTACGCTAACTGTTTACCGCTACGACCGCACGACTGCGTGCGGTCAGTACGGAAATGACCTAGCGTAATCCGTATCAGAGCTGATCGTATCGCCCGAGCCGCGTTCCGTCGAGCAGATACGCTTCGCCGTCGGTGAGTGCGTCGGGGAGGAACGGCGCGAGGAAGGCGTCGTTCTCGTTCACCCACGTCCCGCCGACGCGGTCACTGAACGCCGGAAACACGAGTAGTCGCGTCGCCTCGACGGGAAACGACTGCTCGCTGAACGCTTCGGGATTCACGTCGCCCCGTAGCCACACACGCTCCGTGCGCGCACCACCTACTTCGTCTTCGAGCCGCACCTGTGGATGCTCGTGGGCCACACAGAGCGTCTTGGCTGAGAGTACAGACTCACTCGGCCACGTGTGGCCGTGTGCGAAGCCGATGTCGCCGATGCGCGTTCCCGACCCATCGGTGACAGTCACGCCCTCGCTGTTCTCAACGACGCCCTCGATGTTGCCGTCGTGGTTCCCTTTCACGACGACCAGCGGGGCGAAGTCGGTTACGGCGTCGAACAGGTCGCGAAGTTCGCGTCTCTCTTCGTCGCTCGGCGTACCGAGTGCGTTCCCAACGTCGCCGAGCGCGACGACGCGGTCGGGCCGCGTCTCGCGAACGAGACTGAGTAACCGCTCGCGGCGTTCGTCGGCCACAGAACGCAGCTCGACTCCTTCGTGCCGAAGCGCGACCTCCAAGCCGGCGTGGTAATCTGCGAACACGAGCAGTCGTTCCCCACCGGTCGTTGCTGTCGCCGCCGGCACGTCCGGAATCGGTTCCACCACGTCAGATCGGCTTGAGCTTCCCGTCGGCCGGCTCGTAACACTGCCCGCTCATCAGTGCATCTTCGACGGCGTTCTCGACGACCTCCTCGCTCGCACCGGTGCGGTCTACGACCGTTGAAACCAGCTCGTCGTGGTCGGCTCCGTCGCCGTCGTCAAGCGACGCCATCGTCTCCATCACGGCGTCGTCGACGGACAGGTCCGACTCCTCCTCAGCGTCTGCGGACTCCGGTTCGGTCTCGGCTGTCGAGTCGTCGGTCTCGGTCGTCGAATCGTCGGTCTCGTCCGATCCCTCGTCGCTCGGTGACTCCGACTCCTGTTCGGATTCGGATTCGGGTTCGAGTTCTGGTTCGAGTTCCGGTTCGGGTTCGACCTCGCCGCCCGTCGAGAACTCCGTGCCAAACTCGGATTCGACCTGCTCTCGCTCCTCGTCGGTGAGCACGTCGTCCTCCTCGGGGTCGAAGTCGTCGAGTTCCTCTTCGATTTCCGCTTCTACGTTATCCGTCTCGAAGTCGCCCAGCGAGTCGTCGGTCTCGAAATCGCCGAGCGCGTCCGACGGCTCAGTTGTCGCCTCGTCTGCCATCGATCCTTCAGCTGTCGACTCCTCACTCGTCTCGTCCTCGGTCTCAGCCGGTGTCGACTCTGTCGCGGTATCGGTCGTCACCGTCTCCTCAGTCGCCGGCTCCTCGCTGCCCACGGATTCGGTCGTCTCCGGCTCCTCGGTGCCCGATGACTCCGCCGCCGGCTCCGTCTCGACTGGCTCCGTCTCGGCGGACGACTCCTCGTCGAGGGGCTCGAACTCGGCGCTCGGTCCGTCCTCGGTGGCGTCTGCTGTCTCGCCTGACACCTCGCTGTCGGACTCGTCGCTTACCGTCTCAGTCGCAAGCTTACGGTCTGTGAGCGTGCTCGCGTCGCCGGCACCCTCGTCGGGAGCCACGTCGAGCGAGCCGACCTCGTCACGCTCGCCGGCGATGGTTTCGAGCGCTTCCACGGCCAGCGTGCGGAGTGCATCGAGGTAGGCGGGCGTCGTGTTGTAGTGGTCGAGCGCGAGCGCGATGCCCGACGCGAGCGACGACTCGACGCCGTCGGCTTCGAGTGCGGCGGTGAGCTCCTTTCCCGAGAGCCCGGTCTCGATGGCAGCAGCCATCGTCTCCGTGCGTTCGATGGTCCGTTTCGCAGCCTCCACGACCCAGCGGTCGCGGGTGTCGCTGTCCACTTCGCTGATGGATTCGGGACGGACGCTGGTGAACACGCGGTCTCCGTCCTCCGGCTCGAAGGTCCGCGCCTTCCCGGTGACGGCGAGGAACGCCGGCGGCTCCGTCCGTTCGAGGAACGCGAGTGCGTCCGGCTGGTACTGACCCGCGTAGCTGACGAACGCTCCCGTCGGGTCCACGATGCGTGCACGCAGCATCTCGTCGTTGACCCACTCCTCCTCGGTCAGGACGCCGACGAGGAACAGTCGGTTTACGCGCGCGCCTGACGGCGTGACGACGTAGTTCGGCGCGCGCTCCTCGTCGCTCTCGGAGTAGGAGAAATCCGCGTCGTCGAACTCGGCGGCGAACAGCCGGTTCGCGATTTCACGCCGCCCCGGCCCACCGTCGTCGTCGTCACTCTGGCTCATACGTTCACCTCCGCGAGCGCGGCCTTCGCACGCTCGCTCGGGTCCTCGTCGCTCTCCTCGAAACTGGTGGCGTCGAGATTCGCGCCGTACTCGTCGACGGAGAGCTGACCGCGGACGCGGTACTCGCGGCCGACGATTTTCTCGCGAATGTCGTCGGCGACGACCTCCTTATCCATCGCGTCGCGGGCGTGCTCCTTCGCGGCCTCGATACCGCCGCCGTACACCTCCTTCGTGAGGTCGTGGCCGAGAATCGCGGTGACGGTCCCGGTCCCGTCATCGAGAATCGCCTTCACGCGCAGGTCGTCCTCGCCCTCGACGGCTCCGTGCGAGCGACACTGGCCGTTCTGGACGACGCGACCGCACTCCGGACACCGTTCGATGAGCCCGGAGCCGTCCCGGACCTCGATGACGTTGCCGACGAGCGTCACGTCGTATGCGCCCCCTGACGAGACTGCCTCGCCGATCGGCATCTCGGGAGCCGACTCGCTCACCGACACGTCCTCCTGCAGCGCGATAACGCTCGAAAACTCCGAGACGTTCACCGAGGGCACCCCGCGGAACTCTCGGATGGAGACGTTCTCGATGCGGACGCTCGTGCCTTCGTCGATGTCGGCGTGCGGATTCCAGTCGGTGAACGGAAGCTTCCCTGTCTCGTCGCCGAGCACGCCACTCAGAATTTCCGTCTCGCCGTCGCGCCCGTCGATGGTCTTCTTCTCGCATTCGAGCACGCGCACGACGACGTTCCGTCCGCGGTCGCCCGGTTCGAGCGCGTCGAGCGTGCGGTCGCCGCCGACCTCGTACTCCACGTCGAGTGTCTCGTCTTCGAAGACGAGCGTCGTGGACTGGCCCAGATTCAGCTCTGGGTGGCCGTCCCACTCGCGCACGCCGGCGTTGCCGACGGTGACGGTATCGCCCACGGAGAGGTCGAAATCCTCCCACGCGGTGTAGGATATCTGTCCGGTTTCGTCGGCGAGCTCTCCCTCGTAGATTGTCTGGTCGTCGCCCTGATACCGGATAGAGCGCTTGCCGACCGTCAACACGCGGGCCGTGACGGTGACGTTCCCGTCGTTGGTGTCGATGTCGACGATATCCTTCGTCGTCGGCTCGTTGCCGGACGAGGAGGTGCTATCGCCGTATTTCCGACGCAGCGACCCCTTGGCTTCCTCCAGCGGGACGGAGTAGCTGGTGAGCTTCTCTAAATCCTCTAAGACCTCCTGTTTGTCAACACCGAGGTCGGAGGCGAGCGCCTCGGCTTCGTCTTCGAGACTCATCGTCCGTGGCTTCTTGCCCACACCTCAAGGATGTATCGCCCGGTTACAGGGCAGTGTCTGGCGGCTCGAACGCCTACAGGTCGGTCCGGACGAACCAGTAGCGCGCCACACCAAGCGAGACAACGGCGATACCCAGCAAAACGGCGATCTCGCTACCGGGCGAAACCACTAATCGCGCGCCCCGACCACCACCGGTATGCACGTCCACGTGAACGCGGCCATCTCCGTCGACGGAAAGCTCTCCTCGCGCCGCCGCGAGCAGATAGCCATCTCCGGCGACGAAGATTTCGCCCGGATGGAGCGTATTCGCGCCGAATCTGACGCCGTTATGGTCGGCGTCGGGACGGTGCTCGCCGACGACCCGTCGCTCGAACGCCACGATGAGTCACTGGGGCGCGTGCCCCCTGCTCGTGTGGTGGCTGATTCGCGGGCGCGCACGCCGACGGACGCGGATATCCTCGCAGGCGAGCGTACGACCTACGTGCTCGTAAGTGAGGTTGCTCCGGAGACGCGACGGACTGCACTCGAACGGGCCGGCGCGACAATCATCGTCGCCGGCGAGAACCGGGTCGCACTTCCCGAGGCATTTGCCGCGCTCGAAGCCGCGGGCATCGAGCGACTGATGATCGAGGGGGGCGGCGAGCTCATCTTCTCGCTGTTCAACGAGCGACTCATCGACGAGCTTACCGTCTACGTCGGCTCGCTCGTTATCGGTGGTCGTGAGGCCCCGACGTTGGCAGACGGTGACGGGTTCGTTGCCGACTTCCCGGAGCTCGATCTGCGCGATGTCTCGCGGCTCGACGACGGGGTTGTGCTCTCGTACGACGTGTAGCCGGAGCTACATTCCCATATCGGCGGCGTCCTCGGGAATCGGGAGATCGTGTGGCTCGACGCCGAGCAGCTCGCCGGCGTGGTCGAGCGCGATGTCGAAGCCGTAGTAGCGTTCGAGCTCGTCGCCGTCGGGTGTTGGCCGCACCTTCAACATCGCGTAGCCGTCGATGTTCTGTGCGATGGCTGCTGTCTTCCCGTCGCGCTCGAAGGTTAGGACGCGCTCTTCGTCGGTCTCGTAGTACTCAGCCGTGATACCGTCGGACTCCGCGGTGCTCATACTTCCGTTTCGAGCCCGGCGTACGGGAAACTGACGGTTCCGGCTGTTCGCTCTCGAACGACTCACACGGCTGTCCGGCGTTTCAGCTGTGGTGCGCCACTCCAACCGGTCCTGTTCGAGACCGGAGACGTAACGGCGTCCCCACTTGTGGTCATCGTATGAAGTGGTTCGCCAGCGGTATGCGCCGTGACATCTGCATCCTGCTGTACGACGACGAGCAGCGCGCCCAGTCGGTGAAGACGGCGCTCCAGCGCCGCTACGATCGGAGAATCAGACCGAAACAGTTCGAGGGCTGCGTAAACGCGCTCGTAGATGCCGGCCACATCGAGCGACGTGTCGATGGTATCGCTGACGTGCTCGCACTCACCGAGGCGGGCGAGCGCGGCGTCGAGAAACAGTACGAGTGGCTCGAAGAGCGCGTCGCCTAATTGGCAGCTGGCCGGTCGTCTAGTCGAGGAGCTGCTGACCGATGGTGTTTCGCAGCACCTCGCTGGTTCCCTCGTAGATCTCGTTCAGCTTGGCGTCGCGGTACATTCGCTCGACGGGGAAGTCCTTGGTGTAGCCGTAGCCGCCGTGAATCTGGATGCCTTCGTTGGCGACCTCGCGTGAGGTCTCGCTCGCGAAGAGCTTCGCCTGTGCGGCCTCTTTGATGAAGTCCTCGCCGCGCATCTTCTTGTCGGCGGCAGAGTGCATTAGCAGCCGAGCTGCGCGCGTCTTCGTGTCCATATCGGCGAGCTTGTGCTGAATCGCCTGGAAATCGCCGATTCGCTGGTCGAACTGCTCGCGGTTGCTGGCGTACTCGCTGGCCTCGTCGAGTGCGGCCTGTGCAATTCCCACGGAGCGCGCGGCGATGGTGATGCGCCCGCCGTTGAGCGTCTTGAGTGCCTGCACGAATCCTTCACCCTCCTCGCCGAGTCGACGCTCCTCGGGAATCCACATATCGTCGAAGCGGAGTTCGGCGGTCGGACATCCCTTGTCGCCGAGCTTGTCCTCTGTTCCCTCGACGATGAAGCCGTCGTCCTCCTCGGGGCGGACGATGAACGAGGAGATGCCCTTGTTGCCGCCGTCGGGATCGGTCTTCGCGAACAGCGTCACCGTGTCCGCCACCGAGCCGTTGGAAATCCACACCTTGTTACCGTTGATCGTGTAGCCATCGCCGTCGGCTGCGGCGTGGGTCTCCATCGCCGGCACGTCGGAGCCGGCTCCCGCCTCCGAGAGCGCGAACGCACCGATTTCCTCACCCTCGGCGAGCGGGGTCAGGTACTCCTCCTTCTGGGCGTCGTTACCGAACTCGTAGACCATGTTGCCGGCCAGCGAGATGTGGGCGGCGACGATGGTGCCGAGTCCGCCCGACCCCCGCGAAATCTCTTCGAGCGCAATCGGGTAGGCGTGATAGTCGAGCCCGGCACCGCCGTACTCCTCCGGGAACGGCATCCCCATCAGCCCGAGTTTCGCGAGCTCGTCCACGAGGTCGGTGGGGAACTCGTCTTCTTTGTCGATTTCGCTCGCTCGTGGAACGACCTCCTCGTCCACGAACTCCGTGACCATCTCCTTAATCTGCTTCTGCTCTGACGAGAGCTGAAACTCCATACTCTCACTACGAGCGTGTGCACTTGGCCGTTTCGAGCGCGGTGTGGTCACGAACGGTACTGCTTCGGTGCCGGTTACTCGTAGTTGTAGAAGCCTTCTCCGGTCTTCTTTCCCAAATCACCCGCATCCACCTTCCGACGGAGCAGATACGCCGGCGTGTAGCGGTCGCCGAGCTCGGTGTGGAGCGTCTCCGTCGCGTCCAGACAGATGTCCAGCCCGATGTGGTCTGCGAGTTCGAGCGGTCCCATCGGGACGTTCGTGCCGAGCTTCATCCCACGGTCGATATCTTCCTTCGTGGCGACGCCTTCGTCGAACGCGCGAATCCCCTCGTTGATCCACGGCATAAGGATGCGGTTCGAGACGAATCCCGGCTTGTCATCCGACTCCCACGTCTCCTTGCCGAGCGCCTCGGCGAACTCGTGGGCGAGGTCGGTCACGGCGTCCGTCGTCTTTTCCCCGGTGACGACCTCCACGCCCTTCATCACCGGAACGGGATTCATGAAGTGGAGCCCGACGACCTGCTCGGCGCGATCGGTAGCTGCGGCGATGGTCGTGATGGAGAGCGTCGATGTGTTCGTGGCGAGCACCACGTCGTCGTCCACCACGTCGTCGAGATCGCCGAAGATATCCTGTTTGATATCCATCTTCTCGACGGCTGCTTCGACGACGATATCTGCCTCGGCCAGCCGGTCGAGGTCGGTTGTCCCGGTGATGCGCTCTTGGGCTGCTGTTTTTTCCGTCTCGGTGATGGTATCGTTGGCGACGAGCCGCGACAGCGAGTCGTCGATGGCGTCTAGCCCGTTCTCGACGTACTCGCTCTCGATATCACGCATCAACACGTCGTAGCCGGCTGTGGCGGCTACCTGCGTGATGCCGTGACCCATCGTTCCTGCGCCCACAACGCCCACCGTCTCGATCTCGTCGAAGCCTCGCATACTCAGGGGTCGGTGTGCCGGCGGTAAAATATGCCGAAGCTGTCGGACCGATCGGAGCTACCGCTCATTGTGGAATGCAGCTACGCGGTCGAACAACACCTGTCGGCGTCGCTCGATAGTGAGGAAATGTGACCCGTTCGCGATCTCCGTGTACTCGGAGTCGGTGGTCGCGAGGTCGTCGTAGAGTCGGAACGCGTCCGCGCGTGTCGCCGTCTCATCGAGCGAGCCGCGCACGACGAGCGTCGGAACGGTAATCTCGTCTGCATCGTAGACGCGATCGCCGGCCGCCGCCGAAGCAAGGTCGAGCAGAGTTCCGTTCGGGGCCTCGATGGTCTGCGGGTCGTCGCTCACTCCCTGCCCGTCGTACAGCGTCGCCCAGAATCGGTCGAATGCGTCCGGGTCGCGGACAGTGCTCGGCTCTGGAAGGTGTGCGTCCCAGCGGTCACGCGTCGCTTCTCGGGTCGCCTCGCGCTTCGGTGCGGGGTCGTCGCCGGGGTCGAACGCGCTGACGCGTGCCGGATCGGGATCGTAGACGGGCGCGAACTGGACGAGCGACGCCACGCTCGCGCCACGCACGCACGCGAGTCCTGCTACCATCGTTCCCCAGGAGTAGCCGACGAGATGGAGTCGGTCGTGATCGGCGGCGAGCGTGTCGAGCACGGTCTGGAGGTCGCTCGCCGCCTGTCGTGCTCGGGCCGGCGGGTCGGCGTCGGGGTCGTCCATCGCAGCGGGACGGTCGCTGTCGCCGTAGCCGCGGGCGTCGATCGCGTACGCTGCTCGTCCCCGAGCTACGGTGTCGGCGAGCCACGAGTACCCCGGCGTGTCGAATGCCGGCCGTGCACCGAACGTCGCTCCGTGGACGAAGACGACCGCCTCAGTCGCGGGATTCGTGGGCTGGCGACCGTGGACCGCGATGGTCATTCCGTCAGCCGTCTCGATATCGTGGCGCTGGGACATGGTGAATACTCTCGGCGCAGCGAGTTAACCGTTAACACACGTCTCGCGGGCTGACGCGGCGCATCAATACCTTCTTTGGGCAGGTGTACAGACGGATTCGTATGCAACCATTCGACGACAGCCCGCTCGCTCGCGACGGGAAGGTGCTCATCCTCGCGTACGACCACGGCCTCGAACACGGGCCGGTCGACTTCGAGGGACTCGACGGCAGCGAGGACCCCGCCCGGACCTTCGAGGCGGCGACCCACCCGGCCGTCACCTCACTGGCTGTCCAGAAGGGCCCCGCAGAGGCGTACTACCCCTCCTACGAGGACGATGTCGACCTTCTGCTCAAGCTGAACGGCACGTCGAACCTCTGGATGGGTGAGCCGGACTCCGCCGTCAACTGCACCGTCGACTACGCACAGGAGATCGGCGCGTCCTCCGTCGGCTTCACCGTCTACGGTGGCTCCAACAACGAGATCGAGATGGTCGAGGAGTTCCGCGACGCCCAGGAGGCCGCCCGCGACCACGACCTCCCCGTCGTGATGTGGTCGTATCCGCGCGGCCAGGGGCTGAAGAACGACACCTCGCCGGACACCATCGCCTACGCCGCTCGACAGGCGCACGAACTCGGTGCCGACGTGGCGAAGGTGAAGTACCCCGGCTCGCAGGACGCGATGGAACACGCCGTCTCGATGGCCGGCAAGACGAAGGTGGTTATGTCCGGCGGCTCAAAGACGACCGACCGTGAGTTCCTCTCGTCCGTGAAGTCGGTTATCGACGCTGGCGGCGTCGGACTCGCCGTCGGGCGCAACGTCTGGCAGCGCGAAGATCCGACCCGCATCCTCGACGCGCTCGAAGCCGTCATTTTCGACGAGACGAGCGTCGACGAGGCGCTGGACCGCGCAGCCTGATGGCTGACGCAATCGCAGCCGTCTTCGACGCAGTCGCGGCTGTCGCCCCAGAGATTCGCGCTGGTCTCCCCGGTCGGCGCAGCTACGGCGACACCGAGAACCCCTCGGGTGAGCGCCAGCTCGCGGCCGACGAGTACGCCGACGGTATGCTGGAGACGCGACTGCTCGATCTCGATTCGGTGGCGAGCTACGCCAGTGAGGAACGGGAGTCGGTCATCGAGAGCGACGCGGGTGGCGACTACCACGTCGCGTGTGACCCGCTCGACGGCTCCTCGAACCTCAAGTCGAACAACACGATGGGTACTATCGTCGGGGTCTATGACGAGCCGCTGCCAGCCTCCGGCAGGAGTCTCGTAGCGAGCGCGTTCGTTCTCTTCGGTCCCATCACGACGATGGTCACGGCCCACGACGACACGGTGACGGAGTACGTTGTCGAGGACGGCGAACGCAGAGTCGTCACCGAGAATCTGACCGTTCCCGACGACCCGACGGTGTATGGATTCGGCGGTCGCGTCCCCGACTGGCCCGACGCATTCGCCGACTACGTCGCCGAAATCGAACAGGAGCTCAAGCTTCGCTACGGCGGCGCGATGATCGGCGACGTGAATCAGGTGCTCACCTACGGCGGCGTCTTCGCGTATCCGGCACTCGACTCCTCGCCGAACGGGAAGCTCCGGCTCCAGTTCGAGGGAAATCCCATCGGATTCATCGTGGAGACGGCCGGTGGGCGCTCGTCGGATGGGACGCGCTCGTTGCTCGACGTGCCGGCCGAGGAACTCCACCAGCGGGTTCCCGTCCATCTCGGCAACGCGTCGCTCATCGACCGGCTGGAAGCCGCGCTCGCGTAGACACCGACAATTTTTGCGAACGGAAACGGATTAGTCGCCGGCCTTGGGACTCTCCCTATGGACGTACATATCGGCGAGTCGGCGACGGAGGAGGAGGCGTCGGCCATCGCCAGCGCGCTCTCAGAACACACCGATGACGACGAGATACGCGTCTTCGTCGGTGACGGCGACGAGCCGCTGCTCGTGCGCGACGTGAATCTCACCGCGCCGATCGACGACGACCTCGGCCCGACCGACCGCGAGAACCGACTCCGCGAGGAGATCGCGGACATCGAGGCAGGTGGCCCACAGAAGTACAAAGACCGACTGGACGACCAGAACAAGCTGTTCGTCCGCGACCGACTCGACCTGTGGTTCGGCGAGGACGGTATCGCCTTCGAGGACGGGAAGTTCGCTGCCTTCGACGACTGGCACCCGAACGCGCCCGACGCCGACGAGGATGCCAGTCGCACACCCGGTGACGGACTGCTCACTGGGGCAGCAGAGTTCGAGGGCCGGGACGTCCACTGGATGGCGAACGACTTCACCGTGAAAGCCGGCTCGATGGCCGGTCGGGGTGTCGAGAAGTTCCTCCGGATGCAACAGCGCGCGCTCAAGACCGGCCAGCCGGTGTTGTATCTGATGGACTCCTCGGGCGGTCGTATCGACCAACAGACGGGCTTCTTCGCAAACAGGGAAGGAATCGGGAAATACTACTACAACCACTCGATGCTCTCCGGACGCGTTCCCCAAATCTGCGTGCTCTACGGCCCCTGTATCGCCGGCGCGGCCTACACGCCAATCTTCGCCGACTTCACCATTATGGTCGAGGGGATGTCCGCGATGGCTATCGCCTCCCCGCGGATGGTCCAGATGGTCACCGGCGAGGATATCGATATGCAGGAGCTCGGTGGCCCGCGGGTCCACGCCGAACACTCCGGGTCAGCGGACCTCGTCGCCACGGACGAGGAACACGCCCGCGAGCTCGTCGCCCAGCTCATCACCTACCTACCGGACAACAGCGACGAGTCGCCGCCGATGGCCGACGCGAAGCCGCCGCGCAAGCCACCGAAGGGTATCGACTCGGTCGTTCCCGAGGCTCCGAACGAGCCGTACGATATGGAGCGTGTCATCGAGCGCGTCGTCGACCACGGCTCCTTCTTCGAGCTAAAACCCGACTACGGGAAGGAGATTATCACGGCGTTCGGTCGTGTCGACGGTCGGCCGGTCGGCATCGTCGCGAACCAGCCCGATGAGCGCGCCGGCGCGATTTTCCCCGATGCAGCAGACAAGGCCGCCGACTTCGTCTGGACCTGTGACGCCTACGATATTCCACTCCTGTATCTGTGTGACACACCTGGCTTTATGGCTGGCTCCAGCGTCGAGAAGGAGGGAATTCTGGAAAAGGGAAAGAAGATGATCTACGCCACCTCCGAGGCAACGGTGCCAAAGCAGTCTGTCATCGTGCGGAAGGCGTACGGCGCGGGAATCTACGCGATGTCCGGCCCGGCGTACGACCCGGAGTCCGTCATCGGGCTTCCTGCCGGCGAAATCGGCATTATGGGGCCGGAAGCAGCTATCAACGCTGTCTACGCCAACCGACTCGCCGACATCGACGACCCCGAGGAGCGCGCCGAGACCGAACAGCGGCTCCGCGAGGAGTACCGCGAGGACATCGACATCCATCGGATGGCGAGCGAGGTCGTCATCGACGAGATCATCCCGCCCTCGGAGCTGCGCGACGAGCTCGCCGCCCGCTTCGAGTTCTACGAGGGCGTCGAGAAGGACCGTCCGTCGAAGAAACACGGGACCGTGTTCTGATGTCGTGGCCGACACTCGTCGCGGCGGGCCTGTTCGAGGTGGCGTGGGCCATCGGTCTGGAGTACTCTGACGGTCTCTCGAAGCCGCTTCCGACCGCGGTGACGGTGCTCGCGCTCGTCGTGAGTATGATTCTGCTCGCGCGCGCTGTCGAGAATCTGCCTATCGGCACTGCCTACGCCGTCTGGACCGGCATCGGCGCGGTTGGAACCGCCACGCTGGGTATCGTCCTGTTTGACGAGCCGGCGACCCTCGCGCGCGGCGGCTTCATCGCCGTCATCGTCGTCGGCATCGTCGGACTCCACAGCGTCTCGTAGCCTACTGATTCGCCTGCTTCAGCGAGAGTGCCGTCCGGTCGAACTCGCAGACCAGGGTGTCCCCGTTTGGACCATCACCGCCGTCGTCGACTTTGAACGTCTCCACGTGCATCTCGACGATACCGCGCTCGCCGTCGCTCGTCTCGCGTTTGTCCGTCACCGTCGTTCGCGCGTAGACGGTGTCGCCGTGGAACACGGGGTTCGGGTGCTGGACCGCGTCGTAGGAGAGATTCGCGACGATAGTGCCGTCTGTCGTCTCGGGAATCGTCATACCGACCGCGAGCGACATCGTGTAGAGTCCGTTGACGAGTCGCTCGCCGAAGTCGGTGTCGGCGGCGAAATCGGCGTCCAGATGAAGCGGCTGTTGGTTCATCGTCATGTCACAGAACGTCTGATTGTCGCGCTCCGAGACGGTGCGCCGGCGCGGATGGTCGATGGTTTCGCCGATCTTGAACTCCTCGTAGTACAGACCTGCCATATCGGTGGTCGCGTCGGTGGCGGCAAATAGGGTGGTGGTTCTTGCCGGCATTCCATCTTCGAGCGCATCGGTTCCTCGGTTCCGACCGAGCAGCGAGCTTTAACAGCGAGCCGTGAGAGAGTGCGGTATGCCACGACGCTCGCTGCTCTTCTCGCCGGGTGACAAGCCGGAGCTATTGCGAAAAGCGCCCAAGACGGGCGCAGACACGGTCTGTTTGGATCTCGAAGACGCGGTCGCACCGTCACGGAAGGCAGCCGGTCGCGAGGCTGTCGCCGCGGTGCTTTCCGACCCGGCGTTCGATCCCGACTGCGAGGTGTGTCTGCGCGTCAATCCCGACACCGATACCGCGGCGGCCGACCTCGACGCGCTCGACGAGGATGCCCGTCTCGATGCCGTGATGGTGCCGAAGGTGGAGGCACCCGCCGACGTGCTCGCCGTGACGGAACTGCTCGCGGAGCGCTCGCTGGACGTGCCAATTCTCGCACTGTGTGAGTCCGCCGCCGGCGTGCTCCACGCCGAGGCCATCGCCGCGACCGATGGGGTCGACGCACTGGCAATCGGGGCCGAGGACCTCGCAGCGGATATCGGGGCTACCCGGACGACAGAAGGAACTGAGGTGCTTCACGCCCGACAACAGATTGTGCTCGCGGGTGCGACCGCTGATATTGACGTTATCGACACTATCCACACCGATATCGAGGACAGTGAAGGACTCGCTGATGAGACCGAGTTCGCGCTCGAACTCGGCTACGACGGGAAGATGTGCATTCATCCATCGCAGGTCGCTGTCGTCAACGACGCGTTCACACCGACTGGTGAGCGAATCGCGTGGGCGCGCCGTATCATCGACGCTGCAGGCGAGGCGAGTGAGGCCGGTTCGGGCGTGTTCCGCGTCGACGGCGAGATGGTCGATGCACCGCTCATCGCACAGGCCGAGCGCGTCCGCGAGCGAGCACGGGCTGCTGGCGTCTGGTAACCCGATCCGTATGTCGGCGTCTCCCGGCACGCTTTTTGACGCGCCGGGTGATCTCTATATTATGTCTGTAGAGACGGATCCTTTCGAGAGCCTCCAGGAGCAGTTGGACGATGCAGCCGCACACATCGACCTTGATGACGGGCTGCTCCGGCGGCTGAAGAATCCCGAACGGATCCTGGAAACGAATCTGACGATTCGGATGGACGATGGACAACTGGAGACGTTCCGCGCCTACCGTGCCCAGTTCAATGGTGATCGCGGCCCGTACAAGGGAGGAATTCGGTATCATCCGGACGTGAGCCGCGCCGAGGTGAAAGCACTCTCTGGATGGATGACGTACAAGACTGCGACGGTCGATATCCCGTACGGTGGCGCAAAAGGGGGAATCGTCGTCGATCCCTCGGAGCTGTCCGCGAGCGAACTGGAGCGGCTCACCCGTGCGTTTACCACGGAGATGCGCCCGTTTATCGGCGAAGACGATGACATCCCCGCGCCCGACGTGAACACGGGCCAGCGCGAGATGAACTGGATCAAGAGCACCTACGAGACGCTGGAGCACACGACCGAGCCGGGCGTCGTCACCGGAAAGGCGCTGGACTCGGGCGGCTCCGAGGGCCGCGTCGAGGCAACCGGTCGCTCCACGATGCTCACCGCCCGCGAGGCGTTCGACTATCTCGACCGCGAGATCGAGGGCGCGACGGTCGCAGTACAGGGGTACGGAAACGCCGGGTCGGTCGCAGCACAACTACTATCGGAGGAGCTAGGAGGCGACCGTCGTCGCCGTTTCCGACTCCTCGGGCGGTATCTACGATCCAGACGGCTTCGATCCTGCCGATGTCCGTGACCACAAGCGTGACACCGGCTCCGTCGTCGACTATGAGGGAACGGAAGCGCTGACGAACGACGAACTCCTCACGCTTGATGTGGACCTGCTCGTCCCCGCCGCACTGGAGAACGCAATCGATGCCGACCTCGCGAAGTCCGTCGAGGCCGACGTGATCGTTGAGGCGGCAAACGGGCCACTGACACCCGATGCCGACGATGTGCTCACCGAGCGCGGTGTCCACGTTCTCCCCGATATCCTCGCGAACGCCGGCGGCGTCACGGTCTCGTACTTCGAGTGGGTGCAGAACCGCCAGCGGTTCTCGTGGACTGAAGACCGCATCAACGACGAACTCGAACGCGTCATCACGGATGCATTCGATGGAGTGACCGAAGCCTACGAGACATACGACGACGTGGCGAACTTCCGGGCAGCGGCCTATATTGTCGCGCTCAAGCGCGTTATCACTGTCCACGCCGAATCCGGTACGTGGCCCTGAGGCCCCCTAGACGCCCTGAGGACACCCTACAACGAGACGGCGTACGCGAGGAGGAAGCCGAAGTAGACGAGTACCAGTAGCCCAAGAGCCTTGTACCGGAACAGGGTGAGCGCTTCTTCTTCCTCCTCGTATGCCTGCTCGAACGCGGCCCGTTCACGCGCCGTCAAGTCGGTATCGTGGTGGTGGCCGATATGGAGGTTCCGGTACGACTCGGTCGTAAACGTGCGCTCGCAGTAGGGACAGTCGTGGGTCATGTTAGAGGAACGGTGGGGCTTCGTACGGACGGGAGACGATCCAGAGTGAGGTCATCGTGTAGAACATCATCACCAGCGTGAGGAGATACTGGCTCCGGACGGCTTGGATTCGAGACGGGAACAGCTCGTAGCCGATGCCGTGGGCCACCCAGACCGCGAGCACGTGGCCCGCAATGACGAACGCCAGTGACGCCACCCCGAACCAGCCCGGAATCGTGAGAACGAACGCTTGGCCCGGCGAGAGCGGATTCGCAAGTGCATTCGCGAGTGCGGGCAGGAGATTTAGGAAGTAGCCGAGATAGTGGGCGACGTGGTAGCCGGCGGCGATAGCGAGCAGCGACGGGGCAAAGCGCGCAGCGAGTTCGCCGGACGAGCGGGTGGTGTCTGCGATTCGTTTGCCGTAGCGTATCGACAGCAGGTAGACGCCGAGGAACGCGAGGAAGCCGACGCCGAGTGCGAGCGGATACAACACCACGGCGGGAACGCCGAATCCGACGACTGCACGGGCGAACGCGGCCCACGGAGCCGTCGCCACAAGTCCGTCGTACGTCGTCCCCCACAGCAGCGCGACGATGAAGGCGATATCACCTAGTGAGTCGACCCACGGTGTCTGGAGACCAGCGCCCGGCGACCGCAGCCGTAGCTCGCCCTCCTCGACGGCGAGGGATGCCACCCGACCGTAGGCGCTGAAGACGCGTGAAATGGGGTCGTATTCGGTGAAGTAGTTGTCGCCGACGATGACGCCGCCGAACACCGTCACGACACCGTAGAGTGCGACGGTGGTTGCGAGCAGCTGCGGTGCGTCCGCCAGCGGGCTGATTACTTCCACCCAGATGAGAATAAGCAGGCCGATAGCGGCGATCCAGCCCCCATCGAACGGGAGGTCACGATCGAGTGAGGGGAGCCAACTGGCGATGGTGCGGAACGGATTCAGGGCGGGCCAGCTGTTGACGACGAGATACGACGACATCGCGAGCCCGGCCCACCAGCCACCCCACACGAGTAGGATGGCTGCGTTCCGGAGTGGATCGCCCGGCACGTCGGCGAGCAGAGGAATTGGAAACTCGGTTCGCCCCGCAAGGAGGCCCGTCACGAGCACGACAACGAGCCCGAGCAGTCCGACTACACGGCCGATACTGACGAGCAATCCCTGGTGCATCGACGCGACCCGACGCCGGTACTCGTGGACGTACTGGAGAAAGTCCCGGTCGGTCGCGAGCGACGAGAGCACGAAAGAGACGCCGACGACGCCGCCACCGGTGGCGAGAAACAGCCACGTCGGGACGGCGACGCCACGGCTCGCGCTTGCGCCGAGACTCCCGCCGTGGGCAAGTGCTCGACCGGCAAATGCGACCGCTGTGGACAGCACGAGTAACGAGAGACAGCAGACGCGCCACCACCGTCGTCGCTGCCGTGTTTGCGTGTCGGTCATCGCTCGCAGTTACGTCGCCCGCCACCTATAGCCGTCGGAACCGACCGCCTCATAGGAGGGCTTTTGTCGGTCGGGTCGCAATCCGCGACCATGAGCCACGCGGACGAATCAGACGACCACAGTCACCATCTCCCGGCCGTCGAGGACTGGCCTCGGGGCTTCGGCGAGGCGTCGTGGTGGCCCTTCGTGACGGCAGTTGGCGCGGCAATCATCTATCTCGGCGCGGCGATGTTCCTCCTCTCGCGAGGGAGCGATCCGCTCGTCTCGACCGAACTCGGACTGGGCGTCTTTGCGCTCGGTATCGTCGGCTTCGTGGTCGGTCTCTACGGCTGGACCTACCACGCCTTCATCGCCGCCTACTGGGAGAGAGCTCCGGCGGGGTCAGCCTCCGACTCGGGATGTTGGTATTTCTCGGCTCCGAAATCGCCACCTTCAGTGCCGGCTTCGTCTACTACTTTTTCGTTCGCTCGGACGTGTGGTCCCCCGAGACACTTCCGGAACTCGTCACCAGCGGTGACATCTTCGGTAGTCTCGTCATCGTCAACACCGTCCTCCTGATTATCTCCTCTATCACGCTCCACTACGCACATATCGCACTCCGGAACAGCGACCGTCGCCGTTTCCTCGGCCTGCTCGGACTGACGCTGCTGCTCGGTATCGTCTTCCTCGGCGGACAGGCGTACGAGTACTACGAGTTCATTGTCCACGAGGAACTCTCTCTCGGCGGCGGCGTATTCAACTCCGCGTTCTACGGGCTGACCGGGCTCCACGGACTCCACGTGAGCCTCGGCGCGGTGCTGCTCGGCATCGTCTTCGTCCGGTCGCTGTTCGGTCAGTATACCGTCGAGAACCACACCTCCGTCACGACCGTCTCGATGTACTGGCACTTCGTGGACGTGGTGTGGATCTTCCTCGTGATCGTCCTCTACATCGGCGCAATCCTCTGAGCACGGGACTTCTTCTCGTCCAGTTTGTCATCGTGCGTGAACCACTAGGCGTGACGCTTTCGGTATAGGAGTCGTCGGAGCAACAGAACCCGGCGACACGGCTGGCACACTAAATGAACTGCTGATTTCGTGCACCGGTCTGAGAGAGGTTTCTGATACGGACCTGCCGAGTCGATTCCCAACCGCGCGGCAATCAACCGGGCGGCGGTGTATCCACGGCGGACCGACTCGACAGGCAGTTACCGACTCTGCGGCCTCATCATCCTTATAAAAATGGTCGTGTTAACACGTCACCGACGCGCACAGCGCGCGCGAGAGCGCGGCTTTAATGCAGATGCGCGCGTTAGTGTAGGTAGACCGACGCGCTGACGCGACCGCTGGCTTGTGCTCGCGGTCGTTGACGAGACGAGAAAGGTGTTGGAGTGGGACAGTCACCAGCTGTCCGACAACAAGTGCACAGTTGCGCACTGTGTACAAAAACCTTGGCTCGGCTCGGTGGGGAGCGTTCAGATAAGCTGATTCCATGCGAAGCTGAACGATCTGAGCCAGTCGTCGGCAGTTTCTGTGTTGGCGTTGCTGAAACAGTTTGAGAAACCGATAGTTCGCCGTTTTATCTCTCTAAAGACACGTTCTGCAGTATTCCGATTTCCATATTTCTCGTATCTGAAATCGAAGCCGTGACGCTGGCAGGCATCTTGCAACGAGTGCGATCCATCGACGAGAAACACGGCGTCGGAGACGTCGTGTTTCTCGGAGAGTTCCGTCAGAAACGAATGAGCGAGAACCTTGTTTGTCGTCGGTTCAAGCTTTGTATGAAGTAATTTGTTTGTCTTGGGATCGACTGCAGCGTACAGCCAGTACTGCTCATCGTTCAGTCGGATCACGGTCTCGTCAACCGCAACGTGATCCGGACATCGACCAGATTTGGGCTGTAGATCGGCCTTGTGAACCCAGTTGTGAACGGTCGAACGAGCCCGTTCGACACCGAACATCTCAAGAATAGAAACAGTATTCGAAAGCGATAGTCCAGCGAGATGGAGCTGAATACTGAGTTTCATCAGCAATTGCGGTGTCGCCTCTCGCTCCACAAACCCTAAGTTGATCTCGTCTAAACAGCCGCTGAGGCGGTCGTTTTCGGGCATAGATACTTCGAAAACGCATCGCCTCACCTTTCAATCCTTATCTGAACACTACCGCTCGGTGTCTGACGCGTCGTCGATTACACACAATGCAAATTAAGAACTTATTTGACGACGACTCGGCTGTCTCTCCTGTCATTGGAGTGATATTGATGGTTGCAATAACGGTGATTCTGGCCGCCGTCATTGGCACGTTTCGCGCCTCGGCCGGAGATATATTGAGAGTCTGACCGACGACCACGTTCACGTTTCGACTACAGCGCCGCGGGACGAGGTCACCGTCACGCACGACGGTGGTGAGCCAGCATCCACCCAGCCGGCGTCTGTCGGTGCATGGTGCCGCCAGTGGTACCGAACTAATGAAGGATGCAATACTGGTACAGCGATAGCTCGACGTCTCCGGCAGGCGACCTCTGGAACGACTCCGCCACCTGTCGGCTTACAGTGGACCGCTACTGAGGTGCGCGTCATCTGGAAATCGGCAGAGTCTGGCGACACCGTCCCAGACGCTCGCAACCAGCCAGGCTCCTGGCATAACGCCGCGACCTAACCCTTCCGATACAGCCTTTCTTCCGACCGCAACAGCTTGACCAGCGGCCCGCGCTGTCCACACAGCTATCTTCTTTCAAGACGAGAATCCCGCCGTTCACGGCGGGCGTGAAGCCGACGACTGCCACGTTCGACGGTCCAGGTCGACCTCAACGCCGCCGCGAATATCGCACGGCTAGCGCGGGTGGACCCGCGGGGGCAGAGCGTCATCGCGTGATGAGACGGAACGCGATGACTCGCGTCAGGATGGGACCCGTAGCGACACGGCTCGCGACGCCGACCGCAGACTGCAACTGACAGCGGTCCTCGTGGTCACGAGAGACGCGACGTGTCTCGCGGACGACACTGTGAGACGAGTCGAGACACCCTCGCAGCTCGACGCTCACGGCGTATCGAGACGGCGGAACCCTCTACCGGCTGGTCTCCACTGGTACGCCGGCCGACCGGTTGGCGCGCAGCCCACCAGAACCGAAGGTTCTGGGGACGACGACTGACTGGTATTCCCTATGCGTGGGAAGTCTCGCCGTTTACCGTGAGGAGGATGTCACTCATCCCCACGCGGTAAGCGTGATTTGCGAGGCCTGAACAAAAGCGTTCGTGCCACTTCCGTTACTCCACAGCGAATTCCAACAGCCGATATAGCGGCTGAAGTGGCCGAACGACGTGGTTGTCGACCGCGACGGCAACCGCAACAAGCTGGCCGGCGTGTTCGCCGAAGCCATCGTCGATGCCGCCCCGGTCGTCGGCAAGCCCGTCGGTGACGTGTTCGCTGACCCGGCGATCTGGGGGCGGTCGTGATGGGTATCGGCGTGAACGCCGACCTCGACCCGAGCGACCCCGACACCGACCGCGCCGTGACGACGCTCTGGAGCGAGCGCGGCGAGCCGGTCGAACGCCAGACAGTCGCGACCCGACTTCACGAGCGGCTGCTCGAGTACGCCGACAGCGTCCAGACGGACGATTGGTTCGCCGACGTGCTCGACAGGTGGTGCGAGCACGCGATTACGCTCGACGAACGCGTACGCGTCGAGACGAGGGAGGAGACGATACGCGGGACAGCGACCGACGTGACTGAGGCGGGTGCGCTACTGGTCGAGACACGGGACGGGAAACGAGAAGTGACAGACGGGGACTGTGAGTCGCTGCGGCGTGACGACTGATTACCGGTTCGCGAGGAACTCCTCGGGGTTCTCGGTGAACTGCTCGTACTCCTCTTGTGAGACGACGAGCACCTCACCGAGCATAGCTGAGTGGCCGACGCCACAGTACTCAGCGCAGTAGAGCTGGTAGCCGTTGCCGATAGCCTCCTCGTTCAGCTCTGTAGTAATCGTGTTGTACTGGCCGGGCATCGCGTCCTGCTTCAGTCCGAGCTTCGGAACGTGGAACGCGTGGAGCCAGTCGACAGAGGTGACGTGGAGATAGACGGTCGTGTTGGCCGGTAGGACGAGCGGTTGGCCGGCACTACTGCTCATCGAGACCATCGTGGAGATGTTGCCGTTCTCCATCGTCTCGGTGTAGTTGTACGTCCAGTAGTACTTCTGTGCAGTCACCTCGATTTCGGTGATATTCTCCTGTTGGTTCGGTGATGGGCCGACAGCGCCGGGGTAGTCGTGGGTGACGGCCGGCTCGACCGCGTTCGGGTTCTGTGCGGCGGTGACACCACCGATGAGCGGGCTTCCGAGCGCGGCGTAGGCGGCAACGCCGACGAACAACAATACGATGGCGGTCGTGATGGTCCACGTGATTTCGAGACGACGGTTCTCCTGTGTGGGCTTCGGGTCGTCGTTGTTCCGGTAGCGGACGACCGTATAGATGAGAATCGCCTCGACGACGACCGTGATGATGGCGGAGACGTAGAGTAGCTCGGTGTCCAGCGAACTGATAATGCCGATGTTCTCGAGACGGTTGTGCCGCAGCTGGGCCCACGGCGACGGCGAGTAGCGCGAGCACCGTTGCGACGGCCCCCGCAACGCGCGTACGTTTCATAAACCGCAGTTAGGAGTGGCCCCACATTAACCCCGCGATGCAAGCCATCCACGAGAAGCGCGGGGCATAAGTAGAGCCGAGACCTTACTCTGATAATGAAGCAGCCGCAGTTCACGACGCTGCTCGCGACGACTGTCGTCGGGGTGTATTTCCTCGTCGTCGCTGGTGCGACGGCGACGATCGCCGACGCCACGGCTGCCTGTACGTCGTGGCCGCTGTGTGCTCCTTCCTCGGTGAGCGCCGTCGTTGCCCTCGGCCACCGAACCGCCGCACTCGTCGTCGGTCTCCTGCTCGTCGGTTCACTCGTCGTCGGCTGGTCTGACTCCTCTCGTCGCGTCAAGGGTGCTCTCCTCGTCGCGCTCACACTGTATCCGGTGCAGATCGGGATGGGCGCAATCGTCGTCTTCGCCGGAGCCAGCGGGCTCACGCCCGGACTCCATCTGGGCGTCGCGATCGCCATCTTCGCCGCGCTAACTGCCGCGCTCGCGTGGCAGCTCGAAACCGATACGGGACGCGACGACGTGCCTGAGGACCCGTTCGAGAAGTCGGTCGCCGACGCTGAGCCGACGCCCCAGACGTTCGCCTTCGACGGTCCGCGCGACCGGATCAAAGCGACGCTGTCGGCGTACTTCCGACTGATGAAGCCGCGACTGATGTGGCTGCTCGCCCTCGTCGCTGCGGCCGGGATGGCGCTCGCCGGCGGCCCGGAGGGATTGACCATTCACACTATCGTCTTTACCCTCGGCGGCGGTGTTCTCGCAATCGGTGCGTCGGGAACATTCAACCACGTCCTCGAACGTGATATCGACCGCCGGATGAAACGCACTAGCGACCGTCCGCTTGCGACCGAACTCGTTCCCGTGCGCAACGCGCTCGCGTTCGGTATCACACTCGCCGTCGCTTCGCTCGTCGCCTTCCTGCAGGTGAACGTCTTCGCCGCCACGCTCGGCTTCATCGCTATCGTGTTCTACTCGGTTATTTATACGCTCGTGTTGAAGCCGAACACCGTCCAGAACACCGTCATCGGTGGGATTGCGGGAGCGCTGCCGGCACTCATCGGCTCGGTCGGCGTCACTGGTGAAATCGGAGTTCCGGGCGTCGTACTCGCGGTGACTATCTTCCTCTGGACGCCGGCGCACTTCTACAACCTCGCGCTCGCGTACAAGGACGACTACGCCCGCGGCGGCTTCCCGATGATGCCCGTCGTCAGCGGGGAGACGAAGACGCGAAAGCACATCGTCTGGTATCTCGCGGCGACGCTCGTGAGCGCCGGCGTACTCACGGCAGTCAGTAACCTCGGCGTTCTCTACGCCGTCACGACGGTCGCGTTTGGCGCGCTCTTCCTCGGGCTGGTCGTCCGCCTCCACCGCGAGCGCACTGAGGGGGCGGCATTCCGCGCCTTCCACGCCTCGAACGCGTATCTTGGTGCGCTACTTGTGGCCATCGTCGTCGACTCGCTCGTCGTATGAGCAGCAATACGCTCTCCGTGCGGCTCCACGAACGCCGACCGGCCACGAGGACGCTCGTCTACTGGGGAGCCATTCTGAACACACAGCTCCTCCTCGTCATCCTCTACTCCATCCTTGTGAGTGGCCCACCGGGGTCGCTTCGGGGTGTTTTTATTCTCGTTATGCCGTGGATATGGCTCGACATCTCGTGGTGGGCCTACCGGAATACCTCGATGCCGCGGGTGGTCGGTCGTCGGAAGACCGTCGCCGCTTTGCTCGCGGGCGGTTACTTCCTCGTGCTCGCGTTCGTCGGCGGCGTGCTCCTGCCGGGGATCGGCGAGCGGGCCACCGGACTTCGGCTCGTCACTTACCAGATTCCGCCCGGCTTCGCCCCCGCACTGCTGTACAGCGGCGAGCGACTCGTCGTCAATCTGATTCCGTACAAGGTGGTCGGCTACCTCGCGTTAGCGTGGCTCGTCTACGGTACTGTCGCCGATGCGTCCGGCTCCGTCGGAGCGGGCGTGCTGGGTCTCTTCTCGTGTGTCTCGTGCGTGCTCCCCGTCATTGCGGGAGTGCTCACGACGGTCACCGGGAGCGCCGGCTTCGCCGCCACCATCGGCCAGCAGTCGTATCTCCTCTCGACGACTGTCTTCGTCGTGACGGTGCTCCTGCTCCGGTGGCGACCGACGATGGCCGACCTCGCGCGGTTCCGTCCCTAACCGTCAGGTGCTTGCCGACGGCGACCCTTCCTCCCATATGACTCACGTCGAAATTACCTACTGCGTGCCGTGTGGCTATCTCGATCGCGCGCTCGACGCCGAGCGTGCCATTCTCCAGAGCTTCGGGCAGTCGCTCGACCGCGTGACCCTCGTCACCGGCGACCACGGCGTCTTTCGTGTCGCCGTCGACAGCGAACCCATCTGGGATTTGAGCGAGGACGAGTACGACGTGGATGACATCGTTCGGCGGGTCCGGAGCGAGTTATAGCGGTTCACGGAACACAATCGCTTAGACGGGCGCGCCACGAGTCGAGGTATGGTTATCAGTGCGTCGGACGTGCGCCGGTCGTACGGCGAAACGGTTGCGCTCGACGGCGTCTCACTCGACATTGACGCCGGCGAGATATACGGACTCATCGGTCCCAACGGCGCGGGTAAGACGACGCTCGTCCGCGCGCTCACCGGAACGACCGATCCGGAGGGTGAGGTACGACTGTTCGGCGAGGATCCGAAACGCGCCGACCCGCAGCGGCTCGGCCTCCTCCCGCAGGAGTTCTCTCCGCCGGCCCGACTGACGGCTCGCGAGGTGGTCGACTACTACGGCGGGCTCTACGATGAGTCGCGCGATGTGGACGAGACGCTCGCCGACGTGGGACTCTCTGACAGTGACGATACCTATTATGAAGACCTCTCGGGCGGGCAGAAACGCCGAGTCTGCGTCGCGACGACGCTCGTGAACGACCCAAACGTGCTGTTCCTCGATGAGCCGACGACGGGGATCGACCCGCAGGGACGGCGCGACGTGTGGGGACTCATCGACGCCCTCGCCGACGCGGGCGCGACAGTGCTCGTCACGACCCACTATATGGAGGAGGCCGAACGGCTCTGTGACCGAGTCGGCCTGCTCGCGGCGGGACGGCTTGTCGCCGAGGGGTCACCGGCGGACCTCGTCGCCGAACACGGCGGTCGCCCGCGCGTCGAGATTCGCGCCGACGACCCGAATGATGCGCGCGACGTGTTAGCCGAGGCGGGCTACGCGTTCGTTCCCGACGAGCGCCGGCTCGTCGTCGACGACGTTGCTCCCGACGAAGTGGGTGAGGTGGCGACGGCGCTCACCGACGCCGGCGTCTCGTACGACGGGCTCCTGTGGCGACAACCAGACCTCGAAGAGGTGTATCTCCAGCTCACCGGTCAGACTGTCGGGGCCAGCGGGACGCCCCAGGAGGTGGGTGATGAGTAGAGCCGGTCGCATCCGGTCAGAGACCGTCGCTGCCGGCAAGGCGTTCCTCCGCCGTCGAACTGCTGTCTTCTTCACGTTCTTTTTTCCGGCAATCATTATCCTCATCTTCGGCGCGCTCGTCAACACGGCGGGTGGAACAGGCGGGCTGTTCACGGAGCCACCGGGTTACTACGTCCCTGGCTATCTCGCCGTCGTCGTCCTGTTCACGCCACTCTCGCGCGTCGGGAGCGAGGTGGCGCGCCACCGCGAGGACAACCGCTTCGAGAAGCTGGCGACGACGCCGCTGCGCCGGTGGGAGTGGCTCGCCGCACAGACGCTCGTCAACGTCGGAATCATCGGTATCGCCGCCGCGGGCATCCTGCTACTCGTGCTCGCTGTTACCGGTGCGTCGATCGTTTTCTCACTGCTGCTCGTCCCGTTCGTCGTGCTCGGCGTCGCGCTCTTTTGCGGACTGGGTGCGATTCTCGGTAGTCTCTCTGACTCCTCGGACGGCGTCATCGCGGCCTCGAACGGCATCGCGCTCCCGCTGTTGTTCCTCTCTGAGACCTTCGTACCGCAGTCGCTGCTCCCCGAGTGGCTTCCACTGTGGGTATCGCCGCTGACGTACTTCTCGCGTGGCGTGCGGGCCGTCGCCTATCAGCCACCGGGGACGCTCGCTACCTCGCAGGTGCCGGGCGGGCTGGGCGTCGCCGAGTCGAATCTGCTCGTGCTTGCAGTTCTGACGCTGGCCTTCTTCCTCGTCGGTGCCGCGACGCTTCCGCGGACCGACTGAGAAACCGTTTTCCGAGTTCGCGGGCGAGAAGACGTATGCAACTTTCCACACTCCCCGACCGACCGTTCGAACTCGCGGAGCTGCGAGAACTCAACGAGAGCGGCCGCTTTCGAGCGGTCTTCCCCGCTGGCGTCTTCGATTTCGATGGAACCGACGCGAAGCTCGTTCCCGCGGTGGTGCTCGTCACGCCGGGTGACGCGGACGAGGACAGAGACGAGAACGATGGAGACGGCGGCAGGGTCGTCGCCGTTGGCTACGACTTCGCGGAGCGATGGCAGCGAATTTCGAGCGAGCCCGTCGGCGACCGGGTACAGGAGCAGGTCGAGCGGGCGGCGACCGAACTTCGGGAGTGGGCGGCAGAGACGGACCAGCGGTGGGCGATGTCCGACGGCGCGACCGCGCTGGCCGAGCATATGGGCGCGCTGGAGGAGTGAGTCAGGCCGGAACGAACTCGAAGGCGTAGACGTGATTGAGGAGGAGATACGCCAACACGCCGAGGGTGAGCGAGACGCTCCAGACGGCGACGGCAATGCGACCGACACGGGCGTGGGCTGTCTGTCGAATCTCGTCGATGCTGTGGGTCAGTCCGATCGTGATATTGTACAGCACGAGCGGGACGGACAGCGCCGAGAGCACGATATGAATGCCCAACATCGTGAGATAGAGGTAGTACGGCAGGTCGGGACCGATGAAATCCTTGCGACCGCCACCCCCTGTCTTGAGCAGGTACATTACGAGGAAGATCATGATGAGGACGAACGAGACAATCATCAGTCGCCGGTGTGTCTCGACGTTCCCCTGCCGGATGTGGTACCAGCCGGCGACCAGACAGCAGACCGCGACGGTGTTGACGAGCGCGATGGCGTGTGAGAGTAGATTCACCGTCCCCAAGCCGATCTCCGGATAGATGGGTAATCCGACGTACAGCGTGCCGATGACGAGTACGTAGCCGACAATGCTGAGCACGGCGACGACGGCTCGAGGGTGGCGTTTCACGATCGAACTGTCCGCGAAACTCATAGCACGTGTTTGGTTGCCTGCGTAGGTAGCCGTTCCGCTTCCCGAACAAGCGGAGTTGTTCTCGTACAACCCTGCTGAAGGCCCTCAGACGCTCCGTAACTGTGAAACCGTCTGGGTGTGCAGTTATTGGTATGAGTACACAGGACTCGCAGGACCGGACCATCCGCTGTCTGGTCGCGAAGGTTGGTCTCGATGGCCACGACCGCGGTGCACACGTCATCGCCAGGGCGTTCCGTGATGCCGGCTTCGAGGTCATCTACTCCGGTCTCCACAAATCGCCCGACGAAATCGTGCAAGCAGCCGTTCAGGAGGACGTTGACGTGCTCGGCATCTCTATCCTCTCGGGGGCACACAACACGCTCGTCCCGAAAATCGTCGAGGGGTTGGCATCCTACGATGCCTTCGATGACACGCTCATCCTCCTTGGCGGTATCGTCCCCGACGAGGACCGCGACGAACTGTACGAGATGGGGGTCGACGGCATCTTCGGTCCGGGCTCGTCAATGGCAGAGACCATCGAATTCGTCCGCGAGAACGCGCCCGAGCGATGAGCGATCTCATCGAGGAACTGCTCGCCGGGAAACACCGCGCGCTCGCTCGCGTCATCTCGAAAATCGAGAACCGCTCGCCAGGCTACCGCGACCTCGTGAGCGAACTTCACGAGCACACGGGTAACGCCACGATTGTGGGTATCACCGGCTCGCCCGGCGCGGGCAAATCGACGCTCGTGGATAAGATGGCAGAGCAGTATCGCGAGCGCGGCGAGACGGTCGGCGTCATCGCTATCGATCCTTCCTCGCCCTTCTCGGGTGGGGCCGTGCTCGGGGACCGCATCCGGATGGCGTCGAACGTCGGTGATATGGACGTGTTCTTCCGGTCGATGTCGGCCCGCGGAACCCTCGGCGGACTCTCGACGGCGACCACGGACGCGGTAAAGGCGCTCGACGCCTTCGGTAAGGACCGCATCATCATCGAGACCGTCGGCGCGGGCCAGAACGAAGTCGACATCGTCGGCACCGCGGATACGGTTGCCGTGCTCGTCCCGCCCTCCTCGGGCGATGACGTGCAGATGCTGAAGGCCGGCATCCTCGAAATCGGCGACGTGTTCGTCGTCAACAAGGCCGATCTCGACGGTGCGGACCGCACGGTCCAGGAGCTGAAAGAGATGATCCATATGCGCGACGCCTCGCCGCTCGCCGGCACTGCCGGCCATCACGGCGTCGACGCTGAGACGCTCGGAGACGATGAAGTCAAGGACGCAGACGACTCCGACGACGAGGCGTGGACGCCGCCGGTCGTCGAGACGGTCGCAAAGACTGGCGAGGGCCTCGGCCCGTTCCTCGACACTCTCTCTGATCACCGTGTATGGCTCGAATCGTCGGGTGAGCTCACCGTTCACCGACGCGACCGCTACGAGGAGGAGATTCGCCGCCTGCTGCGTGAGGGCGCGGGCGAGCTAATTCGCGAGGAGATCGAGCGACAGGGTGGACTCGACAGCTACGTCGACGCCATCGTCGCGAAGGAGACCGACCCGTACGCCGTCACCGAGGAACTCCTCGCTCCGCTGCGCGAGTCGGTCCGCGAGTAGCTCACGCCAGTCGCTGGTGTTCGACCTTCAGACATTTGTCCTGCACGAACCGTCGTCCGGAGTCCGTGACGCGTTCGCCGGCTGTGTCGTCGCGAATCCCGAGCTGGAGCCACACCGTCTCCACGTCGTCGCGCGCGAGCACCTCATCGACGATTCCAGACGCCTCCGCGCTCGGGCGAAACACGTCAACGAGGTCAATGTCCTGCTCGATATCGCTCAGCGAGTCGTAGGCTGACTCGCCGAGCACCTCATCTGTTGTCGGATTCACGGGGACGATTTCGTAGCCGTGCTCCTGCAGATACTTCGGAACGCCGTGGGCCGCCTTCCCGGGCGTAGCCGAACAGCCCACGACCGCGATGGTCTCCGCGTCGAGCGCCGCCGTCAACTCGGTGTCGTCTGTCGTTGCCATATCTGATCGTAGCGCTGTGCGAGCAAAAGTCTCGGGGGAGTGACTCTCACTACGCGAATCGCCCAACAATGAACGCACCGGCCGCGAGTATCTGCCCGTACTTCAGCCACGTCTGGCTCCGCGTCGGCTCCCGGAATCCCCAGTAGCCGGCTGCGACCATCACCGCGTCCGACACGGCGACGGCCACCAGATACGCGATACCGAAATCGGCCAGCAGATACGGCAGCGGACTCCCTGCGATGCCGACGAGCAGCGCCGCCATCGAAAGCTGGAGTGCACGCCGCTCACCGATTGCGATGGGGAGCGTGTTCAGCCCCTCCTCTCTATCGCCGGCGATGTCTTCCACGTCCTTGATGACTTCCCGCGAGAACGTTGCCAGCGCGGCGAGGGCGGCGAGGACGGCCACGGGACTGAGTTCGCCTCCGACGGCGGCCCCGCCGAAAAGAAACGTCGATCCGCCGAGATAGGCGACCACTGCGTTGCCGACGCCGGGGAGTCCCTTGAACAGCTTCGTGTACGCGACGAGCGCACCGAGATTCACGACGGCGATGGCGACGGCGAGCGGCGGGAGGACGAGCGCGAGCGCTACCGCCACGCAGAACTGGGCGAATGCAAACGCCAGCGTCTCGCGCGGCGTCACCGCGCCGCGGGGAATCGGCCGTCTCCGGCTGGTTGATGGCGTCGATGTCCCGGTCGAAGTAGTCGTTGATGGTGTTGCCCGCTCCGACTGCGAGCATCGTCGCGAGCACGGCTGCAACGGCGCGCAGGGGACCGTTTGCGTCCACGAGCAGCCCCGTCGTCGGTGCGGTCCCGGCGACGACCGCACCGATGGCCGTGAGCAGTCCCGACGTGAGCGCGTTGCCCGGGCGCGTCAGCTCGAGCAGTCCTCGAAACCGCTTCATAGATGTTTCTCACGAGGTACGAGTATGAACGCGTCGGTCGGAGACAGCCCCGATGGAAGGGCTTTTGAATACCACCCCGCTACGGGGTGATGAGGGCCCTTAGCTCAGCCCGGACAGAGTGCGTGGCTTCGGACCACGTTGTCGGGGGTTCAAATCCCTCAGGGCTCGTCTTGCTGCATAACGAACCGAATCCACCGGACAGCGACGGGTAATATATAAACCTACCCGTGCACTCCAACTGGAGTTCGTTATGCAGCATCAGACACCCCTCTGCAGTCCCCTGATTCTACGCAGCAAAACACCTTCTCAATGCGTATAATCAATCACAATGTTCTAATCTCCAAGAGCAGTCGTCTTACTCTGATGTGCTGGACGAGGAGACGATTGGGACGAGAGCGGCCTCTACCTCATTGACGTCGTAGCGCTTGTGCTGTCCGCCATCGGCGTGAGCAGTCGTCGTGGACGTGTCGTCTATCGACATTATCGGGACCATCGGCTCAATTTCATCTCGGCGCATCTACTCTGTAGATGAACCGGAGGGTAATAAGTATAATGAACGTTCATAATATATACCGTGGGAACTGCCGGTAGTCGCAAATCGACTCCAACTGTACAACTACAGGAAGTTTGAGAGTGGTGGGGTGGACCTCATATTTCGAGTAGAGAGAGTATCAGCCGTTTACGCAGATTAAAAGAGAAAGCCTCGCGCTTCAGCGCGGGGAGGATGTCAGCAATTCGATTTGAACTCCTCGCGTGAAATCGTGTATCGGACCATATCGTATACCTCTCTGTTGGGGTCGGCGGTGTTGCGCCGGAGCATCCCCTCCCGGCGACCGTCGAATCGGTCGACGTACTTCGCGATGGCGCGCTCGGACTGCTCGTTCTCAGGGACGTGTTCGACGGCGACCATCGCCAAATCGAGCCGGTCGAAAGCGAGTTCGAGCAGGCGCGCCGCGCGCTCACCCGAATATCCGCGCCCCCACGCCGGCTTCCGGAGCCACGTGCCAAGCGTCCCGAGGTCGCGGTCCCAGTCGACGCCGAGTCCGCCCATCCCGACGAAGTCGCCGGCGAGCTCGCCCTCAGTTGCGTACAGCGCGTACTGGCTTCCCTCGTCGTTCGCGAACTGCTCGCCAGCCTGCTCGATGAACCCCGCGGACTCTTTCGGCGTCTCGTGGGTGTCCCACGTCACGTAGCGGGTAATTTCATCGATGTGCGGGGCGTCCCCGTTGACGTACTCGTGGAAATCGAGTGGGTCGAACGTCTCCGGGCGGAGCGCTTCGTAGCGGAGGCGGTCGGATTCGAGCGTCTCGGGAAACAGCGACATACTCGTCGGGCGGGGGGCGCAAACTAAAGCGGTCTCCTGCCGTGCGACGGAGTGACGTGACAGACGAATCAAGAGCCGTCGGCCCGTCCGAAACGACTACCCACCGGCCCCCGCTATCGTGGATAAGAACAGACGTATGCAGGAGATTACAGATGACCGACTGGACGGGAAAATATCGTCCAACGACGCTCTCGGAGGTGCGTGGAAACAACTCCGCGCGCGACGACCTGAAGGAGTGGGCGGAGACGTGGGACGACCATCAGGAGGCGGTTATCATCTACGGCTCGCCCGGCGTCGGCAAGACGAGCGCAGCCCACGCGCTCGCTAACGATATGGGATGGCCACTCATCGAACTCGAACGCCTCCGACCAGCGGACCGGCGACGTTATCAATCGCGTCGCGGGCGAGGCGGCGAAATCGAGCACGCTCACGCAGGCGAGCGAGGGAACGCCGGGTCGACGGCTCGTCATTATGGACGAGGCTGACAACATCCACGGTACCTACGACCGCGGCGGTGCTCGCGCCGTCACGCAGGTTGTGAAGGAGGCGAGCCAGCCGATGGTACTCATCGCCAACGAGTTCTACGATATGTCACGCGGGCTCCGTAACGCCTGTCAGACCATCGAATTCCGCGACGTGTCGGCCCGATCTATCGTCCCGGTGCTCCGTGACCTCTGTCGCAAGGAGGGAATCGAGTTCGATGAGAACGCGCTCGAACGAATCGCCGAGCAGAACAGCGGCGACCTCCGCGGTGCAGTGAAGGACCTGCAGGCAATCGCCGATGGTCGCGACGCAATCGCCGTCGAGGACGTGACCAACGGCGAGCGCGATACGACGAAGGATATATTCGAGTTCCTCGACTCCGTGCTCAAAGAAGACGGCGCTGAGGAGGCGCTGCTGTCTCACCTACGATGTGGACGAGACGCCCGACGACCTGCTGTTGTGGGCCGAGGACAAGGTGCCGAAGGTGTACGACGCCGGCGAGCTCGCTCGCGCGTACGACTATCTCGCGCGTGCCGACCGCTGGCTCGGCCGTGTCCGAGCGACACAGAACTACGCCTACTGGCGGTACGCGACTGATAACATTGCTGCCGGCGTCGCCGCTGCTCGCGATGAGACACGAGGCGGCTGGACGCAGTACGGCGGTGCCCCCTACCGCTCCTCGAAGGACAAGACCCGCGATGAGGTCGCAACCCAGATCGCTCAGGTCGCCGGCGTCTCTACCGCGACCGCCCGCCGCGATATCGTCCCGTTTCTCGCCGTGATGACGCACCACTGCAAGAATCGTGAGCTGACGGTGCGGATGGCCGCTCGCTACGAGTTCGGTACGAGCGAAGTCGCCTTCGTCACCGGCTCCGGCGAGTCGACGAACAAGGTGCAGTCGGTTGTCGACGACGCTGAGGAACTGCGCGGCGAGGCCGCCGAGTCGCACGGCGGCGACGTATTTATGCAGCGTGTCGAGGAAGCCGCAACCGAAAGCGAAACAGCCCAGGCTGAAACCGGGAGTGTCGACGCCGTCGACGACGACGTGCTCGCCGAAGACGAGGAAGAAGCACAGCCCGACGAGCCGGACGACGACTCCCAGTCCGGGCTGTCGGATTTTATGTAAGCTTGAGCTACTCGCCCAGTCCGGGAATTGCGACTCGTCGCTCGACGCGGCCCATCAGCGCGGACGCAGAGAGCACGAGCCCGAGATAGATGATACCTGCGAGCACCGGCAGCTCAAAGTAGCGGAAGTTGCCGGAAGCGATGTCCTGTGTCCGCTTGTACAGCTCGGGAACGGTGATGAATGCCGCCAGCGAGGCGTATTTGATGAGATAGATAAGCTCGTTACTCCAGCCGGGAATCGCGTATCTGAGCCCCTGTGGCAGGACGATATATCGGATCGTCTGGAGCTTCGACAGCCCGACTGCGCGACCAGCCGTGAGCTGACCGTCCTCGACTGACTGGAGTGCAGATCGGATATACTCTGCCTGATATGCGGAGCTGTTGATGGTGAATCCGATCATCGCGACGAGGGCAGCCTGTGCGGGAACGAACCCCCCACCGACGAATGGAAGCTCACGCAGCGTCGACGACAGCGACAGTCCGTAGTAGAGGACGAACAGCTGTGCGAGCAGCGGCGTCCCGCGAATGAGTTCCGTGTAGCCGAGTGCAGCCCACCGCGTCACTCCGCCGCCGTAGACGCGTGCGACGGCCAGCGGAACGGCGATGACGAGCCCGAGGGCCATCGAGACGACAGTGATGATGATGGTGAGCCGCGTACCGGTGATGGCGGCCGGAAGCGCCTCGCTCGCGACCCGCAGGAACGTGAATAATCCACCGAGCGCAGTTCCGTCCCACGTCGT
>JAXHLZ010000006.1:0-77707 GCA_034521675.1 Halobacteriales archaeon | reverse complement strand
GTGAACTACCCCACCCTACTCGCTCACGGCTGACGCCGTTCGCTCCTTGAGGGTGGGGCTTCCTGTTTCGATGACGCGCTTTGCAGACACAACGGTGTCCGTAGGGAGCGCAGTCTCCACAGGCGTTGATTCGGAGTGAACCACTCCTATATCTTCAAGACCGCGAGAAAGAATGTTCCACGCTGCGTTCGCGTCCCTGTCCGCCTCGAACCCACACGAGGGACACGAGTGTTCACGAACCCACAGTGGCTTGTCCGTCTTGACGCCGCAAGACGCGCACTCTTTCGTCGTGTTCCTCGGATCGACTTCGACAAAGTGCGTTCCTTCGCGTTCGCACTTGTATTCGAGCATCCACAGGAACGTTCCCCACGCCGCTCCCGCCCGATTCCGTGAGTTTCCGGGGAGTTCGACCAACTCCTTCGCGTCGAGGTCTTCGACCGCTACGAGGTCGTACTCGGTGGCGTAGTAGTTCGAGAGTTTGTGAAGGAAGTCACGACGCTTTCGCTTGAGATCGGCGTGGCGCTCGGCCACGACTTGCCGTTGTCTCTCCCAATTCGCGGAACCGTGTTCCTTCCGCGAAAGGTCGCGCTGTGCGCGTTCCAACCGCTCGCGTTCGTCAGATAAGTCGAGCGATTCGACGGCGGTGCCGTCTGTGTCATGGGCGTACTTCAAGATGCCAACGTCAATCCCGACACATCGATCTGGGTCGGTTGGTTTCTTAGGTGTCTCTTTATCGCCGACGGTGAATGAAGCGAACCATTCACCGGTTGACTCCTTCTTAATCGTGATTTCTTTGACAGTCTCGGCGTCGGGAATTGCGCGGTGTTTGATGAGGGGAATATCCGCAAGTTTCGACAGCGACAGTACGGGCTGGCCGTTCTTACTATCGAACTCGAAACCAGACTGTATGTAAGTGAAACTGCGGAAATCCTTGGGGGCTTCCAATTGAGACTGCCCACGTTGTAGCCGTTCTGCTTCAACTGAGAGAGGGCTTTGATGCTGTCTTCGATACGCATGACAGCAGCTTGTGCGACCGTTGAATAGACATCGTTCAGCTCATCCCACCACTCCTTGAAGCTCAGGGAGTTGATCACGAACCTGACGCACTCGTTGATTGAGCGTCCCGGTCGATTTGGGAATTTGCTTTGAACTCTCCAAGAGCGTGGTTGTAGAGTTGCTTACAGGTATCTCGGTGATGATCCAACAGTTCATGCTGTTCAGGCGTGGGATCAAGCCGGAATCTGTAGGTGTAGTACATTGGCTATTCGTCGGGATCGGACGTTCGGACGATTTTCACGTCGGCTCCTCGCCACCGTTTCGGGACGAGAACGTGTGCGCCGTTGCCGGTCGGCTTCACCTCTCCCTCAATGACTTCGTGGCCTTCTATTTCGTGCCTATCCATCACCTGTGTTTATACATTGTATCAATTTAACTGTATCGGTGGGATGGTTGGGTGGTGGGGTCGAACGTGTTTGTAATATGATGACGGCGTGGACGAATCGCTGCGCGATTCGTTCGCACACCAGAAATCTTCGATTTCTGGGGACGGTGTATCCCCTCCCTACTCGCTCCCGCTGGTCGCTCCTTGAGGAAGGGGGCTTACCGCCTACAAACTGCTAAACTGTCGGCACGTCTACGCGGTCCAGCACGTCCGCGAGCACGTCGCGCTTGGCGACGTTCTCGACGGTCGCGTCGGGCGTGAGCACGAGCCGGTGTGCGAGCACTGGCATCGCGACCCGTTTTATGTCGTCCGGCGTGACGAACGCACGGTTAGCGAGCGTCGCAGCCGCCCGTGACGCCTCCAGCAGTCGCTGTGTGCCACGCGGTGAGACACCCACTGCGACTCGGCGGTCGCTCCGAGTGGCCTGCGTCACTGATACCATGTACGCGAGCAGGTCCTCCTCGATGCGAACCTGCTCGGGCGCTTCGCGTGCGCCGGCTACGCGCTCAGTATCGAGCACCGGCTCGACGGCCGGCGACTGCGCCACGCGGTCGAGCCGGCGCTTCAGTAGTTCAATCTCGTCGTCCATACCGGGGTATCCCATTGAGGTCTTCACGAGTGAACCGGTCGAGCTGCGCCTTCGGGCAGCGGGAAGTTTCCCCGACTGCTCGACGGGATTCCGGGTCGCGATGAGGAAGAACGGATTCGGCAGCTCGTAAGTCGTCCCGTCGATCGGTGACCTGCTCTTCCTCCATCGCCTCCAGCAGCGCAGCCTGCGTCTTCGGCGGCGCACGATCGATCTCGTCGGCGAGGACGACGTTCGCGAAGATCGGGCCCTCCGAGAACTCGAACTCACCGGTCCCTTGTCGTAGATTGTGGTGCCAGTCACGTCCGAGGGAAGCAGGTCGGGCGTGAACTGGATGCGCGAGAAGGAGAGACCGAGCGCTGTTGCCATCGATCGCGCGGTGAGCGTCTTGCCCGTCCCGGGGACATCCTCGATGAGGACGTGACCGCGAGAGAGTAGTCCGAGCAGGATATCCTCGAAGAAGGCGTCATCGGCGATAATCGCGCCAGCGGAGCGTATCGAGCACGTCCTCGACAGGCCGCGCTCGTCTCGGAGATGTCCACCTGTTGTGGTGGCGGCGAAACGGTGATAAATCGTCGTGGTCACAGTTAGCAGTCGTACAATCGAACGAGATACGCACTGAGTCCGATGTAGTCTCGTCTGGTTGGTTTCGCGTCCGTGAAGCAAGAACAGTTGGTTTTAATGCTCTCGTAGAGACATATCGGTTATATGCCCTCCATAAGACGTATCCACGTCAGTACAGGATTCGTCCTGTTTGGCGTTATCACACTCTTGTACTCGTGGATTCTCGGCTATGACCCCCTCGTTGGCACAGCCGTCGCTGTCGCGTCTTTCGTTGTTGCGTTGTTGACGTACTACGGGGACGCCGACCGACTGAACGCTCGCTCGATTGCGATCATTGCCGTCACACTCATCTACGGTGTCTTTACCTTCCAACTCCCGATTGCAGCTCATTTTGCAGCTTGCGTCGTCTATCTCACCGGCGTGGCTCACCGGTTCAGATAGCCCAGTCGATGCACCAGACACGCAGTTCTTCCCAGTTGAGTCGACAGCTACCGAGGAATCCGGAAGCAGCGAGTGAGCTTCAGTCTACGGGAATTCGTCTGAAAAAATTATTTCCACGCCAACAATTCGATTTGCCCATACACGCTTCAATCCCACAAGGGTTCGTCTGAAACGCCGTGCTCGCCGATTGAATCATCTTCCGCGTCGTGCTTCAATCCCATAAGAGGTCATCTGAAACTATCGAGTCCGGGGAACTTCTCGCGCTGCTTGCCGAGGCTTCAATCCGATAAGGGGTCATCTGAAACCGTGCCCAATTCAGGGCACTCAGCCCTGTATACCGATGCCCAGGAGTTAGTGTTTTTATCGGCCTACAATAGTCCCCGAACCCCGGGGCGTCGATAGTCACAGGAACTGCTGGTCGTCCATCGGATTATCGCCGAATACCGACCGGGAGACGTATTTCTCAGAAGACATCCGGTAGAGCATAACTGACTCGCCGGGCTCCAGCATCGACTCCAGTCGTCCCTCGAAGAGGACGTACTTCTCGCCGGTGAGGACTGTCCTTTCGTAGCCGCATTCGTCGTGATCGTCACCCCCGATCTGTTTTAACAGAATATCAGAAAGAAATTTACTCCGTTTCGACCAGCTCCTCGTACTGTGCGCCGGTCTGTTTGAGCGTCGCCGTCGAGTAGAGTCGCTCGTGGTCGACGGGGAGATACTCGTTCGCGAGTTCGTTGATGACCTCGTCCACGGCAGCCGGGTCGCGGCCGTGGACCATCGTGAAGAGGTTGTACTCCCAGCCCTGTTCGGGGCGACGCGGGCGGTGATAACAGAGCGTGACGTACGGGAGTTTTCCGACGCGCTCGCCGTACTCGTCGAGCATCTCGTCGGGAACGTCCCAGACGACCATGCAGTTGCTGTCGAAGCCGGTGACGACGTGGTTGACGACACAGCCGATGCGCTTGATACAGCCGTTCTCGCGAGCAGCCGCTCGATGGCCGTCGAGGACGGCCTCGGTCCGGCGCGTCGACGGTCGCGGCGACGTCGCGCGTACGGCGTCGCCGAGAGCGGGAAGCCGTCCTGGATCGCGAGCAGGAGCCGGCGGTCGAGCGTCGGAGAGGTCCGCCGCGCGCCTGTCTCGCGAGATGCGCGTCGCGCTCACCGTCGTCGCGCTCGAGCGACTCCCGCGCGAACCGGTCGTCGTTGACGACCGGGAACTCGAGGTCGATGTAGTAGTCGGTCAGCATCGGGAGGTTCAGCACCGCACAGCCGGTTCGCTCCTCGATCTCGGCGAGGATCTCGTCGCGGGTCTCGCGGTCGCTCGCGGTGACGACGAACCACATGTTCCACTCGTGGTCGCGCCGGTAGTTGTGGTTCACCTGCCGGTAGCCGTTGACGATCTCGGCGACCTCGTCGAAGCGGTCCTCGGGCGCGCTGACGGCCGCGAGCGTCGAGGAGCCGATGACCGGCGGATTCAACACCGCGCCGAAGCGCCGGAAGATGCCCAGGTCGAGGAGCCGTTCGACCCGGTCGAGTGCCGTCCGTCTCCTCGATATCCGAGCTCGTCGGCGAGCGCGCGGAACGGGCGTTCGGCGATCGGGAAGCCGCTCTGGTACTCGTCGATGAGCGCGGCGTCGACGTCGTCGATGCCGGCACGCCAGTCAGCCTGCTGGCTCATTGCCTGCGTTAGGTGGGGGAGCTATACCCGGCTTTCGGTTCCGTATGTTCGCCGCGCTACTGGCTCACGTGAGCTCGCGGCCGTACACGACCATATCGACGCCGGAGACGATGAAGGGCTCGTAGATGCGTTCCCAGCCCGTTTGCTCGTAGAACGACTGTGCGCCGTGGTTGTCGCACTCGGTGGTGAGGATGACCCGTCTACTGGTCGACGCCGTCAAGCAGGGTGTCGACGAGTCGGCTCGCAATACCGCTTCGTCGGCGGTTCGAGGCCACCCCCAGCTCTACCAGCTCGAATGTATCGGTGAGCCACTCCGTCGCGACGGCGTCGGGCACGGCGGTATAGAGTCGATCGTGGTACTCGCGTCCAGCCTTCGAGTCGTGGCCGTAGACGAAGCCGACGACCTGCTGTTCGTCGACGGCAACGAAGCCGCGGTAGCCGGTGTGAGTGGCGTGTGACCGGAACTGCGACTCCGTGCTAGTTGGTCGCTCACCGTGGATATCCCCATAGAGCCGCAACGCGGCGTGGAAATATGAAGTATCGGGGGCAAGCGGGAGCAGTTCCATACCCGATAGACGCGCGCATCGGGAATGAAAGGTGGGCGTTAAGATAGTAGAGTGATGACCGGAGCCGACGGGCTTTCGTCGCACGCGCCCCCACGAGAAGGTATGACAGCGACGAACGCGACCGAGGAGGAGTGGCCGCTCGTCAGACTGATGACGGAGGTCGTCGGCTCCGGTCACAAGTCTGCAGACGATATGACGCGCGCACAGGCCAGCGAAGCGTTCCGCCGGATTCTCGACGGTGACCCTGATCAGACGACGTTGGGCGCGTTCTGGCTCGCCAACCGATGGAAGCGCAACACGCCTGAAGAGCTGGCCGCGTTCGTTGATCAGATGGCCGTCGACACCGATACCGCCGCACCGGAGTGTGACCCCGTCGACTGTGGTGCGAACTACGACGGGAAGGGCCGAACCGCTATCCTCGGTGTCGCCGCCGGGCTCGTCGCCGCCGCAGCCGGTACGCCCGTCGTCGTCCACTCCGGCGACCGCGTCCCGACCCAGAAACAGGACGCCTACAAGCACGTGCTGGACGAACTCGGCGTCGAGACCGACCTCGCGCCCGGCGACTCAGCCGACGATGACCGACGAGGTCGGCTTCGGCTTCTACTACCAGCCCAACTTCGCGCCGACGGTCGATGACCTGTCCGAGCGCCGCGACTGCGATGGGCGTTCGCACCTTCGTCAACACCATCGAGACGCTGGCGAACCCCGCCGAGGCGTCGACGCATCTTGGCTCCTTCTATCACCTACCGTACGCCGTTCGCATCATCGAGACGCTGCAGGAGACCCGTTCTTCGGACGTGGACCGCGTCCTGATGTTCCAAGGGATGGAGGGATACGACGATATCCGTCCGGGCTCCACGACCGTCGCCGAGTGGTCCGGCGGCGAGGTCGAGGACTTCACCATCGAGACGCCCGACTACGGGATGGACTTCGAGGAGGAGACGCTTGGCGTCGATGACGTGGCCGGCGAGTCGGCCGCCATTACCGAGGCAGTGCTCACCGGTGAGCGCGAGGGGCCGTTTGCCGACGCTGTCGCGCTCAACGCCGCGCTCCGTATCTATGCCGGTGAGGGGTGCGACTCAATCGCGGACGGACTCGAACAGGCGCGTGAAGCGATCGACTCGGGTGCGGCCGCCGACCGACTCGACGCGTTGCGGGCGTTCTGAGCGAAGAATCGACAGAACGCTTATACACGCCTCCCCCGAGAATCCCGATAGCTGAATGAGCGGTGAATATACTCCCGGTCGCAACGACACGGTTTCGCCCCCGGCGGCCTTCGTCGAGCAGGCAAACGTCGGTCCGGATGACCGGGCGGTCTTCGATTCGGATCCTCTCGCCGTCTGGGAGCGCGCGGCGGAGTTCCTGACCTGGGAGACACCCTACGAGCAGCTGCTCCCCGACGACGACCGCGTCGAGTGGTTCGCTGGTGGCGAACTCAACGCCGCCGCGAACTGTCTCGATCGACATCTGGAGACGCGTAAGAACCGCGTCGCCATCCGCTGGGAGGGAGCCGACGGCGACACGCGGGTCTACACGTATCTCGACCTCCACCGCGAGGTGAACGAGGCGGCCGCGGCACTGCGCGACCTCGGTGTCGAGGCCGATGACGTGGTCACCTGCTATCTGCCGGTGGTTCCGGAGCTGGTCGTCGTAATGTTGGCGTGTGCCCGCATCGGCGCGCTCCACAACGTCGTCTTCGCCGGCTTCTCCGCCGACGAGCTGGCGACACGGCTCGACCGGACGAAGTCCGGCTACCTCGTCACCTGCGACGGCTACTACCGCCGCGGGAGCGCCGTCAATCAACTCACGACCGCCGACACCGCCCGGATGTCGGTCGACCACGACGTGGAGCCGATCGTCGTCGGGCGGCTCGACGACGACGCGGTGCGATCTGGGTGAGGAACACCACCAGTACGAGACGCTGTTGGACGCCCACCGTAACGAGACGGTCGAGCCGGTTCCCCGGGCCGCAACCGACCCGCTCTTCGTCATCTACACTTCCGGTACGACGGGAGAGCCGTCGCGCGTCACCCACACGACCGGCGGCTATCTCGCACACGTCGCGTGGACCGGCCACAGCGTCCTCGATATCAAGCCGGACGACACTCACTGGTGTGCGGCCGATGTGGCCGCTGGGATTACGGGCCACTCGTATATGGTGTACGCCCCGCTCGCACTCGGCGCGACGACGTTGCTGTATGAGGGTGCGCCCGACCAGCCGGAGAAAGACCGGATGTGGCAGCTCGTCGAGCGCCACCGCGTCGATACCTTCTACACCGCCTCGACGGCCGTACGCACCTTTATGAAGTGGGGGGAGGAGCATCCCGAGTCACACGATCTCTCGTCGTTGCGACTACTGGGGATGGTGGGCGAGCCGATCGACTCGCGGGCGTGGAACTGGCATCGCGACCACGTCGGCGACGGCACGCTTCCGGTCGTCGATACGTGGTGGCAGACGGAGACCGGTGGTATCGTCGTCTCGACGCTTCCCGGCGTGGACGATATGAAGCCGGGCAGTGCCGGCCCCGCTATCCCCGGTATCGATGTCGCCGTTATCAATGACGATGGCGAGCCGGTTGCTCCCGGCGATCCCGGCCATCTCGCCATCACGACGCCGTGGCCGGGAATGTCACAGTCACTTGCGGCGGAGGCGAGCGGTGCCAACGCCGACGACTGGTACTACGTAACGAGCGATCGCGCAGTCGTCGACGAGGACGGCTACGTCACGTTCCTCGGGCGTGAGGACGACACCGTCACCGTCGGTAACACGGCGTTTGGTCCTGCGACACTGGAGAGTGCCATTATCGATGTCGACGGCATCGCCGAGGCGGCCGTCGTCGAGGCGAACGAGCGCGGCGGCACGGCGCTCGCGTACGTCTGTACGGAGCACGATCGCAGCGGTGATGAACAGCTCCGAGACCGCATCGAGAGCCACGTTAGCGAACGGCTCGGCCCGACTGCGCGCTTCGGCGATATCGTCTTCATCCCCGAGCTCCCGAAGACTCACTCGGGAAAGATTATGCGACGGCTTCTCGACGCAATCGCGGACGGCGAGACCTACGGCGATACCTCCGCACTCCGGAACCCCGAGACGGTTGGGGAAATCGAGACGGTCACGCGCAACGAGTGACAGTTCGGCTGTGTGTGCAATCCCGAAATAAATCTCCGTAATCTCGTACCCGAATGGCCCGATAGCCCGTTCGATTACTGGCTAACAGGCGATGAAGCCGCGTTTCTTCCCTGAACAATTCGGTATATTTGCCGTAGTGCTTATTTCGTTACAGGAAAAGATTGCGAAAGATGCCACCGAATGGTGACGGCGCACGGCTGGACGACGAGGAGTACGGGCGGCTCCGGCACAGCGCGGTTACCCACCGGATGCGGCTCCTCGTCCGACTCTGTGGCGAAGTCGGGCTCCGACCGACCGAAATCGTGCGACTCCGACCGGAGTCGGTTCGGATCTCTCCCCACGACGGCGCGGCGCACTCTTTCCTCGTCGTCTCCGGTGACGACGGCGACCGGGATGCGTATCTCCCCGGTGAAACGTGAGCTCGACCGATACGTCGAGAGCAACGGAATCGGTGATGCCGAACCGATATTCGATCTCTCGCCCCGTCGCGTCCAGATGCTCGTCGGTGACGCGGCGACGGCGGCCCGGCTCGACGACGTTTCGACGGCAGACGTTCGCCGCTACTACGCCCGATCACAGCTCCGGCGCGGCGTTGCCCCCGCAGTCGTGATGGCCACTGGCGGTTGGACGCGAATCGACGGGCTAGCCGAAGATCCCGCCACTCTCGACCGGTCGGCTATCGCGGCGGCCTTCGAGCGAGCCGACGACGCTCCGCGATCTGATGGACTCTTCGAGCGACTCGACCATCCCGCGCTTGTTCTCGACGCGAACGGGCACGTCGAGCGCGTGAACGACCGGTTCGAGACGGCGACCGGGTACGACTCGACCGCACTCACCGGGCGCGAGCTTCGCGGTCTCCTCACCCCCGACGACGCCGATTCCTTCACTCAGGCGTGGGAGACAGCTCTCGACGGCGAGACGTGGCGCGGTCCCGTCAGCAGTTCGCTTCCCGATGGCGGAACGCTCGCAGCGACGCTCTCGCTCGCACCACTCGGCGACGGTCACGACGGTTTCGTCGCGACGCTCACAGACGAAACGGCGGCTGAGCGCGTCGAGTCGCCACGATCGACGCCGGACCGATTCGATGAGGCACAACAGCGAACCCTCGCCGCGGGATCCGTGCTCGCGGACGCCGGTACGCGACAGGGAGTGTTCACTCGCGTCTGTGAGCGGCTCGTCGCTGGCGATCGATACGCCGGTGCGGTCGCGTTCGACACGCCCGTGACCGAGTCGACAGCGCCGGCGGCGACCGCCGGTGACACTCACACCGATGGGGCGGCTCTGGCCGTTGCGGCTATCGACGCCGGTGAGCTCACCGCGGATGGACGAACGCTCGCGATTCCGCTCACCACCGGCGAGACCGACCACGGCTGTCTCGTGGTGACCGCGACCGACACCGTTGGTTCCACAGAGCGGCGAACGCTCCGCGGGCTGGGCGGCCGTATCGCCGAGACGCTCGCCGCGATCGAATGGAAACGGCTGCTGCTCGCCGATGCGGTCGTCGAACTGGAGCTGCGCGGCGACAACGTCGACTCGCTGTTCGGGAGTCTCTCCGCACAGCTCGGCTGTGAGCTTACCGTCGAGGGATTAGTCCCGCTCAACGACGGTTCGCTGCTCTACTACGTCACCGCCTCCGGCGTCTCCGCGGAACGAGCGCTCGAACAGTTTGACGAAGTCGCGAGCTCCACGCGGCTCATCGCCGCCGCCAGCGACGGATCGCTGCTCGAACTGACCGCGACCGGCGGCTCGCTGCCGAGTGAACTCATCGACCGCGGAGCGAGTCTCACCGGCCTGACTGCGACCGACGGCGTCGTGACGCTCTCGTGTGAGCTGGCCCCGACTGCGGACGTGCGTGAGTTCATCGATGGAATGAAAGCCGCCTATCCGGGCGTCGGACTGCTGGCGAAACGCGAGATTGAACGCTCCGTGCGGACGGCGACGGAGTTTCAGCAGGCGCTCGAATCCGAACTCACCGACCGACAGCAGTCAGTGTTGCAGGTCGCCTACCACGCTGGCTACTTCGATTGGCCCCGAGGTTCGACCGCCGAAGAGCTCGCCGACTCTATCGGCGTCTCCTCTCCCACTCTTCACAATCACCTCCGGCGTGCACAGCGGAAGCTCCTCGCTGCCTTCTTCGACGGGGAAGGCGACTCCGAGTTGGCATAGTTAGACACCGGGACTAATACCCATCTGTCGGGTGACTAATCTACCATGTCTGATGAGGACACAGCGGATGTTCAGTTGGAATCGCGGCTCCGCGAGCAGGAGTATTTCCGCCCGCCGCCAGAGTTCGTCGGGCAGGCCAACGCCACCGACCGAGCCATCTACGACGAGGTCGGTGAGTTCCCTGAGGGGTTCGACCGCTACGCCGAACTTCTCGACTGGGACGAGCGCTGGGACCAGACGTTCGACGGCTCGAACCCCCCCTTCTTCGAGTGGTTCGTCGGCGGGAAGCTGAACGCCTCCTACAACTGCGTCGACCGCCATCTCGACGAGCGGAAGAACCAGACGGCAATCTGTTGGGAGGGCTCTGAGGGCGAACAGGAGAACATCACCTATCAGGACCTCTACCGACGGGTGAACGAGACGGCCGCCGCGCTGCGCGCACAGGGCGTCGAGGAGGATGACGTGGTGACGATCCACCTGCCGATGGTGCCCGCACTCCCGATTACGATGCTGGCGTGTGCCCGTATCGGCGCACCTCACTCCGTTGTCTTCGCGGGCTTCTCCGCACAGGCGCTCGCAGAGCGCACTGACTCTGCCGATTCGGATTTCATCGTCACTATCGACGGCTACTACCGCCGCGGCGAGTTCCTGAGCCACGTCGAGAAGACGGACGAGGCGCTCGAACAGGCGGAGCGCGACCCCGACGTGTTGGCGTGGCTACGCCACGACGAGCCGCAGGTCGACATGTCCGACGACTACATCCGAATGGACGGGCTGCTCGACGAGCATAGCGGAGAGCAGGTCGAGCCCGTCTCGCGGGACGCCGAGGACCCGCTATTCTTGATGTACACTTCGGGAACCACCGGAAAACCGAAAGGCTGTCAACACCGGACTGGCGGCTATCTCGCCTACACCGCAGCGACCGCGAAGAACGTCCTCGATATCGAGCCGGGCGACACCTACTGGTGTGCGGCCGATATCGGCTGGATTACCGGCCACTCCTACATCGTCTACGGCCCGCTCGCCCTCGGGACGACGAGCGTGATGTACGAGGATACGCCTGATTACCCGCACAAGGGACGCATCTGGGAGATCGCCGAGAAGTACGACGTAGATATCTTCCACACGTCGCCGACGGCGGTCCGGATGTTTATGAAGTGGGGCGAAGAGTACCCCGACGAGTACGACTTCGACTTCCGGCACATGACGACGGTAGGTGAGCCGATTCAGCCGGAGGCGTGGCTCTGGTACTACAAGCATATCGGCGACGAGGACGCCGTTATCGTGGATACGTGGTGGCAGACGGAGACGGGCGGCCATCTGATCACGAATCTGCCCGCGATCGACGACATGAAGCCCGGCTCTGCCGGCCGTGCGTGTCCAGGTATCGAGCCGGCGTTGGTCGGCGATGACGGCGAGAAACTGCCCGAGGCATCGGGACAGGCCGGCAATCTCATCATCGAGCAGCCGTGGCCGTCGATGCTTCAGACGCTGTACGACAACGACGAGCGGTTCATCGACACCTACTGGGCAGCGTTCTCTGACACCGACTCAGACGACTGGCAGGACTGGAACTACAAGGCCGGTGACGGCGCGGTCCAGTCGCAGGACGGCTACTGGCGCGTGCTCGGGCGGCTCGACGACGTGATGAACGTCGCCGGTCACCGGCTCGGTACGATGGAACTGGAATCTGCCGTCTCGGAGGTTGAGAAGGTAGCTGAGGCCGCCGTGGCTGCGAGAGAGGACGCACAGAAGGGTGAGGTACCCGACGTGTACGCCGTCCTCCGTGAGGGAATCGAGGAGAGCGACGCCGTGCGCGAGGAGATTATCCACGCCGTCGAAGAAGAGATTGGGAAGTTCGCTCGCCCGTCGAACGTCATCTTCGTCGGCGATCTGCCGAAGACGCGCTCGGGGAAGATTATGCGCCGCATCCTGGAAAACATCTCAAACGAGGAGGATCTCGGCAACACGACGACGCTGCGAGACCCGTCGGTGCCGGAACAAATCCGCGACGAGCTGGCCGAGAGGTAAGGAATTCCGGCGTCAGCGTCGCAGTGAGAGTTCGACCCGCCGTGTGTATATTTATCATATTTTTACTCCATACTTATACCGTAGTGTACTATCAATATCGTTATCGTGATGAACGATACCAACCACACTCGACGAACCGTGATGAAGGCAGCTGGCGCGGCCGGTATCGCCGGTCTCGCGGGATGTAGCTCACTCACCAGTAGCGGCGGCGAATCGGTCGGTAACTATCCAATCGAAGGAGACACGGCGACGTTCGGCTTCAACGTCCCGCGCTCCGGCCCGTACGCCTCCGAAGGTGAAGACGAACTCCGTGGCTACGAGCTGGCGGTCGAGCATCTCAATAACGGCGGCGGCTGGGTCGACTCGCAGTTCGACGGTCTCTCCGGTAACGGCGTCGCCGAGAAGACCATCGACTACCAGGTGATGGATACGGGGACGAACAAGACGCGAGCCCGCGAAAACGCCAAACAGCTCATCGAGCGGGAGAACGCCATTATGATCACCGGCGGCTCGTCGTCGTCGGTTGCGATCAACGTGCAGGCCGAGTGTCAGGCACAGAACGTCATCTTCATGGCGTGTCTCACGCACTCGAATGCGACGACAGGCGCAAACTGCGCCCGATACGGATTTCGGGAGATGTTCAACGCCTACTACACTGCGGAGGCGCTCGCCCCGGTGCTGCAAGAGGAGTACGGCAGCGACAACACGTTCTACCAGCTGTACGCCGACTACACGTGGGGCCAGTCGGTCCAGAAGTCGATGCGGCGCTCGCTCACCGAGACAGCCGGCTGGGAGGAGATCGACTCCGTCCCGACGCCGCTGGGAGAGGATGATTACTCCTCGTTCCTCTCCGAGGCGGCAAACTCCGGCGCGGATGTGCTCCTCCTCGACCACTACGGGCTCGACGGCGCGACCTCCGTCCAGCAGGCGGTCGCCGCCGGACTCGACGAGAGTATGGATATCGTGCTGCCGCTGTACAACCGACCGATGGCCAGCGCCGCCGGCGACGCCATCTCGGGCGTGTTCGGCACCGTCGCGTGGGACTCGGCCATCGACAACACGCCGTCTAACGAGTTCACGCAGGCGTTCGAGAGCGCGTACGACCGGACGCCTTCGGGCGTCGCACAGCTCGCGTACGGCCAGACGCTCAACTACGCGGCTGCCGTCGAGCGAGCCGGCTCGTTCAATCCAATCGACGTTATCGGCGAGCTCGAGGATTACAACTACAGTAACCTCGGGATGGGTCAGGAGACGATGCGCGGCTGTGACCACCAGGCACAGCGATCTGTGCCCGTCGTCAGAGGGTTGCCGGCAGACCAGATTTCCACTGGTAACTACTTCGAAATCGTGAATCTGACCGACCGGTCACAGGTCAGTTATAACTGCGACGCCGGTCCGGCAGCGGAGTGTACGCTGGGGCCTGTCGAGCCACAGTGAGCCGCCCGTCGCTCCACGTATCTATGAGTCACGCACCGCACACGAGGGGTCGTCCGTGAGCCTCCTCATCAACGTGGTTTCAATCCTGCTCGGCGGGCTCCAACAGGGGGCGATTTACGTCCTCTTAGCCGTTGGTCTCTCGATTATCCTCGGCACCGTCGAGTTCGTTAACTTCGCGCACGGTGCGCTGTATCTCGTCGGCGCGTTCTTCGGACTTTACGTCGCACAGGGATTCGAGCCCGGCGGCTATCTGGCCCAGTGGGGCTTCACGAGTATCGGACTCGAAGCGGGCTTCCTCGTGGGCCTCGTCGCGAGCGCGCTCCTCGTGTTCGTGCTCGGACTGCTGTTCGAGCGATTCGTCGCGCGGTCGTTCTATGATCGCCCGGACACCGACCAGATTCTCGTCACGTTCGGACTGGCCATCATCGTCCAGGAGCTGCTCGGACTGTTGGTCGGTCGCGGAAGTTACCGGTTCGATTCGCCCGCGTGGGCCGCCGACCCGGTTCCAATTTCGGGCATCTCGCTCCCGCAGTGGCGACTCTGGATTATCGTCATCACTGCCGTCCTCGTCGGACTGGTGTATCTGCTGGTCGAGTACACCGACTTCGGGCTCGTCGTGAAGGCAGGGACCGTCGATCCCGAGATGGTTAGACTGCTTGGCATCAAAATCACTCGGCCGTATCTGGTCATCTTCGGCATCGGGTCGGCGCTGGCCGGGGTGGCCGGCGTCGTCGGCGGGCCGATTGCTGCCATCAACTACACGAGCGGGACGGATATTCTCGTGCCCGCCTTCCTTACCGTCGTCATCGGCGGTGTCGGGTCGATACGCGGTGCGGTGGCGGGCGGGATGTTGCTCGGACTCACGCAGTCGATACTCGTGCGCGTCTCCATCGCCGGTATCGGCTTCGCCGCGTGGTCGCAGGTCGGCATCTATGTCATCGCTGCACTGGTCCTGCTGTACCGTCCACAGGGCTTGCTCGGTGAGGAGGTGGCGTCGTGAGCGACCGCTCGTCCCGACTGCCACGTGACGAGCTGCGCGTGCTCGGGCTCACTCTCGTCGCCGTCCTCACGTTCCCGTATCTGTTTGCGGAAGCACCGGTCGTGAGCGACGTGCTAAACGGCTACGCCGGGCTGGCAACCCCGATTCTCATCTGGGGCATCTTCGTGATGGGGTATGACCTCCTCCACGGCTACACCGGGCTGTTGTCATTCGGCCACGCAGCCTTCTGGGGGGCCGGCGGGATGACCGTCGGTGCGCTGATTTACCACGTCGAGTTCTCGTTCCCGCTCGTCGCGGTCGCGCTGGCCGTCGTCGTCGGCATCCTGCTGGCGGCGCTTATCGGCTATCTCTCCCTGCGCCGTGGTGGGATCTACTTCGCCATCCTGACGCTGGCGTTCGGACAGATGATCTACTACACGATGCTCGGTCCGGCCGGAGAACTCACCAACGGAGAGGACGGACTCCTACTGGGTGAGAACGCGCTGTTCGGGGTGATTCCGCTCAACGCCGGGCTGCCGGTGTTGACGCCACTCGGTATCATTCCGTCGTGGCTCTACGCTGTCACCGCCGTTCTGACGGTCCTGTCGGTCGCCGTCGCCTATCGCATCCTCCAGTCTCCCTACGGGCTGGTGTTCAAAGCGATCCGCGAGAACGAACAGCGCGCGTCGTTCGTCGGGCTGAACGTCTGGCGATACAAGCTCGCGGCGTTCGTCGCCTCGGGTGCGTTCGCCGGGCTCGCCGGTGGACTCCACGCGCTTCAGGCGGGGAACGCTTCGGCGTCACCGTTCCGGTGGATCATCTCCGGGGACGTGGTCATTATGTCTATCCTCGGAGGGGTCGGTACGCTGTTTGGCGGGTTCATCGGTGCGGGTATCTACCTGTACATGGACAACGTCGCCAGCTCTATCGGGCTCATCGGCGACCGCTGGCACTTACTGCTCGGTATCGTGTTCGTCGTCATCGTGTGGCTGTTTCCCGATGGCGTCTGGGGCGGCTTCCGGCGGCTCCGGTCGCTAGCCCGTCGCGTCACCGACACGAATCGCACACAGACACAGACACAGAGCGATGAGGGAGGTAACGACTGAATGTCACTACTCGAAACAGAGAACCTGGTGAAACGGTTCGGCGGAGTGACGGCGACGGACGACGTCTCCATCTCCATCGACAGCAACGAACGCGTCAGCCTCATCGGCCCGAACGGGGCCGGCAAGTCGACGCTCATCAATCTCATCACGCGTCGGCTCGACCCGACGGAGGGAGATATCAGATTCAAAGACGAGTCTATCGTCGGACTCGCTCCCCACGACGTGGTCCAGCGGGGCGTCTCGAAGTCGTTCCAGACCGCCTCTATCTTCCCCCAGCTTCCCGTCATCGATAATGCGCGTATCGCGGCGCTGGGTGCAGAACACGGCTCGTTCCGACTGAATTTGCTGTCGCGGCTCGACTCCTACGACGAGGTCGACACTGTCGCGCGCGAGACACTCCAGGACGTGGGACTGTGGGATCAACGAGACACGACGGCCTCGGAGCTCCCCTACGGTGACAAGCGCCGGCTCGAACTCGGCATCGCGCTGGCGGCAGGACCGGACCTGCTGTTGATGGACGAGCCGACGGCTGGGATGTCGCCCGAAGAGACCGCCGCAACCGTCGAACTCATCGAGGAGGTCAAGGCCGAGCGCGAACTCACGTTTCTGCTCGTCGAACACGATATGGAAGTCGTGATGAACATCTCCGACCGCATCATCGTACTTGATCGGGGCAGCGTCATCGAGCAGGGGACGCCGACGGAGATACGCGAGAGCGAACGCGTCCAAGACGCCTATCTCGGGGGTGTCGACCAATGAGTATACTCTCGCTCGACGCCGTCGACGCGTACTACGACGAGAGCCATATCCTGCGCGAGCTGTCGATGGATGTCGAAGAGGGTGAAATCTGTGCGCTGTTGGGCCGCAATGGTGCCGGCAAGACGACGACGCTCCGGTGTATCGCCGGTGCGACGCCGCCACAGGTGCGTGACGGATCGATTCAGTTTCGAGGTCACGATATTGCCGGCCAGCCCGCGGAGGATATCGCTCCACAGGGTATCTCGCTCGTTCCAGAGGAGCGGCGCGTCTTCCCGAATCTCACGGTCGAGGAGAATCTCCACCTGCCGGAGGTGGCGCGGAACGTTTCGAATCGATTGGGCCGTGACGTGGCAACAACGGACAGCGGAATGTCGCTCGACGAGGTGTACGATGACTTCCCGCGGCTGGACGAGCGGCGCAATCAGACGGCCGGCACGCTGTCGGGCGGCGAACAGCAGATGCTCGCTATCGCCCGCGCGCTCCGCCAGCCGACACAGCTCCTCCTGCTCGACGAGCCGTACGAGGGGCTTGCGCCGCAGATAATCGAGACGGTCGAGCGCGCAATCAAGCGGATTCGCGACTCCGGCCGCACGATTCTCCTCGTTGAACAGAACGCTGTCGCCGCCACCAGCATCGCCGACAGCGCATACGTCGTCGACGCCGGACAGGTCGTCTTCGACGGCACGGCCGACGAGCTTGCGGCCGACGACGAGACACGACAGCGGTATCTGGGTGTCTGAGATGGCCGACGACAGCGAGCTGTTCGACCGGCTCGTCGCCGCGGACGTGCTCGTGGAGTCCGACGATCGGGTCGAACTCACCGACTCGTTCGCCGCCACGCTCGATATCGTCCGTTCGACGTACGGCGACTGCTCGACGACACGCTTTCACGAGGCCGTTGCGGAGACGTTTGGCCTCTCCACCGAAGCGGCGGCCGACCAGATCGATAGCCACGATGTGACACGCGAGGAGTTCTGTCTCCTGAAGGCTATCCAGCGATTCCTCGACGATGCCTCGCCCGAGACGCTGCTCGCGGCTGTCGGAATGGTGGACGCAGCCCGTGACTCTCCGGTTCCGGGCTCACTGTCGCTGCTGCCGGAGGATTCCGACGCCGCGTTGCGTGACCGTGACGCCGTGGTGTTCGTCTTCACTCACGGCTGTCGGCCCTGCGAGCGACTGAAAGCCGAGTTCGATGGGATAACCGAATCACTCCCGGCGTCGGTCGCCCGGTTCGGTGTCGACGGTGAGGACGCGCCGGAACTCCGCAACCGATACGATGTGGTCGTCGCGCCGACTGCGCTGTTTCTCGCTGACGGCGAGCTGGCGGCGCGCATCGAGGGGTATGACTCCCCAGCGGCGTTCGAGTCGACCGCGTCGTCGGTGTACCAATAGCGGGAGTCGGGTGATGGTTCCGCCGGGCGGTTCCACTACCTTTTTGCGCGCAACACGCCACCTTGGGGTATGGAGAACCACGAGCGTGCCGACCCGGACAATCCGACGGTCACCTTTCACACCACTCACGGCGACATCACTATCGAGCTGTTCGCCGACCGCGCACCCCGAACGGTCGAGAACTTCCTCGGACTCGCCCACGCCGACCCGGCAGCTGACGCGACGCCGGCTCCGGACACGAACACGTGGGAGGACCCCGAATCCGGCGAAGTCCGGGGCGACTCGCTGTACGCGGGCGTTCCGTTCCATCGAATCATTGGAGACTTTATGATTCAGGGCGGTGACCCGACCGGGACCGGTCGCGGCGGCCCCGGCTACCAGTTCGACGACGAGTTCCACGACGACCTCACGCACGACGGTCCCGGCCTGCTGAGTATGGCGAACTCCGGACCGAACACCAACGGCTCGCAGTTCTTCATCACGCTGGACGCCCAGCCTCACCTCGACGGCAAGCACGCCGTCTTCGGGCAGGTCATCGACGGGATGGATGTCGTTGAGGAGCTCGGTTCGCTCCCGACCGACCGACAGGACCAGCCACAGGAGGACGCCGAAATCGAAGCCGTCACCGTCGAGGAGTAATCTCCGTTCGTTTTATTTTTTCGCCGGATAGCTGCGCTGCTCGAAAAAGATTATCCGACCCCGTCCCCGACCACAGGTATGAAACTCGACTTTCGCGTCATCGCCGTCCTCCTGTTGGTGCCGCTGTTGGACGCGATGTTGCTCGCCGTGCTCGCGACCCGCCTCTCGCTGGTCGCTATCGTCGCGCTGGTCGTCCTGACGGCGCTCATCGGAATGGTGCTCGTGCGCGCCGAGGGGCGGCGCACGCTCGCGAAGCTCCAACGTAAGCTCGCGACCGGCGAGATGCCGACGAATGAACTCGTCGACGGCGCGCTCCTGCTGGTCGCAGGCGCGATGTTCCTCACGCCCGGACTGGTCACCGACTTCGTCGCCCTACTGTTGGCGCTGCCGCCGACTCGGTATCCGATTCGCGTCGTCGTGAAGAAGTACGTCGTTACGCCGTATCTCGACGCCAAAACCGGTGGCTTTGCCACCGGTAACATCTATATGGGTGGCTTCCCGAACGACGGCGACGGGCCGATGACGGGGGGGAGTTCGGGACCCGGAGCAGGGCCAGGATCGGGAGACGGCGACACCATCGATATGGACGGTGACGAGTACCGGAACGTCGACGACGACACGTAACGTCTACCGAAACGAAACGGTTAAACAACCAACGGCGATACGCTAAGATGCGCTGACCTGGGCCAATAGCTCAGCCAGGTATGAGCGCTCGGCTGATAACCGGGAGGCCCTCGGTTCAAATCCGAGTTGGCCCATCCACTTTCCGGGCGATTACTGTCCGACGCGAATCTCGGGCGTGGGCCTCCCCAGCCACCACAATTCTGGAGATACTAACCTTCGAGCAACGGCTGTTTCGTCCCGAGTTCAGGAGGGACACGAACGGGCACCCGTGCAGTCTGGTGGTTACCGTATCCGACCGAGTGATCCGCGTAATCATCTGGTAGAGTGGCACGTAAACAAGCTGTTGGTGGTGGTCAGATTACTGTGTCACGCCAGCACGGACCGGCGGATTCAGGTGGCTACGGGGATAACAGAAGGTATGGCAGACGACACAGACCGCCCCGACTGGCTCCCCGTGGCCGGCCTGTTCGCGGCTGCGATTGCACTCGCCGGGCTCGGCAACTACGTCTTCTCGCAGCTCGGACTCGGACGTGTGGGATCGTTCATCTGGGTACTCGGCTACGGCGGCGTCGTCGTCACGGCGTGGGCGCTGTGGTTCCGCGGGCAGACGTTCGACCCGCAGTAGCCGAACGGTTCTTCTCGCTGTGACTCGTCGCCTGGAGTGTGGAGTCAGACAGCCCGCTCGCAATCGACCGCGTCGTCGTCCACACCGATGACATCGTCACCGCCGTGGAGGCGAACGTCCGGCGCGATGCCGGCGCGGTACTCCGTATCACGCCCCCATTCTCGGGTCGTATGCGCGCTCGACTCCATCTCGACGGACAGGAAGCCGACTACGGCGACCCACAGCCCGTTCATATCGATCCCGCCCAGCTCGTCGCCGAGCTGCCGGCGTTTCCGACGCCGGACGACACCGAGGAGCGACTGCGCGAGGCCGGCGACTACTCGGTTGAACAACACCGAGAGGCTCACACCGAGGCCGTCGCCGGCTGGCGACGAGAACTGGCGACGAGTATCGTCGAGTCGACGACTATCGACACTGTCGAGGGGAGTCACGAGGTCACGGTCGTCACCCTCGGCTAACCGAACGTTGAGGTGACCGCCGATCAGAGAGCCGGTATGGAGTACACCCAACTCGGCAACACGGGGACAGCGGTGACGGAGATCGCCTTCGGAACGTGGCGGTTCGGTCGCGAGACCGACGACGGCTACGAGGTGGACAAAAAGCAGGCACACGACTTGCTGGACGCGTACGCCGATGCAGGCGGTAACTTCATCGACACTGCCGACGTGTACGGCGGCGGGCTGAGCGAGGAGTGGATCGGCGACTGGCTCGCCGGGCGCGACCGCGAGAACTTCGTCATCGCCTCGAAGGTGTACTGGCCGACCCGCGAGGATGATCCAAACGGTCGGGGACTCTCGCGCAAGCATATTCGCCGACAGATCGGCAAGATTCTCGACCGGCTCGGCACGGAGTATCTCGACCTCCTGTACATTCATCGCTGGGACGACGCGACGCCCGCAAAAGAGCTGATGCGCACGCTCGACGGACTCGTGCGCGACGGCACGGTGAATCATCTCGGCACCTCGACGATGGAGCCGAATGCGTGGCGTATCGCGCAGGCCAACGAGATTGCCGACCGCGAGGGGTACGAACCGTTCACTGTCGCACAGCCGCGATACAGCCTCGTCACGAAGGAAGTAGAGTACGACTACATCGACGCGCTCGCCGAGTACGACATCGGGATGTGTCCGTGGTCGCCGCTGGGCGGTGGCTTCCTCTCGGGGAAGTACACGCGCGACGAGATTCCAGAGGGGACCCGCGGTGCAGAAAGCGACCGCTTCGAGGACCGCTATCTGACGGAAGCGAACTTCGACGTGCTCGACGAGGTCGAAACTGTCGCCGACGAGGTAAACGCCTCGCCCGTCCAGGTGGCCATCGCGTGGCTGCTCGAACAGCCGACGATGACCGCGCCAATCGTCGGGGCTCGCACCGTTGACCAGCTGGAGGAGAACCTCGCCGCGACCGAGGTGGAGCTCTCCGATGAACAGGTCGAACGCTTGAGCGAGGCGAAAGACGCGCCGTCGCTGATCTAGTCCGACTCCTCGATTCGCGTGATCGCCGGCTCGACGGTCGAGTCACTCTCATCTTCTACCCGTGCGTAGTAGCTGTTGTAGCGGCTGAGTTTCCGGTAGAGGATGTAGCCGAAGATGCCGTCGAAGACGATGATGAAGCCGATGAACGTGAGACCCGGGAACGAGACGTAGGTGACGATGCTGTTGTACGTGGCGTGGATGCCCGCGGCGATGAGCAGCCCCTTCGCGACGATCGGCCCGGCGTTTTCGGGATTGAACTTCGCCAAGCCGAGATAGTAGCCGGCGAAGGCGGAGTAGATAACGTGACCTGGTCCGACGAACGCACGGGCGGAAGCCGTCTGGAACGCGGCGTCGATGGTCCCTGGTCCGGTGAGCGCGTTCGCCCGGAGGACACCCTGCACGATGTAGAGGGCGTTCTCGACGGTTGCGAAGCCAAGCCCGGCGACGGCCCCGTAGACTGCCCCGTCGATGACGGCGTCGAACGCGGAGCGGTCGAAAGCGTAGACCCGGATCGCGAGCCACTTCACGAACTCCTCGCCGGGAGCGACCACGAGGAAGAAGAACAACACCATCCCGAACTGAATCCCGCCGAATAGCCCACTGAGCGCCGTGTTTACCGTCGCAGCGAAGGAAGCGAACAGGATGGCGAGAATAAATGTGACCGCGAGTGGCCACCACGGCTCGCGCATCGTCTCGTCGTGATACCAGACGAAGCCCGCGAGCGCGATTGCCGGCACCACAGAGAGAACTGTCAGCGCGCCGAGTGCCGGATTCTGGTAGATGGCGTAGCCGATGATACCTACCTGTGCGACCAGCAGGACGAGCGCGACGAGTACGAGCACACCCTTGCCGCCCCAGCGCGCAGCGGCGTGTATCTTCACCGCGAGCGTGTCTATCGGTCCGCGTTCGTCCCACTCGGCCACGTCGTAGAGATCTGTGGTTCCGCCGAACTGTTCGCCCACCGGGTCACGTTCGGTTGAATCTCCCATCCCTGCTCGCGAATCTCTGTCAGCGGGCAAAACAGTACTGGGTGCGTCACTCCGGTAGTGTTCAGATAAGGATTGAAATTGATCGGTTGCGCTCGACGGTTCAGCCAGTGTTCCTGGTGGATTGAAAGGGCGAGGCGGTCGCCGGGCGGCGACGCCGCCCGGCTGCTGGCGGGAGCGTTGCTCCCGCTGTGCTCAACGAACCCCGGCGTTGACGAGAGCCACAGGTTCTCGTCTGCCAATCCGCAATCGAAGATTTCTGATGACGATGTAAGCACGAGAGAGCTCCGCTCTCTCGGACGACAGCGAGCCGCGGGCAGTGTGGTGACAGCGTCGCCACGAGCCGTGCGAGCGGGCCTCCGGCCCGCGAGCAGAAGTCGAGACAGCCGAGGGCGTTCAGCTGTTCCCATCAGCTCCACCGCTGCAAACTGCGTATCTGAACACGACCGTCACTCCAGTGCGGCTGCGACCGCCCGTCGCTTCACCAGCAGGAACCCCGCGAGGATGACGGCGAAGCCAACGACGGTCCGGGCGTCGATGAGCTCGCCGAGAAAGAGGAAGCCGACGACGGCGGTCACGACTGGTGCGGCGTAGGAAACGAGATTGATCTCGATGGGACCGAGCCGCGCCAGCAGATCGAAGTAAATGAGAAAGCCGAGCGCGCTGGCCGCCACCGAGAGAAAGAGCAGCGCGCCGACTGCACGCGGCGTGACCACCACGTCGGCGACGGACTCGCCGATAGCGAGACTGCCGACGTGAAGCAGGGCTGCGCCGATGACCATCGCCCACGCTTCGAGCGACGCGTTCGGGAGCGCGGCGTCGAGTCGGCGGTTCACGACGGAGCCAGCGGCGAACGCGAGTACGGCGAAGAAGACGGCGACGAGCCCCGGCGCAACCGCGAGATTCTGGACGTCCTCTACGGCGAGTATCGCGACGCCGATGAAGCCGAGCAGTAGCCCCACGACACCCAGCGGGGTGAGTCGTTCACTCGGGAGGAGGACGCGTGAGAAGCCGGCGGTCAGGACGGGAGAGAGCGAGACGACGATGGCGGCGGCGGCACTCGACACCGCGGGGTCGGTCTCGCCGACGAACAGCAGCGCGTGATACAGCGTGATGATGAGGACGGCAGTCGAGCAGATGCTGGCCCACTCACGGCGACCCTCGGGGATGAGTCGGTCGGTCGCGACGGCGGCGTAGCCGAGCATAATAACGCCGGCAATATCGAATCGGAGCGCGGCAAAGAGGACGGGCGTCTCGAAGAAGCCGGCCGGTGCATCGGGCGTTCCGAGTCCGGCCTTGATGGCGACGAACGCCGCCCCCCAGACGGTGGCCAGCGTCACAAACAGTAGGAGATTCCGGTGTCGCACGTCGATACTCACTCCGGTTCCAGGGTGAAGCTTTCGGACGGCGTATCTGTGTTAACGTCTGTCACGAATGGCGTAGATTTATGCTTGAAGCTATATCACGGTTTAGTATGGCCGCATACGGCCGGCCGGCACTCAGGTCGCTGTTCGACGACAGCCCCACACCCCACATCGCGCATCCGCCGCGCACCCACCATCGAGACTTCTACGTCGCTGCCGACGGCTCCTACCGCGACTCCGGAGCTGGCGGCTTAGGCGTGCTCATCGAGACGGGTGACGGCGAGACGGTCGCGCGGCTGGCTGTCGCGGACTCTCCCCCGAACAACAACGTCGCCGAGTATCGCGCGCTCCACCTCGGACTGGACGTGCTCGCGGCACGCGCACCGCCGTCGGCGCGCGTCGGCGTCGTCCTCGACCACGACGACCTCGCGGCAAACGTGAACCGGGCGATGCTCGCGCTCGCAACGCCCGACGCCGAGCCGCCCCATCCGGTCAGAGTGCCGACCGCGACGACGAACCACTGGCGCGGGATTCTCGCCCGCATCGGCGGCTTCGATGCGCTCCGGGCTGCGCGGCTCGACTCCCGCGAGAATCCTGCCCATCCGCTGGCGAACGACCCTGTCGGCTACAGTCACGTCAATCGCGAACCAGACCGGTGCGTCGTCCCCTCGACGCTCGATTCAGCCCACGAGCCGGCGACGGGCGAGCAGATTCCGCCGCCGTCGCGTGCCGACCGCCACGCTAACTAAAGCAGTGACAGCTCGCCAGTCACGCGGTCCACGAGATTTTCTTCGCCCGGTCCGACGGCGAGTGCCGTCACCGTCCCCGGTTCGATCTGGGTGTGGCCGGCGTCGCTGATGACGGCGTTCGGGAGTCCCTCTCTGCGCGCTTGGTCTGCGAGCTCGTGAATCTCGCGCTCGCTCGACACCTTCAGCACGATTTTCTTCTGGCCTCCCTCTTTCCACGCGGACTGACTCTTCGTGTGCGCGTTCTCGTAGGCCTTCAGCGAGGCGTGGGAGGCTTGTGCAGCAATTTTTCCCGTTCCCATTCCGATGTCGGTGCGGACGACGATTGCTTGTTTCATATCCGTCGCTCGGGACCGACGGGCAAAGACCTTCAGACACGACCGCCCCATTTTTCGTTCTCTCGCCCGCCTACTCTCGTATGATACTCTCGGACGCCGACATCGAGCGACGACTCGACGACGATCTCGTCGTCGAGCCCCTCGACGACCCCGATATCCAGATACAGCCGGCGAGCATCGACCTCAGACTCGGCAACGAGTTCCTGGAGTTCCAGCACGCCAACATCTCCTGTATCCATCCGAACGACGAGACCCAAACTGACGAGTACACGACCGAGACGACGGTTTCCGAGGGAGATGACTACATTCTCCACCCCGGTGATTTCGTCCTCGGGACGACCGTCGAGCGCGTCGAGATTCCGGCCGACCTCATCGCGCACGTCGAGGGGCGCTCGTCGCTCGGTCGGCTTGCCATCGTTGTCCACGCGACTGCGGGGCTGTGTGACCCCGGATACGAGGGTCAGATTACGCTCGAACTGTCGAATCTCGGCCGTGCGCCGGTCGCGCTCTCGCCGGGGATGCGCATCTCACAGCTCACGTTCACGGAGCTGAAGAGCGAGGCTGACCGGCCGTACGGGAGCGAGCGCGGCTCGAAGTATCAGGGACAGACTGGGCCGCAGGCGTCGAGGATTCAAGGGGATAGAGAGTTCGGTGGCGACCAATGAGCCGTGTCGAGCCGTGCGAGACCGGCGAGTCTCGGCAGCGGACGAGTGAGTTCGGTGGCGACCAATGAGGGGGCGATACGACCATCGAGAGTATCGCCGAACGGCGAGCGGTACCACCGCGAGCGTCGAGCCGTGCGAGACCGGCGAATATCGGCAACGAACGAGTGAGTTCGGTGGTGAACCGTAGTGCGATTTATCGAGGAGGTCGTCGTCGACGAGTTCCTGCCGACGTTCCGGGCGCTGTTGGCCGGTGAGCTGCGCGAGCGCGGACTAACCCAGAGCGAGGTGGCCGAGCTGCTGGGTATCTCACAGAGCGCGGTTTCGAAGTACGCCCACGGCGACGTGGACACCAACGACCGAATCGCGGCCGACGAGCGCGTCACCGATCTCGTGGAACGGCTCGGCGAGGGGTTGGACAGCGGCGACGTGACGCCGGTGCAGGCGCTCGTGGAGACTGAAGTGCTCATCCGCGAGCTCGAACGCGGTGATGTGCTCGCGCGGCTCCACGAGGAGACGTTCCCCCCGCTTGCCGAGTATGAGGGGAATTTCGCTGTCCACGACGCCGACTCGGAGGTCCGGACCGCAGAGCGCGTGCTCGCGTCTATCCGTCGGGGTGTGCGAACGCTGGAGAACACGAGTGGCTTCGCGACGCTCATCCCCGCCGTCGGCTCGAATCTGGTCGAGACACTCCCCGACGCAGACGGAATCGAGGACGTGGCAGCCGTTCCGGGCCGGATTCTCGACGTGAAGGGCCGTGCGACCGTGCCGGGTGACCCCGAGTTCGGCGTCTCCGAACACGTCGCGACCGTGCTGCTCGCAGCGCGCGCAGGGGGAAGCGACGCGCGCGCGGCGCTCAACGTCCGCTACGACGACGATATCGCAGCGCGACTCGACGCGGCTGGCCTCACGACCGCTCGATTCGATGCCGAGGCGTCGGTCGAGTCTGCTATCGCGAACGCTGTCGACGGCCAGAATATCGACGTGGTGTATCAGTCGGGAGGATTCGGTATCGAACCGGCAGCGTACCTACTCGGTCCCGATGCCGGCGCGGTGGCGGAACGGGTTCGACTGTTGTTGTGACCGTCTACGTCTCACCGACGTCCGTCACCCGGATACAACAAGGAAGTCACGGTTTCACCCGTGGGACGAATCTGATACCAGTACTCCTGTCGGGAGACCGTCGAGGTGAGCAGATCTGTCAGTCCCACGTGCCAACTCTTGTCATATCAGATTGCTAAAATGGACGCCGGGATTCAGGGAATAAAAACCGACGAAGTGCCTTCGACCGACGACGGGCGACACTGGGCCAGTCGTGTCGGCACTCGCAGACCGGGGAAGCTTGAAGCTACCCCGCTTGCTCGTGTCTGTATGCACCCGACTGCTCGCGTTCGGAGCTGTGATCGCTCCTCGATTCGCGTGCTCTTCGACCTCGCGGAGCGAACTGACGGCGACCTCGTCAGGCTGGAGGTGGGCGAACCGGACTTCGACACGCCCGATCACGTGAAAGCGGCCGCAATCGCTGCTATCGAGCGCGGCGAGACGAACTACACCTCGAACGCGGGCCTCCCCGACCTCCGGACTGCTATCGCCGATACGCTCGCCCGCGAGTACGGCCACGCGTACGGTTCCGACGACGTGCTCGTCACTACGGGCGGGATGGAGGCCCTCCACTTGGCGTGTCTCTCCGTCCTCGAACCGGGCGACGACCTGCTGATTCCCTCTCCGGGATGGCCGAACTACTGGACGCAGGCGCGACTCGCCGACGCAACGCCCGTGGAGATACCGATGCCGTTCCCGTACGACCTCGACGCCGCCCGCGTCATCGACCGGATGGGGCCGGACACCGGGGCCGTGATGCTCTGCTCGCCGTCAAATCCGACCGGTCGGGTCTTCGATAATGATGCCGTCGCGCGTGTCATCGAGGCCGCCCGCGAACACGACGCCTACGTCATCGCCGACGAGGTGTACGCCTCACTCACCTACGACCGCGACCCCGTCGGGATGGCGACGCTCGTCGACGACGCCTCGCACGTCATCACGATCGGTTCCTGCTCGAAGTCCTACGCGATGACGGGGTGGCGCGTCGGCTGGCTCGCAACCGAATCGAGCGTCGTGGACGAGGCGACGAAGATTCGTGAATCCACTACCGCGAGCACGCCGACACCGTCACAATACGCCGCGCTCGCCGCGCTGGAGGGACCACAGACGCCGGTCCGAGAGATGCAGGCCGCGTTCAGCGAGCGACGCGACTACGTCGCCGACCGGCTCGCAGAGATGGACGGCGTCGAGGCTCCGCGCTCACAGGGTGCCTTCTACGCGTTCCTCGACCCTGCAGGCTACGACGATAGTATGGCGCTCGCGAAGGAGCTCGTCACCGAGGCGGGTGTCGTACTCGCCCCCGGCTCCGGGTTCGGTGCGGCTGGTGAAGGAAAGCTCAGACTCTCGTTCGCGAATTCGCTGGATCGACTCGAAACCGGGCTCGACAGACTCGACGCCTCTCTCTAGTCGTCGCTCTCGACGGCCGAGATGTCGTCTGCGCTCTCCACGCTGTCGACACTGACGCCCTCCCAGTCGTGGTCAGAGTGGTACCCCTCCCGTTCCTGTGCGCTGGCGGCGACGCGGATGAACTCCGCCTGCTCGCGGGCCGCCTCGATGGTGTGACCGCCACAGTAGGAGAGTCCCGACTGGATGCCGCCACAGAACTCCGCGGCCACGTCGGCGACCGGTCCCTTGTAGGGTGTGAGCGCCTCGACGCCCTCGTCGGCGCGCACCTCGCTTTCCTTGTCGTCGCGATCCTCGGCGGCGGCGGTCGTCGCCATCCCGCGCGACCGCTTGTACCGCGTTCCGTCGACCTCGACGACGGCCCCCGGTGCTTCCTCTGTCCCAGCGAAGAGGCTCCCGAGCATAACGGTGTCCGCGCCGGCCATCAGCGCCTTCACTGCGTCGCCGGAGGTCCGGATGCCGCCGTCGGCACAGATGGTGACGCCAACCTCGTCGGCGGCGTCGGCACAGTCGTCGACGGCAGTCAGCTGCGGCACGCCAGCGCCGGCCACCTTCCGGGTCGTGCAGTGCGAGCCGGGGCCGATGCCGACCTTCACGCAGTCTGCGCCCGCAGCTGCGAGGTCTCGTACGCCCTCGGGCGTGGCGACGTTGCCGGCGACGAGGTCGGTGTCCGGAAACTGGTCGGCGAGCGTCTCGACCGCGTCGAGCGTACGTTCGAGGTGGCCGTGGGCCACGTCCACGACGAGCGCGTCTACGCCCGCCTCGACGACTGCCTCGCTCCGGGCGAGATAATCCTCGTTGATGCCGATTGCGACGGCGACCTGCTGGCCCGCTTCGTGGACCTCGCGCACCTGCTCGGCCTGTTCCTCGGCGGTGAGAAAGCGGTGGAGCACGCCGAGTCCACCCGCCTTCCCGAGTTCGATTGCGAGATCGGCTTCGGTGACGGTGTCCATCGCCGCCGAAACGAGTGGGTTCGACAGTTCGACGTTCGGCGTGAGCCGCGTCGAAAGGTCGGTGTTGCCGCGGCTATCGACTGGTGAGCGCTGCGGGACGAGCAGTACGTCCCCGTAGCTCAGTCCGGTACGTAGCGAATTCATTATCCCTCATCCACCAATGCTTGCTCCCTGATAAGTGACTCGACACGACTACTGCATTCGCTCGCCGCCGTTGACGTGGAGCGTCTCGCCCGTCACGAAGCCGGCGTCGCGCAGATACGCTGCGGCATCGGCAATGTCCTCGGGCTGGCCGTAGCGGTCGCGTGGAATCGCTGCCAGCTCCTCCTGCTTTTCGGCCTCGGTACGGTCTGCGGTCATGTCCGTCTCGATGTGGCCCGGTGCGATGGCGTTCACCCGGATGGCGGGTGCGAAGTCCCGCGCGTGGCTCTTGGTGAGCGAGAGCAGCGCGCCCTTCGAGGCAGCGTAGTGACACTCGATTGGCGCACCGGTGACGGCGAGAATCGAGGAGAGATTCACGACTGACGGCTCGTCTGCCGATTCGCGCAGATGCGGGAGTGCGGCCTTCGTGCAGTTGAACGCAGAGTTGACGTTCACGTCGCTCACGCGGTCGAAATCCTCGGGCGAGAGCGATTCGGTGTACACGTGCTGGTCGATTCCTGCATTGTTGACGAGGTGGTCGACGCCACCGAAGGCGTCAGCGGCCGTCTCGACCAGCCGTTCGGCCTCGTCGTACTCGGATACGTCGGCCCCGACGACGACCGCCTCGACGCCGTGTTCGCGGGCGCGCTCGGCGACCGCTTCGGCCTGCTGCTCGTTCGAGTGATAGTTTATGGCGACATCGTAGCCGTCGCGCGCAAACCGGAGTGCGATTGCACGGCCGAGACCACGCGACGAACCGGTAACGACTGCGCTTGGCATACTGGCGACGACACTCGCGTGTGCCTTTAGTCCCCGCGTCGAATCGCGTGCTCGGCGGCTTCGAGTGCGGCGTCGACGTCAAACGATTCCACGATCTCGCGAAGCTCGGACTCGTTCAGATTCTGTAGCTCGCGGGCGTGGCGAGTGATGTTCGGGACGGCACGAATGATGTTGTCCACAATGGGGACGCTCGCGGCCTGTGCCGACCGTGAGAGCGGGTTCAGGTCGATGACGACCTCTGTCTTTCCCATCGCCGCGAGCGCCTGTGCGCGGTCGCCGTCTTCGAGCGGGACGAGGACCACGTCGGCGGAGCCAATGCCGTCGGCGTCCACCTTCGCGCGAGCGTGGTCGAGCCCTGGAATCTCTCCGTCGGCGGTGAGTCCCTTCACGTCCTCGGCCCCGTGCTCGCGGAGATGGTCGGCAATCGTCTCCATCCGCTCGCGGGTGCGGTTGAACAGATTCACCTCGATGTCGGCATCGGTCACGTTGGCCAGCTCGACCACCTCGCCGGGGACGAGAGCGGCGACGTTCCCGTTGACCGAGATGACGGGCTGGTCGGCGAGCAGGAAGTGTGCGGCGGCGGCGCGGGCGGCCGCGTCAGCGCTCTCGATGGTACGCTCGCCGAGCAGGTAGTCGTACGCCTCGCCGCGCCCCTGCGCGATGAGGCCTTGGCGAGAGGTGATGCCGATATCGACGCCGTGTTCGATACGATGGCGGGTGAGCAGCGATTCGTAGCGGGGGTGTGACTCCGGTATCTCGGTTTCCTCGTCCGGAGAAACGGGTATCTGTGGCTCGTCGCTCATACCTCCTCTCGACGCGCCGACTACAAATGTCACCGGATAGCTGCTCACTCGCCGTGCAGGCCGGCCCCCGGCGGATGAATCCGACAGACTGCGGGGTCGTACCCTGCGTCTGTCAGTCCTGTTCCGAGCGTGAACGCCGTCTCGCCGAGCATCGCCATCGATGCCGTCTCGCCCACCGAATCCACGTCGTGAAGGATCGCTCGCAGCGCGTCGGTGAGCAGCCCAGCCTCATCGGCGAACTGCCGGGAGGCAGAGACGAACGTCGACAGTGTCGGCGTCTCGCGAACGGTCGCGAGTGCGCGTTCGCCCGCAGCCGACAGTATTGACGTGTCGCCACCGAGCACGTCAGCCGTCGACAGCCCGCCCAGCGAGAGATACTCCACGCGTGCGCGCCCCGGCACACCGTCCATCTTGCCGTAGCCGGGCGCGCCGGGTTCGAGTCGCAGCGGAATGCCACCGCGCGCCTGCCCGACTACGTCTCCCAGCCCCGTCCCGGACTCCACCTCGGCGCGGTGGGCGACCGAGACGAGGTCGTTCTCGGAGAGGTCGGCGTCGGTCTGCGCGTTCACGACGTAGGCCGTCCCGAGCGCCATTGCGCCCGAGACGCCGAAGCCCGATCCCAAGGGAAGCGGCGTCTCACACGCCACTCCGAGGTCGGTATCGAATGCGTCGAGCACCCGCTCGACCGGCTCGACGACGATTGACTCTCCGTTGAGTGTGACTCCGCGCTCCTCGGTCACAGTCGTCTCGACGCCGTCCGAGAGTGCGACGCCGCCGCCGCGTGACCCGGCGCGCAGCGGTTGCTCGTCGGGATGCGTGGAGAAGAACCCGGTTACGTGGCCGGGAACGAACGCCGTCGCGTGCATACTCCGGCGTCGGTGTGGCCCAATTTAAACAATCTGTTTATCCATTGTCCCTCAACGGGCTGCGCTCTCGTCCTACGGCGAAAGTCGCTGTCAGTATGGCAAGGCTCGCACGCTCGCCTTGCTAACCGACAGGTCTTCGCTTACGGGCTCAGACGCTGTCGGTACGGCGAGACACAGTCTCGCCTCTCGCCAAGTCCTCGCCTACGGGCTCAGACGTTGGCGATCTCGCGGGAACACTGTGAGACTCGCTGCGCTCGCCTCACAAGCTCCCGCTCGCCAGACCGCGATTTCGCCTGCATCTCGCTAGCCCTGCAGGTCTTCGTCCTACGGACTCAGACGCTGCCGGTCTCGCGGGAACAACACAGCTTCGCGGATGTTATCCAGCCCGAGCATCGTCATGATGAGTCGCTCGCCACCGATTGCCCAGCCAGCGTGTGGCGGCATCCCGTACTTGAACATCTTCGTGTAGTACTCGAACTCCTCCGGGTCGAGCCCCTGCTGTTCGAACCCTTCGACGAGGTGGTCGTATCGGTGTTCACGCTGGCCACCCGACACCAGTTCCATACGCGGGTGCATCATATCGAAGCCCGTCGAGAGCGTCTCGTCGTCGTCGTGGTCCTTGATATAGAACGGCTTGATCTCCGAGGGCCAGTCGGTGATGAAGTAGTGTTCGCCGACATCCTGGCCGAGCGCGTGCTCGCCCTCGGTCGGGAGGTCGTCGCCCCAGACGAGCTGCTCGTCGAGCTCGCCCGTCGCGTTGATACGCTCGATTGCCTCCTCGTAGGTGAGCCGCGGGAACGCCTCGTCGGGAACTTCGAACTCGTCGATACCGAGCGTCTCCAGCTCGTCGGCACAGTTCTCCGCGACCGCCTCGTAGGCGGCCTTCACGATGGCCTCACACACGTCCATCGCCTCGGTGTAGTCGAAAAAGGCCGACTCGAAGTCGATGGAGGTGGCCTCGTTCAGGTGGCGCGGCGTGTTGTGCTCCTCGGCGCGGAAGATGGGACCGATTTCGAAGACGCGCTCGAGTCCGGAGCCGACCATCAGCTGTTTGAACAGCTGTGGCGACTGATTCATGAACGCCTCCTCACCGAAGTACGTAATCGGGAACAGCTCCGTGCCGCCCTCGGTCCCGGTCGCGACGATCTTCGGCGTCGTAATCTCCGTCGAGCCAAACGAGCGGAACTCCTCGCGCACGGCACGCAGGATCTCCGAGCGAATCTCGAAGATGGCCTTCGATTCGTCGCGGCGCACGTCGAGCGTGCGGTTGTCGAGTCGGGTCGGTAGCTCGGCGTCCACCTTTCCGGAGGGATCGAGCGGAAGCTGTGTTTCGGCCTCGGCGATGACTTCGATATCAGTTGGGACGACCTCGACACCGGTGGGTGCACGTGGCTCCTCCTTCACGTCGCCGACGACCTTGATAACCGACTCGCGGGCCACGTCCAGCCCGGTCTCGACGAGCTCGTCGTCCATCTCGTCTTCCTCGAGCTTGATCTGAATCTTCCCGGTCCTGTCGCGCACAATGAGGAAGGCGATCCCGCCCAGGTCGCGCAGTTCGTGAACCCAGCCGGCGATAGTCACGGTGTCGCCCGGCGTCGCATCCGCGGTGTACGTCCGTTCGTCCATAGCGTTATTTCCTGCGGTTGCGACTTAAGCCCCGTCTTTCCGGGTCACTCAGCGTGGAACGTCGCATCGGCTAGCTGGGCGTAGCCGCGCCGGAGTCGTTCGCTCACCGCCTGTCGGGAGATGCCAAGCTCGTCGGCCAGCTCGCTTGTAGTCGTCTCTCGCGGCACCGCGAAGTAGCCATTCCGGTATGCCGCCGCCAGCGTCTCTCGCTGCTGAGCTGTCAGTCCCGACGTTTTGTCGTGTTTCGTCTCCTCGTAGATACCACGTATCTGCACCTCGATGTCGGCTTCGACGAGTGCGGTCCGGTAGCCGGAGAGCTGTTTTCTCGTCGGAAATCGGACCTCGGAGTGCCACCAGCCATCCTCGTACTGTCCGGACAGTGTCTCTCCTTCACGAGTGGCCCACAGCGGATACACCGTCATCCCGACGGCGTCGGTCGTGCGGAGACTGTACAGTCGGCCAGTCTCGTGGTCACTCAGGACCACCGGATCGGTGACCGTCGGGTCTCGCTTGATGCCGGACGCGAACGCTTCCACGCCGTCCGCCACCCAAATGAACAGTCGAAGATCCTCGGATGTGCGGGCCGCCATATACTCTATTTCGGCGCGAATCCCGCTATCGGCGAGCGTCTCTGCGAGAACGAGCTCCGGCGACCAGAACCTGTATGAGAGAATACTGCTCATCAGCCGCGATCACACCCCCACGTAGCGTTCGGTCAGTCGCGCCAGTCCACGCCGCAGTCGTTCACTCACCGCCTGTCGGGAGATGTCGAGCTCGTCGGCCAGTTCGCCTGCAGTCGTCTCCCGCGGCACCGTGAAGTACCCTCGCTCGCTCGCCAACTCTAACACGACTCGCTGTTCCGGGGTGAGCCCGGCTTCGGTCATCGTGTCAGGCGTGTACGTATGAAGCAGCCGTACCGAAACGTCGTGGTCGTCGAGCCACGACCGGTACGTCTCGAACGCCTCACTATCGGGAAATCGCGTCCGAGCGTGCCACCACCCGTCCTCGTACTGGACGCGGAGCCGCTGTGCGCCCAGCGCGACGAGTTGCTCGTAGGTAGTCAGCGAGCCGTCGGTCAGCTCGTAGCGGTACAGCCGGCGCTCGTCGCTCTCGGTGAGAAACGTTACGTTCCGGACGGTCGGGTCGACATCGACGGTCGCTTCGAACGTCTCGACACCCTCGGTCACCCACGAAAAGTGCGCCGGGCGGCTCGGATCGACGCCGACCGTCCGTTCGAGTACCAGCCGAATCGACCCCTGTGAGAACGTCGGCGTAAGCGGTAGCTCGTCAGATTTGGCGGCGTACCGAGCGATGAGACTCATTACTGAACTGTCGCTCGGACAGAATATAAGTGTATGAGTGGGTTCTCAGAAACTGGCGCTACGCTGTCTCGTCCGGAGCGATTTCAGTTGCTGCGGCCTTCGCGCCGTCGACCGTCTTCGCGACCACGTCGGCCCCTTCGTCGTGAATGAGGTCACCGACGATGACCGTGTCAGCGTGCTGGCGCATCTGGTAGGCGTCGTCGTAGCTGCCGATGCCACCGCCGTAAAACAGCGTCGCCTCCTCCAGCGCGTCGTGTGCCGCGGTGACGATATCGGTGTCACCGAGCATTCCTGAGTATTCGAGATAGACGATATCCTGTCCGAGCATACGCTCTGCGACGGTTGCGTAGGCGGCTACGTCGTCAGCGTCGAGGTCACAGTTCGCCCCGGTGTAGGTCGCGACGGAGGAATCAGGATTCATAATGATATACGCCTCGTTGAACGTGCGGTCCCAATCGATCTGATCGTCGGTTTTCACCCAGTTGAGGTGTGCGCCGGTCGTCCAGAAGGTGTCACCGGCGTTGAGTACGATGGGAACGAGAAAGCCGTCAGGGCTTGGGTCGTGGATGATCGCATCCGAGTGTGATGGCTCGATGTAACAGGCCACGTCGTGTTCGGCACACGCCGCCAGACACGGTTCGAGATACTCACGCATCTTCTCTGTCGTGATGTCAAGCGTACCACCGATTTCGATGGCGTCGGTTCCCGTCTCGCACACGTCCGTGAACGTCTCGTCGCCGTACAGCGTCTTATCAGGGTCGAGCTTCACGACGTGGTCCCACTCTGTCCACGGAGCCGTCATACCCGCTGAAACCCAAGCCGGGGGCAAAACCCCTTCGGAAGTCCACCCGGCGTGGACACACTCAAACGTACGCCGTGAGTAGCCACCACGTGAGCGAGAAGACGCCGAAAGGAACCTCCGTCGGTGTGGACGACCCGTACGCGTTCGTTGAGCGGTGCGACTATCTCACCGACGACGGCCGCTGTCGCTACGCCGCCGAACACGGCCACCACGACCCCGAATTCGCCCGTGAGCGCCGTCGCGACGAGCTTCGGTGTCCTGCTGCCGACCCACACGGCGAGTGGACGTGGGCCGACTGCCCGAAGTTCCGCTCGCGCACGCACGGAGACGAATGCACCCGATGTGGGCTGACGGCGCACCGACAGGCTCACGACGACAGCCGTCCCCTCCTCGAAGAGCACCACCTCGAATATCCCGACGACGACCGCCGCGAGCTCAGCCACGAGATAACCGTCTCGCTGTGTCGGTGGTGTCACGCGAAGGTGCACCAGTCGTGGGCCCGCATCGATGACGACGCGAGCCCCGACGCCGAGGCCCTCGCTGCCCGCGAACAGCGCCGCAGCGACGAGCAGTCCGAAACCGCGTTCACGACCGCAGCTGATCGCTCCGATGATACGTAGTGTGCACGGTGATGGGTACTGACGGGGACAGCGGATGTATTCCGCAGATATTTGACCACGGATGTGCTATCTTCCCCATGACCCGCATCGTCGTCGTGGATAACCACGGCCAGTTCACGCACCTCGAACACCGGACGCTGCGCGACTTGGGCGTCGACGTGGAGATCGTCGACAACGAGACGCCGCTCGCGGAGACCGACGCCGACGGCTACGTCCTCTCGGGCGGGCCGTCGATGGACCGCGTCGGTCGTGCGCCCGAGTATATCGACGCCGACGTGCCAGTGCTCGGCATCTGTCTCGGCCACCAGCTCATCGCGATCGAACTCGGTGGTGAGGTGGCATCCGGCGACTACGGCGGCTACGCCGACGTAGACGTGTATATTGACGACGATACGGACCCGTTGATCGGCTCGCTCGCACCGGAGACACGAGTGTGGGCCAGCCACGCTGACGAGGTGACGACGGTTCCCGAGGGATTCGAACGCACCGCCACCAGCGACGTGTGCGATATCGAGGCGATGAGCGACACCGAGCGCGACCTCTACGGTGTCCAGTGGCACCCCGAAGTCGCACACACTGAGTGTGGCGAAGAGCTGTTCGAGAACTTCATCGCCCGCTGTTCGTAACCCATCGACTCGTCCGACGCGCGTCCGACAAAATCCCGTGTGACCCGCTCACACCCCGATTGGCTGTCAGTAGCGTTATTTGACCCGAGCGACAAGCCGCGCCAATGACGGCATCGCAGGGTGACCTCGCCTCGCTGTCGCGGTTCATCTTCCGCGCCCCGAGCTGGTACTCCAGTCTCGCGTTTGCCCTCGCCGTCGCGGCGCTGGCCGGTATCGCAGCCTTCGACTCTCGATACATCCTCGAAGACGCGTGGGAGGGAATCTTCTACATCGGGATTCCGACCATCGTTGCCAGCATCGTGACGCCGTACGTCGACCGCCGACTCGGTGGAAATCTCACGCCGAACCGCGCCTCCCTGCTTGCCCTCGTCTGTGAACTGTTCGTCGTCGGCGTCCTCGTCGCCGCGGGAGTCATCACTCTCGCCACCGGGCTGTCACAGAACTTCGTCTTCGATGTGCTGCTGGCCGCGCTCGCTGCCGTCTTCGCGTTCCGACTGCTCGTGACGATGGCAATCTCACACCGGTCGCCGCTGCGCGCGAGCATCCCCGCCAGTATCCAGACGGTCACCGCCGCGCTCCTACTGTTCGTCTATACGGGTGCGGCCCGCTACCTGGAGGTTGGCGGCTCGCTCTCGGATTCGTTCCTCTCGCCGGCATCGCGTGTCAGCGAGGCACCGACCGAGCTTCGACTCCTTTACGTCGTCCCCGCCGACTTCCTCCTTCTCGGCGGGATGTGCGTGCTCTACGCGCTCGCGGTGACGCTGTTCATCGCTGTCATCGACCGACCGTGGAAGCAGTCGATGGGCATCTCTGTGTTGGATTTCCTCCGTGGCTTTATCGGCCACATTGCCGAGGGGACTCGCGAACTGGAGACGTTCTTCGAGCGTATCGGCGAGGAGGCGGTCGTCCCCGTTACGGTGCTCTCGTTCCGCACCGACGAAGGAGAGAAGGCGCGGTTCGTCCTCCCGATGATTCATCCGGGTCCGATGGGTGAAATCGGCGGTGGTAATCTCCCCGAGCGAATCGCACGACAGGCTGACGGCATCGCGTTCCCGCCCCACGCCACCGCCGGCCACGACTTCAATCTCGTCACCTCCCGCGAAGTGGACACGCTGCTCGACGCGACCGACCGCGCGATGGAGGTGATCGACTACGACGAAACCGCGACCGAGAGCGTCCGCACCTGCGAGGGTGAGGTGACGATGCTCGCACAGGCGTTCGGCGGTGACGCGTTTATGACCGCGACGTACGCGCCGAATTTCGCCGACGACGTGGAGTACGCCGTCGGTCTCTCCGCGCAGGCCGAGGCCCGACAGGGTGGGCTGGAGAACGTTATGCTTGCGGACGCCCATAACTGCAACAACGGCCTCGAGGGCGACGATCTCGGCCATATCGTGCCCGGCTCGAAGCGTTCGTTCGATATGATCGAGGGCGCGCGCGAGTCGGGCGACAGACTCGCTGACGCGACTCGCTATCCCGTCCGACTCGGCACGGCGTGGGACCGCACCCGATGGGAGCCACTCGACGGTATCGGGCCGCTTGGCATTCGCGTCGCCGTCTCCGAGGTGAACGGACAGGAGACGGCGTACGTGCTCGTCGACGGCAACAATATGCAGCCTGGGCTGCGTGACTCTATCGTCGAAACGCTCGAAACCCACGTCGATCTCGCGGAGGTCCTGACGACGGATACGCATATCGTCAACACGGTCGAGGCATCGAATCAGGTCGGCGAACGGATGGACGGTGACGAGCTTCGGCTGCTCGTCACCGAACTTGTCGAAGAAGCCTGCGACGACCTCGAGCCGGTCGAGGCGGGGATGGCGACGGAACGCGCCGAGGTGACGGTGTTCGGTAACGATCGAACGGAATCGCTCGCGGCCCACGCGAACGCGATGGTACAGATGGGTGGCGCGCTGGCGGCGATGTTCGTCTTCGCCGTCACCGTCATCTCGATCGTGTTATTTTTCCTGACCTGAGTCGGCGTCGGCGAACAGCTCGTCGACGGCGTCCCGTGCGGCGCGTGCTGCCTCGTTAGCCACCGCCTCCGCGTTCTCGTCGGCATTGAGATATACATCTACGTCGAGCACGCCGTCCTCGAAGCTGACCGTCACATCGATGTCGCGTACGTCACTCTGCGCGTAGCGTGCGAAAATGAGCCCCTCCGCGGCGTCGGAGGCAGTTTCGACGATCTGTTCGTCAGTCGGCTCGGCGTCGCCCATTACGCGCCGCCCGGCCCCTGCGGCCCCTGCGGACCGCCTGCACCGCCCTGCTGGAGCATGTTCTGGAGCTCAGACTGGAGCCCGTTGAACTGGTCTTCGACGCGCTCCTCCTGCTTTTCGAGCGTCTCGACGCGCACTTCGAGTGAGCTCGTCTTCTCCTCGAGCGCCTCGTAGGCGTCGTCGTACTCCGTCTCGATGAGTAGCTCGCCGACCTCGCGGTACATCTCCAGACCGTCGTCGAGGTCTTCGAGCGTCTCGAGTGCGGTCTTGGACTCCTGCAGCGAGGTCTGTGCCTGCTCCTTCTGCGCGGCGACCTGCTGTGCCGTGTCCTGAAGATCCTGTAGCTCCTCAATTTTCTCCTGTGCTTCCGGCGGAAGGTTACCCTGCATATTCTCGGCGACGGGCTTGCTACCCAAAAACCCCCGCTTTCCGACTTTCTCGCATTAGCGCCCGATTCGGCTGCTTGCCGGCGAATCTGTTCAGACCTCGGCGACCGACTCCGCCACCTCGACCAGCGAGAACCACGTGTTTATTCCCGCCCGCAGCGCGGTGAGATCGTCGGCTTCGACCTGTACCTCGACGACGGCCGCCGACTGCGACAGCGTCGCGTGGGTGCGTTCCCCCTCGATATCGTCGAGCTCCTGTTCGACGCTACTGGCGACGAGTCGCGCGGCTGTCTCGTCAGCGTACTCAAAAACGAGCGTCGCCGTGTGTGGCCGGCTCAATTGACCTGGACGGTCTTGATGTCGCGGCTGCGCTCCTTCAGCAGGACGCGGTGGCCGCAGTACGGACAGCGTACGCCGCCGTACTCGTCGAGACTCACGTCGCGCTTACAGCGGGAACACTTGTACGTCATTACTCCTCGTCGCCGAGTGCCGCGCGCAGCGACCGTCGCACGGTTCGACCGGCCGGGGTCTCAGGTCGGTAGGAGCCGCCGGCGAACTTGTGGCCGCAGGCACCACACTGCCAGATGCCGGTTCCCTGTCGGTCGACGCGATCCTCACCGCAGGAGGGGCAGCTGTGGTCTGCGTTCATGTCTTCCTCGATCTCGGCGACGCGACGACGAGCGACACGGCCGTAGCGTGCGCCGAAGCGGCCGGCGCTCCCGGTGATACTGTTGCTCATACGGTACTGAACTGGTGTCGCGGGCATAAACCCTGCGAGATGCGCTTAGTTCTGGAGCTGTGTCTCACGAAGCGCGTGGTTCAGGTCTTCGCGAATCCGCTCGCCCAGCTCCCGGCTGTCGGCCGTTGTGACGACCCGGTTCTCCTGGACAGAGGAGCCGTCACGGATCAGCAGCCGGACGTTGCCGGTGTCATCTGCGCGGGTCGCCTTCGCACGCACGCCCGAGTTCGACCCCGCACCGCCCGCGTCGATCGGCCCCGGGATGATCTTCTTCACGTGCGGGTGTTCACCAACGGTCTGGATGGCCTCCATCCCGTCGCGCTCGCCGATGAGCGTCGTGTGGCTCCCGCCGAGCTTCTCGCGGGGCGGGGTATTCACGACCTCCAAGGCCGGCTCGCCTTGTTGTTCGAGCACGTGTTCGACGGGATTCTCGTCGGGAACGCGGTAGAGCGTGTAGTGGAGTTCGCCGCGCACGGCGTCGAGTACCTCCCGGTCGCCGGCCGCGTGCACTTCCTCTGGACGCTTTCTGTGCACTTCGTCGGCGACTCTACCGGCGAAGTTGCGGAGCTCTCGCGGCTCCTGTTCGGGATCGGATTCCGGGAGCGTCGTCACCGTGCGCTGCGCGACAACTTCCTCGTCGAGCAGGCAGGTGATGGTCGCGCGGTCGCGGTCGCAGTCGATGATGACGGCGTCGGTGTTGTGCGTACGGCAGGTGAGACAGAAGTCACCGGGGCGTTCGAGCGCCGTGCCACACTGCCGACAGTCCATACCACAGAGAGACGACGCCGGCGGATAAACGGCCCGGAGCCGTCCTCAGGACTTTCGCCGCCCGCGTGCTAACTTATCCCAGCTCGTCGGGGCTCACCTTCAGATACTCGCGCAACAGCGTCGTCGCGTAGCTCCCCTTCGGCAGCGCGAACTGGAAGGTCAGCGGCTCCTCGACCGTGAGGTCCGTCGTCACGAGCACCGCGCGCCGGGTTCCCTCCGAGTGGAACTCACCGGGCAAATCGAAATCTGTCGGCTGGATTTTCTCGTCGGCGAGTATCTCCCGTTCGATGTCGCCCGGTTCGCCGTCGGCGAGCTCGGTCTCCGTGCCGACGAGCGGCGCAGTGACGAACGCTCGCCCGCGCTCGATGTGGCGGTTCACGGTCGCCACGCGTCCCTCGTCCACGCGCTGAAGCCGGTCTATGTCGGGTACGGGCAGCGGTGCGTCGCGGTCTGCGAATGCGACCACGTCGCCCGCGACCGCGCCGTCGAACGGGAGTCCCTGCTCCAGTCGCGCCGAGAGAATCCGATTGAACAGATACGACTGGGCGGCGTGGACGAGCAGCTGCTGGAGATTCGACGGAAACCGTTCGAGTGCAGCCCGGAAATCTTCGGGATCCTCGCCGCCGGTCTCTGCGAGTCCCTGCAACAGCGACCGCTCATAGTGAAGCCGTCCGGGGAGCAGTTCGGTTAGCTCGCCCCAATCGTCGCCCCACGCATCGTCCACGGCACGGCGCGCCTCGGCGCTCCCCTCGGGTTCTGTTTCGCTCGTGAAGGTGACATACGTCCGGACGGCGTCTTCCCACTCGCCGCGGAGGATAGCCAGTCCGACTCTGTGGGTAACGGGTCGCGCGCTCCCGAACCGCTGCGGACCGAAGTAGTTCGGCACGCCCACGCGCTCGTCGTCACCGGCGAAGGCGCGGAGTTCTTCTGTGATCTCCTCGGCGTGTTCGGGATGGTCGGCGTCGGCGACCGAGATCTCGAACTCGTTGCCAGCGAGGTCACCGAAGAGGACCGGTCGCCCGACTCGACCCAGCGGCTCGATATCCGCGCCGTTGAGTTCGGGGAGATCGGCTTCGTCGTCCAGTCGGACGGAGAACAGCTGTGTGGTGACGGCGTACTTGTCCTTCGTACCGGCCCACGAGACGCGTTCGCGCGAGACGCCGAGCTTCGATGCGAGCGCGCCTGCGAAGTCGTTGGTATCCCATTCGCGCAGCGTCGCGCGGAAGACGACGTGTGCGTACGAGCCGGGGTCGGCATCGAGTGGTTCAGGCTCGACGGCTTCGAGTTCGCGCACGCGGAACGAGTCTGCCGACTCGCGCAGGTGGCCGCCCGTCCCGTCGGTGTCGCTGACGTACCACTCGACCCCTGTCGGGCGTTCGTGGCGGTGGGCCTCTCTCACTTTTGTGCGTGTTTGGTCGGTGCCGGTATGGACGTGTCGCTTGCTGTTTTTTGCTACGTTGTTGGTATCAGCTTGAACGCCCCGGACGTGTCGCTAGCTGACTTCGGTTTCGTTGTTGGTATCAGCTTGAAAGCCCCGGACGTGTCGCGGTCTCCCCGTGACATCTCTCGTTCGCTTCGCTCACGTCGAGAGTGGTCACGGAGCCGACCAGGTAAACGCGACACGCCCGCCCCTTTCTGTCCACCCGGACAGCCCACACGCCTCCCCAGCCGACTCCGTCGCTCACATTCGTTCACTCCGTCGTCCCTCGCGACGACGGGCGCGCACGAGGCGCGCCGGCTCACGCCACCGCACAAGCAACGGAGGCGGTGGCCTACCGCACCGCGCGCTCCAGCGCGCGTATGCGGTGTGGGGAAGGGTTGGTGCGGTCCGTCGCGCCCGTGTGGCGCGACTCGACCGCCTGCGGTGGTAGTTGCGGTGCTGAATCCTGGGCCAAGCAATCAGAGTGGTCGCAGGGCTGTCGAAAGCAAATCATACGGTGCCAAGCAATCAGAGTGGTCGCAGGGTTGTGGAAAGCAAACCAAACAGCGCGGTGCTGAATCCTGGGCCAAGCAATCAGAGTGGTCGCAGGGTTGTGGAAAGCAAACCAAACAGCGCGGTGCTGAACCCGAGGCCAAGCAATCAGAGTGGTCGCGGTGGTGTCGACGGTCGTCGCAGCGCGTGGAAAAACTCCCATTCCCGAACAAACAACCCTATCCTCAAACAAACTCACGACCTCACGTACGCACACGCGAGAGCACGCACAGGCGCGCTTGCTGTCGATTTTAACCGTCGAAGCGTTTATTTCACCTCTCGGCCCTAACTTCGATAATGGAACTCATCGTCACCGAGAAGGACAACGCCGCCCGGCGTATCGCGGAGATTCTCTCTGAGGGCGGCCACGGTGTCGAACGGACGAACGGAGTCAACATCTATCGATGGGGCGATACGCGGTGTATCGGGCTGTCGGGCCACGTCGTCGGTGTCGACTTCCCCCCCGAGTACAGCGACTGGCGCAACGTCCAGCCGGTCGAGCTGTCGGAGGCGTCGGTCGTCAAAACGCCGACGAAGGAGAATATCGTCACCGCGCTCAAGTCGCTGGCCCGCGAGGCAGATCAGGCCGTTATCGCGACAGACTACGACCGCGAGGGCGAACTCATCGGCAAAGAGGCGTACGAGCTTATCGACGAGGAGGCTGATATCCCCATCAAGCGCGTTCGCTTCTCCTCTATCACGGAACGCGAGGTGCGAGACGCCTTCGCAAACCCCGACGACCTCGACTTCGATCTCGCCGCCGCCGGCGAAGCCCGCCAGATGATCGATCTGATGTGGGGGGCCGCACTCACGCGATTTCTCTCGCTCACCGCCGGCCAGCTCGGTAACGATTTCATCTCTGTCGGCCGAGTCCAGTCGCCGACACTCAAGCTCATCGTGGATCGAGAACGCGAGATTCAAGCCTTCGACCCCGACGACTACTGGGAGATCTACGGCGACCTCACGAAAGAGGACGAGCGGTTCGAGGCACAGTACTTCTACGAGGGCGATGACGGCACGGAGAACGAGCGCGTCTGGAACGAGGCCGACGCCGACGCGGCGTACGAGGACCTCCGTGACGCGACGAGCGCGTCGGTCGAGTCCGTCCGTCGGCGCACCCGGACGGACGACCCGCCGGCACCGTTCAACACGACACAGTTCATCCGCGCAGCCGGCTCGCTCGGCTACTCCGCCCAGCGCGCGATGTCCATCGCCGAGGAGCTGTACACTGCCGGCTGGATCACGTACCCGCGCACGGATAACACGGTCTACCCCGAAGATTTGGACCCAGAGGAGCTGCTCGCGACGTTCGCCGACACGGGAGCCTTCGGCGATGACGCCGCGAGTCTGCTCGAACAGGACGATATCGAGCCGACCGAGGGCGATAAGGAGACGACGGACCACCCCCCGATTCATCCGACCGGCGAGATTCCGGGCCGGCAAGACCTGGGCGACGACGAGTGGGAGGTGTTCGAGCTCGTCGTCCGTCGGTTCCTTGCTACCTGTGCAGAGCCGGCGACGTGGGCACACCTGCGCGTCGTCGCGACGGCGAACGGCCGCTCGCTGAAGGCCAACGGGAAGCGGCTCGTCGAGCCGGGCTATCACGCCGTCTATCCGTACTCCTCGGCGAGCGAGAACTTCGTTCCCGAAGTCGACGAAGGCGACGAGCTCGCGCTCTCGGACGTGCGGCTCGAAGCCAAAGAGACCCAGCCGCCTCGTCGTCGCGGCCAGTCGCGGCTCATCGAGACGATGGAGCAGATGGGTATCGGAACGAAGGCGACCCGCCACGAGACCATCCAGAAGCTGTACGACCGCGGCTACATCGAGAACGACCCGCCGCGCCCGACGGGGCTCGCGATGGCGGTCGTGGAGGCCGCAGAGCAGTTCGCCGACCACATCACCGACGAGGCGATGACCGCCCAGCTGGAAGCCGATATGGATGCTATCGCAGCGGGCGAGAAATCTCTCGACGAGGTGACCGGCGAGTCGCGCGAGATGCTCCAGCGCGTCTTCGAGGACCTCCACGAACACCGCGAGGAGATCGGCGACTTCCTGCGCACGTCGCTGAAGGCGGACAAGACGCTCGGTCCCTGCCCCGAGTGTGGCGACGACCTGCTGGTGCGCCGTTCTCGACGAGGGTCGTATTTCGTCGGCTGTGACGGCTACCCCGACTGCGAGTACACGCTCCCGCTGCCGAGTCAGGGTGAGCCGACCGTCACCGATGAGATGTGTGAAGAACACGGGCTCGGCCACGTGAAGATGCTCGCCGGTCGGTCGACGTTCACCCACGGCTGTCCGCTGTGTAAGGCCAACGAGGCCGACGAGACCGAAGACAGAGTCATTGGCAGCTGTCCCGAGTGCGGCGAAGAGCACGGCGGTGAGCTCGCCATCAAGCAGCTTCGGTCGGGATCACGGCTCGTCGGCTGTACGCGCTATCCGGACTGCGACTACTCGCTCCCGCTCCCGCGCCGGGGCGATATCGAGATAACCGACGTCCACTGCGACGAGCACGATCTGCCCGAACTCGTCGTGCGCGACGGCGAGGACGACGACGAGCCGTGGGAGCTGGGCTGTCCCATCTGCAACTACGCCGAGTACCAGGAGCGACAGGCTGCCAGCGCAATCGAAGATCTCGATGGCGTCGGCGCGAAGACGGCAGAGAAGCTCGCCGCGGTCGGTATCGAGAGCTTATCGGACCTCTCGGCGGCTGACGCCGAGACTGTCGCCGGCGACGTACAGGGCGTCTCTGCTGACCGTCTGCGAGACTGGCAGGCCGAAGTGGGCGAGACAGAAGCCGCCGACTAGAACTCGACGGCTGAATCGGGACCGGGATCGTGTGCCCCGTCGAGACCGGCGAAGGACTCGCGAACCCGCTCGTAGGTGTCGTCGACTGCCTCGACGATTACTTTCGTATCCGAGAGCACTGGCATGAAGTTCGTATCGCCGCCCCACCGCGGAAGCACGTGGGTGTGGACGTGATCGGTGATAGAGCCGCCGGCCGGCCCGCCGAGGTTCATTCCGGTATTGAACGCTTCTGGGCCGAGCGCGTCTTCCAGCGCGTCGAACGTCTTCTGCTTGAGTGTCGCGACCGCGAGCAGCGTCTCCTCGTCGAGGTCGCGGTACTCCCCGGTGTGGTGGTAGGGGATGACCATCGTATGGCCCGGATTGTACGGATAGTTGTTGAGGATGGCAAAGGCGTGTTCGTTGCGTGCGAGGATGCGAGAGTCGCGGTCGTCGTCGCGTTCCGGCAGCACACAGAAGGGACAGCCGTCGATTTCCGTCTCGTCGCGTTCGATCCAATCGATGCGCCACGGGGCGAACAGTTGGTCCATACCTCGGTGTGTGCGCGCGCCGGTAAAATATCCATACTCCTCGTTCTATGCTTAGTCCACCTTGGCACTCGAAAACCGACTCGGCCGAAGGATGAGCTCTTCGAGGCCGGGCAGCTGTTTGACGTTGTAGACCACCTTCGCCGATTCCGTGACGGGCGCGGAGAGACAGGAGAGTCGAATCCCGCGGTCGAGCCACTCTTCGGTGAGGATGTGGCCCGCGGGGGTGGGCATCTCGCCTTCCACGAGCGCGACGGCGCAGTTCGAACAGGCTCCGCCGCGACAGGAGTAGGGCCAGGTGAAGCCACGATTCTCGGCAGCTTCGAGCAGCGTCTCGTTCTGCTGCACGAGCAATCGTCCATAATCATCGGGGTCGAGGTCGGCGTCGCTCGCCTTCGCGAACAAGTCGTCGTCGGTGAGCTGCCAGCCGTGGTCGTCAAACACCTCGTAGTTGAGGTACTCGACACGGTGTTTGTCCGGATCTGAATCCGGTTCGGTCGACTCCTCCTCGTCGGGGCTGGTGCGCCGGCGCGCGCCGCGCCGTTCGCCGGGACCGGTCGATGCTGTGTCTTCGCTGTCCTCGTCCGTCGTGGTGGGTGTCTCGGGATCCTCAGCCGTTGCGGGAAGATCGTCAGCCTGAATCGTCTCGTACGCGGCACGCACACGGCGGAACTCCTCGATATCGCCGCCGTGGTCCGGGTGTGCGTCCTTGATGCGCTCGCGATAGACCGTCTCGATGGTCGCCTCGTCGGCGTCCGAATCTACCCCGAGCACTTCGTACGGATTCTCCACACCACCCGTACGGTTCGGGGGTGTAAATCCCCTCGGCCTCCGACAATCTGCGCGCTATCTCGTCGTCACTTCACAGCCGTCCTCGGTGACGATGACGGTGTGCTCACGCTGGGCCACGAGACACCCCTCGTCCTCCTGTAAGACGGGATAGCCGTGGACCACGTCCTGTCGTTCGAGCCGGCGGAGCGCCATCTTCGCTCGCGACGTGTCGAGCCAGCGCCGGGCGAACGGGAGCGTCTTGAACTCCTCGACGATCTGTTCGAGCGCCTGTCGCGCCTGTCGATCCCGAACCGACGCCTCCTGTTCGAGCGAGTAAATCTCCTCCTGCTGGCCCTGTGTGACCTTCCCGCCACCGTCGGTCGCGAACGGTTCGATGGCGACGGTGTCGCCGACTTCGAGCTCGGTGCCGCTGTCGACCGCGCGGTTCGGAATGTTCGGCGAGGTGTGTTGATCCCAGTGGCCGAGACCGTGGCCCGTCAGGTTAACGACCGGATTGTAGCCGTAGCCGTCGATGACTGACTCGATTTCCGCGCCGATTTCGCCGGTGTGGGCACCCGGTTCCACGCGGTCGAGTGCGGCATCGAGCGCCTGCTCTGCGGCTTCGACAAGCTCGGTCTCGCCCGTGAAGTCGACCGTGACGGCGGTGTCGGCCAGCCAGCCGTCGACGTGGACGCCGATATCGAGCTTCACCATCTCCTCACCGATGGTTCGGTCGTCGTCGGGTGCGGCCGCCCCGTGGGCAGCTTCGTGGTCGACGCTGACGTTCACCGGGAACGCTGGCTTCGCGTCGATATCCTTCTCGTCGCCGAGCTCGCGAATCCGATTTTCGGCCCACTCGGAGATTTCGAGATAGCCCGTGCCGATTTCGGTTCGCTCGGCGGCTTCGTCGCGCACCTGTGTGAGAATCTCGCCAGCTTGCCGGTGTTTCTCGTACTTCTCCGCGTTGAGGTCGATATCGCTCATACTCCGACTCAGGGTGGACTCCTCAAGGGGCTTTCCGTCCGATATGGTGCCGGTGTGGTAGCGGTGCCGAGCAGTGCATACGCCGAACGGAGTGAGGCGTTTTATCGCACCCTCTGTTGACCGGCTCGGCTGCGGCTTTTTGAACCGAAAGGTACGTTAGGCCCTGCTGAAAATACTCAGCAGCTGATATACACTGTGTGCGAGAGACAGAGGTCGTATCTTGTATGGCGCTCTGAACATCATCTGAAACTGGTGGAAATCCCGGTAGACAATTTGTAGTCTTATAAGAGCTGAGTATGTGTCACTGACTCCGTTATATCGTCTACCTGAACTGATTGTGGACGAATTCAGCACAGATAAATGGAATATATATTTCTATGACATCTGTCTCTCTTATGCTATCACCATAATTATTTGTCAGGAGTTGGACGAGCGAAGCGAGTCGTGGGACCGAGGGCTGACTACCGCTGGCCGGAGGCCAGCGACTGGAGGCCCGACGTGTCTTTTTCATGAACGTTTTTGCCGGCGGGTCGCAGACCCGCCGTGGAAAAAGGTTCAAAAGATGTTCGCCTGCTGGTACACCGAAATCCCCTCGTCAGTAATCTCGTACGGCTTGGTTTCGCGCGAGTGATTCGCGTTCCGTATCTTCTGAATTTCGACGGCCATTCGCGTCTCCTGGAACTCTGTACGAATGTACTGGAGGACGAAGACGGCGTCGGTCAGATACTCGATAATACCGTGACGGGAGACGTACGGATTGTCCTCACTCCCCTCTGAGGTGAGCATCGTCGTGACGCCGGCCTTCTTCAGCGCCTTGGTGAAGTCGAACACCTCGGTCCGGCGCTTGGCTTGGTCCTCGTACATCATCTCTAGCAGGGAAACGGAGTCGAGCACCAGCCGTTCGGCACCGAAATCGTCGATGAGACGGGGGAGATCGCTACGAATCGAGGAGAGCGAGTTTGCCATTTCGATGGGGTCCAAGTCCACGATGGCGAGTTTGTCGTCCTCTGCGTACTGTTCGAACTCCCAGCCCTTCTCGGTGGCGGCGGAGATAATGGCGTCTCGTGTCTCTTCGAGGGTGATGTACACTGCTTTCTCGCCGTTCTCGAGGCCGTGGTTGACGAATTGGAGGCCGAACGTCGTCTTTCCTGTCCCGGCAGAGCCCATTACGACCATGAGCGAGCGGGCCGGGATCCCACCTTGAATCATCTGGTCGAGCCCGGTGACGCCCATATCGATGCGGGGGATGTCAGATTCGAACTCCTCGTCGAACTCGCCGCCAGCCGTGTCGGTTTCCGACTCCTCGTCTTCGTCCTCCTCGGCGAATGGATCTTCGACCGTCTCGCCGCTGGGCATCTCCGACGCGCCGAAGTCGCTCCCACCACCGAAGAACTCGGAGCTGCCGAGCCCGCCACCGCTCTCGTCCGTTTCATCGTCGGACGCGTCGTCGCTGGACGCGTCGTCGTCGGGTTCCTCGCTCGGTGGCTCCAGCGAATCGCCCTCTGCGTCGGGGGCGAACTCCGAATTATCAACGTCGTCGAAGCCGGCAGTCAGCGAACCGTCGTTCTCCTCCTCGCTCTCGTCGTCACCGTCGTTCTCGTCCGATGAGTCAGAGCCGTCGCTCTCGTCGTCGCCGTCAACCTCCCAGTCGTCCCAGTCGAGATCCTCGGGCTCCTCGTCGGACGAGTCGGAATCGAACCACTCGTCCGTCTCGTCGTCGTCGCTCACACGCCTCCCTCCGGTCCGCGCATACGTCTCCGTTCCCGACGCAGGGAGATAAGTGTGGCTTCGGGGCCGTGACGCTTATCGGCGGGCCGAGTGAATCCCCCACGATGCACGTTGGTGTCGTCGCGCAACGCGGCAACGACCGGGCGGTTCGACTCGCTGCCGCCCTCGACAAAATGACCGACGCGACCGTCCGGTTCGACACCGAGACAGCGGCCGCCCTCGATCGCGACGGCATCGAACCGAGCGCGATGTGCGACGACGATCTCGTCGTCTCTATTGGTGGCGACGGAACGTTCCTCTACACTGCTCGGACGACCGACAGCGCGCCGATACTGGGCGTGAACCTTGGGGAGGTCGGCTTTCTGAACGCCGTCACACCCGACGAAGCTCCCGAAGTTGTCGCCGAGACAGTCGCAGCGATTCGAGACGGGGAGGCGATCTATCGCGAGCTGACGCGCGTACAGGCCGTCGGCGACGGTATCGACCTGCCGCCGGCGCTCAACGAAATATCTGTGGTCGGAGCACAGCGTGGTCACGGTAACGGACTGGATATCGAGGTGCAGCTTGACGGCGAGACCTACTCCGAGACGCACGCTGACGGGGTTATGATCGTGACGCCGACGGGGTCGTCGGCGTACAATCTCTCCGAGGGCGGCCCTCTCGTCCATCCCCGCGCCGACGGACTGGTCGTAACGGAGATGGTCGCAGACGGCGCGATGCCGCCGCTCGTCATCGCTCCCGACGACGAGATTACCGTTTGTGTGTCGAACACCGAGACTGCGTACGTCGTCGCCGACGGGCGATCGCGCGCGGAACTCGAACCGCCAGCGGAGCTGACCGTGCAGCGAGCGCGAAACCCGACGGTTACCGTCGGTCCGGAGTTGGATTTTTTCGCCGCGCTCGAGAAGTTGGAGTAGCCCGAAGAACCCACAAACGAGCACGGGGGTAGAAACCCGTAAAAGGATCCCGACCGTTAATCGGCCAATGAGTCAGCAACTACCGGACGTACAGGCGTCGAGTCCGGATGTGAGCGTCGGTCTCAACCGAGTCGGCGTCACTGGCGTGGAGAAGCTCGTGAAGATCGACCGGAAACACGAGCGACCGATTGTCCTGATGGCAGAGTTCGAGGCGTACGTCGACCTGCCGAAGTGGCGGAAGGGAATCGATATGTCCCGAAATATGGAGGTCGTCGACGAGATGCTGGAGGAGGCGCTCGACGAGCCGGCCTACCGCGTCGAGGATGTCTGTGGCAACGTGGCTGAGCGACTGCTCGACAAACACGACTACACCTCCCGCGCGGAGGTCAATATGGAAGCCGAGTACGTCATCCGCGAGGAGACGCCCGCCTCCGGCCACCAGACGCAGGCCACCGCTGACATCCTCGCCGGGGCGACCGCCGACGAGGACGGTACCCACGAGGAGATTGGCTGTCACGTCGTCGGAATGACCGTCTGTCCCTGCTCACAGGGGATGAGCGAGGCACGTGCCCGTGAGACGCTTGACCAGATGGGGGTCGACGGCGAGGTCATCGAGACATTCCTGGAGGAGGTGCCACAGCCAGGCCACAGCCAGCGCGGTCACGCCACGCTCACCGTCGAGACCTCGGGAACGCCGGATATCGAGCTGAACGACCTCATTGACATCGCGCGCGACGCCATGTCTGCGCGCATCTACAACTACGCCAAGCGGCCCGACGAGGATCATATGACGTACCAGTCTCACTCGAACGCGAAGTTCGTTGAGGACTGCGTGCGCTCGCTGGCGGAGCTCTCCGTCGAGCGACTCGACCTGCCGGAGGATGCCGTCCTGACGATGATACAGTCGAACGACGAGTCCATCCATCAGCACAACGCCCACGCGGAGCGGGTTGCCGAGTTCGGCCAGCTTCGCACGGAGCTGAACGGCGACGACTAACCGGGAGCCGACACGCAGTCTTTTTCGTTTGTTCGCGTATCGGATAAATCAGCATATGCCACGAGACGAGTCGGGGCCGGCGATCGCGGTCGTCGGAGCGGGTATCGCTGGTGCGTCGCTGGCGTGGTTTCTCCGCGAGCGACTCGGCGACCAGTCACGGATCGACGTGTACGAGGCGACCGACCGCATCGGTGGTCGGCTCCGCTCTGTTTCCGTCGGCGGTGCGCGGTTCGAGGCCGGCGGGAAATATCTCCACGAGCGGAATCGCTGTATCGGCGGGTTCATCGAACGATTTGACCTCGACCGGGAGCCCGTGAGCCGCGACACCAGTCGCACCGGCGTCTGGGATGGTGTCGAGTTCGGACTCACGACGGCGACGATGGAGCCGGTAACGCTGTTCCGGCTGCTCACGCGGTACGGGCTGTCACCGCGCAGAGTCCGCACTGAGACGAAGTCGGTTGCGGACCGGTTCGACGGCATCTACGACCACGCGGAGACGGCCTTCGAGACGCCTGAAGCACTTCTCGAGGCGGTTGGCCTGATGGAGGTGTACACCCGATCTGGGCGCGAGTATCTGACAGACGGTGGTATCGACACACGGTTCGTGGACGAACTCGTCGCCGGGACGACACGCACCATCTACGGGCAGAATCCGACGTTGAATGCCGTCGCGTGTCTCGTCGCGCTGACGGGAATGGGTAGTGGAACCTACACGTTAGAGGCTCCGAACGCGGAGCTGTGTCGGCGACTGCTCGCCGGGGCTAACGCGACGGTCAACACCGAGACGCCGGTCGAACGGGTCGCGGTCGGTCGTGACGAGACCCGACTCGAGACGCCGAGCGAGACGCGGCGGTACGACGCCGTCTGCGTAGCCACGCCCGCGGAGTTCGCGGCGATCGAGCTATCGGGCGTCTCACCGCCGGACGGCTACGGCAATCGCGACTTCTCGGAGCTGTCGGTCGCCTACATCGCCGGGCGGCTCGATCCCTCGTACTTCGGCGCGCAGTCGGTCGACGACGTACCGGAACTGGTCGTCACGGGGAGCGATTCGACGGTCGAGTTCGTCCACCTCCGCGACGTGAGCGAACGCGCCGACCAGCCGGTGTACAAGCTGACGACCCGCGATGGGGCGGACTCGACGCTACTCGATGCGCTGTTCACGAACGTCGACGACATCGCGGAGGTGAGCTGGCGGGCCTTTCCGCGAATGGAGCCGACGACACCGCTCCCGCCGTTCCGGCTCGCAGACGGGCTCTACTATCCGAACGCGATGGAATCTGTCGCCTCGACGATGGAGACGCAGGCGATTGCGGGTCGGACGGTCGCGAATCTGGTCGCGCGCGACTATTAAATCGAGAGCGGGTCGGCGTCCGCCCAGCGTGGCTCGAAGGTGTCGGCCAGCGAGCCAGCGAACTCACGGTCGGTCAGGTCGATGACGCCGAACGTCGCTGAGCGATCGAGCGGGTGGGGAACCTCGACGACCGTCTCGACGGTGTCGACGAAGCTGAACGTCCCCGTGATGTCGTCGCTGGTCCGCACCTGAAAACGGTCGTGGTCGGAGAGCGATTCGCGGTAGCGCACGCCGATAGCTTTGGGGAGCGCCGGCACGAGATTCCGCCGCAGCAGGAGGCGAACGGTCGCGCCGCGGTCCAGCGCGGCGACGAGTTCGTCGAGCACGGCCTCGCCGTAGCGGTCGATGTCGAATAGCTGTGGCGTCTGTGAGGAGAGACACATCACGATCTCCTCGCTGGCGGAGCCGAGTCGTTCCACGAGTAGCTCTGCCGTCTCTTCGGTGCCGACGGCGGCCGTCCAGAAGGTCTCGTCGGGGGTGTCGGTCGCTTCGAGTTCGCCCTGTAGCTCGCCGACGATGGACTCGTACTGCTCGCGCTGGGCGGTCAACTCCGACTTCTTCGTGTCGAGCAGGCGGTCGAGCGCGGTCTGTGGCTCGACGGGCGCGTACTTCTTCGGTCGGCTCGCGGTCTGTGACCGGACGAGACTCTGCTGATCGAGACTGTTCAACACGTCGTAGATGCGTCCCATCGGCACGTCGCTCGCCGCCGACAACTCTTTCGCCGTTGTCGGCCCGGCATCGAGAAGCGCCCGATACGTTCGCTCTTCGTACTCGGAGAGACCCAAATCCCGAAGGGTTGCCATTACTCGATATTTTCCCCCAGACGCAAAAACGCTCCGTCCGTTTACTCGCTGATAATCGACTCCGGGCGCGCCTCGCTGGCTCGCTCCAGCAGTTCGTCGGGTGTCGCCGCCGGCTCGGAGCGCTCGCCCCCGCGCACGACGACGGCGTCCGTCCGGTCGCTCGGGACGACCACCTTCTCGTGGTCGGCCACCCGCCACGCTGCCCGGTGGAGGTCACTGCCGGCCTCGGGCGTCTCGATGATGAGCGGGTCGTAGATATGGCGGGCACAGGCGGCTCCGTACTCTGCCACGTCAGCGCCCATACGCTCTGCTGCGCCCGCGAACGCTTCGAGCGCCTCGCCCGCAGTCTCGCGGTACGACTCGTCACCGGTTAGCGCCGCGAGATCGATGAGCGCGTTCGCGAGTTCGATATTCGCGTCCAGCGGGCGCAGCGGGCGACCGAGCAGTCCGACACCAGTCTCGGGCCCGTCGAGGAACGCGCCGTCGTCGGCCTGTCGTTCGGAAAGATCGTCGACGACCTCGCGAGCGGTGGCGAGATACGACTCGTCGCCGGTGGCCTGTACGCCGGCCGTCAGTCCGAGCAGGACGCGCGCGCCGTCGAGCAACAGGCCGGATTCGGCCTCTGGGCCGTCGAAGTGGGTGACGACGCCGTCTTCGACAAGCGTGTCGGTGACGTACTCGATGGCGTTCTCGGCGTAGCTACGCGCGCGCTCGTCGTCGGTGTAGCCGGCGAATCGGAAGAGCGCGTCCGCCGCGAGGCCGTTCCGGTCGGCGTACACCGTCTCGTCGACGACTGGCGGGTCGGCCTCTTCGCGTTCGGAGGGGCCGAGGGCGTAGTAGTCGCCGCCGGCCTGCGAGCCGGCGAAGGCGTCACCCGTCCAGAGATCCGTCGTCAGATACTCGATCGTGCCGCGGGCAGTATCGCGATACGACTCGTTGCCGGTGTGGAGATAGCCGGTCGCGAACGCGCGCACGAGCGCGGCGTTCTCGTCGGTGAGCTTCTCGCGATGCACGTCGCCCGCCCAGTTTCGGTTGTTGGAGTACCGGTAGAAGCCGCCGGCGTAGGTGTCGTACAGGTGCGCCTGAATCGCCTGGAGGGTGCGACTCGCTCGCTCGGTATCGCGTTTGGCGGCGAACTCGACGGTGCGCGGAAGCGGGAACTTCGCGTCCGTCCCCCAGCCGCCGAACTCCGAGTCGAACGCCTCGGCGACCTGCTCGACGAAGTGCGCCTCGATTTCGGCCGTCACCGCGCCGCGTGGCGGCTCAGGGTTCTGGAGTGCACGGGGGATACGCCCGCCATCCGTCCCCTTCGCGTCCCACGTCTCTCGGACGGTATCGATTGCCTGCCGGAGCCCGTCCGCCGAGAGATAGCCCGCGCCGGTGATGATTTTCCCTTCTGGCGTGCAGAATACGGTCGACGGAAATCCGCCCATATTGTACCGTTCGCGGGCGCGGGGCTGGCGGTCCACGTCCACGCGCACGGGGACGAAGCTCTCCTTCAGATGGCCCGCGAGTCGCGGGTCGGCGTACGCCCCGCGGTCCATCTCGTCGCAGGCCACACACCACGATGCAGACAGCGACAGAAGCAGCGGTTTCGACTGCTCTCGTGCCTCGGCGAACGCTTTCTCGCCCCACTCGCGCCACTCCACGAGCGTCTCGTCTCTCATTGGCTCTCTTCACAGGTCCACCGGCAAAGCGTCGGCGTTCCCGGCACACCAGGTGCGCACGGAACACCCAAACCCCTCCCACCCCTAGCCGAGATATGGTTTCGGTCGCCGATATCGTCGGACTGCTCGTCATCCTCGGGGTGAATACCACCGTCGCGGCGCTGCTCACCCGGCTCTTTCGCGTCCAGCTCAACACGCAGTGGGGGCCAATCGTCTACTCCGTGCTGTTGACTCCTCTCGTACTCGTGATACTCGTGCTCGTGATGGGCGGGGCCGGACTCGGACCGAATCTCGGCAGCGCCTCGGCCGTCCTCGGGCTCACCGTCGTGATGCCGCTCGCGCTCGGGATGTCCTTCGACTACTTCTGGCAGCCCTCTCCGGACGAGGTACAGGTTCCCGACAATCTGTGAACGAGCCGCCCAGACGGAGATATGTCATCCCTCGATGCGTTCCACGAACGGGAGCTACTCGCGTCGTATCTAGAGGAGTGAGTCGAGGATATCTTCGGTCGCGTCGATGACGGCCTCGGGCGACCGGCTGGCGTCGATGCGATGGAAGCGCTCGGGGTCGCGGTCGATGAGTCGCTCGTAGTTCCGGTGAACCTGAGCGAGGAAATCAGCGTGTTCGAGCTTGTTGGTCGCACCGGCGCGCTGTGCCCCAGTTTCGGGATCGATATCGTAGTAGATGGTGGCGTCGGGCATCCTGGTGAAGGCGGTGTGGATGCCGCGGATGTACTCCATCGGTCGGGTGAGCTCTCCGTCGAGCGCAGCGCCCTGATAGGCGATACGGGAGTCCACGTAGCGGTCGGAGATGATGAGGTCGCCGTCGGCGAGTGCCGGCTCGATAACTCGCGAGAGGTGGTCGGCGTGGTCGGCGATGAACAAGAACAGCTCTGCCAGCGAGTCGGAGTCGGGCGAGGAGATGGAGCGGTTGACGGCGTCGCCGTACCACGAGGTAGTCGGTTCGCAGGTTGTCAGGGCCTCGGGGTAGGCGTCGGACAGGGCTTCGAGCACGGTTGTCTTCCCCGCGCCGTCGATTCCTTCGAGCGTGACGAGCATATTCGGTCGTCGTCGCCCCCGCACATCAACACCGGGGAACCGTGCCAACGGGCGAGTCTTTAGGTTCCGTTCGCACATATGGGAGAGTATGCACGTACTGGTAACTGGTGGGACCGGCTTCGTCGGCTCGTATCTGTGTGACACACTCGCGGCGCGTGGCCACGAAGTGACCGCGCTGGCGCGCAACCCACACGAGGCCGACTTCGACCGCGACGTGACGACCGTCCAAGGCGACGTGACAGAGTACGACTCGATCGAGCCGCACTTCGAGGGCGTCGACTGCGTGGTGCAGTTGGTCGCGCTATCGCCGCTGTTCAAACCAAACGGTGGCGACGAGGTGCACTTCGACGTGCATCTCCGTGGGACCGAGAACGCCGTCAAAGCTGCCGAGGAACACGATGTGTCGCGTTTCGTCCAGCTGTCGGCGCTTGGAGCCGATCCGGACGGTCCAACTGCGTACATCCAGTCGAAGGGACAGGCCGAGGCCGTCGTCAAGTCGTCGACGCGCGACTGGGTCATCTACCGGCCGTCGGTCGTCTTCGGCGACGGCGGCGAGTTCGTTCCGTTCACGCGGAAGCTGGCGACGCCGTATCTGACGCCGCTCCCAGGTGCGGGGAAGACGCGCTTCCAGCCCATCTTCGTCGAGGAGCTAGTCGAGATGATCGCCGACGGCGTCGAAGGAACGACAACCGGCCCGAACGCCGAGACAGAGGACGATGACGACGCAGTCGTGCAGGCTATCGTCCGCGTCGGCGACTCCGAAGACGACCCGCACGTCGGCCGCACGTACGAGATCGGCGGGCCGGAGACGCTGACGCTCGCTGAGGTCGCGCGGCTAGCGTGGGCGGCGAAGAACAAGCCCGTCTCCATTCTTCCCGTGCCGATGGCACTCGCCGGTGTCGGGCTATCGATGCTGGATTTGGTGCCCGGCGCACCGATGGGCTCCGATCAGTACCGATCGCTCAAGTTCGACAACACGACACAGGCCAACGATGTGGATACGTTCGGCTGGGAGGCGTCACAGCTGACGACGCTCCAGTCGTATCTCGGTGTAGCAGACGCCGATATCGAGGAGTAATCGGACTGTACGAGGGTCGACGGCCGCGTCGTCGCCCACTATCCGGATTCGTTCTGAGGCGAAAGCTTATCAACGGCGCGAGTCCCCGTCTAGCCACGAGAATGAAACTCGCAATGATTGGCTTCGGGCAAGCCGGCGGGAAGGTACTCGATAAGTTTCTCGAGTACGACGAGCGCTCCGGCAGCGAGATTGTCCGGGCGGCGGTCGCCGTCAACAGCGCGAAGGCCGACCTCATGGGGCTCAAACACGTCCCGGAGGAGAACCGCGTCCTCATCGGGCAGGCTCGCGTGAAAGGCCACGGCGTGGGGGCCGACAACGAACTCGGGGCCGAGATTGCCGAGGAGGATATCGACGAGGTACAGAGCGCAATCGACTCTATTCCAGTCCACGAGGTAGACGCGTTCCTCGTGCTTACAGGACTCGGTGGAGGGACCGGCTCGGGCGGTGCGCCGGTGTTGTCGAAGCATCTCCAGCGTATCTACACTGAACCCGTCTATGGGCTTGGTATCCTGCCGAGCCAGGACGAAGGCGGTATCTACACGCTCAACGCGGCTCGCTCGTTCCAGACGTTCGTGCGCGAGGTTGACAACCTTATGGTGTTCGACAACGACGCGTGGCGCAAGACGGGCCAATCTGTCGAGAGCGGCTACGACGAAATTAACGACGAAATCGTCAAGCGGTTCGGTATCCTCTTCGGCGCGGGCGAAATCGAGCCCGGTGGGGAGGTCGCCGAGTCGGTTGTCGACTCCTCGGAGATTATCAACACGCTCTCGGGTGGCGGCGTCTCGACGGTCGGCTACGCAGCCGAGGAGATCGAACAGCAGTCGTCGGGGGGACTACTCTCGCGGTTCAAGAACGACGGCGACGAGGACGACCTCGACGTGGCGAACACGACGAACCGCATCACGTCGCTCGTGCGCAAGGCCGCGCTCGGACGACTTACGCTCCCGTGTGAAATCGACGGGACAGAGCGTGCGCTGCTCGTGATGTCCGGGCCACCGAAGTACCTGAATCGAAAGGGCATAGAGCGGGGGCGGAAGTGGCTCGAAGAGCAGACCGGCTCGATGGAGGTACGGGGCGGCGACTACCCCGTCTCGGAGTCGGGGTTCGTTGCGAGTGTCATCCTGCTGTCCGGCGTGACGGATGTTCCGCGCATCAAACAGCTCCAGCAGGTCGCTATCGAGGCGCAGGACAACATCGAGGAGATCAAAAATGAGAGCGAAGAAAATTTACACGGACTCGTCGAAGACGACGAAGATGAACTTGAGCCGCTTTTCTAGCGCGGTCGTCGCCGCGCTCGTCATCCTTTCGGTCGCCGTCGGTGCGGTGGCGGCGATCGAAACGACGAGCGACGGTGTTCCACAGGAGTCGGAGGTCGGGACTGAAGTATCGGCTACCTACACGTTCACGGAGCTGTACACCAACTACGAGTCGTGGACGCTCAACGGACAGACGAATCTCACGAGCGTCACGTGGACCGTGACGAAGTACAACCAGGCAGGCAATCAGATCGCCCAGCAGTCGTACGACGGCAGTGAGTTCGACGCTCAAATCGATATCGAGTCCGGCTCCGCGGAGACGAATAGCGTCACCGTCGAGGTCCAAGGGGTAACGCCCGAAGTCGAGACGTATCAGTTCGAGCCAGCACAGACGTATACGTTTGCACAGTTCCAGCTCGTTCGCTCGGGCGGTACGAGCCAAGCGCTCTCGAGTACCTCGGTCCACCACTTCACGACCGAGTCGAAGGAAGCGCGTGCGGCAATCGAGGCAGCACAGGAGACCATCGAGGAAACCGGTGCCGGCAGTGAGGCCCAAGCGACCCTCGAAAACGCGATCGGGGCGTACAACAACGAGGAGTTCGGCTCCGCTGTAACGTTCGCCAATAACGCCCAACAGCAGGCCCAACAGGACCAAAGCACCGAGAACCGCAATCAGCTCATCCTGTACGCGGTCGGTGGGCTCGTCGTCGTCGGGCTGCTCGTCGGTGGTGTCCTCTACTGGCGCTCCCAGCAGGACAGCTACGACAAGCTTGGATAGATGCGCGTACTCGTCCCGTTCGGGGCGAGAGACCCAAAAAGTCGTCTCGCTCCCATTTTCTCGCCCGACGAGCGCCGCGAATTCGCCGAAACTATGCTCGCGGACGTGCTCGCTGCGCTCGCGGCCCACGAGCCGGTCGTCGTCGCGGACACACCAGTCGAGATCGACGTGCCGACCTGTGTCGACGACCGGCCGCTCACGACAGCGGTAAACGCACGGCTTGGCGAGGAACCGACGGCCGTCGTGATGGCTGACCTGCCGCTCGTACGCGCCGAGACGGTCGCGCGGCTCTTCGATACCGACGCGGACGTGGTCGTCGCGCCCGGACTTGGTGGGGGAACGAATGCGCTCGTCGTACGCAACGCCGACTTCGAGACAGATTACCACGGTGTCTCGGTTCGCGACCACTGTGAACAGGCGCACGCCGTCGATGCCACGGTCACGACGGTCGACTCCTATCGACTCGGTGTCGATATTGACGAGCCGGCTGACCTCGTCGAGGTGCTATTGCACGGAGAGGGCAAGACGGCGACGTGGCTCCGGGAGCACGGTGGACAGGTCGAAACGACGAACGGACGAGCGAGATTTACTCGGAATACACCGGATTAGTACTCTATCGGGAGTAACCATTTTATCGTATCCATCCGTACGTATTGCTGCGTGAGTTCCGCTCGCGCTGGTCGCGTCGATCCGGAACTGCCGGTCGAGGGCACCCTGACTGTCACTGGTTCGGCGCGTCCGTATCCTCGTTCTGCAGGCATCCGCACACTTTTGCTCGCAGAGACGTTGCTCTCTGTCGTGATTTCCGGCCTCGACGAGTACGACGTGACGGTCGATATCGACTCGGACGCGGTTGAGTCGCTGCTCGCGACGACGCCGGACGACGTCTCGAGCGCCGACGAGCTCACCTTCGCGCGGAACGTATTTATCCCGCTGACAACGGCCTGTCGCTACACCTGTACCTACTGCACCTACTACGACGTGCCCGGACAGGCGACACTGCTATCGCTGGAGGAGGTGCGCGACATCTGCGAGCGCGGCGCGGACACCGGCTGTACGGAAGCGCTGTTCACCTTCGGCGATGATCCCGACGATCGCTACACCGAGATTTACGACCAACTGGACTCGTGGGGGTACGACTCCATCCACGCGTATCTGCGCGCGGCCTGTGAGGTCGCACTCGACGCCGGTCTGCTCCCGCACGCGAATCCTGGCGACCAAACTCACGAGCAGATGGAACTGGTCGCGGACCTGAACGCTTCGATGGGCGTGATGCTGGAGACGACGGCCGATGTGCAGGCGCACGGCGGTCCGCGGTCGAAGTCGCCGGGTCAGCGACTCAACACGATCCGTGTCGCCGGTGAACTCGGCGTTCCGTTCACGACGGGTCTCCTCGTCGGCATTGGGGAGACGCGCCACGATCGTGCGGAGAGTCTCCTCGCCATTCGCGATCTCCACGAGCAGTACGGCCACATCCAGGAGATCATCGTCCAGCCGGTGTCGCCGAACGAGCGGTGGAGCGACCCCGCGCCGGCACTCGAGATTATGCGCGAGACAACGGCGATGGCGCGAGCCTGTCTTCCCGACGAGGTGAGTATCCAGTCACCGCCGAATCTCGCGCCGGTCGCGAAGCTCCTTGACTGCGGTATCGACGACCTCGGCGGCGTCTCTCCAGTGACCGACGACCACATCAACCCCGACTACGCGTGGCCGGCGCTGCGCGAACTGGAAGACGTGGCAGATGCCGGGGGCGTTCCGCTGCGCGAGCGCCTTCCGGTGTACGAGCGGTTCGTCGACGATGGCTGGCTCTCGCCCCGTATCGAGTCCGAACTCGCCGCCGATACGGCGGCTGGCGATCGCTATCGGACCGTTCTGGATAGCTAACAGGCGACCTTCGATGTCTCGCGCGGTCGGTCACACACCCGCCTCGGCGCGCACGAGTCGACTCCGTTACACGCGTCGGCTGGCGCGGCTTCGTATATAATCAGTCGTCTGCGTTCGCACCCGACGGCGAGGTGACGCTTCCCGAATCGAGCAGCGGCGTCCCGTCGGCACGCGGGCCGAGTTCCGGCCCGTACGGTCCCGTCTCGGGGAGTTGGCGGCGCTGTTCGTAATCAGTCGAGCGCTCGACGGGCGTCCGACCGACGGCGCGAATCATCTCGGCGTAGTCGTTAAACGAGCGGAATTCACCGTGATCGCCACCGGCACGCTTCGTAATCTCTTCCGAGAGAATCGTCCCCATAAAGTCGTCTGCACCACACGAGAGCATCTTCAGCCCCTGCGTATCGCCGTATTTCACCCACGAGGACTGGATGTGGTCGATATTGTCGAGGAAGAGCCTGGAAACGGCGATCATCAGCTCGTCCTCGCTGGTCGAGGCCCCGCCATCGACGATACCGCGCTCGTACAGCGGCGTCGTCTCGTGGACGAACGAGAGGGGAACGAACTCCGTGATGTTGCCTGTTCGGTCCTGTAAATCACGCACCCGCTTCAGATGGAGCGCGCGGTGGGCCTCGTTCTCGATGTGGCCGTACATGATGGTGGCCGTGGTCGAGAGGCCGGCCTCGGCGGCCCCTTCCATCGCCTTCAGCCACGCGCCGGTGTCCATCTTCCCTGGACACAGAACTTCGCGTACCTCGTCGACGAGGATTTCGGCTGCTGTGCCGGGGGCAGACGCCAGTCCGGCCTCCTTCAGTTCGGCGTAGGCGTCGGCATACGACCACTCTGTTCCCCGAACGGCGTGATACACCTCCTCGGGCGTCATCGAGTGGAGGTGGACGCCGCCGACGCTCATCGCTTCCATCTGCTCGACGTACGTGCCAGGGTCGGTGTCGTAGCGTGCGGGGGGCTTGTAGTTCACCTCGCTGTCGGGCTTCTCGTACGTCTGGAGAATCTCGTGATGCTCCTGATTCAGCGCGAACGCCGGGTGAAGGCCCGAGACGGAGGTGACCTCGTAGATGCCGCGGTCAAGCGCAGCTCTGACGGCGGCGCGCGACTCTGCGGGCGTCTTGGTGAATCCAGTGTGGTCGGTATCTGAGTCGGCTTCGAAGTTCGCGGCGGTATCCTTGAAGTTACAGAACAGACAGCCGGTGTTGCAGGCGGTGGTGACGTTGTTGTTGAGGTTGGCGACGAAGGTGACTTCCTCGCCGACGGTCTCGCGGCGGCGCCGATCTGCGGCTTCGAGCACCTGTTCCTTTCGGCGTGGATCGATCTCCGGGGTGGCGGAACCGGTGGTGAACAGTTCAATGGCGTCGTCGACGCTCAGTCGGTCGCCGTCGCGCGCCTTCGCCAGCGCGTTCTCGAACGACTGCCCCGACGTCGGGAGATGCTCGAAGTCGAAATCGTCGCCGCTGTCCATACTCGACCTGGCGTGTCCGGCACCAAAACCGTGCCGCCTACTACATCCGATGGACAAGGCCCATAGCCGGTGACCACCGATCGTCGATATGAGCGAAATCGACGTGGAAGCGGTGGAGTCGGTGACGCCAACGGTCGACGCGCCGGAGTACGTCCTCTACGGCGGCAAAGGCGGCGTCGGCAAGACGACGATGGCCGCCGCGACGGCACTCTCTTCGGCGCGTGAGGGGACCGCTACGCTGTGCGTCTCGACGGACCCAGCACACTCTCTGTCGGACGCGCTCGGCCGCGATGTACCCGCGACGCCGGGCCGTATCGACGACGAATACCCGCTGTATGGGGCCGAAATCGACCCCGATAATCTCGAAGGTGGGCCCTTCGGAGCTGGCGGTGGCGCTGGCGGAGGCGGCGGTGGGATGGGCGGGATGGGTGGCCTCGGCGGCCTGCTCGGCGGCGAGAATCCGATGCAGGCCGGCTCAATGCCCGGTGCCGACGAAGCGGCCGCGTTTCAGCTGCTCCTCCAGTATATGGACGATGAGCGGTTCGACCGCGTCGTCGTCGACACCGCGCCGACGGGTCACACCCTCCGGCTGCTCGAACTCCCCGACGTGATGGACTCGATGGTGGGGAAGCTGATGGCGCTGCGCGAACGTATGTCCGGTATGATGGGCTCTCTTACCGGTATGTTCGGCGACGACGGGCCGAGCGAGGCCGAGATGGAGCAGGGGATGGACGGCCTGCGCGACCTCTCGGCAAAGGTCGAACGGCTCCGAGCCGTGCTTACTGACCCGACGAAGACGGATTTCCGCGTCGTTATGATCCCCGAGTCGATGAGCGTCACCGAGTCAAAGCGGCTCGTCTCACAGCTGAATGAGTTTGATATCCCGGTCGGCACGGTCGTCGTGAATCGCGTGATGCAGCCGCTCACGGACGTTGCCAACACGGATGCCGAGTGGTTTGTCGCGCCCGACCTCGACAACTGTGAGTTCTGTCAGCGCCGCTGGGAGGTACAGCGCGGCGCACTCACAGAGGCACAGGAGCTGTTCCGCGGCCACGACGTGAAGCGGGTGCCGCTGTTCGCACAGGAGGTCCACGGCGAGGCTCCGCTGCGCGTCGTCGCGGCCTGTCTCGACTAGTCCCGACGCGCGACGACGCGCCCGACCGTCACGCCCAATCCAGCGACGAGCGCCGCCATCAAGACGGGAGTGACGACGCTCAGTGGGTCACCGGTCGTCTGATAATTTCCGACTGCGAGCCCGAGCAGGACGACACAGACGAGCGCGTGAACCGCGTACGTCGCGGCTACCGCCGTGTTCATAGCTTTCGAAACAGCGTGATGACGCGGTCACGGAGTCCGTCCGGGAGGAATCGCCCGAACAGCAGCATCTTCGCGAAGCTACCGACGGCGTAGCGCGCCTTCGGATTCGTGGAGACGCCGGCCTCCAGAATCGTCGCGGCAACCTCCTCGGGCGTCGAGGCGAAGGGCGACTCCGACCCGGAGAGCAGACCGGCGTCCTCCTGCATCTCGTAGACCCACTCGTAGTCGTCGGTGCGTGCGAGCGTGTCGAGTTCCCGTTCGGCACGACTGCGGAACGGTGTCTCCACCGGTCCCGGCTCCACGAGCGCCACGTCGATACCCAGCCCCGAGACTTCGTTACGGAGCGTATCCGAGTAGCCTTCGAGCGCGAACTTCGAGGCCGCGTATGCGCCGGCTCCCGGCGGAGCGACTCTGCCGGCGACCGACGAGACGTTGATGATAGTACCCTCACCGGTGGCACGCATATGCGGGAGCACGGCGCGCACGAGTCGGTGGGGTCCGACGACGTTCACGTCGAGCTGGGCGGTGAGCTGTTCAGACGGTACGTCCTCCAGCGGGCCATACTGGCCATAGCCAGCATCCTCAGAAATCGAAGATTTCTGATGGGCTGGGGAAGACGGCGAGGCCGTCTTCCCAACGTTGTTGACGAGACAGTCGATACGGCCGGTCTCCTCGACGATTTGGTCGACGACGCGCTCGATGTCACCGTCGTCGGTCACGTCGAGGCTCGCTGTCTCGGTGTCGAGTCCGGCGAGGTCGCCTTCGTCGCGGGCGGTGGCGTAGACGGTCCAGTCCTCCTCGCTGAAGGCCTCGGCTGTCGCCCGCCCGATACCGGACGAACAGCCCGTCACGAGTGCGGTGCGTTCCATATCGCCATCTCTCTCGCCCCGATGTTAGGCGTTTGTATCTGTGTAGTCGGCTTTCACGTCGTCCGCATAGGCGTCGGCCCGGCGGGTCGGCTCGGGGAGTTTGTACTGCCCGCCGCAGGCGGCCACGAACTCGACCGCGGTCTCGGCGCTTACGCGGTGGCCGGGCGAGACGTAGAGGGGATTGATGCGCCCGGAGTCGAACTGCCGGCTCTGGTAGGCGTATCCCACCACTTCGTCCGTCGGCATCTGGTTGTCACCCTCGATGGGGACACGCGCTCCCTCAGAGAGCGCGTCGACGGACCTGCACGGCTCTCCGCACAGCAGACTCTTCGCGACCCCGACGCTCGGCGTATCGGTGATGACACCAATGTGCGTCGCGAGCCCGGCCTCGCGGTAGTGAATACGGCCCGAGCCGTCGAAGAGAAACAGGTCCGGTTCCGAATCGAGCGTGTCGAGGGCGGCGAGAATCGGCTCTCCCTCGCGGAAGGCGAGCAGGCCGGGGATGTACGGTATCGACAGCTCCGTCACGGCGTGAGTGCGCTCGACCACCTCGTCGCCGCGAGAGACGACGATTGCAGAAATCACTCGCTCCGGCTCAGCGTCGAGCAGAAATGCCTGATCGACGCCCGCAACGAGCGCGTCGCCGGCCCGAACGTCGTCAGGTGTTACCTGCGTGTCGTCCTCGAAGTTGGCTGCCGCGGCGATCTCTCGCTGGAGCGACTCCATCTCCGTGCGCGAGAGTGTCGGGTCGGGGACGAATCGGCCCATCAGAACCGCCGGCGACCGCCACCGCCCATCCCGCCCATCCCACCGCCGCCACCGCCGCCGAACTGGAACTGGTTCGGCAGCGACACCTCGTCTTCGATGCGCTTGCCGTACGCGAAGCCGATGACGAGACCGAGCAGGTGGGCCATGTGGGCGATACCGCCGCCGAGCGTGCCGAACGCGCCGAACACGGAGATGAGTGCGTAGCCGAGCGTCAGTCCCCAAATCGGCATCGGGATAAAGAAGAACAGCAGCACCTTGATATCCGGATTCAGGACCGTAAGCAGCGCCATCACGGCCATGATAGCACCGCTGGCTCCCAGCACGCCGGTGAAGTCGCCGAGGGCGATACCCAGCCCGATTTGACCGAGCCCGGCGAGGATTCCAGAGGCGAGAAACAGCACGGTGAACCGTTTCGAGCCGATGTAGCGCTCGACGATAGGCCCGAAGAAGAACAGCGCGATGCCGTTGCCGAACAGGTGTGTGAAGCCGCCGTGTGAGAACACCGAGGTGAGCCACGTCCAGACGTATTCCGGGTGCTCTGCGGTCAGGACGAACGACGCCCGCCACACCGGGTCGAATCCTGGCCGGAAGCCGAGCGCCGGATAGATCATGTACTGGAACGCGAAGACGACGACCATGATACCCAAGAAGAGATACGAGACGTTCCCGTCGAAGTACGAGAGCGGGCTTCCCTGCGAGGAGATCGAATCGAGCAGCCCGCTGCCGGCTCGCCCGGTTTGTTTCTGGTCGATATCGGACTCGAAGACGCCCTCCGGGTCGTTCCACTCGTTCAGCCCCGGACAGGAGTGGTTCTCGGGGAGGCGATGTTCCGCACAGAAGTTACCGCCACAGCGGCGACACTCATAGGGCATATCGATATGGTTGCCGCACACGTCACATTCCGCCATTACCCCGGGTACGCGAGTCTCCTGCAAAGGGGTTTGGGTCGGCTCTCACCCCCGGACCGACTTGACCGTCTCTGCGAGCCGTCCGAACAGCAGCTGGAGGGAGTGGCGACGGTAGACGAACAGCGCCAGTGCGAATACGAGGTAGGCGACGGCGTAGCCGAGGAGCAGCTCCCGGCTCGTGAACGGAATAGCGAAGCCGCGGATGATGAGGAACTCCAAGATGACCTGCGAGATGAACAACACCAGCAGGACGATCGCCTCACGGATGCTGATGTTGAAGTTGATGAGAATCGACAGCGCGAACAGCGACTGGGCGGCCGTGATCCAGATTTCGGCCGACTGTTTCGCGTCGAACGGGAGCTGACTGTACCCGCCGTACGCGATGGAGAAGACGACGACGAGCGTCCCGATGAGCAGCGTCCACTGATTCAGCTTCGAGGAGATGAGGGCGTTGAAGCCCGCCGTCGAGCGCGCCTTGTTGACGAGATACGCGACGACGATGAGCTCCGGTGACTCCGAAGCCAGCGGCGCAATCCACTGAATCATAAAGAAGGACGGAATGCCGAACTGCTGACCGAGCGTCTCCAGCCCGTGTGCGAACGGCTCGACCGCGGTAAAGATGAGGATGCCAGAGTAGGCGAACAGCGTGAGTACGATCGGGATACGGATGTGGCGAGCCTTCGCCTGGAAGTACGCGGGCACGCCGACCTGGTGGTCGTTGTCGTCCACGTCACCCTTCAGGATGATACCGATGTAGATGAGGTAGAGTCCGACGAGCACACCCATATCGAGCGCCCCGATACCGCCGCCGAGCGGAACGAAGAAGGCCCACACGGTCGCGAAGAAGAGGAACGCGATTTCGGTGGAAATGCTCGGGTCGAGATTCACGCGCGAGGCGAGGAAGCCGTCGCGCGACTCCACGGCGGGGTCTTCGTTGCGCCCGGCGCGAAACAGCGTGAACATCGCGATCCCGGACCAGCCGAGCCCGATGAGGATACGGTTTGCACCTGTCATGTTCGCGACGGCGAGATTCGCGCTGTGACAGGCGGACGCGAGTGAGTTGATCTCGTTTTCTATCTGTTCGGCGGTGAACTGTGCACACGCCTCGGCGGTCGCCTCGCCGCTGCCGGCCTGCCACGCGTACAGCGCGTCGACGGCGTACTCGGGGGCCACGGCGAGCACCGCGAGTACAGCGATTGCGAAGGCACGGGGGACGTCCTTCTCTGCGGTCTCTGCGCCCCACGCGAGGAGGAACGATGCACCAAGGACGGCGATGCCGGCTACCGCGACGACCGTCAGCTCCGAGAAACTCTCTCCTGCTGCCCCCGTGAGGTCGGAGATGACCCACGGAAGCGTCAGGCCGACGGCGAGGAGGACCGGAATCAGCGGATGCCGGAAACGGTCTGTCAATCCCATTTTGTAGATAGCCGACAGGGGCGGACCTATCTCTTTTGCTCTGGGCCGACCGTTTTATCGCCCGCGACCGACCACTCTCGGTATGCACGTGTTCGGACTGCTCGGCAATCCCGTCGGGCACTCGTTGTCGCCGCCGATGCACGAGGCCGCCTACGCCGAGTGCGATCTCGACGCTCGATACGTCACCTTCGAGCCGACGAGCCAAACGCTTTCGCGGGCGCTCGACGGAGCCGAGGCACTCGGTATCCGCGGGCTAAACGTCACTATCCCGTTCAAGCAGCAGGCGCACGACCTCGTGGAGCCCGACGACCTCGCCGCCCGCATCGGTGCGGTCAACACCCTCGATTTCGCCGGCGAGACGGTTACCGGGCACAACACCGACGCGGCCGGCGCGGTGCGCGCGCTCAGCTACCACGACGTGTCGCTGTCGGGGACTGCTGTCGTCGTCGGTGCCGGCGGTGCCGGTCGTGCCGTCGCCTTCGGACTCGCGGATGCGGGATGAACGTCGAAATCGCGAATCGGACTGTCGAGACGGCACGCGAGCTGGCCGACGAGATTCCGCGCGCGAGTGGTCACGGACTCCCCTCGCTTCCGGGACTCATCGACGAGGCGAGCGTGCTCGTCAACTGCACGAGTGTCGGGATGGACGACCGTGAACAGACCATTATCCCCGGCGACGCGCTCCACGCCGACCTCGCGGTGCTCGACGCGGTGTACACACCGCTTGACACGCGACTGCTACGCGAGGCCGACGCCGCCGGTGCGACGACCATCGACGGCGCGTGGATGCTCCTCTTCCAGGGGGTTGAGGCGTTCGAGCTGTGGACTGGTGAGGACGCGCCAGTCGACGCTATGAATCGCGCCCTCCGGGACCGAGTTTAAGTCAGGGGCGGGAGTAGGCCAACATATGGGACTGCTGGACACGATCAAATCCGTACTGGGACTCGGCTCCGGTCGCGACACGGAGCCACAGCCGGATGCGAGCAGCGAATACACCGTACAATCGCCGGCAAGCGAACAGAAAGAGGACGACGAGGCGATCGCTCACAAGGAAGGTTCGGCTGGAATCACCGAGGAGCCGCCCGGAGACGGATTGACGGAGCCGGCTGAGGCGACGGAGGTGACTGATCACGCGGGCACAGAGACCTCCGCTGCGGAGTCGGCCGAGGCCGCTGGTCCCGTTCCCGAGGAGCCGGAAGACGGGAATCTACACGTCGAATCCATCAACGGTATCGGCCCAGCGTACGCCAAACGACTGGATGAGGCCGGTATCGAGTCCGTCGCCGAACTCGCGGACGCCGATGCCGAGTGGCTGGCCGATGAGACTGGTATCTCGGCGAAGCGGCTGTCGGACTGGATCGACCGCGCCGGCGAGCAGTAGAACCGAAACGTCGTTATCGGGCGAATCGCTCTTCTGTGTATGGTCCGGGTCGTCACCGACGAGAGCGCCTTCCGCGAGCTGGCAGCCGACGCGCCCGCCGGAGCGCGTGTCCCCGTTGAGGCGCGCGTTGTGGCCGACCCCTTCGACGCCTACCGTCGAGTGCGTGGCGAGCACGGCGTTTTCTACGAGACGACCGGCGGACAGGACGGCTGGGGCTACTTCGCGACCGACCCAGAGCGCGTTGTCGCCGTCGGATCGGAGCGGTCAGTGTTCAACACCCTCCGCGAGACGCTCGCCGACGAGCAGCTCGTCCGCGGTGATTGTGCCGTCCCGTATCCCTGTGGGCTGTTCGGCTGGCTCGCCTACGACGCCGTGCGCGAACTCGAAACGCTCCCCGACGAAGACGGTCGACGAGCGCGGCAGCTGCCGCGCGTCCAGTTCGGCTACTTCGACAGCGTGGTCGCGTGGGAGGCAAGCTGACGCCCGCACCGGCGACCCGACGCTCCGCATCTGCGTCTGTCCGCGCGTGAATGCCGACCCTGCTGCCACGTACGAACGCGCTCGCGACCGAGCCGAGACGCTCGCGACTGACCTGACGACCGGCGAGCCGACGTTGCCCGACCCGCCGGTCGAAACCGACTCCGTCGAGTTCGTCGGTGACGCGACGCGCGCCGAGTTCGCGGACCGCGTGCGTCGGGTGAAGGCGCTGATTCGCGCGGGCGACACGTTCCAGACGAACGTGAGCCAGCGGCTCACCGCGCCCGCGGCTGTCCATCCCGTTGCGGCGTACGACGCTCTGCGGCGGGTGAATCCGGCTCCCTACTCCGGGCTGGTGGAGTTCCCAGGCGTGGACTTGGTGAGCGCGTCGCCCGAACTCCTCCTCGACGTGGACGACGGGCGACTACTGACGGAGCCGATCGCCGGGACGCGGCCACGGGGCGAGGACGCCGACACCGACGCCGCGCTCGAACGCGAGCTTACCGAGAACGCGAAAGAGCGCGCGGAACACGCGATGTTGGTCGACCTCGAACGCAACGATCTCGGGAAGGTGTCGCGGTTCGGCAGCGTCGACGTGACCGAGTACCGCCGCGTCGACCGCTACTCCGAGGTGATGCATCTCGTCTCGCTCGTCGAGGGCGAACTTCGCCCGGAGTTCGACACGATCGACGCCATCGCAGCGGCCTTTCCAGGTGGGACAATCACCGGCGCGCCAAAGCCCCGGACGATGGAGATTATCGAGGAAGTCGAGGCGACGAAGCGCGGTCCCTACACCGGGTCGATGTTCGCGCTCGGCTTCGACGGCCGCGCCACGCTCAACATCGTTATCCGGACGCTCGTCCACATCGACGGCGAGTACGGCCTCCGAGTTGGTGCAGGTATCGTCCACGATTCGGACCCTGACGCCGAGTACGAGGAGACGCTCGACAAGGGCCGCGCCCTGATCACCTGCGCCTCGATGCTGCCCTCGAGACCCGGCTGTCGCTGGCGGGTGACAGCGACGTGCGACAAGCAATCTCTCCCTGTGGTGGCGTGGCCCGAGCGCGACCGGAGCGAGCGCGAGGGCTTCCGAGAAGTGACGACCGAAACGAGAACGGCCGGAGGTGACACAATGAGCGACTACAGCCACCAACCCCATCCTCGTCATCGATAACTACGACTCGTTCGTGTACAATCTCGTCCAGTACGTCGGCGAAGCCCTGCTCGCGCGCGGATACACGAACGAGGAAGCCCGCGATAGCATCCACGTCCGGCGCAACGACGCCGTCACAACCGCTGACATCGAGCAGATGGATCCGCGCGCTATCGTCGTCTCGCCCGGACCGGGAACGCCGGAGCAGGCCGGTGTTTCGGTCCCCATCTTCCGCGACCTCGCGTACCCGACACTTGGGGTCTGTCTCGGCCATCAGGCACTGTGTGCGGCAAACGGCGCGACGGTTGGACAGGCCGACGAGGTGGTCCACGGGAAGCCGTCGGTCGTCAGTCACGACGGACGAGGGTGTCTTCGACGGGCTCCCCGCTGCGCTCCGTGTCGGGCGCTACCACTCGCTGGCGGTCGAGCGCGCGGACCTGCCGACGCGCTCGCCGAGACGGCGCGCACGGAGGACGAGCGCGGGGTCGGCGATGGGCGTGCGCCACGTCGACCGCCCCCACGTCGGCGTGCAGTTCCACCCCGAATCTATCCTCACCGAGCACGGGAACAGATGGTGCGGAACTTCCTCGCCAGGGACCGGTCAGGGTAGCTCGACGGCCATCTCGTTGCGCCGGAGCGGCGGGAGACTGCTACGGCGCGTCGTACCCCATAAAGAACGGTTCGCCGGCAACGACAACGTCGTCTTCGTGCGAGGGTGTCGAGTAGTCGCTCGCTCGCCGTCGCCTTGCGCGTGTCCGTCGCACGCCCGGAGAACGTCACTACGGCGAGCGTCCGTGGCGACTCGGCCACGAGTCGAACGTCGTCACGTCCGTCGGCTGCGGCGCACGCTCGCTGTCGTACTCCTCTGGGAGATACGAACGCCATCCTGACCCCCGATTCCTCGTCTCCCGACCTCGACGGGTGCCGTCATCGGTATCTTGGTTCCTGCTGACTCGTCGCCCGACCCGGACTCGTCGTTCACGTCTGCATCGACCTCGACGGGTGCCGTCATCGGAATCTCCGTCTCTCCTCGTTGCTACCGTCGATGTAGTCGAAGAGCCGGCCGAACGCGGTTCGCTCGTCGTCCGCCGTCGTCTCGACGCGCATCGCATCTCTCGATACTGACGAAGTTCCACGTCCTCGACGCTCCCGAGCACTGTGTACGGCGGCTCGGCGACGGATCGGCGATCACGGAGCGTCTTGACCGCACTCGCACCGATCGCGACTGCTCCCGCACCGACGCCCCCGGCGACAGCTGCGCTTCTTGTTGACCATCGATCTAGTAGGGTGAAAGCGGAGATAAAGCTGTCTGCCCTCCGCGAAGCTTTTAGCCGTGTGTACTGTTACCACGGCTATGGATACCGATGATATCGGCGCGGAGACCGAGGCGGTCGACGACGTATTTCTGGCTCAGATGGCGAGCGGCGAGAAGACCAGCGTCCAGCATTTCCGCATCGAACCCGGCGCGGTCGTCCCGTCTCACGACCACCGCCACGAGCAGGCGGGCTTCATCTATCAGGGCGAGGGAACGTTTATTCTCGACGACGGCGAAGAGATTACCCTCGGTCCCGGGGACTCCTACGTGCTCGATGGCGGTGAGGTGCACAGCGTCGAGAACCGCGGCGACGAGCCGTTCCTCGGCGTGGACATCTTCTCGCCGCCCCGGACAAATCCGGACTGGGGCGAGCGAGTAGGCCGGCGTTCTGCTACTCGCTGTGGCGACCCGAGAGCTGCGGCTATCCAGGCGTAAAAAATGAGAGAAGAGCGCTGTGTGGCCCTACGCGAGGTCGTGCGATGTCGTCAGGCGACGCCTGACTGCCCGAGCGGCTCTATGAGAGCCGCTCGATGTGCTCGACGATACCGTCAGCGAACTCCGAGGTGGCGAGCTTCTCGCCGCCGTCGATCTGTCGCTCGATATCGTAGGTCACCTTGCCGGAGGAGATCTGCGCCTCGACGGCATCACGGATGAGCAGTGCGGCGTCCTCCCAGCCCAACTGTTCAAACATAAGTCGGCCGGAGAGAATTATCGCGCTCGGATTCACCTTGTCCTGGCCGGCGTACTTCGGTGCGGAGCCGTGGACCGGCTCTGCGAGCACGCGACCCTCGCCGAGGTTCGCGCCCGGTGCGATGCCGAGGCCACCGATCTGTGCGCCGGCGGCGTCAGAGAGATAGTCACCGTTCAGGTTCGGCATTGCGAGCACGTCGTACTGATCCGTGCGGGTGAGGAGCTGCTGGAGCATATTGTCGGCGATGCGGTCCTTGATGACGACGACGTCTTCGGGTGCCTCGCCGTCGTACTCCTCCCAGAGCGTGTCCTCGTCGATGGTCTGCTCGGGGTACTCCTCCTCTGCCACTTCGTAGCCCCAGTCGCGGAACGCGCCCTCGGTGAACTTCATGATGTTCCCCTTGTGGATGAGCGTGACAGAGTCGCGGTCGTTCTCGATGGCGTACTCGATGGCGCGGCGGACGAGTCGCTTCGTGCCGAACTCGGTAATCGGCTTGACGCCGATGCCGACTGCGCCGTCGTGGATGGTGGAGTCAAAGCCCATCTCTTCCTCGACGAACTCCTTGACCTGCTGGACCTCGTCGGTGCCGGCTTCCCACTCGATACCGGCGTACACGTCCTCCGTGTTCTCACGGAAGTTCACCATATCCATCGCCGACGGGTCTGTCACGGGTGACGGAACGCCGTCGAGGTGATACGTCGGGCGGACGTTCGCGTAGAGGTCGAGCTTCTTGCGGAGCGCGACGTTGAGGCTGCGGAACCCGGATCCGACGGGCGTCGTGAGCGGGCCCTTGATCGAGACGCGGAACTCCTTCATCGCCTCGACGGTGTCGTCCGGAAGATGCTCGTCGTACTTGTCGCGAGCGGACTCGCCGGCGTCAGACGCGCATCCAGTTGATTTCACGTCCCGTCGCCTCGGCGGCGGCGTCGAGTACCTTCTGTGCAGCCGGGCCGACGTCCGTCCCGATCCCGTCGCCGTGGATAATCGGGATAATGGGGTCGTCCGGCACGACGAGTTCGTCGTTCTCGTCCACGTCGATGGTCGAGCCGCTCTCCGGTACGTCAACCTGCTCGTACTTCGTGTGACATTACGTTGATTTCAGAACCGGCACTGAAAGGCGTACCGTTATTCGCCCGAACCGGGTATGTACAATAATAATGATGATTATCCCTGTCGCACGAGGTAGTGTCTGACGAACAACCGGGTTACGGCCAGTCGAGCGCATCGACCAGCGCGCGGAGCTGTGTGCGTCCGCCGGTCGCAACCGCGCGCGGAAACCGTCGCCGTGCGGTATCGAGTGCCATCTGGAGGGTCGCCGTCGCGTCGGTATGGATCCCCGTCCCGTGACCGAGGAGGATGCGCTCGGGGCTCAGTTCCCTGAAAATGGCACGCGGCGGGAACAGTCGCAACAGCGAGTAGACGCCTAGCCGTTCCTCGCCAGCGAGATATAACGGTGCGGTGCCGAGCACGTCGGGGACGTACAATGTTCGGTCCGTCTCGCGGTAGGCGACGGCCTCTGCGTAGCCCGGAATCGGCGCACGTTCGTGAAGCTCGAATCCCACCGCCTCGGTCGTCCGCTCGACGGCCACGTCGGTCTCAACGAGACGGTCGGCGGCTCGGTCAAGCCACGGCGGAACGTAGACGGGAACGTCGTGGCGGGCGGCTATCGTCGCCGCGTCGCGAGCGTGGAAATTCGAGCAGATGACGACGCCAGCGACGACGCCGTTCTCGGCCAACAGCTCGTCTACGCCCGGTGCATCGAGTGGGTCGAACAGCCATAGCTCTCTCCCGACGCCTGTCTCGTCGCTTCCAGTCCCGATATCGGGATACCTGTTGAACGCGTGGCTGGCGCGTTGTCCCGCCTCGTCGGGATGCGCGAGCCAGCCGATACCGCCGTCGAATCGGTCGACAATGCGGTAGTCCTCGGTCTCGCCCCGGTCGTACACCGTCACGGTGGGGACCTCTCCGAAGACAAGGATATCACTATCGGAAGCCGGGGCGACTAAGCAGATCGGCTCACACGAGTGAGTATGAATATCATCGTCCACGGCGGCGCGGGATCACCACCGGAGGAGCCGCCCGAACGACAGGCCGTCCTCGACGAGGCCGCGGCAGCCGGCGTCGCGACCGACACCGTCACGGACGCGGTGTGTGCTGCAGTCAACGTCCTCGAATCCGACCCACGATTTAACGCTGGCGTCGGCGGGACGGTCCAATCTGACGGCATCATCCGTACCGACGCGGGACTGATGACCGACGATCGCGAGGTCGGTGCCGCCTCGTCGATGCCCGGCGTCGAACACGCCGTCGACGTTGCCCGCGTCGTCAAGGAGGAGACGCCGCACATCCTCGTTTCGGGCGTTCACGCGGTCGATCTCGCGGACGAGTTCGGTGTCGAGACCGAGGTCGACCTCTGGACCGACCGCCGCCGTGAACAGTGGCGAGAACTCGACTCGCGTCCGGACCCGACGGACAAGCGCGCCCAACTCGATTGGCTGCGCGAGCAGTTCGGCGGGAGCGACGGAGCCGAGCAAAGCTCGACGGACAGTACGACACGGTCGTACGATACGGTCGGTGCGGTCGCCCGCGACCAGGACCGCATCGCTGCCGCCACCTCCACGGGTGGCCGATGGCTCGCGCTCGCGGGTCGGGTCGGCGACGTGCCACCAGGTCGGCTCGGGTTTCTACGCGACGCGCGCTGGCGGTGCAAGCGCGACCGGTGCTGGCGAGGACATCGCACGCGTCACGCTCGCGCGCCGCGCGGTCGACCATCTTGAGATGGGTCGTGACGCGAGCGATGCGGCCGATCTCGCGATGGAGGAGTTCACCGACCTCACCGGATCGACGGCCGGCATCATTGTTGCCGACAACGACGGTGGAATGGGCGAGGCGTTCAACTCCGAGGCGATGCAGACGAGTACGGTGAGTGAGTAGTCTGGGTTCGGTAGCTGCCGTGTTGAGTGTGATTTCTTCTGTGACTGTACCACGCGCCTCGTCACACTCTTCTTGAAAGCCCTGGACGTGTCGCGGTCGTTCCGTGACATCTCTCGCTCGTTTCACTCGCGTCGAGAGTGGTCACGGAGCCGACCACGCAAGCGCGACACGTCCACCCCTTTCAGTCCCACCTACCGCAACCGTACCGTCCACGAGCCTCCCCAGCCGACTCGTTCGCGTGGCTCACTCGCCCCTCACACGCTGGCTGGTCGCGCACACCGCGCGACCAGCGCGCGCCACCGCAGGGTGGATTGAGTAGAGTCTCCCGCCGAGCGGCACGTCCTTCGAGGGACGTGACGAGCACGGGGTTGCCGTCCTCGCCGGGCACGCCGACCGTCAACACTTCCGAGGCGAACCCCGCAATGTCGACCGTTCCTAGGTCGGTCACGCAGAGGACGCGCGTCCCCGAGCAGCTCGTCGATATCGTGGTGATACAGCAGTTGGGCGGCCGACTGGGCCGTTTCGTCGCCGAGGTCGATCTCCAGCTTCGCGAGCTTCGGTTTGCGCGCCGTCTCGAACACCTCGGCGGATTCGATGCGCCCGACCACGACCTCGTTGTCGAGTGGACTCGCCATAGCCGACCCTCGGAGGTCGGTCACATAGCCCGCCGGGAATCCGGCAACACGGGCTGGTTCTTGTGCCCTGTACGATCGTCGCCCCGCTCGCGTCGCTCACTCCTCGACGGCTTCCAGTCCGTCGCCGGTGATCTTGAAGCGGGCGCTCTCACCCGCTGGCTTCGAGCGGTGCTTCCGAGCGTTGCACGACGGATTCCGCCGCGGAACCGCTCGACGCGGAGGACGAGTCCCGACCAGTGAGTGAGGGTGTTGCCGCCGAGCGGCTTCACACGGTCGGAGTCGCTGTCGGGATCGGTGAACACCTGATTCGTCGCGACGATTGCGATGTCGTGTTTGCGCGTAGCGAGCAGATGCGTAATCTGTCGGCGACGTACCGGAGCGTCTCGCCGCCGTCGTCGCGGTCGCGTTCGAGCCGGTAGAAGCCGGTCGCCGAATCGAGCACGATGAGTTCGACCTGTTCGGCGAAGGCCTCGGCGTCGCGCACCGCCTCCTCCTGCTCTTGGAAGTCGAGCGCGTCGGCAGCACGACGACTCAGCCAGCGGCGATATCCTCGACCGTCTGGTCGTCGCGGGCGTCGGCCGCAGCCAGCCGCTCGAACCGGTCGACCGGATGCGCCTCGGTGTCCAGCGAGCTACGGCGCTCGCGCCAGCTCGGCCACCTCGACGGCGGCGGCGAGCGCGAGATTCATCTTGCCGGCGGCTGGCGGGCCGTACACCTGTGTCACGGCTCCGCGCTCGAACGTCCCGCCGAGCAGGTCGTCGATACTCGCACACCCGTAGAAATCGCTGGCTACGCACGGCTACTTCGGCGGCACCTGGAAAAACTCCCGTGTCCCGCGGCGCTTTTCGTCACCGGAGTCCAACGATAACCGTGCTCGTCGTCGCCACGACGGAACTTCGAACTGT
>JAXHLZ010000005.1:0-563723 GCA_034521675.1 Halobacteriales archaeon | reverse complement strand
CGGGACAACACTGATTAGCAGACCCGTTGAGTATATCATATGAAAGTCGCTCTCATCGGGGTTGGACAGGCCGGCGGGAAGCTGGCCGAAGCCCTCTCGTGCGACCCGCTGGCGGCCGATTCGGTCGTCGGGTCCCTCGCCATCAACAGCGCGCGGGCAGACCTCTCCTCCATCGGACTCGACACGCTTCTCATCGGCGCGGAGCGTGTCAACGGCCACGGTGTCGGCGGCGACAACGAACTCGGGGCGACAGTGATGCAAGAGGACACCAACGAGGTCGTCGACGCGGTCGCAAGCCGTGTCGGCTCCGACTGCGAGGCAATCGTCATCACCGCCGGGCTGGGCGGCGGCACCGGCTCCGGCGGCGCTCCCGTCTTGGTCCACGAACTCAAACGCATCTACGACGTGCCCGTCTACGTGCTCGGCGTGCTCCCCGGGCGCGACGAAGGGGCGCTGTATCAGCGCAACGCCGGGCGATCGCTGAAGACGCTTGCGCGCGAGGCCGACGCGACCATCCTCGTGGACAACGACGCGTGGCGACAGGCCGGCGAGTCGGTGGACGAGGGGTACGCGGCCGTCAACGAGAAGATCGCCCAGCGTATGGGGCTGCTGCTCGCCGCCGGCGAGTTCGACGCCAGCAACGTCACTGCCGAATCTGTCGTCGACAGCTCCGAAGTCATCAACACACTCCGAAACGGCTCGCTCGCGGCCATCGGCTACGCGTCCGCGGAGAGCAGCCCCGACGCCGACGCGAATCTCAACACCATCACTTCGGTTGCGCGCAACGCCCTCCTCACGGGGACAAGTCTCCCCAACGCGACGACCGCCGAGAGCGCGCTGCTCATCGTCGCCGGGGAGGCCGACCGCATCAACCGCAAGGGCGTCGAGGCCGCGCGGACGTGGCTGGAGGACGAACTCGGGTCGATGCAGGTTCGTGGTGGGGACTATCCGCTTGACTCCGAGCAGCTGGCCGCACTCGTTCTGCTGGGTGGTGTGGAGCGATCAGAACGGGTCCAAGCGTTCCTCGACAGAGCCAGCGAGGCGAACGTCGAAGCGGAGAAGCCGGATGCGACGGAGTCGCTGACGAGCGACGAGCTCGACGGCCTGTTCTGAATACAAGCCGCATAGACAGCACGTCGCACACCGAGGATCCGGGCCGTCTGACTCGGTCAGTACAGGTTGTATATTGATCGTCAGCAACCAGAGTAGCGTGGTTTTGGCGAAATCTTCAGTCGCTAACAAAGTCAGTTATCTAATCATTAAGTAGGGTTTATCAATCCCTCACGGCGGTCAGCGACCGACGCCAATAGTACCCGACGACTGGTCCAAAAACGACGACTGCACCGACAGCGACAGCCAGCGGAACCAGAGCAACCTCTGGAACCACAGTCGTGGAACGGAAACCGTCTACTGCTACAGCAGTCACGAAGACGAAGAGGATGAGCAGCACTAACCCACGGACGGAGTACAGAGTCCATTCCTCAGTGATTGAGAAAGATTCCTCTCGGAGAAACACTCGAACAAGATCGACGGCAAAGAAGATTCCAACAGCGACCAGTAGGGCAAGACCACCCCGGAGGTACGGACTGTATGCTATTGGGATTATTGAGGCAATTAGACTGTAGAGAAGCAAGAAGGCCACACCGCGCATAGCGTTCGAAATCGTCTGTTCAGAGACCATATCTGGTTCTTGTGACAGAAGAGCATCAATCTGTGTCTCAAACGTAGGAATAATCAAAAGCCGACTGTGAACGACATAGACACGCAGTGAGCAGCTGATTCAGCAGAGCGGTTTTGACTGAATCAGACGAGCGACGCGCCGTCCAGTTCCATACGATCTGTCTCGAGATCCAGCAGGTCCAGCATCGTCGGTGCGATGTCGAACAGGTCCACGTTGTCGATGCGGGCGCGGTCGTCGTCGACGAACAGACACGCGTTCTCGAAGGAGTGCATCCCGTTTCGCGGCCCGGTCGTGAACACCTCGTCGTTCCCGGCGAAGCCGGCCTTCAGATCGTAGCCGTGGGTCGGAATCACGGTCAGATCGGGTGCGATATCGTCGTGGGGGCCGCGGTACCCGTCCTCCTTCGTGACGACGCGCTGGGCGACCGGCTCGCCGGTCGGTCCTTCCAGCTCCTCGATAGCTGTTTTCAGCTCCGCACGGACATCCTCGTACTCGTCCTCGGAGACGGAGCCGCGCGGCTCGCGTCCCTCCAGATTCAGATACAGGCGACCGGGGATGAACGAGTAGGCACGCGCCTCGTCAGCGATGTCGGCCAGCGAGTCGTGGTCGTTCGTCTGGTAGGAGAGCCATCCCTCCTCTTCGAGCCACGTGTTGAGGTTCACCTCGTACCGCTCTGTGGTGAACCCGTGGTCACTGGCGACGACCATCGTCACGTCGTCTGGCAGCTGCGAGCGCAGCTTGCCAATGTGTGCGTCCACCTGCTCGTAGAACTCCAGGAACTCCTCCTTATACTCGCCGTCCTGCTCGTAGTCGCCGAAGAGGAAGTGGTTGACCCGGTCAGTCGTCATAAAGACGCCGAAGAAAAGGTCCCAGTCGTCCTTGTCGACGTACTTCGAGAACGCCTCGTATCGGGCGTCGAGCGTTGCGTAGGCGTTCTCGATGAACTCCGTCTTGTCGGCTTGGTGGCCGAGCTTGGCGTTCGTGTCGATGCGGTAGTTCGAGTTCTGGAGGTCGTCGCGCAGTTCGTCGGGGTAGGCCGCCTTCTCGACGCCCGGCGAGAGAAAGCCCGAGACCATCCGCTGGACGTTGCGCTGTGGCGGAAACGTCACGGGGACGTTCATCACGGTGGCATCGCGGCCAGCGTCCGTCACGCGGTCCCAGATGCGGGTCGCCTGCACGTCGCGCCCCATCGGGACGTAGGTGTCGTAGCTGCCGGTCTCGCGGTCCTGAAAGCCGTATACACCCGTCGTTCCCGGATTGACGCCGGTCGTGAGCGACGGCCAGCAGGCGGACGATTCCGGCGGGACGATGGAGTCGATTTCGCCGCCAGCACCGTCGTTCGCGAGGTCGGTCAGATTCGGGAACCGATCGGGGTTATCGGCGACGAGACTGTACGGCACGCCGTCGATACCGAAGAAAGCGACACGCGGATCGTCGTCGCGTAGTCGGTTGAACAAGCCCATACTCTCGCTCCTCGCTCTATTCACAAGAAGTTTCGTTTCACGCGAAATCCCACCGCGTGTTGCCGCTCACGGCAGACGCGACGCAGACCGACAGCGGTTCCGGGCTCCAGTCGGTCAGTCGTCGTAGCAGGTCGGCCCCTGTTTGACTACCTCCTCGCGGGGGTCGTCCGGCTGTCGCGCGTCGTGCGGTACGACCGTCAGATGCCGAATTCCGAACGTTGTGCCTTTGTTTGCGGTCATAATCACTCAGTTCTAGTGCTCCCCGGAGGATTAAACGCATCCATAATCGTGATAAATTCACGCCCGTCGGCGCATTACTGATGAACATAATTATTACCCGCAGACGGCGTATCGGAGCCAGCAATTCCTGCTGGGAATACTGACGACGCGTGCAATCGCGCCGTTCTTGGTCGTTTATCTCGACTAACCTGTATGAACGAGCGAACCGTCCGCGCCCTCCAGTTCGCGGCGGTCCAAATCGTAGGCATCGTCGCCGTCATCCACATCGTCGTCGGGTTAGAGGTTCTCATCGGGCTCGTCGCGAACGGGCTCTTCGGCCGATATCTCAGCGAGTACGCGACTCGCCGCCCCCGTCCCCTCCTGTTCGTCCCCTCGGGACTCGCGATTCTCGCCGGGCTCGTACTCGCCGGTCGGGGCACCATCGATCGACGGACGGCCTATCAGCTCGGCATCGTTGCAATGGGTATGTATCTGCTCGGCTGGCTGGGCTGGCACACCATCCTGAACCACGGCTTCGCGCTCACCGGCGAAGCGCCACCGACGAGTACCCACGAAACGGGGGGTATCGTCAGCGTGATTCTCGCCCACATCATCGAGCCGATTGTCGAGACGTTCCGGAGCGCGACCGGCGGACAGGGGTCGGTTCGTACGCTGTTCGGTATCGTCTCCGTCGGTCTCGAACTGCTCGCGACCGGGATACTCGCCGTGCTGCTCCGATACGACCCCAAGGCACGAGAGGGTGGCATCGACTTCGGGCTAACGCTCAGCCCGCCAGAACGATAGCTTACGGCAGTTCCTTGCGCAGAATCTCGTTGACGGTTCCAGGGTCAGCAGAGCCACCAGTCTTTCCCATCACCTGTCCGACGAGGAAGTTGATTGCGCCGTCGTCGCCAGCCTCGTAATCGGCCACTGCGTCGGGATTCTCCTCGATTGCCTCGCGGACGGCAGCGACGACGACATCGTCGTCAGTCTTACCGAGATCTTCCTCCTCGACGATAGTGTCGGGAGCGAGTCCGTCATCGAGCATCCGCCGGAGGACGGTCTCTTCGGCGTTCTTCGTCGTAATCTCCTCGTCGGCGACCAGCGCGATGAGGTGTTCAAACTCGTCGATACGGTCGCTCACGTCGGCAATCTCCATATCTCGGTAGTTGAGTTCGCCGAGGAGATTGTCGGCCACCCACGTCGCCGCGAGGTCGGCGTCGAAGCGGTCGGCCACGTCCTCGAAGAGGTCAGCGACAGCCTTCCGTGAGGTGAGCTTCGCGGCTGCTTCCCCGGAGAGATCGTACTCCGACTGGAATCGGTCGCGGCGTGCGTCCGGGAGCTCCGGAATAGAGATCTCGTCTTTCCAGCCCGACACGCGCAGCGGCGGGAGGTCTGCCTCGCGGAAGTAGCGGTAATCCTTCTCCTCCTCCTTCGAGCGCATCGAGACGGTGATGCCACGCGATTCGTCCCAGTGGCGCGTCTCCTGTTCGACCTCGCGTCCGCGTCGAATCGCGTTCTTCTGGCGCGTCTCCTCGTACGCGAGCGCCTTCTGGGCACCCTTGTGTGAGGAGATGTTCTTCACCTCGGTTCGGTTCGCGGCGTCGAGCGTCTCCTGTGGGATGGAGCCGTCAGCGGCGATCTCCTCACTCTCGACGATGGAGAGATTCGCGTCGATGCGGAGCGAGCCGTCGCGCGTGGAGTCGAAGACGCCGAGATATTCGAGCACTTCCTCCAGTTTCGCGAGGAACGAGCGGACCGCATCGGCGCTCCGGAACTCCGGCGCGGTGACAATCTCCATCAGCGGTGTGCCCGCGCGGTTGTAGTTGACGAGCGTGTAGTCGGCGGTGTCGATAGAGCCGCCGGCGTGTTGGAGGCTGCCGGGGTCCTCTTCGAGATGGGCGCGGTCGATGGTGATAGCTCGTTCCTCGCCGTCGACGCGGAACGGGAGCGTCCCGTCCGCACAGAGCGGGGCGTCGTACTGCGTGATCTGGAAGTTCTTGGGCAGGTCGGGGTAGTAGTAGTTTTTTCGGTGAAAGCGCGTCTCTTCGGGGATATCGGCGTCGATAGCCTTCCCGATCTTGACAGCGGCCTCGACGGCACCTTCGTTAAGCACGGGGAGCGCACCCGGCAGTCCGAGACAGGTCGGACAGGTCCGCGTGTTCGGCTCCTCGCCGTCGGCGGCGTCAGTCGAACAGCTACAGAAGATCTTCGTCGCCGTCTCCAACTGGACGTGGACCTCCAGCCCGATGACGGCCGAAAGCTCCTGTTGGGCGGTCTGTGCAGTCATTACAACAGAGTTCGGGGCCGGCGAGTAAAGCATAACGGAGCGACTGCTCGGCGGCGAGAGGCGGGCAAGGATTATTCCGGGTGGGGTAGATACGCCGGTATGAGCAACGACAAGGCAACACTCGCAGAGCTCGACACTGTCGTCCACGAGCCCAGCGACGAGTTCGTCGAGTCTACGAACGTCTACGAGTTTATGCAGACGTACGGCATCGATGACTACGACGAGCTGGTCGAGCGCACGACGACCGAGATAGCGGGTGAGCCGGACAGCGGCGTCGAGTGGTTCTGGGGCGAACTCCCCGAGTATCTCGGTATCGAGTGGCAACGGGAACCCGACGCCACCCGCGATAACAGCGATGGCCCGCAGTTCACGGACTGGTATCCAGGCGGCGAACTCAATATCGCCCACAACACCGTCGACCGCCACGCCGCCCGCGACAGCGAGACGCGCAACAAAGTCGCCTGTATCTGGGAGGGCGAGGAGGGGGAGACCCGCGAGCTGACCTACCACGAGCTGTATCGACGGTCGAATCAGGTGGCGAACTATCTCGACAGCGTCGGCATCAAAAAAGGCGACACCGTCGCGCTCTATATGCCGATGACACCGGAGATCATCGCCATCCTCTACGGCTGTTTCAAAATCGGCGCGATTGCGGTCCCCATCTTTTCCGGCTTCGGCGTCGACGCGACCGCGACTCGACTCGAGGACCCCGAGGTTGACGTGCTGTTCACCGCCGACGGCTTCTCGCGGCGCGGCTCCCGTATCGGGCTGAAGGACAGCGCCGACGAGGCGCTCGAACAGGCCGATACCGACGTGTCGAACGTCGTCGTCTATCGGCGGTTTAACGACTCGGACCCGTCGATGACCGGCGAGCGTGATGTGTTCTGGACGGAGGCGATCGAAACGCAGGACGACACGTTCGAGACGCGAACGCTCGACGCGAGCGACGAGTCGATGCTGCTCTACTCCTCGGGGACGACGGGGAAACCGAAAGGAATTGTCCACACCCAGGCGGGCGCACAGCTCCAGTGTGCAAAGGAGGTCTACTTCGGCTTCGATCTGAAGCCGAGCGACCGCTTCTTCTGGGTGAGCGACATCGGCTGGATGATGGGGCCGTGGACGCTCATCGGTACGCACACCTTCGGCGGAACGATGTTTATGTACGAGGGCGCACCGGATTACCCGCAGCCGGATCGCTTCTGGGAGCTGATCGATCGCCACGGCCTCACGCAGTTCGGCATCTCGCCGACCGCGATTCGGGCGCTCCGCAAGCAGGGCGACGAGTGGCTCGATGGCCACGACCTCTCCTCGCTGCGACTGCTCGGCTCGACAGGCGAGCCGTGGGACCCCGAATCGTGGCAGTGGTTCTACGAGAACGTGGGCGGCGGCGAAGCACCCATTGTCAACATCTCTGGCGGGACGGAGATCTGTGGCTCGTTCCTGATGCCGCTACCCATCACGGACCTCAAGCCGTGTACGCTGGGCAAGCCCGGACTGGGGATGGCAATCGATATCGTCGACGCGTCAGGTGAGTCGGTGGCTGACGACCACGAGCGCGGCTATCTGGTCGCGACGGACTCGTGTCCCGCGATGACGAAGTCGCTGTGGTCGGGCGACGAGCGCTATCTCGACGAGTACTGGTCCCGGTTCGGCGATATGTGGGACCACGGCGACTGGGCACAGCAGGACGACGACGGCTTCTGGTTCCTCCACGGTCGGGCCGACGACGTACTCAACGTCTCTGGCCGGAAGGTCGGTCCCGCCGAAGTAGAGGGAGCAGCCATCGATCACGAGTCCGTGAATCAGGCCGCCGCCGTCGGCGTCCCGGACGACACGACGGGGACGGCGGTCGTCCTCTACGTCATCGCGGAGGACGGCGTCGAGGAGACAGACGACCTCCGCAAGGAGATTCGCGCACTCGTGGGCGAGGAGCTTGGAAAGCCGTTCCGCCCGCGTGAAGTCCTGTTCGTCGACGACTTCCCGAAGACGCAGTCGGGGAAGATTATCCGCCGGGCGGTACAGGCCACCTACACCGACGAAGAGCTGGGTGACATGTCCTCCATCGAGAATCCGGAGGCGCTGGACGGATTGGAGAACGCTCGCTAGGCGGTGGGTCGCGGTGCGGTCCGTCCGGCGAGGAGGATACAGGTCGCGCCGGCCAGTCCGGCGATGCCCGTCACGAGAAAGACGAGCGTGTAGCCGTTGGCAGCGGCGACCGTCGTCGCGAGTGGCGGTGCGGTGAGTCCCGCGAGCGCGAACGCGGTTGAGGCGACGCCGTGGAGCGTACCGATGTTCGCGACGCCGAACAGATCGGCCACCAGCGGCGAGAGCAGTGCCCCGTTGCCACCGTAGCCGACGCCGAACACGACAGCGACGGCGATGATACCGACGGGGCCGCGCGCGAGCGGGAGGGCGAGCAGACACAGTCCCATAAGCGTCGAGCAGGCGACGAAGACGCGTATCCGACCGATGCGGTCAGAGCCGTAGCCGATAGCGAGCCGGGCGAGTGCCGTCGCGAAGCCGAGTGCACTGATACCCGTGACGCCAGCCCAGCGGACACCGAGCCCGTCGGCGTAGGGGACGAGGTGGTTGATGAGGACGTACAGCGTGGCGTAGACGCCAGCCCATCCGAGCACGACGAGCGCGAACGGGAGCGAGAGGATGGTCTCGCGAGCTGGCGGTCCCTCATCGCTCTCGCCGCCGGGAACACCGTCCGGGAACTCATACGAGCGGTCGGCATCAACATCTGCTGGCCGCGCGAGCACAACCGTCGCGAGCAGGAGCGCCACGCCGAGCGCGAGCGCGAGTAGCGTGAACGCCTGTCGCCAGCCGGCCGTCTGAGTGAGCCGCGAGGCGACCGGCACGACGGCGACGAGTCCGGCTCCCAGCCCGGCAGCAGCGACACCGTTGGCGAACCCGCGTCGCCGTCCGAACCACGAGGGAATGGTCGCGTACGCGACGACGTAACAGCAGCTCATCCCAGCACCCGTCACGACGCCATACGCGAGCGTGAACGCGAGAATCGAGTCGGCGCGGGCGGCCAACAGCAGACCGCCGGGTAACAGAAGCGTACCGACGCCGAGCAGCGCGCGCGGACCGAATCGGTCGAGGAGTCTGCCGAGGACCGCGCCGCCGAGATACAGCGTCGCCGTCTGAACGCCGAAGACGAGTGAGATACGCGCCGGCGAGACCGGAAACGTCGCTGCGAGCGCGTCGAAGAAGACGCTGAACGAGTAGGTCAGCCCGAACAGCGTGCCGGCAGCGAGAAAGCACGCGCCGGTGACGACCCATCCGTAGTAGAGATTCGTGGCCGCGAGTCGTGAACGCACGGGTACCGCTCACGCACCACGGACAAAAAGGTTGGCTCGCTACCAGAGATCGGCGGGCGAGATCGTCCGTTCGTCGGGTCCCGCACCGATGCCGAGTGTGCCGACCGTCTCATCGTCGGGCACAACGAGTGTCGCCTCGGCCACCAGCGGAACGAGCACGCCGACGACGGTGCCGGGGTCGGTGAGCGGCGTGCGGAGCACGACCTCGTCACCCGGTCCGAGGTTGTGCTCGGTCGCGATGGCGACCGCCGAATCAAGCAGGTCGGCGTGGCTGTAGGTCGCGTCGTCGGTCCGGAGCAGCGGGTCGTCGGGCGCGACCGGGTCCGGGGGGAGCGTCGGATTCTCGCTCCACACGTCGCGCTCCCAGTGGGAGACGGCGGGGTCGTCGGGTTCAGTGCCGTAGCCGACGAGTCGCGTGCCGGGGGTGGTGTCGAACTCGCCGAGGCGCTCGGTCGGTGCGATAAGTATCTTCGTCTCCTCGGTGAGCGTGTCGGGTTCGAACTGGACGGTCGCGCCGAGCAGTCCTGCACCGAGAAACGAGAGTATCGTCTCGGGAATGGGGTCGCCGGCGATGGCGACGCGCATACCGCCGCGAACGCCCTCATTACGGAAGAACAGCCCCGATTTCCACGCCGTCGTCAGAAAGCGCCGGTAGTCGTAGCTTCGATCAGCGGGGGCGTGGAGGTGTGCGAGGTGGTCGCTTCGGCGGTCACGGGCGAGCACGTCCGCGAGCGTCTGGAACTGCTCGGACATACTCGAAATTGGGTCGGGGCCGCGAAAAGGGGTGTGTTAGCGGGGGCTGTAGCAGAGCAGTAGAGGAAAGAAGCACGGTAGCAAGCATACGCCGAACGAAGTGAGGCGTTTCCCCGCGCCGACCGGCGGGAGGCGCGGTTGCGTTGCGGTTTTTGGCGCAGATTTTTGCAAGGAGTGGTGCGCGAAGCGCACCCGACGCAGCAAAAAGGTGCGCTAGAAGGAGTTCTTGATCTTCTCGAAGAATCCCTCCTCAATCTCGACCTCCTCGCCACCAGCCTCGGCAAACTGTTCGAGCGCCTCCTTCTGCTCGCTGCTGAGGTCCGTCGGCGTAACAACCTGCACAGTGACGTATAGGTCACCGTGGCCGCGCCCGCGCAGACGAGGCATCCCCTTGTTCTTCAGGCGGAACCGCTCGCCTGACTGCGTACCGGGATCGAGATCCATCTCGACGAGACCGTCAAGCGTTGGCACCTCGATACTCGCACCGAAGACGGCCTTCGGGAAGGAGACGGCGGCGTCGTAGTGGAGGTCGTCGCCGTCGCGCTCGAAGTCCGGGTGCGGGTCGATACCTACCTCGATGAGGAGATCACCCTTCGGTCCGCCGTTCTCGCCGGGCGCGCCTTCGCTGCTCATCCGGAGCGTCTGGCCGTCGCGGATACCCGCAGGCACGTCGACTTGGAGCGTGGCCTCGCGCTGGACACGACCGTCACCGCCACAGGTGGAACACGTCTCGGAGTAGAGCGTACCATCGCCCTCACAGCGGGGGCAGGTCTGGCGCTGCTGGACGCGGCCGAGCGGCGTCTGCTGAACGCGAGTCGTCTGACCCTGTCCATTACACTCGGGGCAGGTCTGAGCGTCGGCGTCAGGCGGGTGACCCTCACCGTCGCAGTCGGGACAGGCCTCCGGGCGAGTGACGGTGAACTCGCGGGTGATACCCTCGTATGCGGCTTCCATCGAGATATTCATCCGGGTGCGGAGGTCACGGCCCTGTCGCGGGCCGCCCTGTTGACCACTACCGCCGCCACCGAAGAACTGGTCGAAGAGATCGCCCATCCCGCCACCGCCGCCACCGAAGGGGTTGCCCTGACCGCCCATTCCACCCATTCCGCCCATCCCGCCACCGCCGCCCGCACCACCGCGTTTCTCGGCCTGCTCAAACTGCTCGTGACCCATCTGGTCGTACATACGGCGCTGCTCGTCGTCGGTGAGCACCTCCTTCGCCTTCTTCGCTTGCTTGAACTTCTCTTCGGCATTAGGGTCGTCCGACACGTCGGGATGGTACTCGCGAGCCTTCTCGCGGTACGCCTCCTTGATTTCGTCCTCGTCGGCGTCGCGTGACACCCCGAGCACGTCGTAGAAGTCCTGACTCATTACCTGCCGTAGCTCACCGAGACGTTTGAAAGGAACGGGTCCGGACGGGCGTGATCGTTTGTTCGACCGCCGAACAGTTTGTGTATGTCCGAGACAGCCCGCTCAGCGGAGACGCCCGAACAACTCGATACTATCTGCGTCGAAGGCGCTCAAATACAGCGGTGAGGCGCTATGCTGGTGCAATTAGAGAAATCTGCGATCGAGCGCTGCGTTACTCCTCGTTGTTCATACGTTTGTAGGCGGGCCGATGAAGACGAGCTACTCCTCGGACTCCTCGTCTTCGTCGACGTCCTCGAAGTCGGCGTCGACGAACTCGTCGTCCTCACCTTCGCCCTCGGGACCAGCACCGCCCATGCCGCCGGGACCAGCACCGCCCATACCGCCCATCCCACCCATACCGCCGGCAGCCTGCTCACCAGCTTCCTGCTGGTACATCTGCTTGCCGATCTCCTGTAGCTCTTTGCTGAGGTTCTCGGTCACTTCCTGCAGTTCGTCGGTGGTGACGTCCTCGTCGTCGTCGAGCACGGTCTCCACGTCCTCGATGGCATCGCGGATGTTGTCGATAACGTCGCCGTCGAGCTCCTCCTCGTTCTCTTCGAGCAGGCTCTCGGCGCGCTGAACCGCGCTCTCGGCGTCGTTGCGCGCCTCGATGTGCTCGCGGCGCTCCTCGTCCTCCTCGGCGTGAGCCTCGGCCTCCTCCTGCATCTCCTCGATCTCCTCGTCCGAGAGACCGACACCGCCCTCGATGGTGATGTCCTCCTTGTTGCCCGAGCCCTTATCCTCGGCTTCGACGTTGACGAGCCCGTTCTCGTCGATGTTGAACGTCACCTCGATCTGGGGTGTTCCGGCCGGAGCCGGCGGGATACCAGTCAGTTGGAACGCGCCGAGCAGCTCGTTCTCCTCGGCGATCTCACGCTCTCCCTGGAAGACGCGAATCTGGACCTGCGTCTGATTGTCCGCTGCTGTCGTGAAGATTTTCGACTCCTCGGTCGGGATTGTCGTGTTCTTCTCGATGAGTCGCTCGAACAGCCCACCCTTCACCTCGATACCGAGTGAGAGCGGCGTCACATCCAGCAGGACGATATCGTCTACGTCGCCCGAGAGTACGCCGCCCTGAATAGCCGCGCCGAGCGCGACTGCCTCGTCGGGGTTGACGTTCTTCTTCGGCTCCTGTCCGGTGACCTCCTCGACCTTCTCCTGGACCTGCGGCATCCGGGTGGAGCCGCCGACGAGGATGACCTCGTCGATGTCCGACGCCGAGTAGCCCGCGTCCGAGAGCGCCTGCTGGGTCGGCTCGACGGTGCGGTCGATGAGGTCGGTGGTGAGCGACTCGAACTTCGCACGCGAGAGCTTCTGTTCGAGGTCCTTCGGACCGGAGTCGTCCGCGGCGATGAACGGGAGCGTGATGGTGGTTTCCTTCCGGCTGGAGAGCTCCACCTTCGCCTCCTCTGCGGCCTCGGTGAGCCGCTGGAGCGCCTGTCGGTCCTCGCGGAGGTCGATACCGTGTTCGGCCTCGAACTCGTCGGCGAGATACTCGATGATGGCCTCGTCCCAGTCGTCGCCGCCGAGGCTGTTGTCGCCGTTCGTCGCGACGACCTCGTAGACACCGCCACCGAGGTCGAGGACCGAGACGTCGAATGTCCCTCCACCGAGGTCGTAGACGAGGACCGACTGGTCGGTCTCGTCGTCGAGTCCGTACGCCATCGCGGCGGCGGTCGGCTCGTTGACGATGCGCTCGACCTCGAAGCCGGCGATCTCGCCGGCGTCCTTCGTCGCCTGTCGCTGGCGATCGTTGAAGTACGCCGGCACGGTGATGACTGCCTTCTCGATGTCGTCACCGAGATACTCCTCGGCGTCGCGCTTGATCTTCTGGAGAATCATCGCCGAGATCTGCTCCGGCGTGTACTCCTCACCGTCGATATCGACGGTGTAGTCCTCGTCGCCCATGTGGCGCTTGATGGACGCGATGGTGTGTTCGGGGTTCTGAACGGCCTGATTCTTGGCCGGTTTCCCGACAAGTCGCTCGTCGTCGTCGGTGAACGCCACGACCGACGGCGTCGTGCGGTCGCCTTCGCCGTTGACGATGATTTCGGGGTCGTTACCCTCCATCACCGCGAACGCAGAGTTCGTGGTCCCGAGGTCGATACCGAGAATCTTGTTGCTCGTCATTACCCCTCGTTACCGGGCTAAACCGATTAAAAGTTGCGTGATGTTCCGACACACGGATGGACACAGCGGGGCGTCTGCGTGCGGTTTTGCCGCACTCGACCGCAACTGACCGACACGTATAAACAGAACCGCTAGCTCATCGCCGCTGTCGGCTCACTCCGCGACGGTGACCTGTGCGGGACGAAGCACCTTGCCGGCCATCTCGTAGCCGGCGCGGTGGATGTCGGCGACGGTCCCCTCGGGTACGTCGCTCTCGACGCGCATCAGCACCTCGTGGCGCTGTGGGTCGAGGTCAGCTCCGGCTTCGGGCTCGATGGGTTCAACGTTCTCGGCGTCGAGCACCTCGTCGAACTGCCGGAGCGTCGTCTCGACGCCGTCGCGAATCTCTCCCTCCTGGTCCAGCGCGCGAAGGAGATTGTCGCGTACGTCGACCAGTCGCTCCACGAGGTCCTCGGTTGCGCGCTCGCGGACCTGCTCGGTCTTCTTCTGTTGGCGCTTCTTGAAGTTCTGGAAGTCCGCCTGCTTGCGCGTAAGCTTCGATTCCAACTCCTCACGCTCCTGCTCGCTGGCGTCGAGATCGGCCTCCAGCTCCTCGACGCGCTCGCGCAGCGTGGTAATCTCTCGGGCGGTCTGTTCGGGTGAGCTCTCCTCGACGCGTGCCACGAGATCGGCGTCGGGCTCTGGAATCTCGCGTGCCGCCTGCTCGTCGCTCATACCACCAGAGAGGGGTGGCGGAGGTATAAGGGTGTAGAAACAGTGATATCCCACGACCAACACCCTCTCCCTATGCGCGATATCGAACGGTATCTCAACGTCAGGAGCGCGGCCGCCGCCTCCGTCTCAACGAACGGAACTCTCGCCTTTCTACTCGACACGACCGGGACCAGCCAGCTGTGGACGATGGATGACCCGGGCGAGTGGCCGGTCCAGCGCACCTTCTTCGAGAACCGAATCACGTTCGCCGCGTTCGAGCCCGACGGCGAAACCCTCGCCTTCGGGATGGACGAGGGTGGAAACGAGCGCGCCCAACTGTACCGACTCGACCCAGACGGTACCATCACCGAGTGGACCGATATGCCCGAGGCAAAACACCGGTGGGGCGGGTGGAACAGCGACGGCTCGCAGTTCGCATTCGCCTCGAATCGGCGCGACGAGGCGGTTTTCGACGTGTACGTCCAGGACCGCGACGCGACGGGCGACGACGCCGAGCGCGTCTTCGAGGGTGACGGCTGGCTTTCGCTCGCCGGCTGGTCCCCCGACGACGAAACGCTGCTCCTCCACGAGGCGCACTCCTCGTTCGATCACGACGTGTACGCGCTCGATATCGCGTCCGGTGAGCGTACCCACCTCACGCCACACGACGGGTCAGTTCGGTACAGCGGGCTCGAATGGGGACCTGACGGTGACATCTATCTCGTCTCCGACGAGGACCGGGATTTGCTCGCGCTGGCACGGCTCACGACCGACGGCGAGATAGCCTACGTGCGTGAGGACGACGACTGGAACATCGACGGGGTCGCCGTGGACGAGGACAGCGGTCGCGTCGTCTACTCGCGCAACGTCGACGGCTACACGGAGTTCACCGTCGGTGATATCGAGGGCGGCGATATTACGACCCTCGACACCATCGCCTTCGACGGCATCGCGGGCGGTGTCTGCTTCTTCCACGACGGCACTCACTTCGCCGTCACCGCCACCAGCGACACCGACAACGCGAACGTCCGGGTCGCGACCGTCGGCGGCGACACCGTGCGGTGGACGAAGGCCTCAACGGCCGGGCTTCCGCGCGAGGGATTCCAGTCCTCAGAGCTAGTTCGCTATGAGACGTTCGACGACCGCGAGATACCCGCCTACGTCACCCTCCCTGAGGAAGCCGACGCGGAGTCGCCCGCGCCGGTCATCGTGGACATCCACGGCGGGCCGGAAAGCCAGCGACGACCGTCCTTTTCAGCTGTCAAGCAGTACTTCCTCTCACAGGGATACGGCTACTTCGAGCCGAACGTGCGCGGGTCGACAGGGTACGGAAAGGCGTACACGCACCTCGATGACGTGGAAAAGCGGATGGACTCCGTGCGCGACATCCGCGCCGGCGTCGAGTGGCTGGAGGCTGCTCCCGAGGTGGACGACGACCGGCTCGTCGTGATGGGCGGCTCCTACGGCGGCTTCATGTGTCTCGCCTGTCTCACCGAGTACCCCGACCTGTGGGCTGCCGGCGTCGACATCGTCGGCATCGCCTCCTTCGTCACCTTTCTCGAGAACACGGGCGAGTGGCGGCGCGAACTCCGCGAGGCCGAGTACGGCTCGCTCGCTGAGGACAGGGAGTTCCTCGAATCCATCTCGCCGCTGAATCACGCCGACGAGATTCGCGCCCCGCTGATGGTGCTCCACGGTGCGAACGATCCCCGCGTCCCGGTGGGCGAGGCAGAACAGATTGTGGAGAAGGCGAGTAAACACGTTCCTGTCGAGAAACTCATCTTCGAGGACGAAGGACACGGCTTCGCTAAGCGAGAGAATCGCATCGAGGCGTACGCCGGAATCGCCGATTTCCTCACAGAGCACGTCTGATTCGGGTGTTTCTCAGTACGTGAGAGCGTGAGTAATCGGTTGCTACGCGCCGGTCACGGTCGTAAAGAGACAGCGGGATTTATCCGGCTCGCGCGACTGGCGACGATATGGCAGAGGCGACTGCGCGCGAGCGGGTGACCGCTCGACTCGCGCAGCTACGAGGGAGCTACGACAACTTCGATATTCAACAGACCACCGTGAGCGTCTCACCGGAGGAGTTCGACAACGTCACCGACGACGAGGAGACCGTCCTCGCGGAGGTCCACGTCGAGAACGAGGCGGGTGACCGCCTGCTTATCGACAGCTCGACCGGCTGGCACCCGCCGAGCACGACCGTCTCGACCGGTCAGTCACTGACCGAGACCGTCCGTGATACGGTGTCCAGACAGACCGGTGTCGTTCCCGATATCGAGGCCCTTGAGCAGGCGGCCATCGTCGCCGTCGGCTGTGCGTCCAACGACGACGAGGCCTATCAGCTCCAGCTTCGATTTTCTGCCACGCCCGAGCGCGGCGAGCCGGTGCCGCCGGCAGCGTGGCGCGTAACTTAAAGAACGTCTGTGACCGTCGCGGCCTCGATTGCTGCGCCTTCGCTCATCCCGTCACCTAAAATCGTGTAGCGATCGCGAATCTCGTGGGCAGACGTGACCGCCTCGATGAACGTCTCGCCGTCGATATCGAGTTCGGCTGCCGTCACTGGCGCGTCGATACTCGCGAGGGCGTCCCGTACCTGCGTCCAGTCGCCGTCGTTGCCCGAGTGGAGATACTCCGTGACGATGCTCGCGACGCCGACCTGATGGCCGTGGAGCGCTGCGTCGGGGGCCAGTCGGTCGAGCTGGTGGCTGATGAGATGCTCTGCACCGGACGCCGGTCGCGAGGAGTCGGCGATCGACATCGCCACACCCGAGGAGACGAGCGCCTTCATAACGAGCCACGCCGACTCCTCCAGTTCGCGCTTGATCGAGTCGGCCCGCGAGACGAGCATCTCGGCGGTCAGCTGTGAGAGCTCGCCCGCGTACTCGCTGTACTCGACGTTCTTCAACCGGCTCGCGAGCTGCCAATCTTTCACCGCGGTGTAATTAGAGATGATATCCGCACAGCCGGCAGTTGTCAGCCGCCACGGGGCGTTCGCAATGAGTTCGGTGTCGGCGATGACGGCAAGCGGCGGGTCGGCGGCGACGGAGTGGCGGGTATCGCCCTCCGGGACAGACCCGCGCCCGGAGACGATACCGTCGTGACTGGCCGTCGTCGGGACGGAGACAAATCCCACACCGAGTTCGTCGGCAGCCATCTTCGCGATGTCGATGGGTTTCCCACCGCCGAGCCCGACCAGGTAGCCGGCCTCCTCGGCGCGGGCCGTCTCGATGACGCGCTCGACCGTCTCGAAGCGAGCTTTCTCGGCGACGACTGTCTCGGGAGCAGGACCGACTCCAGCGAGTCCGTCACGGAGTCGTTCGCCGGCGATGTCGTTCGGCGTCGGCGACGTGACGACGAGCGGTGGCCCGGCGAGATGGAGGTCGGTGACGGCGTCCGGCACCCGATCGATCGTGCCGTGGCCGACGACGACGCTCCGCGGGAGCTTGATCCACGTCGATTTCTCGAACATACTCCCGACTCGCGGCCCCCGGACAAAACGGTTGTCCGACCGGCGAGCAATCAGAACGTCTCCAGCACGGAGAGCACGCGTTCTTCGGCATCGCGGTCGGGCCCGTTATCACGGCCGGTGCGGTCGGAGTCGCGGTGTGCTTCGACGGTCGCCGCGACTGTCTCGTCGAGCGGCGTCGGTTCCCAGCCCAGTTCGCGAATCTTCGCCGTTTCGAGCAGGTGAGGATACTCGATGTAGAGCGGGAAATCGGTTAGTTCGATGTCAGCAGCGCCGAGCTCGCGCGGTCCGGCGAACACCGGCTCGACGTCGGTGTCACAGGCGTCGGCGATGCGCTCGACCCACTCCCCGAGAATCGGCGCGTGGCCGTCACCGATGTTGTACGCCTCGCCCGCTTCGCCGTTCTCTGCGACGATGCGGAGCGCACTGGCCACGTCCTCGACGTAGACGAGATGCCAGAGGTTCGTCCCGTCGCCGGGGACGATAATCTCGTCGTGGGTGTCGACGCGGTCGATCCAGTAGTCGAACCGCTCGGTGTAGTCGTGGGGGCCGTAGACGACCGGCGGGCGGACGGCCATCGCGTTGACGCCGTCTTCGGCAGCGGCGAAGATCGCGCGGTCGCCCTCTGCCTTGCGCGGGCCGTACGTGTCGTAGCTGTCGTCGGTCGCCTGCTCGGTCGTGCAGTCGTGGAGCCGGGTCTCGCCCTCGCGTTTCGGGATGCGGTTCGCCGCGTAGCTCGCGCCCGAGGAGATGTAGACGTACGCATCCACGTCAGCGAAGATATCTGTCGCGACCCGCACATCGCGCGGATAGTACGCCACGCAGTCGATGACGACGTCCGGGTCGACGCGCTCGCCGGCGAGCCGGAGTTCGCCCTCCTCGGTCCGATCGCCCTCGACGTGAGCCACGTCTGGGTGGTCAGCGAAGGGGTTGTCGTGATTGCCGCGATTGAACACGGTCACGTCGTAGTCGTTGTCGAGCAGTTCGCTCACCGTGTGGCGGCCGATGAACCGCGTCCCGCCGATGACGAGTGCCGTCGATGTCATAGCCCTGTCTCCGACTGCGCGCGGGAAAAATCAGTCGTCGCGTTCGCGCTGCGCTAACACGGTCGGGAGGATGACGCCGACACCGATGAGCAGCCCCCACTGGAGTAGCGCGCTGTCGGTCAGTCGACCGGTAGCGACCCACAGTCCCGTCGCGACGAGTGCAAACAGAATCGACCGCTGGGTGTTCTCGGAGACCATGGCCGAACGAGTGGCGGCGAGCGAATAACGGTTCTGCTCATCCTGCCGGATGGACGTTCGCGAAAATCTGACCCGGCAGTTCCGCTATCTCGGCGGTTCGGTGATTTCTCAGTGAAAAGACGAGTCAAATCGGTACGTCCGGCAGTATCAGTCGTCGCTGGTGACGACGCCAGACTCCTCATCGCTCGCGCGCACGGAGGCGTCCGGACGGACGGGGAGCTCCTCGCGCACGTCGTCGGCACCCTCGTTGAGGACGCCAGCGTAGGCGTCGGGCATCACCTTCACGACCTTCTCCAGCTCCGATTCCCAGTTGTCGAGGACGTACTGGCCGCGGTCGGAGTCGGTGTAGGCGACGTGGTTCTCGACGAGCCGGCGGAGCATCGCACGGTCGTTCTCATCCAGCTCCTCGGTCACCGACACCATCTCCTTGTTGACCGACTGCTCGAAGTCGCCCTCGCGGTCGAGGACGTAGGCGACGCCGCCGGACATCCCGGCCGCGAAGTTCTTGCCCGTCTCGCCGAGCACGGCGACGACACCGCCGGTCATGTACTCACAGCCGTGGTCGCCGACGGACTCGACAACCGTCTTTACGCCGGAGTTGCGGACGGCGAACCGCTCGCCCGCCATCCCGTTGATGTACGCCTCGCCGCGGGTGCCACCGTAGAGGGCGACGTTGCCGACGAGGATGTTCTTCTCCGGCTCGTACGTCGCCACGTCGGGCGTGTTGACGATGATGCGACCGCCGGAGAGCCCCTTACCGACGTAGTCGTTACCGGAGCCGGTGAGCTGCATCGTCACGCCGGGTGCGAGGAACGCTCCGAAGCTCTGGCCCGCGGTGCCGGTGAAGTCGATGCGGATCGTGTCGTTCGGCAGCCCCTCACCACCGTGGGCCGTGGAGATGCGGTTCGAGAGCGTCGCGCCGACGGCGCGGTGATGGTTCGCAATCTCGCGGTCGATATGGACCGGCTCGCCGTGTTCGATAGCGGCCTCCGCCTCGTCGATTAGCTCCCAGTCGAGCGCGTCGGCAATCTCGTGGGTCTGCGGCTCCGTCTTAGTGCGCGCCTCGCCCGGCTGGTCGGCGATCATCGCCGAGAGATCGAGCTTCTTCGCCTTCTCCTGTGTCACGTCGTCGCGCTGGTGGAGGTGCTCCGCGTGGCCGACCATCTCCTCGACCGTCTCGAAGCCGAGGTCGGCCATCAGCTCGCGCAGCTCCTGTGCGATAAACGTCATGTAGTTGATGACGTGGTCGGGCTGGCCGGGGAACCGCTCGCGGAGCACGCCTCGCTGGGTCGCAACACCGACCGGACAGGTGTTCTTGTGGCACTGGCGAGCCATCACGCAGCCGGAGGTGACCAGCGGCGCGGTGCCGAAGACGTACTCCTCTGCGCCGAGCAGCGCGGCGACGGCTACGTCGCGACCGGTCTTCAGCCCGCCGTCGGTGCTCACGCGGATGCGCGAGCGCAGGTCCGTCGCCCGGAGCATCTGGTTCGCCTCCGAGAGCCCGAGCTCCCACGGGAGGCCGGCGTTCTTGATGCTCGTGCGTGGGGACGCGCCCGTCCCGCCCGAGTGGCCGGAGATGTGGACGGCGTCAGCGTTGGCCTTCGCGACACCCGCAGCGATGGTGCCGATACCGGCTTCGGCGACGAGCTTCACGTTGATGTCTGCCTCGGGGTTCGCGGCCTTCAGGTCGTGAATCAACTGCTTGAGGTCCTCGATGGAGTAGATGTCGTGCAGCGGCGGCGGCGAGATGAGTCCGACACCGGGCGTCGAAAACCGGACGTGGGCGATCATATCGTTCACCTTCTCGCCGGGCAGGTGGCCGCCTTCACCGGGCTTGGAGCCTTGTGCCATCTTGATCTGTATCTCCTCGGCGTTGGCGAGATATTCGGAGGTGACGCCGAAGCGACCGGAGGCGACCTGCTTGATAGCACACTCCTTCTGGGTGTCGAATCGCTCCGGAGGCTCGCCACCCTCGCCAGTACCGGATTTCGCGCCGAGCCGGTTCATCGCCATCGCGTTGTTCTCGTGGGCTTCCGGCGAGAGCGAGCCGAGCGACATCGGCGCGGTGGCGAACCGTTTCACGATAGATTCCACCGGCTCTACGTCTTCGATGGCGACGGGAGCGCGGTCGGAGCCGATATCGAGCAGCCCCCGCAAGGTCTGGAGCTGTTCGCGTTGGTCGTTCATCCGTTCTGCGAACTCCAGATACTGCTCGTAGTCGCCCGAGCGGGCCGCCTGCTGGAGTGTGCCGACAGTGGACGGATTCCACTCGTGGAACATCCCCGACGAACGGTGGTCGTGCTCACCCTGGTGTTCGAGTTCAGGGTCGTCGCCGAACGCGACGGCGTGGCGCTTCCGGAGGTCGCCCTCGATATCGTCGATGTCGATTCCCTCGGTGCGAGCGGGCGTCCCCTCGAAGTACTCGGCGACGAAGTCGGAGTCCAGCCCGACTGCCTCGAATATCTGGGCCCCTTGGTAGCTCTCGACCGTCGAGATTCCCATCTTCGCCATCGTCTTGAGGACGCCGTCTTCGAGCGCGTGAACGTAGGCGGCGAGTGCCGTCTCCTCGTCGGCCCCGTCCGGGCCGGCGACGATATGCGTGACGGACTCGTATGCGAGATACGGATTCACCGCGCCGGCTCCGTAGCCGATGCAGGCGGCGACGTGATGGACCTCGCGCGGGTCGCCGGATTCGAGGACGAGTTCGACGCGGTTGCGGAGCCCGTTGCGGACGAGATGGTGATGGACACCGCCGACCGCGAGCAGCGCCGGAATCGGAAGCCGGTCCGTGCCGGCCTCGCGATCCGAGAGCACGAGCACGTCGTGTTTCTTGGCGGCGGCAGTCGCATCCATCCGAAGTTCGCGCACGGCGGCTTCGAGGTTGCCGTCGATATCGTAGGTTGCATCCAGCGTCGCAGTCGAGAGGCCGTTCACGTCGTCGCTCCCGTCGAGTGACTGGAGCGCGTCGAGTTCGCCATTGGTCAAGATGGGGGACTCCGCGACGATCTGCTTGGCGTGTTCGGGCGTCTCGTCGAGAAGATTTCGCTGATTACCGAGTCGTGTCTCCATCGAGGTAACCATCTCCTCACGGATGTAGTCCAGCGGCGGGTTCGACACCTGCGCGAACAGTTGCTTGAAGTAGGTGAACAGCGGGCGATTGAACTCCGAGAGCACCGATAGCGGCGTGTCATCGCCCATCGCTCCGACGGGATCTTTCCCGTCGCGCGCCATCGGCTCGAGCATCACGTCGAGCTGGTCGCGGGTGTAGCCGAACAGCGCCTGGTGCGCGCGGAGATCGTCGCCGACGACCGGCTCGTGGCTGTCGTGGTCGGCCAGCGTGTCGAGCGGGAGCTGCTGGTCGCGCACCCACTCGCCGTACTTCGGGTCGGTGAGTGAGTCGAACACCTCGTCGTCAGGAACGACCCGACCCTCCTCGGGATCGACGAGAAACAGTTGCCCGGGCGAGAGACGGCCTCGCTTGCGGATGTCGGCGGGGTCGGTGTCGAGCGCGCCTGCTTCACTCGCCATCACGAGCGTGTTGTCCTCGCGCACGTCGTAGCGACACGGACGGAGTCCGTTACGATCGAGGACGGCTCCGATGCGGTCACCGTCGGTCGCACAGACGAGCGCGGGCCCATCCCACGGCTCGACGAGCGAGGCGTGGTAGTCGTAGAACTCGCGGCGCTCGTCGGGAACCTGGTTCGCCGCGCCGCGCCACGCCTCGGGAATCAGCATTCGGAGCGCGTGCGGGAGGTCGCGGCCGCCCTGCATCAGCAGTTCGAGTGCGTTGTCGACGCTGGCGGTGTCGGACTGATCGGGGTCGTCGATGATGGGCTTGACCGTATCAACGTCGAGGTCGTCGTGGGCGATATCCGTCTCGCGGGCCCGCATCCAGTTGACGTTCCCCTTGATCGTGTTGAACTCCCCGTTGTGGATCATGTTCCGGTAGGGGTGTGCGAGATGCCACGCGCCGAGCGTGTTCGTCGAGAAGCGGGCGTGGACCATCACGAACGTAGAGGTGACTCGCTCGTCAGACAGCTCGGGGAAGTAGTCGACAAGCTGCTCGGCGGTGAGCATTCCCTTGTAGACGACGGTTTTGCGGTCGAGCGAGCAGACGTAGAAGCGTTCACCGCCCGGTGGGCGAGTGTCCTCGATGCGAGTCTCGACAGCGCGGCGCGCCTCGTAGAGCCGACGATCAAACGCCTCGCCGTCGAGATCGTCGTCGGGCGCGACAAACACCTGCTCGATGCGCGGCTCGGAGTCGAGCGCGGCTGGGCCTAGCTCGTCGTTGTTCGTCTCGACACCGCGCCACGTCAACACGTCAAGTCCGTGGGTGGCGAACTCGTCGTCGACGAGGTCACGGACATCACCGGCGGCCATCTCGTCCGGCGGGAGGAAGACGGAACCGACGGCGTACTCACGGGCCGGCGGGAGCGATACGTCGAGCTCCTCGCGGTAGAACTGGTCTGGAATCTGCAGAAGGATACCGGCACCGTCGCCGGTGTTCGGGTCAGCGCCCGTGGTACCGCGGTGCTCGAGGTTGCCGAGCAGTTCCATCCCCTCCGCGACCGGATCGTGGCTCGCGCCTCCGTCGAGGTCGAATACCACGCCGACCCCGCAGTTGGCGCGCGTCTCGTCCGGGGCGGCGAGTAGCTCAATGGCCTCCCCGTGTGCGTTGTCAGACATTACCATCGCTAGCTGATTGGACCTTATTTTTGTTCCGCTCGAAATGTAAGGGTTCATTAGACCCATATTATGCACCTTTGAGAGTTTTGACCGAGCGGTACGGGGCTATTCGCCCTCGGATCCGTCGCCGAAGCCGTCGTCGAGCCACCGCTGCATGTAGCCGAGATACGGATGATTACTAGCGGAAAACAGTTTCGCGTCGGGGTAGTCATCAAGAGAGTCGGGCGCGTCAACCGGGGCACATCGGTAACACGTCGTCACGTAGTGGACGAGCTCGCCGGACTCGTACTGGACGGCCTGTACGTTCGGATCGGAGTAGACGCCGGTAATCTCGACCAAGTCGACGATGAGTCCGGCCTCGGTCTCAACCTCGCGTGCGAGAGCAGTCTCCAGTGACTCACCGGGGTCGACGGCCGTCATCGGGAGCGTCCACGCGTCGAACACCTCGTTGTGGACGAACAGGAGTCGGTCGTCCGTCGTCGGGACGATGCCGGCGACGGCCGGCAGAATATCGTTGAAAACAGGCTCAGTCATCAGGTACGGTACGGCCGGTGGCGAGGAAACGGTTCGGATCGGCTACGCCGTTGTTTCGACCTGTCGTGCGTTTATTATAGAGAACTGGAGGTCGGTCGCTGCAAGCGGGACCAGAAGCTCCGTGGTGACATCGATTTGTTCTTCCGTCGAGAGCCGGCCAGTCGGGAGCGTCGTCTCCAGAATCTTCGATCCGTTCGGGTCGGTGAATCGAATCGATAGCTCGGCTTCGACCGCCTCACCCTTATTATGGAGGGTAGCCGTGAGCCGGGCCGTCTCCCCCTGCGTTTTCATAACCGACTGTTCAACACCGTCGTGCGCGAGTGTCATATCCGTTACGACAATATTCTCAGCTGGATTAGACTTGATGTACGCGAACAGGTCCTCACCAACCTGTTCGAGCGAGGCTTCGAGTTCCTCGTCGTCGACCAGCGCGAGGACAGGATTGAGCGCCGACCGGACACTACTCGCCTGTGTTTTCCGTCGAGAGCTGCTCGATTTGAGTTTCTCGTACTCGATGAAAAATGGCTGTGCAGCTTGAGGAACGTCACCGTCAAAGTACTCTTTGAGCGCCGTCACTTCCTCGTTGAAATTGATGCGGCGGGGCAGCGGCTCGTTCGACTGTGAACGAACACGCTGGTAGCGATCCGTCTCCTCGAAGGGCGTCGACTCTGTCTCGCGAGTGAGCGACGACTCGTTGCCAAAAAATCCCAGTAGGTCGAGTGTCAGCCCGACAACAAATGTGACGAGCAATACCGCAATGATGACTCCACTGAAGTAGCGTCCAGTACGACCCGGAAACGCCGTGAGGAACGCCGCAACAAAAATAGCGGTTACCATCCCCGCAACAAGCGCAAAACTGGCGAAGTTACCGAACTCATCGCCGGTCGCCTGTCCCGGTGGCACGTCCTCAGGCATTATTTTGTGTGTCGCTTTGCACGGCTGCAGTATGAAGCATCGTTAGCAAGTGTGAGAGCCACAGGCCAATCGTGATACCAAGAAACATCGCCGCAAAGAGAACGCTCGTTTCGCGTTCCACTGGTGCGAATCCGGACCCGATTGCGATAGTGGCCATCGTCGCCATCAGCCCGTACTCGATCTTGGTGATCTGGTCAATTCTTTTGATCCGATTCAACATACCGGTAATGAGACGCGACAGGCATATAACTGTTACATTAGGGTGACCTTCTTAAGAGGCCAGAAAAGATCCGAGGAGACACGCGCAGCGCAAGCACGGTGTTTCCCCGAGTCAAGCGAAGCGAGATTCGGCTGCGTTTTTTAGTGTCCTCGTGAGCACGGCGAACGAGGGCTGGCGAGACGCTCCGCGTCTCGCGGTGCAGGTTTTTGCTGTGAGCGGATTGCCGGCGAAGCCGGTGATCTATGTCGTGGCGGCGTGGCCGCCACGCGGTGCGCGAAGCGCACCCGAACAGCAAAAAAGTGCGCGTTAGTAGTTCTTCGCGAAGAACGCCGTCTCGGTCGCTTCCTCACCACAGACGCCGCAGGTATCGTGGACCGGCTCGACATCTTCCTCCAGCGGAAGCATCACGATTTCGGCGGCGATCTGATCTTTGATTTCGGTCTCACAGTCCTCGTCGCCACACCAGCCGGTCTTGACGTAGCCGCCGTGCTGGCCGAGCGTGCCGAGAATCTCGCCGCGGCCGTGAGCCTCGCGGACGTTCTCCTCGAGATTCGCCTCGGCGTCGGCGTACAGCTTCGCGTACACCGTATCGAGTGCGTCCTCGGTCGCGTCGGTGAGGTCGTCGCGGTCGGCGATCTCCGTCTCGCCGTCCGGCCGGTGGACGAGCGTAACCTCCTCGTCCTCAACCTCGTTCGGGCCGACTTCGATGCGGATGGGCGTCCCCTTCAGCTCCCATTCGTTGAACTTGAAGCCGGGATTCCGCTCATCGCGATCGTCGAGTACGACGCGAACGCCGTCAGCGTCCAGCTCGGCGTAAAGTTCCTCAGAGTACTCCAGCACTTCCTCGCGAGTGTCTTCCTGCCAGATGGGGACGATGACGACCTGCTCGGGCGCGACTGTCGGCGGGAGCACGAGCCCCTGGTCGTCAGAGTGAGTCATGATGAGTCCGCCGAGCGCGCGCCACGACAGCCCCCACGAGGTTGTGTGACACACCTGTTCGTTCTCGTCCTCGTCGCGGTAGGTGAGGTCGTACGCCTCGGCGAAGCCGGTGCCGAGATAGTGGCTCGTCCCCGCCTGCAGCGACTTGCCGTCGGGCATCAGCGCCTCGACAGTTGTCGTGGTATCGCCACCAGGGAACTTGTCGTGGTCGGGCTTGCGACCGAGGGTGGTCGGCATCGCGAGCACGTCCTCGTAGAGGCGGTTGTACTGTTCGAGCCGCGTAATCGTCTCTTCCCACGCCTCGTCCTCGGTCTCGTGGGCGGTGTGGCCCTCCTGCCAGAGGAACTCTTTCGTGCGGAAGAACGGCTTCGTGTCCGTCGCCTCCCAGCGCACGACTGAACACCACTGATTGAGTCGGAGGGGGAGGTCGCGGTGTGACCGGGTCCACTCGGCCATATACGGCGTGATGATGGACTCGCTCGTCGGGCGGACGGCGAGTCGCTCCTCCAGTTCCTCGTGGCCGCCGTGGGTCACCCACGCCACCTCCGGGTCGAACCCTTCCACGATTTCGGATTCGCGTTCGAGATACGACTCGGGGATCATCATCGGGAAGTAGGCGTTCTCGACGCCGGTCGATTTGAACCACGCGTCGAGGCTCTCCTGCACCTGCTCCCACAGGGTGTAGCCGCGCGGCTTCACGACGATGAATCCCCCCATCGGGGCGTAATCTGCGAGGTCGGCCTTCTGGACGACCTCCGCGTACCACTCGCCGGTCTCGTACTCCTTGCGTTTCGTGATGCCGAGTGACTGCTCGTCAGCCTCGTCGGCTTCGTCGCCGTCGTCGCTCATACGTTAGCGTGTCCGGGCGGTCGCTTAAACACGGTCGTTTCCGACGGCGAGCACGCGATGTGTCTGCGACCGGCTCAGGTCCCCCAGGCGATGTGGTCCCAAACTCGCTCGTAGCCGTCGTCGGTCAGGGTCTTCACGGCGTTCGTCACGAGTCCGATAGAGAGCGCATCACCCACGTCGCCGACGACGATGAGTGGCGGGATGAAAAATCGCTCCGCTACACCGCCCCGAGCGCGAGCAGTGCCCCCATCCCGACGACGATCGTCGCGAGCACATCCTCGGTGTAGTAGGCGGCGACGGCTGCGAGTGCACCCGCGAGCACGCGGTCACTCGTGAGTAGCGTCCAGACCGCCTCGGCCGGAGGGAGTCCTGACTGGACGACGGGCGTCCCGTCGACCTGCGCGAGTTCGGGGACGACGAGTGCTGCGAGCACGGCCGCCGGGACGAAGCGAAGCGCATTCTCGACGGTCGCGGGGAGTTCGAGCCGGCCGTACAGCGCGATGAACGAGCCACGAATCGTGTAGGTGCCGATTCCGCCAGCGAGAATGGCGAGCCAGATCGTCGTATCGGGGGCGGTCACGCCGGCTCACCCGTGGTGAGGAGGGCGTCGGTTGTAACGCCCGCAACGACACCGACGACGGCACCGACCGGGAGCGCGAGTTCGTACGGGAGCCCGACCGCGAGCGTGGTGAGCGTTCCACCGACGAGTGCAGCCATACCCGTTGCCCAGTCATCGACCGCGGGAACGAGCAGCGCGAGGAAGACGAGCGGGAGCGCGAAGTCGAGTGGGAGCCACGGCGGGACCCGTGCGCCGACGACCACGCCGAAGACCGTACAGAGCTGCCAGCAGACCCACAGCGGGACAGCGGTGCCGAGATAGTAGCCGATACCCGCTGTCTCGGAGTTGCGGAACGTCGCCAGCGAGAGCGCGTACGCCTGGTCGGTGAGAAGATACGCGCCAAGCGCCTTCCAGCGGCGGCGCGCTCGGGCGATATGTGGCGCGAGCGAGGCAGAGTACATCACCATCCGGAGATTGATAACGAGAATCGTCCCAATGACGACAGCGAGCGGTGCGCCGTCACCGAGCAGGTCGATAGCGGCCAGCTGGGATGCACCGGCGAAGACGATGACGGAGAGGCCGAGCGCCTGTCCACCGGTGAGTCCGGCCTCGACGGCGGCTGCGCCGGCGACCAGCCCGAACGGAATGATGCCGAGGACGATAGGAGCGGTGTCACGTGCGCCTGCACGGAAGTCTGCGACGAACGACATACCGAAGTGTGCAAGCGGGGCGTTAGAAATGTTCCCGTCGGCACGCACGTCCCTGCTTTGGGAAGCCTTTTATGTCAATAGGGTCCTACACCGATGTAAGCGGGTTTTCCGGTACAGTGTCCCGCAGTCACTTCGCGTGACTGAGAAACCGTATGACGATTACGTACACAAGCGCTGCGTCGCGTTCTGCAGTTCAGACAGCGCCGCAGCGCGTTCCGGACCCACCCTACTACCTATTATGAGCTCAGTAGAGCGGCAACTCGACGACCTACAAGCAGAGATCGAAGACGAGGTCCCCTCTGATATCACCATTTCAGACGTGACCTACGAGGGACCGGAGTTGGTCGTGTACACACGCCATCCGAAGAAGTTCGCCAGCGACGGCGACCTGGTTCGCCGGCTCGCCTCGAAACTCCGAAAGCGCATCACCGTCCGTCCCGACCCGGACGTACTCTCACACCCGAAAGAGTCCGAAGAAATCGTGCGCGAGATTATTCCCGAGGAGGCCGGGGTCACCAGTCTCGACTTCCATACAGATACCGGTGAGATATTCATCGAGGCCGAGAAGCCGGGAATGGTCATCGGACGCCACGGCTCCACGCTCCGTGAGATTACACAGGAAGTCGGCTGGACGCCCGAGGTCGTCCGGACGCCCCCAATCGAATCCTCGACAGTCTCCAACGTCCGGAACTTCCTCAAACAGGAGCGCGAGGAGCGCCGTGACATCCTCGAACGCGTCGGCCGCCAGATTCACCGCGAGGAGATGTCCGACGACGAGTGGGTCCGCATCACGACGCTCGGCTGCTGTCGAGAGGTCGGACGCGCGAGCTTCATCCTCTCGACGCCGGAGACGCGCATCCTCGTCGACTGTGGCGACAAGCCGGGCGCAGAGGGTGAGGTGCCGTATCTGCAGGTCCCCGAGGCACTCGGTGCCGGCGCGCACACCATCGACGCGGTCGTGTTGACCCACGCCCATCTCGATCACTCGGCGCTCGTCCCACTGCTGTTCAAATACGGCTACGACGGCCCGGTCTACTGCACGGAACCGACGCGTGACCTGATGGGGCTGCTCCAGCTCGATTATCTCGATGTTGCAGCCAAAGAGGGTCGCACGCCGCCGTACGAGTCGAGTCAGGTACGCGAGACGATCAAACACACCGTCCCTATCGAGTACGGCGACGTGACGGATATCGCGCCGGACGTGAAGCTCACGATGCACAACGCCGGCCACATTCTGGGGTCGGCCATCTCGCATTTCCACATCGGTGACGGACTCTACAACGTCGCCTTCTCCGGCGACGTTCACTACGACGACACCCGCCTGTTCAACGGCGCAGTCAACGAGTTCCCCCGCGTCGAGACGCTCGTTATGGAGTCGACCTACGGCGGTAGAAACGACTATCAGACCGATCAGGCGGACTCAGAGCGCAAGCTGAAGAAGGTCATCAACGAGGTGTACGAGCGCGACGGCAAGGTCGTCATTCCGGCCTTCGCGGTCGGGCGCTCACAGGAGATTATGCTCGTGTTGGAGCAGGCGATGCGAAGCGGTGACATTCCCGAAATGCCGGTGCATCTCGACGGGATGATCTGGGAGGCAACAGCCATCCACACCACCTACCCCGAGTATCTGCGCGACGACCTGCGCGACCGCATCTTCCACGACGGCGAGAATCCGTTCCTCGCCGACCAGTTCAACCATATCGACGGCGGCGAGGAGGAGCGACAGGACGTTGCCGACGGCGAGCCGTGTATCGTGCTCTCTACTTCGGGGATGATCACCGGCGGCCCCATCATGTCGTGGCTCCACCACTTCGGAGCCGACCCGGACAACCGACTCGTCTTCGTCGGCTACCAGGCCCAGGGGACGCTCGGTCGTCGCATCCAGAACGGCTGGGACGAGATTCCGATGAACGACACGGCCGCCGGTCTGGAAACGCTCACACTGAAGATGGACGTGGAGACGGTGGATGGCTTCTCCGGCCACGCCGACCGACAGGGACTGGAGAACTTCGTGAAGACGATGAACCCGCGCCCGGAGAAGGTGCTGTGTGTCCACGGAGATGAGTCTTCCGTGCAAGACTTCTCCAGCGCGCTGTATCACGAGTACAATATGCGCACCTTCGCACCGAAGAATCTGGAGACGTTCCGGTTTAAATAGTCATTCGGATCGATTTGTTGTTCGTCGTCGTTGGTTCGTCTGTTCTGAGCTTGACGGCACTGGGCTGCTCGGTTGGGCTTTGACAGCATCAGCATCACTGCGATTGCTTGGCTTGGCTTCGACAACATCAGCACTACTGCGATTGCTTGGCTTAGGATTCAGCACCGCACCTGCAGGCGGTTGTGTCGCACCACGAGGGAAGGACGGCCTGCGACACGTCCGGAGCTTTCGGGCTAGTCGCAGAGTAATGAGCAGAACTAGAGAACAGTCAAATCCAGATCACTCAACGCGGAACACACACTCGATGGACGCCCCATCAGCGAGCGCGTCGACTAACTCCCTGTCGAACCCCTCGGCAGCGGTGTCGGCGTTCACCATCACGGTTCGGTCATCGATGTAGTCACTTGTTCTGGCGACGAGGCTGCGGTCGTCTTCGAACGAGAGGTCAGGATGGCCCTCTCCGACGACGGTCTGCTCGTACTCACCGATACGAATCGTCGCCTCAATAGTGGCGTCGTGGGACTGACAGGCTTCGACGAACTCGGCGGTGAAGTCAACGGGTGTGGTGTCGGTCTCGATACCGAGGATGCAGTCGCCGGCGGGCGTGAGCCAGTCGTCGCTCGTCAGCTCCCACGTGCTCGCGTGCTCGGCCGTCACGTGCTCGTGACCGTGTGCGCGGACGGTCTCGGTTTCGGACATACGAGGAGATAGCGAGCCGACGACTTCAGCCCCCTGACTTGTGACGAATTTATATATCGCCCCGGTTTGTGTGACAACCCTTCACGCGGTCGCTATGGGGTGTGTGAGGCCGTTTCAGCCGTCGTCGGGTGGGAAATCTTTATGTGCCAGTGCAAGTAACGTTGAACTACCAGAACGCATCCGGCGTTCAAGCACCGCCAGCCAACCAGAATGACAGGGAATGCACTTGTCCGTGGTTGCTCGTTTTTCAGTAGCTGGCGCTGTACCCGGAGCGGTAATGGAATCGAATATAACCATGAGTGACAGCATCGAAAGCAGCGACAACGTAGAACTCACAGACGACGAACTAGAGACGAACAACAAGGGACAGCTCATCAAGAAGGCTGGCCAACTGCGCGACCGGCGCAACGAGCTGAATCAGCTCGCATCAAAGCGCGCGTCCAAACGCGACGAGCTCAACGCCGCGACCCGCGAGAAGGTCGACGAGGCACAGGAGCACCGCGAGGAGCGCGACGAGCTCAACGAGCAGGTCCAAGAGCACAAAGGAAAGCGAAATGAGCTCAACACCAAGGCCAACGAGCTGTTCGATAAGGTCGACGACCGCAAGGACGACCTCGAACTCTCCGAGGGGAAGTCAGTCGACGATCTCGAGAGCGAAATCGAGGATCTGGAGTTCAAACAGCAGACAGAGGTGCTTTCCACCGAGGACGAGCGTGACCTCATCGAAGAGATCGAGGAGAAGCGCGAGCAGCTGGCCGAGCGCAAGGAGAAGCTCGACCAGTCCGGTGATCTCGAAGAGGTCAAAGAGAAGGCACAGACAGTCCGCGCCGAGGCGTCCGAGCATCACCAGAAGGTGACGGCGCTCGCCGACAAGGCACAAGAGCACCACAACCAGATGATCGAGGCCTACCGCGAGGCCGACGAAATTCGCGACGATGCCGACGAGTGGCACGACAAATTCGTCGACGCCCAGGAGGCAGCAGATCAGCACCACGACGACTTCGTTCGCGTCCAGAAGCGGCTCCGCGAACTCGACAAGGAAGAAGAGAGCGAGAAGCAGGAGGCTCGCGAAGCCAAGGAGGAAGAGGCCCGCGAGGAGGCCGAGGAGATCTACGAGGCGTTCCAGAACGGCGAGACCCTCGACACTGAAGACCTCATGAAGCTGCAGAAGACCGGTCTGCTGTAACCGCTCATTCTCTCTCCGTTTTTTACGGCCCCATAGCCACGGTGTCGGGGTTTATCCGCGTACCGCCACCAGTGTCGGTATGAGTCTGGGACGAACACTTGGTCGTATCGCCGCGCTCGCGGTGAGCGTTGCGGTCGCGGTCGTCGTGAGTTGGTATCTGTTCGTAGAGCAAGTGAGCGGACTCGCCGACCTGCTCGGCATCCTACTCGTGCTCGCGAGCGGGATCGTGGCACTCCAGATCACGAGCCGGCTGCTCGACAACAAGTATCCCGCGTACAACGTCGCGGAGGTAGCAGTGAAGGGACCAATTACGCGCGATGGCGGGAGTGGCTCGCTCCCGAGTTCGCCGACGACGCCGGGCGCTGACGAGATCGCCGAACAGATCGACCGCGCCGACGACGACCCGGGGGTCGAGGCGCTGCTCGTGAAGCTGAACACACCGGGCGGGGCAGTCGTCCCGAGCGACGACATCCGGCTCGCGATCGAGCGGTTCGATGGGCCGACAATCGCGTACACGACGGATACCTGCGCGTCGGGGGGCTACTGGATCGCAAGTGCCTGTGACGAACTGTGGGCGCGCACCGGGAGCGTCGTCGGCTCTATCGGTGTCCGCGGCTCGCGGTTCACGGCGACAGAGCTACTCGACACTGCGGGTGTCGAGTACGAGCAGTTCACCGCCGGGGACTACAAGGAGGCGGGCGTCCCGTTCACTGAACTGGAGCCGGACGAACGCGAGTACCTGCAGGGCATCGTGGACGGCTACTACGACGAGTTCGTCGACGTAGTCGCCGAGGGACGAGGTCTCGACCCCGAGTTCGTCCGGTCGACAGAGGCGAAGGTGTATCTCGGCTCCGAAGCGGCGGAGCTCGGACTCGTCGACGAACTCGGAACCCACCACGACGTGGAAGCACGGCTCGAAGCCGATCTCGGTGAGGTGACCGTTCGGGAGTTCGAGCCGACACGCGGGCCGCTGGCGGCTGTCCGGGGCGGCGCGGCGTCGATGGCGTACGCGTTCGGGCGCGGCGTGACCGACAGCGTGGACGGCGATGCCGAGTTCCGGCTTCGGAAGTAGGCTGAAGACTTTTGCCGGGCGGTAGCATCCAACAGAACGTGACGACTCTCGTCGTATGCGTCGACCGCGCGGGCCTGACCGACGAACCAGTTGTCGGCTGGGAAGCCGTGCGAGCGCTCGTCACCGATATCGGCATCGACGACCCCGGAGACTCTCGGGTAAACTCGACGCTGGAGGCGCTGAAGGTGACGCGCGACCTGCGCGACGAGAACGAGGACGCGGAGGTTGCGGTGATCTCTGGCGGGGGGGACGCGGTGAGCGCCGACCGCGCCGTCGCAGCAGGGCTCGACACCATCATTGACCGGGTAAATCCGGACTCAGCAGTCGTCGTCGTGGCGAGTGCCGACGCCGAGCGGCTCGTCCATATCGTGGAGTCGCGGCTCCGAGTGGACGCCGTCGATCGAGTCGTCGTCCGCCAGAGCCACGATATCGAGTCGACATACTACGTGCTCAAGCAATTTCTCGCCGACGAGGAGCTTCGCTCGACGGTGCTCGTGCCCCTGGGTGCGACACTGCTGGCGTTTCCGATACTGCTGCTGTTCGCGCAGTCGGTGACGCTCGCAATCGCGATTGTCGTGGCCGCGCTGGGCGTCTTCCTGCTGTATAAGGGGCTCGGCGTCGACAAGGTGGCGAGCGAACTCCCTGGTCAGATTCGCGAGGCGTTCTACTCTGGGCAGGTATCGCTCGTCACCTACGTGGTGGCGGCGGGGCTGACACTCATCGGGGCGTTCGTCGGCGCGATTCCGGCGACGGGGATAAACGATCCATTCCTCGCGGTGATGGAGTTCGTCTACACCGCGGTACCATGGCTGGCGACGGCTGCACTTGCAGCTTCGACCGGCCGGCTCGCCGACGAGCTACTGGAGAACGAGTCCGTCCGATCGGCACTCCTGAATCTCCCGTTCGGCGTGGTCGCGGTCGGGCTCGTTGTCAGGGGGTTCGCGGGCTACTTCCTCGAGCGTGGTGACGTACTCGGCCCCGCACAGGTACCAGCCCTCTCGTTCGGCCCAATCTCGCTGGCCTCCTTCGAACTCGCGACGATCGAGCGGCTGGCGCTGTTCGTCGTCGCCAGTCTCGCCGTCTCCGTCTGTGGTATCATCTTCGTCAGCTATATCGCCGACCGTGAGACAGCCGGCGAACTGCCGAGTCCGTGAGTGGTGAACCCCGAGCACGCGGTTGACATCCTCCCCGCCGTGAAGGGCGGAGTTTTAGCCTTGAATCACCGATAAGCGGGTATGAGCGACACACCGTGGGTGAGCCTCTTTTCTGGGGGCAAGGACTCCTCGTGGGCGCTGTACCGCGCGATCGAAGCCGGCCATCCGGTTGAACGTCTCGTCACTGTCCACCCCGAGGGAGATTCGTACATGTACCACACGCCAGCGACGCAGCTCGCGCAGCTCGCAGCGGAATCGGTTGGTATCGACCTGCTCGAGGTCGAACCGTCGGATTTCGAGGCCGACAGCGCCGTCGATTCCGGCGCGCAGGGCGACGCCGAACTCGAGCCGCTGGAGCGTGCACTCGAAGCGCTGGCCGCCGAGTGGGGCGCAGATGGAATCGGTGGCGTGACCGCCGGCGCGGTCGAAAGCGAGTACCAGACCTCACGCATTCAGGCGATGTGTGACCGGCTCGAAGCCGAGCTGTTCGCGCCGCTCTGGCAGGAAGACCCGAGGGAGCTGGCAGACGCTATGCTCGATGCCGGCTTCGAAATCGTAATCCTCCAGGTCGCCGCCTACGGACTCAACGAGTCGTGGCTCGGGCGCACGCTGGATCGGGAAGCCATCGCCGAACTCGAATCGCTCAACGAGGAGTACGGCGTCCACATTCTCGGAGAAGGCGGGGAATTCGAGACGTTCGTCGTCGACGGCCCACACATGGACCGACGTATCGAACTGGCATACGACACCGTCTGGAAGGGTGATAGGGGGCATATCGAAATTACCGATGCGCGACTAGAGTAGGCGATACGCCGAGCCAAGGAAAACTGGCGAGACACTCCGCGTCTCGAACCACTTGACCCCGAGGCGGTTCACTCCGTGTTGCCCAGCTTCGAGTGAGCACCGATGAGCGCACCGGCGAGGTCGATATCCTCGACCTTGGTCTCCTCGTCGATGATAGAGTCGTGAATCTCACAGTCGAGCACGGTTGCGTTCTCGAAGACGACGGTGTTCGAGAGCGTCGAGTCGACGATGCGCGCGCCCTCCATCACGTGGACGTTCTCACCGATCTCTGAGTTGATGATGACGGCATCGTCGCTGACGAGCGAGCCGCCGTCGAGCGCCCACGCGACGGCCTCGAGATACGATTCGGGCGTACCGATATCGAACCACGCTTCGTCGAACGGGAACGCGTACACCTCGTCGTGGTCGACGAGCCACTGGATGAACCAACCCGGCTCGTCGGGGTTGTTGCCGTCAGCGAGATACTCCTCGAAGCGGAGACTCTCCTGGGGGAAGGCGTAACATGCGATGGAGACGAGCGAACTCGGCGGGTCGTCCGGCTTCTCCTCGAAGTCGACGACACGGTCGCCTTCCACGTCGATGACGCCGTACGCGGTCGCTTTGTCTCGGGACCCGACATCGTAGGCAGCCAGCGTCGGTGCGTCGTGAGATTCGAAGGCGTCGATGAAGTCGGAGACATCGAAGCCGATGAGGTTGTCACCCGCGATGACGACGAGGTCGTCGTCGATTCCCTCTCTTTCGACCAGCTGGCCGAGCGCGCCGACGACGCCGAATTTCTCGGACTCGCCGGTGGTGTCCTCAACCGAGAGAACGGGCTTTTCGAAGTCGGCATCTCCAAGATAGGTATCGAACTCGTCGGCAAAGGCCTCGTTCGTGGAGACGAACACCTCCTCGATACGGTCGTCGGCTTCGAGTTCGGCGAACACACGGTCGATGACGGTCGTGTCGCCGATGGGGAGGAGCATCTTCGGTCGGTGTCTGGTAATGGGCCAGAGGCGGGTCGCGTATCCGCCGGCGAGGACGACTGCTTTCATATTCAGTACTCTCCGAGGGCGATTATAAAGGGCTTTTTCATACATCGACGCTCGTATGCTGCGCGTCTGACATAGCTTTTTATCAGTTGGTGTGAAACTGACTGTATGACAAGCCTCGCTGATGTGTACGACGGTGGGGCGAGCGGGCCGGGCCGTCAGCGACTCTACGCCGGACTCGGGCTGTTCACAGCCGGAGCGGTGTTTACGATCGTCGGCATCGTGTTCGGTACCTCCTCCGGTGGCGGTGGCGTCGCTGGCTTCGACGTGACGACCACGCGAACGCTTGCAGGCGTGTTCGCCGGGCTTGGACTGCCGGCAATCTTCCTCGGCGCGATGACCGTCCTGCCGAGAGCGACCCGCAGAATTCGAGTCGCGAGCTGGGTAGGTGCGGCTATCGCCGTCATAGGCGTCGCTGCGTTCGTCAGCGTTTACCCCGACAACTGGTTCGGGATGACTCCCGACTACACGCTTCCGGTGACGGCAATCTACTTCATCGGCGTCATCACGACGTTCTGGAGTCTCTTCGTCGCGGTCGCGAACTTCAAGGCGCGCAACGACCCCGGCGGCACCGTCCGACTGGAGGTGACCCGCGAGGGCGAGACACGCGTCGTTGAAGTGTCGAACGACCGCCTCCGACAGGGGCTTGGCGGCATCGGCCTGCTCGGTGATACTCCGGACGGTGACGCCGAGACGCAGACCAACAGTCCAGAGACGTCGATGTGGTCACAGTCGAATTCACAGCCGAGCCCGAAAACGAGCGGGGCGCAGGTGCTCGGCTCCGACGGTGGCGCGACGACCGAGCCGATTCGAGAGGTGGGCGAGCAGTCACGAGACGCCTCACCCGAGGTCGATCAGCTCTCCACCGGGCCGGAGCGCGAATCGAGCGTCGGCGACCGCTACTGTGGCAACTGCTCAGAGTTCAAGTACGTCCGCACGGACGACGGTCTCCAACCGTACTGCGGGCTCCACGAGGAGGTTATGGACGATATGGACGCCTGCGATCAGTGGACGGCCGACCGTTAGGAGATTCGCGAGTCGATCCTGCATACTCTCCCAGTGTGACGCCTTCCAGAAGTACCGACCACAGTCGCGACACCGCCAGTGTTAAGCTCGTCGGGAGAGGGGGGCGTACTTGGGATCGTTCATCCCCGACGGCGTCGGGCACGTTGCAGTCGCCACAGCGGTCGGGCCTCGAGTCGAGCGAAAACTCCAGCCCGTGGGCGGCGAGTTCACGCAGTTGGTCGTCGGTGTCGCGCGGGGCGAGACAGACACCACGGTCGCCGGCGCGCTCGTCCAGCGCTAGCGTCACGGGTGATGAGTGTACGACCGTCAGCCCGCGCGATATCGAGCAGCACGTCGTCGTCCTCGATCTCGGTCGAGCGTGTAGACGGCGTCGTAGCCACAGAAGCGCAACATCGTAGCCAGCTTGCCGCACGTCACGCCGAGCAGAAACGAACCAGTCAGGGTTATCGGTCCTCGCCGTAGACGAGCGCGGCTGTCGGTTCAGTCGTGTGCTCGGCAAGGCTCCGTCGCTTCGTTTCGCGGCTTCGCGAGCTGACGGAGGCGACTGGGTCGCCCTCGCGGAACACCGTGTCCGGTTGCGAGTTCGGTCAGAAGACGTCGCACCCACGTCGCGTCGCCGGTATCGCCGAACCGGAGCGTCCAGCGGTGACGGAAGACTCCATCGCCCAACCGTGGGCCGTTGCATCTGCCGGTGCGTCCAACCGCGGTGCCCGCGTCCGCGACCGGGACGAAGTTCGTCCTGGCACCGACCGCAGGGGCCGCGTGGCCGTAGTCGTGTGTCGCGTCGAGTTCAGCCAGCCGCCAACCGTTGTTCGCGTGTTGGTTCTCGCCGGGAATCAGCCGGTATTCGGTGACGAGGTCGAGCCGGTAGTCGCCGCCGATGCGGTACTCGTGGGCTGCGGCCGAGAGCTCGGACGGCACCGTTCGGGTGGTCGGGGTCGCGAAACCGCTCGGCGGTCGCAACGACTGTAGCGTCTGTGGGTGGCCGAGGGGGCTTCCCTGTCGAACGCGGGGGAGTGACGACGAAGAGCAACCCGCGAGCACGGTCGCACCCGCAGTCGCCACCCCGGCCAGGAGAGTCCGTCTGGAGGGCATACACGGGAGTATCGGAATGGCGTGGCGTAGTTCTTGCGACTACAGCTGAAGGAAGTCAGCGACAGCGTCGGCGTCACGCGTGTTGAGGATATCGTCGGCTTCGGCCCACCCGCGACGGGCGGTATGAACGCCAAGGCGGGCAAACTCCAGACTCGACGGCTGGTGGGCGTCAGTGTTGACGGCGATGATCGCGCCGGCATCGACAGCCTGCTTCACGTAGCCGCCCCGGAGGTCGAGCCGGCTCGGGTTCGCGTTGATTTCGAGCGCGGTATCGTGTTCGACGGCCGCCTCGGCGACGCGCTCTATGTCGATATCGAGTCCCGCACGACGATTCAACAGCCGGCCGGTCGGGTGGCCGAGGATGTTCACCTCCGGGTGTTCGACGGCGGCGATGAGTCGCTCGGTTCCGTCGCCATCGAGCGCTGCGTGCGGCGAGGCGACGACGCAGTCCAGCTCTGCGAGTACGTCGTCAGCGACGCTGATAGAGCCGTCTTCGTGGATGTTCGCCTCGACGCCGGTGAATACGCGGAGATCGGTGTCGCGCGCGACCTCGCGGACCGTCTCGGCGAGGTCGAGCAGGCCGTCGTCGTCGACGCCGACGCCACCGACCATCCCGGGACCGGTCGCGTGGTCCGTGACCGCGAGATAGTCGTAGCCGAACTCCTCGGCCGCAGCGACCAGTTCGGCGACGGAGACCTGTCCGTCCGAGGCGTCGGTGTGGAGATGGAGGTCACCACGGAGGGAACCATCCTCGACGAGCGTCGGGAGATTCCCGTTGGCCGCGGCGTCGATTTCGCCTCTATCTTCGCGAAGCTCCGGCGGGATCTGCGGTACGTCGACCGCGTCGTACATCGACGCCTCGGTCTCGCCGGCGATTCTGTCGCCGACGCGCTGGCCGGCGTCGGGATTATCCACATCCGACACGTCGAAGACGCCGTACTCGTTCACCTTCAGGTCCATATCCAGCGCGCGGTTTCGGAGCACGATGTTGTGGTCGCGGCTCCCGGTAAAATACTGGAGCGCGCTCCCCCACTCCTCGGTGACGACGACCCGGAGGTCGACGCGCATTCCGTCGACCCGGAGACTCGCCTTCGAGGTACCCGCCTCGATAACGTCGCCGTCGAAGTCGGTGAACTGCTCGACGACCGTCTCGCCGTCGTCGCTGGCCGCCAGCACGTCTACGTCGCCAACGGTCGGTCGCCAGCGCCGGAGCGAGCCGGCGGTATCGGCGGCCCCGACTGAGTCGAGTTCGCGCAGATACTCGAGCAGCCGGTCCGCGAGCGGCTGGGCGTCACCGAGCAGCTCGCGCTGGTGACTCTCGCGGGCGAAAGCGATGTTGTCGAGGATATTCTGTTCCGTTTTTGCACCGAACCCCTTCACCTCCTGAATCTCGCCGGCCTCTGCAGCGGCTTCGAGGTCGTCGAGATCCTCGATACCGAGCGCCTCATAGAGGTCGGCGGCGGTTTTCGGGCCGACGCCCTCGACACGCGTGACGGCCTCGATATCGACCGGCAGTTTCTCGCGTAGCTCCTCCAGCTCCTCGATTTCTCCCGTATCGAGAAACTCGACGACCTTCTTCGCGATGGCGTCGCCGACGCGGTCGATCTGCTTGACACCCTCGACGCCTTCCTCAGCGAGCGTCTCGACGGCAACAGTGTGGCCGCGGATGTTGTCGGCTGCCTGCCGATAGGCGCGAGGTTTGTACTCGACATCGGCGGCTTCGAGTCGGTCTGCCATCTCGTCGAGTCGGTCGGCGACAGCAGCGTTCCGGCTCATCGGCCACCCAGCTGCGAGCTATCTTCGTGGCCCAGCGCCTGCTTCAGGAAGTTCAGCCAGCGTTTCGTGTCGGCCGTCTCCTGGCGCGCGCGTTCACCCTCGATATCTGTCGGCCGGAGCGATTCCAGCGCCGCGAGCGCGCGATCGATACCGATGATGTCCTCGGCCAGCTGCTCACCCGCCTCGAACGAGAGCTGTTCGTCGGTCTCCCCCTCGATTCGCTGTTTGCGTTCGAGTCGCTCGCGCCGGAGATTCTTCTTGGCGCGCTCGACCCGTTCGCGCTCGCCGCTGGGAATCGTCTCTCGGCGCTTGATCTCGAAGACGAACTCTCGGAGATCGATCTCTTCACCCTGCACGTCGATGCGATCGGGAATCGACGCGCCGACGGTAGCGCCCTCGCGCCCGATTCGTTCGAGCAGTATCTCGCGCTCGTACTCCTGCATTGTCCGATCGAACGGTCTCCGCGACCAAAATACGCCCGGCGAGAGGTCATAAATGGTATGCTGCAATAGTAAACTGCTATTTTTGCAAGTTGAGGCTATCAGCTAGTCGTCTGCGAAAGCCGGAGTGTTTAGCATCTCTGGGTGTGCTTCGGTCCGTTCGGACACTGGGATCCACTCCAGGGACTCCTCGTAGTGGAAAGCACGGTGGTCCTGAGTCGGATCGACGACTGTCAGTGAGAGCCAGTCGTTGTCCAGAATTTCGGTCAGTTCCTCGTGGTCGGCTAGGATGTCGGTGACCCGCTCGACCGGCGCGTGGACGACCGTCGAGAGGCGGAGCGGTTGGTGGTACGGGTCGTCGTCCGCGGTCATCAGCGACTGGAGCGGGAGTCCAGCCATCAGGTCGCCGCCGTTGCCCTGATAGACGCCGACGTTGCCGACTGGGTTCTGGGTCACCTTGGACCCGCTGCCGTAGACGGCGTTGTCGACCGTCGAGAAGTAGTACTGGGTGTTGATCCACTGGGTGACGACCATCGGGCCAGTGAAGATGGCTTCGAGCGCGTCTCCGGCAGGGTCAGTCGACCAGTCGTACGAGTGGAGGAACGCGCGCCCGTCGAGATCACAGTCGCTCGTCAATTCGCGGGGGCCGATGACGAAGCCGGCGTTGCCGGCCAGCCCCCACTCGGGACGTGTCTCGGCCCAGTCGGCGGCACGGCGTTCCGTCTCGCTGACGCCGGCCGAGCCGTCGGCACCCATCGCCTCGGCGCGCTCGGCAGTCGCGTTCTCACGGGCCGTCGCGAGGTCCGTGCGCAACTGGTCGAGCTCGTCCGCGTGGCTCTCGGGCACGTCGTCCGCGAAGAGTTCCACTTCGTCGGTCGTCGTGTTGTGCTGTCCGGCAACGAAGACCGTGTCCTCTGGGATATCGAATCCACGGTCGCGGAGCTCGGTCTTGACAGCCTCGTCGTTACAGATCTTCGCGAGGACGCGAGCACTCGGGCCGCCGGGGTTGCCCGCACAGGCACCGCAGTCTAGACTCGAGTCGTAGGGATTGTTTGCCGTCTCGCTGGCGTGGCCCGTGAAGACGACGAGGCGACTGAACTGCTCGAAACCCATCAACTCGAAGGCAGTCGCAGCGTACTCGACCTTCTCCTCGTCGGTCAGCCCCACCGGAAGGTCGCCGGAGTAGGTGTACTGGTGGTGAACGAGCGGTTCACAGAACTCGTGCTCGTCGGGCACTAATTCGGCAGCAGCGTCGATCAGGTCGTGAACGCGCCCTGGAACGAGCGTCCGGGCCGCGAGCGAGAGGCCGTAGCCGCTCCCAGCAGTCTCGACGTAGCCGTAGGCGGTGGCAGCGTTGGCCTCCAGTGTCTCGATGATTTCTTCGGCGGCTGCACGGATGCCCGACCGGCGATCGTGGCGTGCCTGTGTGTCGTCGTCGGTCGGAAAGTCGGTGATGTGATGCTGTGGGTCGAGAATCGGTGGACAGGCATCGACTGACACGTCTGCGTCGTATCCCTGATACTCCATCGGGATGCCGAAGAAGCCAGCGTACCCGTGGGTCTCGTAGTCGCCCGTTGCCTCGACGTGACGACGGATGATCTCCGAGCGGGTGTCGATACAGAAGACCAACTGAGCGTCCGGGCGACCCGACGTGTCGGTGTCGTTCATCGACTGACTCTCAGCCGCGACGGTCCCGACCAGATCATCGCGGTAGGTCGCTTCCCACGCACGCAGAAACGCCTGAGCGAGGTCATCCGCCGGGTTCACGTCGGCGACATCGTCATCTGGCTCGATGTTGGCGTCGATGGCATCTAGCAGTGCCAGACGCGCCGCAAGGTATCCTTCCAGCGAAATTGGATACGCCGACTGCCACACTCCCTCGTCCTGGGCGCGCTGCTTGATGAACCCGGTCCAGCCCGGAAGCGCAGCCAGTTGTTCCTTCAGGATGGGCACCCACTGGCCTTCCGGATACGACGTCAGGACCGGCTTGATAGCCTCAATTGGCGCTTCGGGCAGGTCGACGACGGTCCCCTCGTCGGGGATATCGCTGTCGTATTCCGCCATTTTACGGAAGGCGGTGTAGAACCCCGCCTCGCGGTTCGGCATCGACCAGTGGGCGCTCCCCTCGTCGAGGAAGGCCGACAGCCACTTCGTCAGCACCCGGTCGACGTGGTCCGTGGCGTTGTCCGCATCCCCGTTCTCGGCGTCGGCCGCGTCGGCCATACGGTCGAGTAACGTCTCGGGGTCGTCCTCGTAGCCGGCCTCGGCGAGTTCCGCTTCGAGGAGTTCCCGGTCGATCTGGCCGCGTTCCAGCGCCGCCCCGAACGTCTCGGCGCTGGGGTAGCCACGGCCGCCCAGCAGAGTGGCTGCCTGCTCGACAGCCTCCCCGAACGGCTGGTCCTCGAACCCGGAGAGGGGGTTGGCCGTCACGAACGAGTGGATGGGCCAGAGGGAGCCGACGGTGGTCGCTGCTTCGTCGATGCTGTCGCGGATGGCGGATTCAGTACTCATTGTAGTCCTCCGTGGAAGTCAGTAGCGTGTCCGATGACGGTTGGGTGGCGTTCAGCAGTGCGACGTAGAGCCGCTGGCTGTGTTCGTGGATGCCAGTCTCGATGGCGACGTAGATGCCGACGAAGGCGACGGCGATGATGCCGTGAAGCAAGGTCAGTTCGGTCGTTACCGTGCTGACGGCCAGGAGGCCCGAGACGCCTTCGTAGACAACGGCGTAGATGACGATGGCCGGGAAGAACACCAGCGGGACGGCCCCGTAGCGGGCGAGCGTCGGAAGTGAAGTATGCTGGACCGCGCTGCGGGCCGCGTGGAGCGTGGTGAAGACGACGAAGAAGGTCAACAGGAGGCCGCTGTCGACGCTCGCTCCCTTCCCCGTCAGCACCGTGAACACCACGCCGCCGCCGAGACCGGTCAGCAACGCCACGACGAAGCCGACGACACTCGTCGTACGGCCGATCGTGTGTTCGGTAGTCTCGCTCGGGCTCGTGCGTTCGACCTGTTCGCCCGAACTGAGGAACTGATAGGCCTTGTAGAAGCCGTGCAGGATGAGGTGAGTGATCGCGGCCCCGAAGAAGCCGAGGCCGGCCTGCATGATCATAAAGCCCATCTGACCGACCGTCGAGCAGCCGAGTTTGCCTTTGATGTCCGTCTGAACCGACTTCAGGAGCTTCCCGCCGGCAGCACTCGCCGCGCCGACGGCGACCACTGCAAGCATGAGCGTAGAGTCGACCGTAATGACCGGGGCGAAGCGGGTCAGCAGGATGCCGCCCGCGTTGACGAACCCGGCGTGCATCAGCGCAGACGCCGGCGTCGGTGCGGTCATCGAGGAGAGCAGCCAGCCGTGAAACGGAATGAGGGCGGACTGGATCATCGCCGCGAGTACGAGCGCGACGGCGGCGAACAGCCACACCGGACCACCGAGCGTGTCGGCGGCCGCACCGATTCCGGAGATCGTCGTCGTGCCGGTCGCCCACCACAGCGCCGTAAGCGCAACCGCAAGCAACGCGCTACTGGCGATGAAGTATTTACGGGCGACCGCTGCGGCCGCCTGTGCCTGTTTCCAGCCTTCGATGGTGCCGATGAGTGCGGCCATCACCAGGCCCATCGCCAGCCACAGGAACCCGAACAGGACGACGTGGTCGGCCGCGACGAGCGCCATCACGACTGCGGTGAATCCGAACGTAGCGAGGAAGAACCTCGTTTTGTGGGCGCTACCGGCCATGTAGCGGCGCGAGTAGCTGTGAACGATCCCGCTGAAGAAGGTGACCACCACCCACATCAGCACGGTCAGGCCGTCGATGGCAACCAACCCAGGGATTTCCCATACATCACCAAACCGGATTCTGGCGATGAGGACGACGATACTCGCGACGAACAGCGACCACACGAGCCACGTTAGTGCAACGGGCACGAACGGCGAATCCGCCGTCGTGTCCGGGAGCGCTCCGACCGTCGGTTTCGAACTGTGTCCTGACATCGTTCAGCCTATCGTACGACTTATTACGGCACCCGATACGATCCCGATGGGCCCGCTTCTGGTCGCTTTCGCTTCTCTTTTGAACAAAGTAGTTATTAAATCTATCTGTATTCACATTCTGTTCGCCTAACGGCTATTATAGAACATTATGATTTCTCAGAGGTGCGCGGAGACGTGGTAGGGAGAGTCAGGTCAGGAGGCTTGCGACACGTATCGACGCATCGTCGGGGAGACGAGCCCGGATCGTGGTCGGGTCTGACGCACCGTCAAGAGCGACCAGATACCGCTTGTCGGAGAACGAACCGTACGCACCGTCTTGATCGTGAACGTAGCCAGCGACCGTCGTCGACGAGGGGAGTGCCTGCTGGAGCAATTTGACCTGTCGTTGGACGTTGTACTCGACGAGTCGATACTGTACCGTCTGGAGGGGCAATGATTCCGCTAGAACTCCCTCCTCGAATCCGTCTCCGACGAGCGAGCGGAGGGGATCCAACCGTACTTCGATCCCAGCAGGTGACTCTGCACCGGATGCAACCCACCGCTCGTAGGCGTCTTCGAGAACCTCACAACTCGTGTGTCCCACAACGAGGACCGCTGTGATGTCGTGCTGGGTTCTGAGGTGTTCGATGGTGCTGTCTGGAACCGTTTTTCCCTCGTATCGTTCCTGTGTCTGATTCCCGAGAGTCTGAACCCTAACAACGTTCCAAGTAGCGCTAACCGGCCACGATGGCTCCATAGCTTTGCAACTGCTCATCGAGCACGAGACGACGAGTGCCATCTGCGTATCCGATCCGTCTCTCGTATCGGTTTGAGACCCGGCGCAGTCCTGAACTGACTCGATGACGGATTCGAGATCGTTCCCGTTCATTCTACGCTCTGCCACCTCCGTTCGGACCCAGTACTATCACCATCACTCGTCTTCGACCACTTTGGTTTTGAGCAGGCATTATATTACCGGAACGTTCTCTATATTTATACAGAAAACCATATCGTTATCGGTCCGAGAGTACTGGTATGGAAGCACTCTCGGGAACTGTCCTCGTGGGTCGGTCGTTCGAGCCGATGCGGGGTCGCGTCGTCGTCGAAGATGGTCACATCGAGAGCGTCGAGGAGACAGAAACGACGTCGACCGATATTATACTGCCGGCGTTCGTCAACGCTCACACGCATCTGGGTGACTCCGTCGCGAAGGAAGCGGCTGTCGGGCTGTCGCTCGACGAGGCAGTAGCACCGCCGGACAGTCTGAAACACCGACGATTGGCGGCCGCTGACCGTTCCGATCTCGTGTCGGCGATGCGCCGGACGCTCCGGTTTATGCAGCGAACTGGGACAGTCTCCTGTCTGGACTTCCGGGAGTCCGGAACTGCCGGGGCACGGGCGCTCCGTGAGGCGGCAGCGCCCGTCTCCCTCGACCCGTTCATCTTCGGGAGCGGAACGCAGTCCGTCCTCGATGTTGCCGATGGGTACGGAGCCTCCGGGGCGAACGACGGCGATTTCACCGAACAGCGTGCTGCCTGCCGGAAACACGACGTGCCCTTTGCGATCCACGCTGGCGAACCCGACGCGACCGACATCCATCCGGCACTCGATCTGGAACCGGACCTCCTCGTCCATATGGTGCACGCAGAACAGGAACACCTGCAGCGAGTCGCAGACCAGTCAGTTCCGGTTGCGGTCTGTCCGCGCGCGAACACCGTTCTCGACGTCGGAAACCCGCCAGTGCGGGAATTACTCGATCACACGACGGTCGCTCTCGGGACTGACAACGTCATGTTGAATCCCCCGTCGATGTTCCGGGAGATGGCGTACACGGCGAAACAGTTTGACGTGACCGCCCGAGAGGTGTTACGTATGGCGACGACGGCCGGTGCCGAGATCGCCGGACTCGACTGTGGTGTCATCGCTCCCGGCCGGCGCGCAGCACTCCTCGTCCTCGACGGTGACTCGGACAATCTGACGGGCTCTGTTGATCCAGTACAGGCAGTCGTTCGTCGCGCGACCGAGCTGGACGTCGAACGTGTCCTCGTCTAGGAATCGTCTCCCGTCTGAGTCTTGGAATTGAACTTTCCGAAGGGCGTCGTCTCGTGACTCCGAACGAGGACCTCGTCGGCAACGGTGAGCCCCATATCGAGAAGTTCCTGTGCAACGGGTGTAATGTCGCTGTCCGTCTCGCCGACAGCAGTGACGAGGAGGTTCTGTTCACCGGTGACCAACTCCTGAACTGATACCACGCCATCGATGTCCAGAATTTCGGGAATGAGGCCACCACGTTCGGAGATCGCAGCGGTACAGTAGAGCAACATTCGGAGCGGATAGCCCGATTTCTGATAGTCGACGCTGGCGCTGTATCCCTTGATTATGCCGTCAGATTCGAGACGCTGAATGCGCTTTCGGACAGTACTGTCGGAGGTACCGGTCCGCTCCGCGATATCTCCGGACGACATGTTTCGGGCGTCTTCTTGGAGCGCATACAGGATCGCTTTGTCGACATCGTCAATCTCCTCGTTAGTCATATCAGTGTATCCGCGAGAAAGACACTTTACTTTTGTACGTCGATCAGGCATTGCGTGCCGCGATCGTCGGCGTCACTCACGAGAGCTGTTACTCGATCCGTCTGTGGACGGCTGTATTCGTGTCTCTATACTAGAATTAATCGTACCGCTTTGTCGGATACTACCTCGTACTCCGCGTTCAGCGATATTTCCACCGTGTTCTGTGGCTCGCCGTATGCTGGAATTTACCGTACCGCTTTGTCGGATGCTACCTCTGTAACCCGCGTTCAGCGATGTTTCCACCGTGTTGCGGTTGCTGGACGGTCGAGAACGCGCGCGAGTCGGTAGTCAGCGGCCGAATCGGCGAAGAGTCGCTCGTCGAGCGTACTCACTTGGTCGCGAATCTGTGACCGGAGGGTGAGCGCCTCGTATCCTCGTCCGAGATCGGAATCGTTGACGACGCAGTTGACTGCGCGCTCGATAACCGTCTGTGTGGAATCCGCAAGCTCCTGAATTCCGGTGAGGTGGTCTTGTGGCACAGAGCCGTCGAACGAGTTCGCAATCCCGCCGATTCGTTCTGCGTGGTCTGCAATCCGTTCGAGATCGCGGGCGGTCGACCAGAGCTCGAACAGTTCTGGTCGGGTATATCCGAGTGAGTCGACCTCGTCGAGTCGGGAGAGCGCTCGTGAAAACGAACGGTCGGTAATTGCATACAGTCGATCTGCCTGGTCGTCACGATCACCGAGACGGGGTGCAGCCTCGTCCTCGCCGAGTGCCGCTATCGCCTCCCGATGCATCGACCGCGCCACGAAGGAGAGCTGTCTGACGAGCTGGCGCACCGAGATTTCCTCGGAGTCCACCAGCACCCGGACCTCGATACACTGTTCCGAATCGGTGGCAATACTGGCGCCAACGAGTGTCTGTGCGGCCTCACGAGCGGCAGCACGCTGTGGCTGCGTGAACGATCTGCACGGATCGAGCGTAATGTCGGTATAGCCTGCGGTGTACGCCGCCAGTAGCACCTGTTTGACCCGTTCAGCGCCCTCCTCTCGAATCGGTATCGAGACGGAACCGGTCGAGTCGGTTTCGCGGTGGTGCGTCTGAATGACGAGCGTTCCGTCGAGATGTGTGAAGACATCGACTGTTTCTCCCTGACAGACGCTCTGTGCACGTGCCCACTCTCGCGGGAGCGAGACGGTGAACGTCCCGCCACCGACCTCCTGAATTTTTCGTGTGTTCATCGGAAAGCTGAATGAGTATCTCTCAAGCGTCTTGCTCCTCGTTGCTTCCTGGGAGATACATCGACTGGGCAGCCATATGGAGCAACGCGAAGCCGATTCCCGCGACGGCCAGCGACCAGAAGTACGCGCCGTCACCAGATCCGTATCGGGTGCGCACGAAGGTAGTCATAAGCACGATAACCGCCGATGCGAGCAAAACCCACGTGGCCGACAGCAGCAGTCGCTCTCGTGGCGAAACGGAGAGTTCCCCGTAGTGAACGATCTTTCCAGCAGTGTTGAGAGCGAACGCCGCAGCCACGATTGCAATTCGCCCCAGACGATGAATCCGATATCGACGAGATGGCCGATTGCAAGCCAGGCGAGCCCGCCAAACAGAATCGCTTTGCTTCGCCCCTCAGCCGTACTCGGGTCGATAGACAGCAGTGAGCTATCACGAACCGGGGTCGAAACGGAATCGGTGTTATCTGACATGGTTACGGGGTCGGTGAGGGAAGGACCGGGACACTCGCGAACCCGAAGTTGACCGCGACAGTTCCGGCGAGGACGATCAATGCCGACACCGAGTAGGGTGGCATCACCGGCATCGAACTTCAGGTCGTGACGGAGTTCTCGATTCTCGTTCGAGAGCGAGTAGCCTCGCATCTGGAGGACCGACATCATCGTGTTCGACCGCTGGAGGACCGACATGAACATCGGCACTGCGAGACTCGGCATATTCGACGCGAACTTGATCGGGTTCCGCGTCTCGATTCCCAGGCCTTTGACTTTCATTCCGTCGATGATGCGGAAGAGGTCACTAATGGTGACGTAGAACAGGAGGAAGATGTACTCGATGGTGAAACAGACGAGTTCCGGGATACCGAGACCGCGAAGACCGTCGGTGATCTCGGTCAGTTCCATCGTGGTGAAGAGACTCGCACTGACCAAGAGTGCGGCCTGCCAGGAGAACGCGAGCTTGAGTCCGTAGTCGAAGTCGCCGCCGAACGCCGTCCCACCGCTCGCGATCCGTTCGATCGCCGGAAACGCCAGGATACCGAGAACGTTTATAAGTTGCAGGGCCAGAAGCGCGCCAATCCAGAGCGGGGGCACTCTAGCGAGGGCAACCAGGCCGAGCCCGACGACGGCCATCGCCAGCATCCACTCCCACGTCGGCGCGACGTACATGTACAACAGCATCAACACGAACACCCCGATTTTCGCTCGAGGGTCGCGCCGATGGAACCACGTATCGCGGTCGTTGTAGACGACGGGAACGCGTCGCTTCATCCGGACACCTCCAGGCGCGATTCGAACGCCGTGACGAACTCGTCTGCTGTCAGGGCGTCGACGCCGACACGCTGGGCAAGTCGTGCTGCCCGAGGCGGGCGCATATGGTGCTGTTCGAGCCAGTCCCAGTTGTCGCGCGCGAACACCTGGTGAGTCGGTCCTTGCATCACCACCTCCCCGTCTTCGAGCACGGTGACGGTGTCGGCATTCTCACAAACGAAGTCCATATCGTGGTCGATAATCACGACTCCCTTCCCCTGGTCGCGTAACCGTCCGATGGTCTCAGTCATCTGTTCCCGGGTGTTCGCGTCGACACCCGCGACGGGCTCGTCCAATACCAGTATGTCCGGGTCGGGAGCCAGTGCGGTTGCTATCGTCACCTCTCGGCGCCTACCACGGGGCAGGAACATCGGATCCTCTTGGAGCACGTCCTCCGAGAGATCGACCATGCTCACGCACCTCCTCGACCCGCTCGTCGATGAACGAGTCGTCGTACTGTTTCCGCTTCGAGAGTCCGAGGAATCCAGTTCGCTCGTACTGGCGTTTCTCAAGCGGGAAGCGAATCTCCTCCTCGACGGTCTGCTCGGACAGTTGTTCGTCCGGGTTCTGTAGCGTGATACCGACCGACTTCGCGATTTCGCGTGCGGTTCGGCCGTCGGTCGGTTCGTCGTCGACGAGTACTGTTCCATCGTCGGGTTTGAACAGCCCGACGAGGAGCTTGCTGAAGGTCGTCTTCCCGGCACCGTTACCACCAATGATAGCGTGGACTTCTCCACTGTGGACCGGAAACTGGAGGTCTTTGACGGCGACCTCGTCTGAGGAGTACTCGTACCGCACGTCCTCGGCGCGAAGGAGCGGGGTCTCGGAGCGAGCGGCGACAGATGACTGCTCGGTCGTTCCTTCGTGATCGACGGATTCGGCGGCTGACGAAGCGAGTCGCCGAACTCCGAACGCGAGGGATTCGCCTTCTCTCCGGGGACAGTCCCTTCCGATTCTCTTTCTCCCCTCCCGTCCGGGACCGTCTGTCTGGGCTCGGACGCGCCGTGCGCGTCGAGCACATCGAGAAACTCTCCCGGGGTCAGTGGCGACCCTGAGAGGCCGACCATCGCGTGCCACCCGACAGCAGACCGGTGGGCCACGCCCACTCCTTCGAGGAGGTCGATATCCCGAAGCAGGTCGTCAGCGGGGCCGAACGCGACCTGTTCGCCGCCGTCGAGAACGAGCAGTCGGTCAGCGATGCCGACCAGTTCATCCGGATCGTTCTCGGCGACGACGAGCGTTTCTCGCCTTTGAGCGACGCGATGAGGTTGGCGACATCGTCTCGTCCCGCGGGATCGAGCATATCCGTCGCCGTGTCGAAGACCATCACGTCGGGGTCAATCGCGAGCGCCGCAGCGATCGCGAGTCGCTGCTGTTGCCCGCCCGAGAGTTCCCACGTGTACTTCTCCTCGTCGACGGTCTCCAGACCGACAGTATCGAGCAGTTCACGGGCGCGCTCGGTCGCTTCCGACCGGACTACTCCGCGGTTCACCAGCGGGGCGATAACCTCATCGATGACTTGGACCTGCGTGAGCTGTGCGGAGTAGTCCTCGAACACCATCGCGACCCGGTTGTCCTTCGCCTCGCGTGGATCTCGGTCGGCGACGGTGAGTGATCCCGTCCGTAGCGCCGCCTGTGTTCTGCGGGGCGAAGCTTGCGAGTGCCATCGCGAGCGTTGTCTTCCCTGCTTCGACCGGCCCGACGACGCCGAGCGTTTCACCCTCCTCGATCTCGAAAGACAGGTCGGTTAGCGCCTCCCCGTCACCGGTCGGATACCGGAAGGCGAACTCCTCAGCTCGAATCATCGGCTTGCGTTCCTGTTGAGCATGATATTGTTTGTTGGCATACCTGGAGAAAATGGACCGAGGTCGCTACTCAGTCCGCCTGCTGTGCCGACGGCGCCATCACACGTTCCATCCGACCGCGTAACGCGCCGACGACCGGAATCAGCGGAATCGCACCGAGGATGATGCCGTGCGTGACGGTGTTTCCTGCGAGCGAGAATGCGTACAACGATATCGCATCATTCGCGAGACGACGAACAGATTCAGCCCCTCGATGGCGAACTGGATGAACCCGCCCAGCACCGCGCCGATGGCGAGCTTGACCTTGTTGCTCGGGTCCTTCATGAAGTAGCCGGCGATGGTGAAGCCGACGATGTACCCGGCCCAGCCGAACGGTTCGTCGGGCTCAAGCCCCTCGAAGAAGTCGAGGATACCCTCAGCCATCGTCGCGCCGACTGCCGCCGCGATTGTCGGCGTTCCCCACGGAACGAACACGATGACCGTATAGACCACGAAGAAGGCCTTCCAGTCGATGTCCGGTGAGCGGCTCGCCGAGCCCCTCACCGACCGCCAGTGCCCCTGCGAACAAGACCGCCGTGAGCCCCGCGATGACCACGAGGTCAGTCAGTTCGAAGTCTGTCCTGAAAGAAGACGATTTCGCTCCTCCAGACGTTGTAGCCTGTGACATCAGGTGATGCGATGAGTAAGATACATAAAGAGCGCTGCTATGAGGCGATGGTATCGATGAAAACTGAGCAATAGAAGGAACGATTCAATCAGAACGGTTGTTAGCAGGATTGACGCGTATAGCATCAACAGTGCCAATAGTCTCTTATATCAATACCTATATTCGGTATATATGTCTATGGAGCTAGTCTCGCAGGTGCTCATCGGTATCCTCGTGTTCGGCGGATTGGCGCTTCACGAACCAATCGTCGACAGAGTAGCGTCTCTGGAATCGGACCCCGAACTCGTCACGTGGGAGGAACGCGAGTGAACAGATGATGTCGAAGATAGATTGTTTTCGTGTTTTGACGGTGGTCTGTCTCTCAGCGAGCGTGCAGAGAGGTGAATCGAGAGCCCTTCGTCGGGCAGGCGACGAGGCGGTTCGAGCGACCGATAACAGCGAGAAAGTCCCGCCCGTCCCTGTGAGGGGATACGAGGCGAGCGGGACTGCGCCCGAGTTCGCTTTCTCGCTCGGTCTGGAACGGAACACAGTTACTCGACTGCGACAAAACGGGAGTATGCTTGCTGTCGTCGTCTCGCGTGCGGACAAGGCCTCCGAACATATCGGTGAGCAACTGCTCGGGCTCGGCTCGTGGACCGAAAACGAGGACACGACGCGCCCGGACGCCGAGGGCGGCGGAACGGTCTACCGGACCGATGGTATCGAACTCCGAACGTTCGACGAGCTCCATATCCACGCCGAAGGGGTGACCGCGGCGTTCGATGACCCCGACCGGCTGTTCGTCGCCAGCCGTCACGCCGGCGACACCGGCCCGCTGTTGACGACCCACCCGACGGGAAATCCCGGCCCGGCGGAACACGGCGGCGACGACGCCAGCTTCGCGCGCGCCGACCCCGATTCGCTCGCGGCACTGCTCGACGCTTTCGAGGAGTACGCGCCCGACGGCTACGGAACGGCAATCGAGTGTACCCACCACGGCCCGACAGATATCGACTGTACCCTCGCTGTTCGTCGAGCTCGGGAGCGACGACGCACAGTGGGACGACCCCGCAGGCGCGCGTGCGGTCGCAAGGGCGATTCTCGACGCCCGAGACGCGACGCCACAGCGAGCGTTCGTCGGCATCGGCGGAGGCCACTACGTCCCGCGGTTCGAGCGCATCGCTCGCGAGACGGACTGGTCGCCGGGCCATATGCTCGCCGACTGGTCGCTCGACGCGATGGCACATCCTCGGAGGCACGCGAGACGATTCGCGCGGCGTTCGAGCGATCAGACGCACGACACGCCGTCGTTGAGGGTGACCACCCGATTCTGCGTGAGGTCATCGAATCGCTGGGCTACCGCGTGGTAAGCGAGACGTTCACACAGACGACCGATGGCGTCCCGCTGGCGACGGTCGAGGCGGTCGAATCCGCCATCGCGACGGTCGAAGCCGGGCTCAGATTCGGTGCGCCGGCAACGGATTACGACGGAGCGTTCGTAGTCAGGTCGCTTCCAGAGGGGCTTGCGAGCGAGGCAGCCAACATCGATATCGACGGTGCGCGGGAGGCTGTCGGGGCGAACGCTGTCGCGTTCGAGACCGAGGAGGGCGGGACCCGACCAGTGGGTCGGGTGGCACTCACGGACGAAGCAGCGTTCGAGACCATCGTCGCCGGACTCGCCGACGTGCTCCGGACGAGCTACGAGACGGTCGAAATGGAGGACGAGGCTGTCGTCGCACGCGACCAACAGTTCAAGCCAGAGAAGGCAGCCACACTCGGCGTCGGCGAGGGGCCGGCGTTTGGCGCGCTCGCAGCGGGCGAGACGGTCGAGATCAACGGCCGAACCATCGATCCGGAGGTCGTCCACGAGACCCGCGAAGAGCGGTTCCCGGTGGAGTGACTACCTGAATCAAGGAGAGAGTCCCGCCGTTCACGGCGTTGACGAGAGCGGAGCTCTCGTTCGCACACCAGAACGCGCAGCGTTCTGGGGACGGGCGTGAATCCGACGACTACGGGACAACCGCCGACGCCGCTCAGTTCGGGGTATCCAAGTTCTCCGCCGCGTGGAGCAACATCCCCTTCCACGTCAGTCCGTTGTGCCGCTTAATCTCCCGCAATCTCTCGTACTGCTCATCGTCCTCAATCTCAATTTGGACCGTCGTTACCATATCACCATTCACAAACCATAGGTTTATCAATGTGCCGCACCACTCAATAGTTGATGAAGCGGACCAACACGTTCGACGTGATTCCGCAGTCCGATGAGGACGAGGAGTTGCTTCGGCGGTTGTTGGACGCTTCTGCCGCTCTCTGGAACGAAATCAACTACGAACGCCGCGAGAACTACGCCGATCCAGACGGGGACGTATGGGAAATCAGCGAGTATCGCGGCCGCTACGGCGGTACGCTCGGCGCGTCAACCGTTCAGCAAATCGAACGGAAGAACCGCGAAGCGTGGAAGTCGTTCTTCGCGCTCCAGAAAAAAGGCGAAGCCAACGGTAAGCCCGGCTTCTGGGGCAACCAAGACGACGGCCGCGACCTCCAAACGTACATCCGCAACACGTCGTACTCCGTCGAGTGGGGCGAATACTCCCGGCTCGAAATTCTCGTCGGCAAAGACCTGAAAGACAAGTACGGGCTTGGACACCGCGAGAGGCTTCGGCTCGAAGTCCGGGGCGATCCCAACTGGAAAGAGTACGACAAGCAGGGCCGGTTAGAGTTGTTCTACGACGAGCACGCACAGACATTCAGGGCCTTTCAGCCAGTCACTATCGACAATTCTCGACTTGCACACCCACTGGCCGACGAAACGGCCGCTCTGGATATTGGTGCGAACAACCTCGTCGCCTGTACGACCACGACCGGAACGCAACTGCTGTACGAGGGGCGCGACCTGTTCGAGCGATTCCGCGAGACGACGCGAGAAATCGCCCGACTCCAATGCCTCTTGGACGACGGCCAGTACTCCTCGAACCGGATACGCTCGTTGTACCGACGCCGGACGCGCCGTCGCGACCACGCCCAAGACGCGCTCGCACGCGACCTCATCGAACGGTTGCACGACGAAGGCGTTTCGACGGTGTACGTGGGGGCGTTGACGGACGTGCTGGACACGCACTGGTCGGTCGAGACGAACGCGAAGACGCACAACTTCTGGGCGTTCCGGGCGTTCATCGACCGGCTCGCGTGTACCACCGAGGAGTACGGTATCACCGTCGAAGTTCGCTCGGAAGCGTGGACCTCTCAAGAGTGTCCGAACTGCGGTTCGACCAACCGGACGACGCGCCACCGCGACACGCTGACGTGTCCGTGCGGATTCGAGGGGCACGCGGACCTCACGGCGTCAGAGACGTTCCTGAGACGTCATCAGAACTCGGAGAGTTCTGATTGGCAAACGAGACACGGAGTGTCTCGTCAACGGCAGACGACGGTAGCACGGCCGATGGCACGGCCTGTGCGCCTCAAGTGGAACGACCACGACTGGTCAGAGTCACCACGCTCTTGTTCCAACGAGGAGCGCACGAACCCGCAAGTTGCCTCCGTGGGTCGGTAAGCGATACCCCCAGCGCGAGGAAACCCCGGCGTTCACGCCGGGGAGGATGTCATAAGCCGAAGTCGGACGGCTCCGCCGTCGAGACGGACGGGAGCTGTCGCAGCGGGCCGCGGAGTGCGACATACGGCGCAGCGAGCCCGAAGCCGAGCGCCGCCAGCGCGAGCGTCGGCCGGATTCCGAGCGTGCTTCCGACGACCCCACCGATAAGCGAGCCGATCGGGAGCGTCGCACCCGAAGCCGTTCCCTTCACCGCCGAGACACGGCCGAGCTTGTCCGTCGGGAAGAGTCGCTGGCGCAGCGTCGAGGAGAGCACGCCGCTGATACCGACCGGCACCCACGCCAGCCCGAAGAGGACAATCGTGAGTGCCGGCCCCGGAGCAAAGACGGACGCGACCCATGCGAGCCCGCTGAGCATACCTCTCGCGATACAGAATCGGCCGTACGGGACGGTCTCGAATCGCGGCCCGAGCACGGAGCCGACGAGCCGACCGATACCGAGCGCGCCGAGCATCGCCCCGTATATGACCGCGCCGTCGAGCGAAATTCGATAGAGTGTCGCGCCGTCGAGGCCGGCTCCGAATGCCGGGAGGATAGCGAGCGTCACGCCGGTCGCGAAGTTCGCCAGCGCGGTCAGAGCGGTCAGTTCGACGAACACCGTCCCTCGGAGTGCGTCGACGCCGACCCGAAGGTCAGCGAGGTACTCGCGCAGCCCGGTAGATTCGATTTCGCTGGACTCGTCGATGTCGGCATCATCGGTCTCGAAACCGTTGGTCTCGTCAGTATCGGTCGACTCCGCCGGCAGCGGCGCGACCGTGACTGTCGCGAATAGCACGGCCGCGACCGCGAAGGTACCGGCGTCGACAAGAAAGAGCGTCGTCGCACCGAAGATAGCGATGAACGCCCCGCCGACGGCATCGAATACCATATCCAGTCCGAGAGTGACCGTCGCGAGCGCGGAGTTGGCCCGCGAGAGCTGGCTGTCGGCGACGAGTCGCGGGAGCAGCGCCGAATCCATCGGAGCCATGACAAGCGATGCGAGCATCAGCACAGTTGCGACGGCGATGATGACCCCGACAGTGAGCTGACCAGTCCCGTGCGCGAGCGGCAAGACGAGTACGACGGCCCCTTGTGTCAGTTGCGAGCCGACGAGCAGCGGGCGTAGCGGGAGTCGGTCGACGAACGGGCCGGCGAGCGCCTGCAACAGCCACGGCAGCAGGAGGATGGCGTTAACAGCCCCGACAACGGCCGACGACCCCGTGAGCTGGAGGGTCAGCCACAGCAGGGCGACGGTGTAGAGGCTATCGCCGGCGTTCGTCGCAAACTGGCCGGCGAGGAAGGCGACGAAGCCGCGATTGCGCCAGACGGACGCGTCGCTCATCGTCGCCCCCATTGGTGTGTGATTAGCGAGCGGTACGAGTGGACGAGTGGCCGCGGCTGCGGCCGGTGGTGTGGTGACATTCGCGTGCGGATAGCCGGTAATCGAAAACGAGACGGGTGCTGCGGCTATCCGGCCAGTCGGCTGGCGGGCGGCGCGAGCGGGTCAAACACGACTGCCCGACGACTCATCAGTCAATGCTTCTCGGCCAGGCACTTAGCCCTGGCGTGACCCCGTCACCGAGTGGCACGCCGAACAGCCACCAGTTATGTATCAGCCCGCACACGGAGAGATATGCGATTTGATAACACGACGGTGTTCGTCACCGGCGGCGGGAGCGGAATCGGACGAGAGAGCGCGCGACGGTTCGCCCGCGAGGGCGCGACGGTCATCGCGGCGGATATCGACACCGACGGTGCGGCCGAGACCGTCGACCAGATTGCGGCCGCGGATATGGCGGGAACTGCGGAGTCGGTCGAACTCGACGTGACCGACGCCGACGCAGTTCAGGACGCCGTGGATGCGACCGCCGAGGCGCACGGACTTGACGTGATGGTGAACAACGCCGGTATCTCCCACGCCAGCGGACCGATGGAGGAGCTGTCGCTGGCCGACCGCGACCGCGTCTTCGGCGTGAACGCAATGGGCGTCTGGAACGGCTGTCGGGCCGCGATTCCACACCTCAAAACGCAGGGATCGGGAAATATCGTCAATACGGCGTCGCTGGCGGGCGTTATCGGCCAGCCGTGGTCGAGCGCGTACGCGTTCACGAAGGGCGGCGTCGCGAAGTTCACCCGCTCTATCGCGGGCGAACTCGGACGGCACGGCGTCAGAGCCAACGCCGTCTGCCCCGGCTTCACGGACACGCCGATGGTGCAGGGTGGACTGGAAGATCACGAGGACCCCGAGGCGGCCCGTGAGTCGCTGGAGTCGCAGTACGCGCTCAAGCGCATCGGCGAGCCCGAAGAGATCGCGGGAGCCATCGCCTTCCTCGCGAGCGACGACGCTTCCTTCGTGACGGGTCACGAACTGGTCGTCGACGGCGGCTACTCGGCGCTGTGAGAATCAGAAGGGATGCCGGAATTCGTCAGGAATCCCGCTCGACACGTCGTACTGAAAACAACGAGTGCAGAACGAACAGGACGGAAATACCGATGAAATAGAACGCTGCGTTGTCCTGTGGCATTAACGGCGTAGCCATCACCGCGAACGGGATCGATAAGATGGCCGAGTAGAATGGTTTTATATCAATCATTTTTAATAGTCTATTTCGTGTTGCAACTAATGCCGGTACCGTCAACGACGTAAATATTCTTTTAAATTAAGAATTCAGTACAATAGACATAATCGACGTGTTCACGGTCACACTAATCAGGCGTTTCGAACTTCCAACGAATTCCTCACCGATACTCCGAAATCGTTCGATATGGGACGTAGTACCCAATCTCATCGATCCACGTGGACAGCCACTCGTCAGCAATCGCTTCATCGATCTTCCCAGCGTCAATTGCAGCCAACAGAACCCCGACCGACCCGATAACAGTCACGCCCTGATCTTTCGCAAACGACCGGGCATCCCCGTCGTCAGTCAGTAGGCGACCGTCTGCTGCGTCCGCCAAGGCAAACGCTTGGGCCTCACCGGGGTCAAGATGGCCACCAACAACTGCCTCTCTATTTGCAACGGTATCCGAAATCGTCCCAACAGGAATCTCGTCGTCAAGTGTATCGAGTCCTGACTGAAGATACGGATGGTCGTCGACACCGTGGTTGAGTTCCTCGCGAACGACTGGAACCGTACAGATCCCAGAGAGTTCTGCAACGACCCACAGCTGGTCAATATACGCAAAATTCGAGAGGACGGTCGTGTTCAGAACACTCGGGTGGGCTGGAATATCGTCACCTGTCATTTCGCGCGTGACTCCTCGTCGTCCGAGTCCTCATCATCGAATTCGAGTTCGCTTGCTGCCTCTCCCTCATAGGCTGCGTCGTCTTCGTCAACGAGTCCGAGACGGAGTTCGACGCCGTGCTGACGGAGAATATCCCGCATCGTCCAGCGGTCGACATCGGCGAGTCTCGCAGCATCGCCGAGGGTAATTCGTTCACGTTCATAGAGGGCGACAGCAGCCGCAATACGCTCATTTTTGTTGTCCTCGAAGTATTCACGCACGAACTCGCGCAACGCATCGCTCTTGCCGCCGAACACACCCGCCTCAACAGCACCCTCGATAAGAAGGTCGAGATCATCTGGATATGACCCGGTGATTCGTGCCATCTTTCTATCCCAAACTACGTATTCATACTATTTATGAACTACGCCGGATCATCATGTGCATTGAGAAGGCCGGCCTCAACTTCCGCACAGATAAGATTCTATATCTCGATATTTGGTTTACAACCTGAATGCGGTCGAGTGATACCGACCACAGAGAATCACCGTCTCTCCCGCCAAAACAGGGAAAGATACAATACCGACATGGCGCAAACAGAGTCATAATGGATTCCATCATCGACGACGCCATCGACGAAGCCGAGGAGACGACTCAAAAAGAGTCGGCCCAGTCCGCAGAGTCAGCGCCGATCGAAACAGAGGAGTCTCCGAGCGCGTCGGGAACGATGACGGACGACGAGCTCGCGAGCGTCGTCAAGGACTTAGAGACGAAAATCACGGTCGTCGGCTGTGGCGGGGCAGGAGGCAACACCGTTACCCGGATGGCACAGGAGGGAATCCACGGCGCGAAGCTGGTCGCCGCCAATACGGACGCACAGCATCTCGCCACCGAGGTTGAGGCAGACACGAAGATTCTCATCGGCCGCCAGCGCACGGGGGGGCGTGGCGCGGGCTCAGTGCCGAGAATCGGCGAGGAAGCAGCACAGGAGAACATCGAAGACATCCAAGCATCAATCGACGGCTCGGATATGGTGTTCATCACTGCCGGGCTCGGCGGCGGAACGGGCACTGGAAGCGCACCGGTCGTCGCACAGGCTGCACAGGAGCAGGACGCACTCACGATCTCCATCGTGACGGTCCCGTTCACGGCGGAGGGTGAGCGCCGGCGCGCGAACGCCGACGCCGGCTTGGAACGGCTCCGAGCCGTCTCGGATACCGTCATCGTCATCCCGAACGACCGACTGCTCGATTACGCGCCGAATCTCCCGCTACAGGACGCGTTCAAGATCTGTGACCGCGTGCTGATGCGCTCGGTGAAGGGGATGACGGAACTCATCACGAAGCCCGGGCTGGTCAACGTGGACTTCGCCGACGTGAAGACCATTATGGAGAACGGCGGGGTCGCGATGATCGGGCTCGGCGAATCGGATTCGGAGAACAAAGCCCAGGACTCGATTCGGTCGGCCCTCCGGTCGCCGCTGCTCGACGTGGAGTTCGACGGCGCGAACTCCGCACTCGTGAACGTCGTTGGCGGTCCGGACATGTCCATCGACGAGGCCGAGGGCGTCGTGGAGGAGATCTACGACCGCATCGACCCCGACGCACGTATCATCTGGGGTGCCTCGGTCAACAACGAGTTCGACGGGAAGATGGAGACGATGATCGTCGTCACGGGCGTCGAGTCGCCACAGATCTACGGGAAGAGCGAGGCCGAGCGCGAGCAGGCTAGCCAGCGTGATGTGGGGAGTGGCGGTCGCCGCGCCGGTGACCGCTCACGGAGTGAGACCTCGACCGAGCGCACGACCGACAACGACGAGACGGAGTTCATCAACTGAGGTCGCCGTTCTCGATTCTGCCAAGGACAGATACCAACAGGTATAGAAAGCCAGCCGCGGAACGAGCGGTATGGACGTACCTTTCGACCTGAACAGCTACGTGCGGGTGCTGAAGCTGGCGAGCACCCCGTCGTGGGAGGAGTTCTCCCGCGTCGCACTCATCGCAGGCGCTGGCGTTGCACTCGTCGGGCTGCTCGGCTTCATCATCTTCCTCGTGATGTCGTTCGTGCCGGGGGCTGGTCTCTGATGGGTATCTTCGCCGTCAAGACCACGGCCTCACAGGAGCGCACCGTCGCAGACATGATTATGAGCAAGCAAGAAGACTCGATTCACGCCGCGCTCGCGCCCGACTCGCTCACCTCGTACGTGATGGTCGAGGCCGATGACAGCTCCGTCTTCGAGCGCATCCTCGACGAGATTCCTCACTCGCGTGGCATCGTTCCCGGCGAATCTGGGATTGCAGAGGTCGAGCACTTCCTCTCGCCGAAGCCGGACGTAGAGGGGATTGCAGAGAACGACATCGTCGAACTCGTCGCCGGCCCGTTCAAGGGTGAGAAGGCACAGGTTCAGCGCATCGACGAGGGCAAAGACCAGGTGACCGTCGAGCTGTACGAGGCGACCGTCCCGATTCCGGTGACGGTTCGTGGCGACCAGATTCGCGTCCTCGACTCCGAAGAACGATAGGCTGACTTCGATTGGCTCGGCGTTTTGCTCGCTGTTTCTGCCGACTGCTCTCTTCCGAACTTCTCGAAAGCCCCGGACGTGTCGCTTGCTGGCTTCGGTTTCGTTGTCGGAAACAGCTTGAAAGCCCCGGACGTGTCGCTTGCTGCTTCGGTCTCGTCGTCGAACAGCTTGAAAGCTCGGACGTGTCGCTTGCTGACTCCAGCTATGCTCGCGTGAGTCGGTCACGAGAACCGCCGGACGCGCCGCGTCTGGGCAAGACGCTGGCGCGTCTGCCGACCCTGAAGTGTGCCACGGCACACTTCAGGCCCCTTCAGTCCGCTCGACAGCACAGCCCACAGGCCTCCCCAGCCGACTCGCTCGCTTCGCTCACTTCGTCCACCGTCAGCGCACACGCTGACCAGCCGTCGCTCGGTTCCCTCGCGACGACCTCGCGACGACGAGCGCGCACAAGGCGCGCCGGCTCACGCCACCGCACAGTTGAAAATCCGTCCGACCACGACGTTCATATCGCCGGCGAGCAACCACCAACCGTGACCACACGCCGCGCGTACGGCCTCACGCTGCTCGCCGCGCTGACGTACACGTCGCTGATGTTCTGTTGGTTCACGCTGCCGGCGTATCTCCCAACCATTCAGGCGGAGCTCACACTGTCGGGGACGCAGGCCGGGCTCGTCGCCGGCGCAGTTCCACTCGTCTACATCCCGCTCGCGCTTGGCTCCGGGCTGGTTGTGGACCGCGTCGGCGCGGGGCGGAGTCTCTCCGTCGGGCTCGCGGTCGTCGGTATCGCGCAGCTAACTCGGAGTATGGCTGGCGGCTTCCCATCGCTGCTGGCTGCGACGCTGCTGCTCGGCGTCGGGGCGACGGCAATCACCTTCGGCCTACCGAAGCTCGTCTCGACGCTATTTCCCGCCGGTGAGACGGGCGCGGCATCGTCGCTGTATCTGCTCTGTGCGTCAGCTGGGACGGCGGGTGCGTTCTCAGTTGGGCGACCGATACTCGGCCCGGCGCTCGGGGGCTGGCGACCGCTATTCCTCGCGAGTGGGGCGGTCGCGCTCGGCTACGCGCTCGTGTGGGCGCTCGTCGCTCGGGCGGCCGTCCCAACGGCGAAGACGGACAGCGACTTCCAGCTGGACTCACTCACTGCTGATCTCCGGGCAATTCTTTCGAATCCGGCACTCCGGCTGGTGGTCGTGCTGGGCGTCGTCTACCTCTCCGTCCTCCACGGGCTCCAGGGGTGGCTTCCGACGATACTCGAATCGCGCGGGATGGAAAGCGGCTCGGCCGGCCAGACCGCCACGCTGCTCGTCGTGGCCAACGCTGCCGGCATCCTGACGATTCCGGTGCTCGCAGACCGCTATGACGCCCGTCGGATAGCCGTCGTCTGCTGTGGCGTCGCGGTCGCGGTCGGCGTAGCGACCATCGCGCGGACAGGCGTCGGGGCGGCGCTGCTCGCCGGTATCGTCTGTACGGGACTGGGTGTCGGTGGTCTCTCACCGCTGGTACGGGCGATTCCACCCGAACTCGACGGGATCGGCCCGCGGCTGACTGGCGTGGCAATCGGCTTCGTCTTCGCCGGCGGAGAAGTCGGTGGCTTCGGCGGTCCCGTCCTCATCGGCGCGCTCTATGACGTGACGGGTACGTACGCGACCGGGCTTGGGCTGTTGTGTCTAGGTGGAGTAGCTGCGGTGCTCGCCGGCAGTCAGTTGCGCGTATGAGTATCTGAGAACAGTTACGCGTTCGACTCGGCAGGCGGGCTGTCGGAGTCGAGCCGCGAGAGCACTTCATCCATATCGGCGCGAGATTCGACGGCGTCGATGACGGACTCGCGCTGGCGGATATCCTCCGATTCGGCGTCGTATGCGCGCATAAAGTCCGTCCGGGTGTGCTCCTCGAAGGTGTGTTTGATGGCGAAGTAGCCGTCCGGGAGGACCGTCGCGCACACCGGACACTGAATGCGCTCGTGGTCTGTTGCCTGATGAACGACGAGGTCTTCGACGCGCTCTGTCTCCGTGTCACAGCCGTCGATTGCACACGACCACATACCGTGACCTGTTCACGCATCGGCTATATACGTTCGGGATACATCGCGACGGAAACCGCTAAGCCCGCCTCGCCACAGTATCGAATGTGTTCCGGGTCGACCCCCACGTGAAGATTCTGGATGACCACGTCGTGCGGCGGGCGAAACAGCGTGAGCTAGACGCTATCGTCTACGCCCCTCACTTCACCCGCCTCGACGAGATTCGCGCCCGTGCCCGTCGCTTCGCCGACGATGACCTCATCATCGTCCCCGGACGCGAGGTGTTCACCGGCGACTGGCGCACGCGCAAGCACGTCCTGATGCTCGGACTCTCCGAGCCGGTCCCCGACTTCATCACCCTCGACGGTGCGATGGCCGAACTCGACCGACAGGACGGCGTCGGTCTCGTCCCCCATCCGGAGTTCGCGACCGTCAGTCTCGGCGTCGAGGAAATCAATCGCTATCGCGACCAACTCCACGCCGCCGAGGTGTACAATCCCAAACACCGCGAGTACCAGAACGAGCGCGCACAGCGTCTCGCCCGCGAGACGGGGCTCCCCGGCTTCGGCTCCTCGTACGCGCATCTCCACGGGACCGTCGGCGAGGTGTGGACGGAGTTCGAGGGAACGCTCCGCGGCCGCGAGTCGGTCGTCGAGGCGTTCCGCGACGAGGAGCCACGGCGCGTCTTCCACCGCGACGGCTACGGCCACGCACTCCGTCGCCACCTCGAATACGCGCATCTCGGCTACGAGAACAGCTGGAAGAAAATCGACCGCCTCTTTCTGTCAGGGGCGGAGCCGACGCACCCGAAGAACGTCGCCTACGACGGTCGGTTCGACGACGTGAGCGTTTACTGAGCCCGAACGCAGCTACTGAAACACGTTCGTCGTGTTCTCCACCGCGTACGGGAGCGACTCGACGACCGTGTCGAGCAGCCCTGGCACGACGTGGACGAACACCGCGATAATCGCGAGTTCGATAATCGTCACGACGACCGTCACCGCGTCGGCGTACTTCGAGGAGGTCGTCACGCCCATCGGGAAACTGTACTCGGAACTCGACAGTGGGTAAAACAGCGCGATACCTCGGCGTGAGCCGACGATGTCGAGCACGTAGTGGGTGGTGACCCCAATCCAGACGTACTGGAGATTACCGAAGTAGATGGGGTACGCGGCGACGACGACGAGCAGCAGAATATTGTGGAGCGTCTTCCGGTGTTTACCGAAGGCGGTGTCCACGTCGGGAAGGAGTGCGCCGAGGGTCACGGGAACGAGCGTCGCCGCGATGGTCCGGAACGTCTCCACGTCGCCAGCCGGTTCGAGGATATAGCCGAGTCCGATCGCGAGTAAAATTCCGTTCAGGACGTGGCCTTTCTTGTTCATACTCGCCACTCGACGGCGGGGATAACAAGCCTATTCGTCTCCGACTGATCTGCACACTTTACCACACCTCCCGTCGTAGCGCCAAGAGATGGCATCACACGAAGTGGCGCTGTGGCTCATCGGCGAGGTCGCACTCCCGACCGCGACAGCCGCGCCTGAAACTGTGATGGGTAAAATAGAGAAGCTCGACGATATCGAGGCGGCAGAGCCGTGACCGTCCCCGACCCCGGCCCCGCAGAGCAGTGGGCCGATACCGAGGGGCTGGATATCGGCTTCGCCGACTGCTCCGTCGGCCCGATTCATTACGTCGCCGACGGCCCCGAGACCGCACCGCTCGTCCTCCTACTCCACGGCTTCCCCGACTGCTGGTACACGTGGCGCGACCACATCGCCGCGCTCGCTGACGACTACCGTGTCGTCGCGCCCGACCTCCGCGGCTACAATCGGTCTGCTCGTCCGAGTGGTGTCGCCGCCTACCGGCTCGCACGGCTCCGGACCGACGTGTACGAGCTTATCCAGGAGCTCGGCTACGGGACGGCGAGTCTCGTCGGGCACGACTGGGGCGGCTCGCTCGCGCTCTCGTTCGCCCGCCACCACCCCGCTCATGTCGACAGATTGGTCGTCGCCAACACGCTCGACCCCGAGCGTCTCGCCGCACAGCTTCGTGGCCGACAGCTCCTCCGGTCGTGGTACTCGGGTTTCTTCCAGCTTCCGTGGCTCCCCGAGCGCGTCCTCCGAGCTGATGACTACCGAGCGATGCGCGAGCTATACCGGGATATCGGCTGCGACGAGACTGATATCGAGCGATATCTCGGGGCGTGGCGACGCGAAGGGAGTCTCACGGCGAGCGTCAACTACTACCGCGCGCTCGGTCGTCAGACACTTCGACACCCGTTCGGCTCGCCCGCTCGCGTCGTCGTCCCGACGAAACTGCTGTGGGGGACCGACGACATCGCGCTTCGGCCGTCGGTGCTCAACCGCCTCGCGGGAGGCATCGACGACCCGACTGTCGAGCGCTACGAGGGCGCGAGCCACTGGGTCCACACCCATCAGCCCGACCGGTTCCGCGAGGACGTGCGAGCGTTTCTACCGTAGCGCGTCCCGGAGTCGTTCGGGGTCGTCGATATCTCCAGTGTCACAGGTGAGTGCGGGACGCCAGCCGCGCCGGTCGATGCGGAGGCTGTCATCCTCGAACCGCACGCCCGTGATATCGCCTCGGTCGAGGATGCGGTAGGCATTCGTGTTCCCGAAGACGAGTTCCTCGTCAGTGAGCCAGTAGCGGCGTTCGGTCTCGGCTTGCGAGGCGGCGACGGCGGCGAATCCGAGATACGAGACGAAGTGGTACTGGCCGGTCGCGACGACGGCGATACCCGACCACGCACCACAGCCACCACGACCGCGATTGCATACCACTGTCGCCGGCGACGGTGGTCGGGAGTAGCTCGCCATTCGATCGGGTCGGCGCCGTCGAGACGGGCGCGCGCCTCGGCGTTCGTCGTCATAAGCGCGACGAGTCCGCCGGCACCGGCGACGACAGCCCCGCCGAAGAAGAGTGCGAGGGCGGGTGCCGGCGAGTCGAACACACCGATATGAGTAAACAACAGCGCAGCGGTCCCGGCGACGAGGGCAATCCCGACGAGCGCGGGCAGCAGCCGCCCCCGACTCGCGTACAGCGGGCGCGGGGCGAGGCGAGCCGGAACGCCACGGAGGCCGAGTATCGTCCCCAGAAGTGCGAGCAGTCCGGAGCCGCCGAAGATGACGGCCATCGCGACGCGCTCGGTGCTCGGCGCAGTCGTGAGAAAGCCGGCGAGCGCGAGCGTTCCGACGAGTGCCGTGAGATACACCGACCACACCACCCGATAGGTCGGGCCGTCGCCGGTATCCATACTCGGAGACGGAGGCCACGGAGACAAAACACTGCCGCCCCGACACTTTTCGTCGTTCCCACCGCTCAGCCAGTATGGCTCCGACAGTCCACCATATCGACCGCGGCACGATGGAGATCGACGTGAACTACCCACTCGAAGGCGCGGTGACGGCGACGGCCTCGAACCCGAATCCCGATGCCGTGCGGGCCGACGGCCCCGTCTTCAATCTCGTCATCGAGACGGCTGACCAGACGCTGCTGTGGGACACCGGCTCGCATCCCGAGGCGGGTGACGGTCACTGGCCCGCAGCCCTCTACGATGAATTCACCCACCACGATGCGGCCGAGCATCCCCTTCCCGACGCGCTTGCCGAGGCCGGCTTCGCGCTCGACGACATCGATGCCGTCGTCCAGTCGCATCTGCATCTCGACCACGCCGGCGGGCTCCACAACTTCGCCGGGACGGACGTGCCGATCTACGTTCACGCCACGGAGCTGAAACACGCCTACTTCGAGGCGGTGACGGGCGAGACGAGCGCGTACGTACGCGGCGACTTCGACCACGACCTCGCGTGGGAGCCACTCCACGGCGACGGCGGCTATCTCACCGAGGAGATCGACTGGGTCCACCTGCCGGGCCACACACCCGGACTCGTCGGGCTGGTCGTGGATGATGGAGCAGCAGACGGCCGTGACCTCGTCGTCGCCGGCGATTTAGCCTACTCGGCTGCCAACTACGAGGACGGCCATCCGATGGGTCGTGACCTGCTCCACTCGCGGCCCGACTGGGAGGAGAGCTGTCGGCGAGTGCGCGACATCGAGGCGCGCCGAGACGCGCTCGTCGTCTACGGCCACGACCCCGAGCAGGTCGCACAGCTTCCCGACCTGTTGTGAGTGGAGACCCGGATGCACGAATCCGGCAGCACAGAATTGATAATCGATAACAGACAAAGCACGGGCGAGTCACCGAACTGCTGGCCGATGGTGAGACGGAACCGGATCGCGAACGTTCCTCGGAATGTGACCGAGGACCGTCTCGAACAGCGCTCCTCCGAGGCCTTCGGCGCGTGGCCGAGCTACACCGAAGGGGGCATATCCGGAGCTTCCCACCGACGAGCAGCTGTTCGACCGCCAGCGCGTCGCCGAACTCATCACCGACACGGTCTGAGCCGGCTACTGGGTAGTGACTCGCGGGTCCAACAGCCCGTAGAGCGCGTCCTTGAGGAAGTTTCCGGTGATGCCGATAACGACGACGACCATCGTCGTCCAGATGACGAGCGCCACGTCAGACTCACGAATCGCGGTCAGGCTCACCTGCGCGATACCGTCGATGCCGAGCACCGCCTCGATGACGTAAATCTGGAGCACGAGCACACCGACGAGCTCCGTCACCGACAGCGAGACGATGGGGAGTGCAGCGTTGCGGAGCACGTGGCGGGCGAGTCTAACCCCACCAGTCCCTTTTGCTCGGAGAAAGGTGACGAACGGCTCGCGGCTGCGTTCGAGTGCGGCGGTGCGGGCAAAGCGGAGTTGCCCGGCGACGACCGACAGCGCAACGACAGCCACGGCGATATGCTGGGGCGTGAGCAGATCAGGATAGATGCGAATCGCGACGACGGCGACCACGAACGACGGGACGCCGAAGGCGACGTACGCGCCAAATCGTGAGAGCCAGTCAGGGAACTGGTCGTGCGCGAGCGCGGCGACGAGCCCGAGCAGGACACCCACGAGAATCCCGATTGCGACACCCGGCAGCACGTACGCCAGCGTCGCCTGTACCCGGCCGTTGAGCACCTCGGCGACGCTCGCGTCATACGAGACGGAGCGACCAAGCTGGAGCGTCGTCACGTCGACGAGCCACGAGAGATACCGCTCGTGCAGCGGCACATCCAGCCCTCGTTCTGCCTGGAACGCCGCGCGGAGCTGGGCGATCTGTTCCGGGCTCGCACCGTTGTATCGAGCCGTCGCGAGAATACCCGAGAGATTCTTCTGAATCATCGCCGAGCCGAGGAAGAACGCGAGCGAAACCACGGCGTAAAACGAGAACACCGCGAACGCGAATCGGCGAGCGACGTAGCGGAGATAGCTCATGGGGGACACGACAGCCGAAGCTACGGGTGAGCATAATTACCAGGGATTCGGTGTCTTTATGTAAGCGTGCTGGCATAGAACGTGCGTTCAGATGCCCTCCAAACGGCTGGACGACGCCGCATTCGCGAACATCGACTGGGACGAGGAGACTGGCGGCAGACGCGTTCACTGGCCGACCGTCGGTCTGCTCGTTGGCCTGATCGGACTCGCCGCGGCCGCCATCCACACCCTTCGTGTCGGTGGAACGCCCTTCGGAATCATCGGCTGGGAGCCGCCACGTATCGCGTGGCTGCTGCTGTTGGCCGGACTGTTCACCCTCCGGTACGGCGTGTATCCGTTCGTCCGCGACCGTGACCGGACGATTCCGGCAACCAAGCGACTCCTCGCACGGCCGGTCGGGGCGCTATCTGCCGGATTTATTCTCCTGTCGCTGTTTCTCGCGCTCGTCGGCCCGGAGTTCATCAGCTGGGACTACGCTAAACTCGCGCACGCACACCAGCCACCCGTGTTCAGTCAGCTTCACGTCGAGGATATCTACGCGTACAACTGCGTGGGAGAGGTCGCAAACGGCGACTGTCACGGCTCGTGGCAGTATCCACTCGGCACGAACCGCTACGGCGCGAGTATGGTCCAGCGGCTCTTCGAAGGGAACATCGTCGCCGTGAAGCTGGCCGTTGCGACGGCCATCGTTATGGGCGTCATCGCGATGGTGGTCGGTACGGTCGCGGGCTACGCTGGCGGGCTCGTCGACAGCCTGCTGGTGAGCTACGTGGATATCCAGCAGACGATTCCCGCGCTGGTCATCTACCTCGTCGTCGCGACGCTGTTTCTGGGGAACATCGGTGGCGTCGAGGACGGCAAGCTATTCTCGCTCGCACTCGTGTTCGGGCTGCTCGACTGGGGTGGCATCGCGCGCGCCGTCCGGAGCGACGTGCTCGCCCGCCGGTCTGCGGGCTATATCCGTGCGGCGAAGGCCGTGGGTGCAAGCGATCGCCATATTGTCCGGACCCACGTCGTGCCGAACGCTATGCCGACGCTGGTGACGGCGCTGACCCGTCGAATCCCGCTGCTCGTACTCACACAGATTGCACTGGCGTATCTCGCACTCAACTCGGCGACGGGGGGTGGCTCGCTCGGCGAGACGTTCCGGTCGTCGTTCAGCGATCCCTCGGGTGCACTCGCGTGGACCGACCTCTGGTGGCTGACGGTTATCCCGATACTGTTCACCGTCGCATTCGTCCTCGCGTACAGCCTGCTCGGTGACGAGTTGCGTGACGTGCTCGACCCAAGGGAGGTGAGCCGGTGAGCCTCCTCTCTGTCGAGGACTTGACGGTTACCTTCGACGCCGAGGCCGGGACCGTCCACGCCGTCGACGGCATCGACTTCGCCGTTGACCAGGGCGAAACGGTCTGTCTGGTGGGCGAATCCGGCTCCGGCAAGACGGTCGCCTGCGAGGCGGTCACACAGCTGCTCCCGACCCCGCCAGGAGAGATCAGCGGAACGGTCACCTTCGGTGGCGAGGAGCTGACCACCCAGTCTGAGCGGGCGCTTCGCGACTACCGTGGCGGTCGAATCGGTCACATCTTCCAGAATCCACAGGACGCGCTCGACCCAGTCTACACCGTCGGCAGCCAGGTGGTCGAGGCGATTCGGCTCCACCGTGACGACTCGAAGGCCGAGGCGAAAGCGCGTGCAATCGAGCTGCTCGATCGCGTCGGCATCGGCAACGCCGACGAGCGGTTCCACGACTACCCCCACGAGTTCTCTGGCGGGATGACCCAGCGGGTCGTCATCGCGATTTCGCTGGCGTGTGACCCCGACCTGCTCATTGCCGACGAGCCGACCACCGCACTCGACGTGACTATCCAGGCACAGGTACTCGATCTGCTGTCAGAGCTACAGGCCGAACGCGATATGGGAACCCTGTTCGTCACCCACGACCTCGGCGTGGTCGCCGAAATCGCCGACCGCGTCGTCGTCATGTACGCCGGACAGGTGATGGAGCGTGGCCCCGTCGAGGAAGTGTTCACGAATCCCTCGCACCCGTACACGACGGCGTTGCTCGACTGTCTCCCCGGTCGTGGCGACTCATCTACAATTGAGGGGTCGCTCCCCGACCCGAAGGCTCCGCCCGCAGGCTGTCGGTTCCATCCCCGGTGTCCACACGCCGTTCCGGCCTGCGGGCACGGCGACGCCCCGCCGTTCGAGACGGTCGGCGACGATCACGACGCCGCCTGCATCCTCCATCGAGACACCTACGACCTGCCGGCCGAACTTGGTGAAAGCGATGAGTGAGCCGAGCGAGGAGCCGCTGCTGGCCGTCGATCAGCTCGAAAAACACTACCCGATTCGCGAGGGGCTGCTCCGGCGAACGACCGGCCGCGTGAAGGCCGTCGACGGCATCAGCTTCGAAGTTCGCGAGGGCGAGACGGTCGGGCTGGTCGGCGAGTCCGGCTGTGGGAAATCGACGGCCGCAGAGACGATTCTCCAGCTGAAGGAGCCGACCGGCGGGACCGTCCGGTTCAACGGTGAGGAGATAACAGACCACGACAGCGACGCGCGCGAGCAGTTCCGTCGGCGTGCTGGCGTCGTGTTTCAGGATCCGAACACCGCCTTCGACCCCCGGATGACAGTGGCCGAGTCGGTCGGCGAGCCACTCGCGATACACGGTATCGACGACGCGAGCCGTCGACACGACATCGTCGCCGAACTGCTTGACGGGGTCGGACTCGGCGAGAGCGCGCTCGACCGCTATCCCGACTCCTTCTCCGGCGGGCAGAAGCAGCGCGTCGCGCTGGCGCGAGCGCTCATCTTGAATCCGGACCTGCTGGTGGCAGACGAGCCGGTGTCGGCCCTCGACGTGAGCATACAGGCCGACATCCTCCAGCTGCTCGACGGCCTCTCCGAAGAGTTGGGGCTATCGATGCTGTTCATCAGCCACGACCTCGGCGTCGTCCGGGAAGTATGTGACCGCGTCGTCGTTATGTATCTTGGCGAAATCGTCGAGAAAGCGCCCGTCGAGGAGCTGTTCGAGAACCCAAGCCATCCGTACACGAAGGCGCTACTCGGGTCGATTCCCGACCCCGACCCGACGGCCGACCGCGACGGCGTCGAGCTAGCCGGTGACGTGCCCGACCCCGCCGATCCGCCCGCAGGCTGTTCGTTCCATCCACGATGCCCGGCGGTCGTCCCTCCCGATGAGTACGAGTTCGAGCCGGGCGTGTTCCGTGCCATTCTCGACCTGCGGCTCGACGCCGAGAACGGTGTCATCGATTCCGACGAGTTCGACGGGAAGCCGGCGGTTCGGGCGGCGTACGACGTGCCCGCGACGCTGACCGACGACAAGGCTGAGAAAGAACTCGATGCCGCGCTCGACGAGCTACTCGACGGTCACGTCGAGTCGGCTGCCACCCAGCTGGCGGAGACGTTCGCGACCGTCTGCGAATGCGAGAATCCAGAGCCGACGACCGACGACGAGGGGAGGGTCGCCGCCTGTCACCGGCACGCTACTCGGTGAGAGTCGCCCGACATCGGTTGACGACATCGCGAACGGTAATATCGGTGTCGGCGTCGATACTGATGAGGACGCCCTCGGCGTCGGCGACAAGCACGTTGACGACAAATATCTCGTCGAACTCATAGATGGTCGCGCGAAGCGTCCCTGCTCCGGGATAGACGGATTCGAGCCCGGACGAGCCGATCGACTCGAAGATGGTGTTCTGCTAGATATTTTCGATATCTTCCCCGGAGAGGAGTGCCTCCAACTCCTCGTAGACGTAGTAGTCGTTGATCTCCCCGCCGTCGTAGGCTGCGAGGGCACGGAGGTCGTCACCGAGAAGCGCCTGTAGCTCCGTCAGTAGTTCGTCGTTCGTCATAGGCCCGGGTATGTCATCGAGATTCTTGTGAATATGGGGTCAACGCTCCTCGCAGTGGCGCACCTCGACAGCAAGCCCGCGCGTCGAGTCGCACATCTCCGGGCCGGACATCTCGGCGCGGCCGACGGCAAACGCCTTCGGTCCCTCGATGACGACCTCGTCGCCGACGCGAATCTCCTCGCTCGCGTCCACGATGCCTGGCGCGAGGACGCTCCCCTGTGGCACAAACGCGTCAATTTCGACGGTCTTCGTCGGTACGTCAGACTCGACCCACTCACGCGCGCCGGCGAGCGTGAACGAGAGCGTGCCGTACTGTGCGACCAGCGTCGCCAGCTGTTCGTCGTTCTTGTGGACGCGGAGCTTCGGATACCGGCCCCCGGTCTCGATGTCGTCGAACAGCTCGTCGCCGGCCCCCTCGCCGATGAGGTAATCAGCGATGGCGCGGACAGTCGCGTGTTCGCGCTCGCGCATCCGGAAGCTGTCGTAGCCGTCGAGCGCGTCAGAGAGTGCAGCCAGCGACTCGTCGGTCGTCGGGTGGTCGGTGACGGTGTACTCGAAGGAGACGCCCAGCGACTCCTCGACCTTCTCACAGATTGGCCGGTAATCCTCGGGAACGTGCGCGATGAGGTCGGTGTAGCGGTCGCGGTTGCGTTCGAGATACCGTTCGAGAACGGCTGCGACGAAGGCGTACTCGCCTTCGGTCCAGTCGCCGGTGACGACCGAATCGTAGTGTTGGGCCGGATAGGTGAGTTCGAGCTCGTTCGGCACGACGCCGATTGGCGAGGTCATCGAGACGACGTGGCCGCGATAGGAGATAGCGCGAGCGAACTGCTCGTGGCTCTGTGAGTCGCTGTACGGCTTCCGAGCCGAACACGGGAGGATGACGAGTGGCCGGTCATCGAGCCGGGGGACGTACCGCGAGGTGATGCGGTCGGCAAAACGCTGGATTTCGACTCGATTGAGGGTGTCCTCGCTCGCCGCGAGGATGTCCTGTCGCCGGAGGAGCGGCGTTCGCTCTTCGAGATAGGTGTACTGGCCGTCGAGCCGGCGGAAGAGGGCGGTCGTCCACGCCTCGTGGCGCGCCTGCCCCTCGATGTAGTCGCGGAGTCGGCCCCGACGGATGCGCTGGCGGACCCGCGAGAGCTCCGCGCGCAGCGCGTTCACGTTGTGCTCGGCGCAGTCGCGATGGGTGAATTCGTCACGCGGCTGCTGGCAGGCCGGGCAGGCACACGGCAGCTCGTCGAGGTCTTCGAGGAACGACTCGCCGTCGGTGTGGAGATAAAATCCCTCCGTCCCGCGGACGTAGGCGTAGTCGCTGTCGAAGAGGTCGACACCCGAATACGCGAGTGTGGCGACGTTCGCCGGCGTGGCGACGCCCGACACGTAGAGCGCGGTATCAGCCGGAATCGCCTCCTTGGTGTCGAGCAGCGCGTCGACGAACCCCTCGGCGTACCCCGAGAGGCCCGGCCCGCCCGAGAGGACGTACGCGTCAGCACCGAAGTCGCGGGCCGTCTCCGGCGAGACGACCGCCGCACTCGGAAACGAAACATCGTCGTAGGCGACTTGGAACGCCTCTTTCACGCCGTCGTCGGTTCCCGCTGGGAACGCGCGGTGCGGGAGGACAGTCAGTTCGCTCTCGTCACCCTCGGGAAGCGTCTTGTCCTCGCGCCAGAGACTGCCGGCGTCGTGGAGCACACCGTGTGACGCTGTCCCACGAGCAGACGAGCGCTGCTCGTCAACGTCGTCCACGAGCGCGGGCGTCCGGACGGAGTCGGTGAGTCTGAGTTCACCGAGCCGGGCCGGACCGTCCCGATCGTGAACCTCGAAGTAGTCGGTCATAAATCGACAAGGAGACGCGCCTTTAATTCGCTTTCAGTTCGACTCGCAGCGTCTCGCTCACTCCTCTTCAGTCAGATCGACGAGCGGGAGCTCTGGAAGCCGCGCGAGCGCGCTCTCGGGCCAGTCGAAATGCGCGACCGTGAAGTTCGTGTCTGGGTTCGCCGTCGCCAACCGCGAGATACCGTCGGCGGCGGCCTCGTACGCCTCCCGCGAGAGTCGGTCGGGAACCTGTGCGGTGAGGGGGTACGTCTTCGACAGATGGCGCGGGAACGGGCCGAACGGCGGTTTGAGCCGCCACGTCGCGTCGAAGCCGCGGTTTTTCGCCCCCTCCGAAAGCAGGATGTCGTCGCCGTCGACGGGGAGCCGATCGAGTCGCTCGTGGTGGCGCAACACCTCGGGACGGCGCGCGCTCTCGGCAGAGGTGTGGAAGAAGCTGTCCTTGCGGACCGGGTCGGTCTGTTCCAATTGGTCGACGTACTCCAGCATCGCGCGGTAGCCGTCGAGCATCGTCGGATGTGAGCGGGCGCGCTCGTCGACCAGATCGAGCAGCGTCCCCTCACGAATCGCCTGCTTAACGCGTCGGAGTTCGGCGTAGGTGACGTGGAGATTGTGGCGGGCGAGCAACGTCTCGCGTTCGTCGTCGGCACACGCGCGAACGTCGCTCGGCTTGTGGCTCGTGCAGACGGGACACGAGCAGGGGAAGTAGTCTATCTCAGCGAGCTGTTTCGTTCCTCGGACCGTGAGATAGCGGTCGTCGCGCGCGTACAGCGCGTACGCGGCCGAATCGAACAGGTCACAGCCCATCGCGACAGCGAGCGCGAACATCATCGGGTGGCCCGCGCCGAACAGGTGGACGGGCGCGTCGGCACCCAGCCCGCGCTTCGCGGCGGCGACCACGTCCACCATATCGTCGTAGCGATAGTCGTTGAGCAGGGGAACGACCGCGCCGACGGGAAACACGTCGAGGTCGGTCGTGTAGGCGTGGGCGGCGGCGGCCTCCCGGAGATCGAGGTGCGTCGACCCCTGAATCGGGGCGTTGACGAGCATCTCGCCCACGTCGACGCCTTCCGCGATTTCGAGCGCCGTCTCAGTCTCGGCGAGCTCTGCTTCGGCCTGCTCGCGGCTCGCATCTGGCGGCGTCGGAATGTCGACGGGCGTGCCGATGTCGCTCCCGATATCGTGTTGGAACTGGAGGATTTCGGGCGTGTCCACGTCGATATCGCCGTACTCAGCCAACTGGAAGGAGCCGGAGTCGGTCATAATCGCTCCCGAGAAATCGAGCAGGTCGTGGAGTCCCTTGTCGAGGGCAGGCTCGCGGTACTCGTCGGAGCCGTAGAAGATGTAGCCGTTCGTGATGAGCATCTCCGCGCCGAACTCGCGTTCGAGTTCGCTCGGCGCGATCGTCTGGAGATGCGGATTGATGACGGGTAAGAGCGCGGGCGTCTCGACGGTGACTCCCGCCCGTGGGACGGTGAGTTCGCCGATGCGACCGGCGGCGTCGTAGTCCCGGACCTCGAAGCAGTCGCGCATAGTCCAGTTCGACCGGAGCCGCCGGTAAGCGTGTCGTTTCTACTCGTCGTCGACGTTGATGTGGGTCGGCTCCTCCTGCTTCGGCTCGTACCTCTCATCACCGAGCAGACGGTCGCGGAGGTCGTCAGCCAGTGTCTGTGCGCGGTTCTTCAGCGTCGAAATCTCGTCGTCGAACTCGCCGACCGACCGCTCGACGTACTGAACGCGTTCGCGGGGGATTCGCCGAACTCGGATACCGTCGCCGTCCTCGCCGGCGTGGAGCACCCAGTGGTCCTGGAAGTAGACGAGATGCTTGTTCGGGACGGTCTCCTCAACGATCTCCTCGCCCTGTTCATACACGATTGTCGCGTCTTTGTCTTGACTCATACTCGAAAGCAGGAGAGCGAGACGGAAGAAGTCGCCGCTCAGGCGAAGTAGTCGGCGAGCCGGTCGGCCGCCTCGCTTGCGCGCGGCGTGACAAGCGCGAACCGGAGCCACTCCTCGCGGGCGCTGCCGAAGGCGTCGCCAGGCATCCCCGCGACGCCCGCCTCGTCGATGAGTCGCTTCGTGTTGTCGAGCGTGCCGGGAAAGCCGTCGAAGCGCGCGAGCACGTAGAAGGAGCCCTGTGGCTGGATGTACGCCGCGCCCGCGGCATCGAGCGCATCGCAAAACGCCTCGATTCGGGATTCGAGTGTGGCACGCGTCTCAGCATAGTAGCTATCGGGCGTCTCCCGGAGCGCCTTTAGCGCGGCGTGCTGGCCGGGGGCGGTGACGGCGACGTTGGTGAGCATATGGCGGGTGCGCACCGGGTCCACGAGATGCTCGGGGAGAATCGCGTAGCCGACTCGCAGCCCCGTCGTCGCCATCGCCTTCGAGAATGAGTTGGTGACGGCGACGTTCGGCGAGTCGAAGCCGAGCGCGGAGTGAAATCGCCCGGAGAAGTCGAACTCCTCGTACACCTCGTCGCTGACGTAGAGCGCATCGTTCGCTTCGGCGATGGTCGTCAGCTCGCGTTTGACCGACTCGCCGTACACCGCACCCGTCGGATTGTTGGGCGAGCAGGCGACGATGAGCGCAGTCTCCTCGCTGGCGACCCGTCGCACATCGGCGGGGTCGAGCGCGCCGTCGTCGGCGACCGGGACGTAGGTCACGTCGGCGTCGAGGAGTTCGGCGCGGCCCGCGTAGTAGGGATAGACGGGATCGGTGAGAATGACCTCGTTGCCGGAGTGGGCGTCCAGTCCGCAGGCCATGGCCAGATGGTTCGCCTCGCCACCACCGTTCGTGATGACGAGCTGTTCGACGGGCACGTCGTGGCGGTCGGCCAGCAGTTCTCGGAGGTCACCGCGCCCCTCGCTGGGCGGGTACTGGTACTCTGCGACGGGGGCGTCGGCGAACTCGCGGAGCCCCTCGCGTAGCGCGGTCGGGGGCTCCCAGTCGGGGTCACCGCTCACCATATCGATGACGTCGCGGTCGGCGTCGTCGGCGTAGGCCATCACGTGGAAAAACAGCGGCCGGTCGTCGTCCATAGCCGGCGTTCGCTCCCGCCGACTTTGGCGTTTTTGCCTGCGAGCCGAACGCTTTTGCTCGCGAATCGATAGGTTCGTACATGCCCGAAGTCAACGCACAACGCATCCGCGACTACTACGACTACATCGACGCCGAGGACCTCGATTCGGTGTTCGCGCTGTTCGCCGACGACATCGTCTATCACCGACCCGGCCAGCCGTCGCTCGACGGGATGGACGCATTCAAGCAATTCTACCGCGAGGACCGTCCGCTCTCAGAGGGAGAACACACCGTTGAATCGCTCACAATCGGCGAGAACACCGTCGCCGTGCGCGGCCGATTCGAAGGGAAACAGGACGGTGAGCGCGTCGCTTTCGGCTTCGCCGATCACCATCGGTTCGACGACGAAGGGCAGATAACGGAGCGGTGGACCTACACGGACACCGGCGCGGTATAATTTAATCCGTCGGGCGCACGAATCCCGACTATGCGCGAGTTCGCCGCCGAGCCACCTGTCGAGAAACGCATCGCTGAGCCGCTGCGCGAGACGGACGCCACCGTCGCCACCGCCGAATCCTGTACGGGCGGACTCATCGGCTCGTATCTGACTGACGTGCCCGGCTCCTCGGACTACTTCGACCGGACGCTCGCCACCTACAGCTACGACGCCAAGCTGGAGCTGGTGGGCGTTCCTCGCGAGACGCTGGACGAGCACGGCGCGGTCTCGGAGCCGGTCGCTCGCCAGATGGCTCGTGGCGTGCGCGACACGGCAGGAACGACGTGGGGACTCTCCACGACCGGCATCGCCGGCCCCGACGGCGGTAGCGAGGAGAAGCCCGTCGGTACCGTGTTCATCGGCGTCGCCTATCGCGGGGAATGGGGCACACAGGATTCATTCGCGCGGGTGCGTCGCCACGAGTTCGACGGCACGCGACTCGAGGTGAAAGAGCAGATTGCGCGGCAGGCGCTGGAGGACCTGCTGACAGCCGTCGAGGGGAAGCGCGAGCAGTGAGACCGCGCCGTCGCTGGCTCGCCGTAGGCGTCGTTGCGGCCGTGATTCTGGTTGCGAGTCTCCTGCCGACGAGTGGCGGGCCGACGCCGACGCTGTTGGGTGTCGGGCTCGACAAGTGGCAGCATCTGGGCGGGTACGCCGTGCTCGCCGGGACGCTCGGCTACGCGCTGGTGGCGACCGAGCACGCCGGGCGACGTGTCGCACTCGGTCTCGCGGTGACAGTCGGCTACGGTATCCTCATCGAGTGTCTACAGGCACCGCTCTCGACCCGTGTCTTCTCGGTGGCGGATATGCTCGCCAACGCCGTCGGCGCGCTGGTGGGGACGGCGCTCGTCAGTCGCTTCGGTCGATAATCTGGTCGTCGGGCTGCTCGAAGACGCGCTGTGGCATCTCGTCGATGACAGGCTTGAGCGCGCCGGCGAACCCGACACGGCTTTCAGCGGTCACCCGCTAGCCCGGCCAATGAGTAAGCCGAGCCCCGAGGTCTACGAGTCGAACCGGGGGATGGACGCCCACAACGCAGCGATGCGGGAGATTCGGGCGCGCAACGACCAGACGTACGACCCGACCGAGCCGACCCGCGTCTGGCTCGACGAGGACAATACGCCCGATGGCGTGAAGCAGTCCCTCACCATCATCCTCAACACGGGCGGCTGTCGGTGGGCGCGCGCCGGCGGCTGTACGATGTGTGGCTACGTCGCCGAGTCCGTCGACGGCGGCAGCGTCGGCCACGAGAACCTGATGACCCAAGTCCAGCACTGTCTCGACCACGAGGCGCGAGAACGCAGACGCCCCCGCCGAGCTCATCAAGATCTACACCTCCGGCTCCTTCCTCGACGAGCGCGAGGTGCCGGCCGAGACGCGGGCCGCCGTGGGCGAAACGTTCAGCGACCGCGAGCGCATCGTCGTGGAGTCGCTCCCCGACTTCGTGGACCGCGAGAAGCTGACCGACTTCACCGAACAGGGGCTGGAGACGGACGTGGCCGTTGGTCTCGAAACCGCGACCGACCGCGTGCGCCACGACTGCGTGAACAAGTACTTCGACTTCGCCGACTTCGAGACCGCGTGCGAGGAGGCGCGAGCTGTCGACGCCGGTATCAAGGCGTATCTCCTGTTGAAGCCGCCGTTCCTCACGGAGCGCGAGGCGGTTGCCGACATGAAATCCTCGGTGCGCCGGTGCGCCGATGTGGAGGGATGCCACACCATCTCGATGAATCCGACCAACGTTCAGCGGTACACGATGGTCGAGGAGCTGTATCACGACGGTGGCTACCGGCCGCCGTGGCTGTGGTCGATCTGTGAGGTGCTTGAATCGACGGCCGACGCTGACGCCATCGTCGTCTCCGACCCGGTCGGTCACGGCTCCGACCGCGGTCCCCACAACTGCGGCGAGTGTGACGATCGCGTCCAGAAAGCAATCAAGGATTTCGACCTCAGACAGGACCCCTCGGTGTTCGAGCAGGTCTCCTGTGAGTGTGAGCTGACCCACGAAACGGTGCTGGATCGAGAGAAGAGCTTCGGCGCGCCACTCACAAACTGACTCGCTTGCGACCGAAGTATAGCAATTATTAACAGCTGAGCCCTCGTTAGTTCACAATATGACAGTCGTCAGCGTGTCGATGCCGGAATCGCTACTGAATCGTTTGGACGAGTTCGCCGACGAGCACGGCTACACCGGCCGCAGCGAGGTCGTCCGAGAGGCGTCGCGGAATCTGCTCGGTGAGTTCGAGGACAAACGGCTGGAGGAGCGCCGGCTCATCGGCGTTATTACCGTTCTCTTCAACTACGAGACCTCCGCGGCCGAACAGCGGATGATGCAGCTGCGCCACGAGCACGAGGGGCTCGTCACCTCGAACGTCCACAACCACGTCGGCGACCACTACTGCATGGAGCTGTTCATCGTCGAAGGGCAGCTGGACGAGATCTCGACGTTCGTCGGGAAGATTCGCGCGACGAAGGACACGCTCTCGGTCGATTACTCCGTCATTCCCGTCGACGACTTCGAGGGGGCGCTGGAGGGCCACAGCCACGGTCACAGCGAGGGCGACGACAGCGACGCGGAGTAGTCACTCGCCGGCGGTGTCGAATCTGGTGAGTACGTCCTCGGGAACGGGGTTGAGATACTCGAACGGCTCGTCTTCACACAACGTCGCGAAGTCGCGGTCGGTCGTGAGGAGGTGCGTGGCGTCGGCCTCGCGAGCGACGGCGAGATAGAAGCAGTCGTACACGTCGTGGTTCTTCTCGACGCTGAGTTCATAGGCATCCAGTACGGTTTCGGTCGAGACATCGACGCTCTCCATCGGGCGACGGAGTAGTGACGTGATCGCGTTGCGAGCGTCGACGGTCGAGAAGCCGAGGTCTTCGAGTACCCACTGAACCCGGAGCGGGAGATAGCCGAACAGGAGCATCGTCTCGTCGCCGGCGAGTGCGGGCGAGAGCTGCTCGGTCACGTACGGGTAGCCAGGATGGTCATCTACCAGCTGAATCGCGAGCGCGTTTACGTCGGGGAGGATTCGCATCTACTCACCCCCGAACGTCGCGTCACCGGCGTCGCGAAACGCTGTTCCCCGCCACTCGTCGTCGTCGTTCCCCGTCGAAAGCGTCTCCAACGCTGGTATCTCTCTGACGAGTCGGATGTCACTTCCCTCTCTGATTGCTGTGAACGTCGTCCCGCCGTCGATATGCAGTTCATCACGGAGGGGCTTGGGGATAGTCAGCCGTCCTCTGTCGTTAATCTCGATATCCTCGTACACGCCCTCGTCGGAGCCACTCATCTAATCACCATATTTGAATCAACGTTGTTCAATCACCAAAGTCTTGGGTGATTGCTCACGTAACGGACACGCTCAAGACTCCCAGTATCGAAGCGACGATATGCACGTCAGCGTCATCGGCTCCGGCTACGTCGGTGCGACCCTCACCGGCTGTCTCGCCGCGCTCGGCCACGAGGTCACAGCTATCGATATCGACGAGTCTGTCGTCGCGAGTATCGAGGCCGGCGAGCCACCGATGGCAGAGCCCGGACTCGACGAACTGTACGACGAGTACGGCGACGCGATTTCTGCGACCACCGACTACGCCGCGGTCCGCGAAACGGACTGCTCGTTCATCACCGTCCAGACGCCGGCCCGCGAGGACGGCAGCATCGACCCGTCGGTCGTGCTCGCCGCGGCCGAGTCGCTCGGCGAGGCGCTCGCCGAGAAGGAAGCGTTCCACACTGTCGCCGTCAAATCCACCGTCATCCCGGGGATGGTCGAGGAGAAAGTGGTCCCCCGAATCGAACAGGCCGCCGGTCCCGAGGGCGAGGCGTTCGCGACCGCCGTCAATCCCGAGTTCCAGGCACAAGGGAGCGCCGTCGACGACTTCATGCACCCCGACAAGGTCGTCATCGGCACCGACGACGACCGCGCACTCGATACGCTTCGGGCGGTGTACGACCCGCTTCCGGACGAGCCGCCGGTCGTGGAGACCGGTCGACGCGAGGCCGCGATGATGAAGTACGCCAACAACGTCTTTCTCGCCTCGAAAATCTCGCTCATCAACGAGCTCGGCAACATCTGCAAGGAGTACGGCGTCGACACCTACGAGGTGGCCGAGGCGATGGGGCTGGACGACCGCATCGGAGAGCAGTTTCTCCGGTCGGGCGTCGGATGGGGGGGAAGCTGCTTCCCCAAAGACACCGACGCGCTCCGGGCCGCAGCCAGAGACCGCGACTACGAGCCCGAACTGCTGGACGCAGTCGTCGGGGTGAACGAGACGCAGCCGCGCCGAATGCTCGAGCTGCTCGAGCGCCACGTCGAGCTATCGGGCGAACGGGTCGCCGTCTTCGGGCTGGCGTTCAAGCCCGATACCGACGACATCCGTGGGTCGCGCGCCAAGCCCGTCATCGCCGGCCTGCAAGACCGGGGAGCCGAAATCACGGCCTACGACCCCTCTGCCGCGAGCGAGGCGATGGCGGCCGAGTATCCCGACGTTGAGTACACCGACAGCGCGAGCGCGGCTCTCGACGGCGCAGTCGGAGCGCTCGTCGTCACCGACTGGCCGGAGTTCGGCGACCTCGATTCCGAGTTCGACACGATGGCGCGACAGGTCGTCGTAGATGGGCGGCGCATCATCGAGTCACGCGAGGGAATGACCTACGAGGGGTTGACGTGGTGAGGGTGCTCGCCGTCGTCGGGACTCGGCCCGAGCTCGTGAAGATGGCCCCCGTGCTCCGCGCGCTCGATGCACATCCAGCGACTGAGCCGCGACTGCTCCACACCGGCCAGCACTACGACGCCCAGCTCAGTGGAGAGTTCTTCGACGTGCTCGGGCTACCGACGCCGGCCAAGAACCTCGATGTCGGAAGCACCGGCGGAGCACGACAGACCGCCGACGGACTCGTGGGTATCGACGCCGATATCGCCGAACAGGAGCCTGCTGCGGTCCTGACGCTCGGAGATACGAACGCCGTCCTTGCGGCGACGCTGGCGGGGGCGAAACGCGACACGGTCGTCGGCCACGTCGAGGCTGGCCTCCGGAGCTACGACCGCTCGATGCCCGAAGAAGTGAATCGCGTCGTCGCGGATCACCTCTCGGAGCTGCTGTTCGCGCCGACGGCAAGCGCGGTCGCGAATCTCGCCGAGGAAGGCATCGAGGCCGGTGTCACGGAGACGGGGAACACGGTCGTAGATGCGTGTCTGGACCACGCGCCGGTCGCGCGCGAGCAGTCCGACGCGCTCTCACGGTTCGAAGTCGCGCCCGACGAGTACGCGCTCGCGACGATACACCGACCGCACAACACCGACGACCCCGACCGGCTGCGCGCGATTCTCGCCGCGCTGGACGACGCACCCATCCCGGTCGTGCTGCCGACCCATCCACGGACGGAGACGGCAATCGAGGCGCTCGGCTTCGAGGCGAACGGGTCACTCCGCCTCGCAGACCCACAGGGATATCTCGACTTCCTCGCCCTGCTCGACGGGGCGCGCGTCGTCGTCACTGATTCGGGCGGCGTACAGGAGGAGGCGTCCGTGCTCGAAACGCCGTGTCTCACGGTTCGCCCGAACACCGAACGCCCGGAGACGGTGGAGGCGGGCGTGAACGAGCTCGTAGAGCCGTCGGCACTCGGCGCGCGACTCGACGCGCTCGCGACGGACGCCGACGCCCGGGCCGCGATGACCGGTCATCCGGATCTCTACGGCGACGGGAACGCGGGTGAGCGCGTGGTCGACACGCTGGTCGAGGCGCTGGAGGTGGACGAATGAGAGTCGGGATGCTCCTCCGGGAGACGTATCCGGAGGATATTCGTGTTCGCAAGGAGGCCGCCGCGCTCCGGGCAGCGGGCCACGAGGTGTATCTGCTCTGTCTCGCGGGCGAGGGGACCGAACCGGCGGCCGTCGACGGCGTCGCCATCGAGCGCATCGACTGGGACGGCTACGGCGTTCCGACGCGGGCAGTGAACCGCGCCAGCTACCTGTTCGGCTCGTTCGACGGTATCTGGTTCCGGCGGGCGCGGCGGTTCGCTGCCGTTCACGATATCGACGTGCTCCACGTCCACGACCTCCCGTTAGTTCGAACGGGGCTGTGGGTCGCGCGCTCGCTCGGCGACGTACGCGTCATCGCTGACCTCCACGAGAACTACCCCGAGGCGATGACCCAGTACCGCTCCGAGCGGTCGCTGTTCGAGCGGGTTCAGGGCCGACTACTCCGACCGATCTCCCGCATCGAGCGAGCAGAACGCGAGGCCGTTCAGAAATCGGACGCGCTGGTCACCGTCGTCGAGGAGGCGCGCGACCACTACATCGCAGACTGCGACGGCGACCCCGACCGCGTCCACGTCGTCTCGAACACGGTCGACCTCGACCGCATCGACGCGATGGCCCAGACGCCGGTCCCGGAGGACGTACCCGAGGGATTCGTCGTCTCGTACGTCGGCGCGTTCGGGCCACACCGCGGACTGGAGACGCTGATTCGAGCACTTCCGGACGCGCCCGAGGAGGTGTCGCTACTGCTCGTGGGCGCTGGGAGCTCGGAGTCCGACCGTCGGCTCCGTCAGCTCGCGAAGACCGAGGGCGTCGCCGACCGTGTCACGTTCACTGGCTGGGTCGACTTCGAGGACGTACCCCGCTACATCGCGGCGAGTGACCTCGCGACGGTGCCACACCGCGAGACCGGCCACACCGCCACGACGGTTCCCCACAAGCTGTTCCAGTACATGGCGCTCGAAACACCCGTGCTCGTCACGGACGTCGGACCGCTGGGCAGTATCGTCCGGGAGACGGAGTCGGGAGTCGTCGTCCCGCCGGAGAATCCCACCGCGACCGCCGAGACGATTGCCGGGCTGGTCGGCGAGAACCTCACGACCTACGGCGAGAACGGGCGGCGCGCGGTCGAGGAGCAGTACAACTGGGCGCGCGACGCAGAGCGACTGCGCCGGGTGTACGACGGCCTCACCACGCCGTGAGTTCAGTGAGCGCGAACAGATACGCGCCGATTTCGTAGGCCCCTTTGAACTGTTCTCGCGGCGCGTCGAGCCGTCCGTCCGTCGTGAGATGGCGAGCAGGCACGCCGAGCCCCGTCAGGTCGGTCAAATCCACGCCGAGGTCGTTGTTCCCGTGGAGCCAGCCCATCGCCTGCTCGACCGCGCGGTCGAGGTCGCAGTCGCCGCCCGTCGGTAGTGGGCCGCAGCGATAGCGAAGAAGGACTGGTGGCAGGCAAACAGCAGTTTCCACTGTGGATACTCGCCGCGCCCGAGTGCGACGCTCAGCTCCTCGATACGACCGGGTTCGAGCCACAGGAGCGCGCCGTCGTCACGGAGCCGCGTGTCGAGCGTGTAGTCGAGGACGGCCTCGGCGTTCTCCAGATAGCCGTCGCCGGCGGCCACCTCGACGGCGCGACACAGCCCCCACAGCACGTACATCTGGTTCTGGTGGCGGTCGGTCGTCGGATTGTCGAACGCGAATAGCCCCGTCTCGGGGTCTTGACGGGCGGCGACAGCCTGTGCCCCCTCTCGGAGCGCGTCGGTCACCGCGGTCGGGTCGGCGAGCGCGTCGTGGAGGTAGCTCCACCCGTGAAGCAGGAGGCCATCTTCGCTGTGGTCGAAGGAGAAGCGATCGCGCGAGCGGGCAAAGGCGTCCTCAGCCGGCGAGAGCGTGTCGAAGCCGGCCATCGACAGCAGGGCGAACGCGCCCGTCAGCGGGCCGAGCGCGTAGCTCGGAAGCTCGTCTCCCTCGGCGTCGAGCAGGCGCTCGTAGCCGACTGCGAGCCGGCGGATGCGGTCGTCGTGCCGGTCGTCGCCAAGCGACGAGTGTCGCCAGCGCGCTACCCCGAGCAGGGCGAGCGGGCCGTAGCGACGGGTCGATCCCTCGCCGGCGCGCCACGCCATCGTGTCATCGTCGGTCAGCGAGTAGTCGAGTCGGCCGTGGAAGCGGTCGGTCTCGGGGTCGAAGAAGCCGTGGTCGGAAACGGGACGAAGGAGACAGTCCAGCGCGTCGTCGATTCGGGGACGGTAGCCGGGGGCGCTCGCACCGGTGACGACGTAGCTTGCTCGGTTACGTGAGCAGGTCTCCGTCCGGCGTTGGGCGTAGCGCGCGACCGGTCGCTGGAGTTCGGCCGGAAGCTTTCCGGCGAGCCACTGGACCTTCTCGGGCGGCTGGTAGATGTACGTCTGGTCAGTCGGGTGGAGATGCGGCGCGAGCGTCGTCTCGAACTCGTCGGGCGTCCGGTAGGTGAGTTCGTAGCGCCCGCCGACGTGATACGGCGACTCCGGCGTCGGCGCGGTAACGGCGAACGTGCCGTCGCGCGTGAGGACACGGCTCACCTCGCTCGCGAGTCGGTCGGCGTCGAGAAAGCGCCAGTCGAGCGGACCGACACAGACCGCGGCGTCGAACCGCGAGCGACCGAACGGGAGTGTCGGCGTCTCGGGCGTCGTCGACTCGAAGGCGTCGACCGTTTCGAGGCTCTCCCGCGCGCGGGCGCTCGCCTCGGGCGAGAAGTCGAGTCGGGTGACTGTCGCGTCGTCGGGGAGCGCACGGGTGACGCCCGTCTCGGAGGCGATATCGAGCACGTGAGTTGGGGAGTCGAGCGCGTCGAGAGCAGCCCGTCGCTCGGCGTCGCGGAGATACTGCACGAGCGGGCCGGCCGACGGCTGGTCGACCCACTCCGTGAGCAGGCGCGTCCGGTCGTCCATACTCGTCTCACCGCGAGTCGCACAATCAGCCTTCCGGCTGGCTGTCGAAACGCCTTCGACACCGGCGCGTGAAGCGTCGGTATGGCCCCGCTCGTCTCCGTCGTCATCCCGACGTACTACCGAAACGAGCGACTCGCCGAGAGTATCGAGAGCGTCCGCGCCCAGACGTACTCAGATGTGGAGTGTGTCGTCGTCGATGACTCCGGCGAGGGACACGCTGCTCCCGTCGGTGACCATCCCGAGGTGACGTATCTCGCCCTCGACGAGAACCGCGGGGGGAACCCCGCCCGCACGGCCGGCATCGAGCACGCCGCGGGAGAGTACGTTCACCTGCTGGACGACGACGACCGACTCCACCCCGACCGCATCGAGCGCGGAATGAATTCGCTTCGCGATAGCGACGCCCGTGTCGGCTTCTGCGGCTTCCGGTTCGAGAACGGCGACGAACGCTATCCCCGCGCCACGGGCGATATGCTCGAAGCCGCGCTCGCGTTCGACGCCTCCCCGTGTCTCACCTCGACCCTGCTCGTGGAGAGTGAACTGCTCCAGTCGCTGCTTCCGCTCGCCGACCGTCCCGGCGGCGACGATCTCGGACTCATCATCGAACTCGCGCAGAAGACTCCCTTCGACGCCGTTGACGACCTACTCGTCACGCGCGCCGTCGAACCCGACTCCCGGGGGAAGTCGATGGGACTCATCGAAGGGCGGCGCGACATCATCGACGAGTACGCTGCCCTCTACGAGGAGTATCCGGCGGCCCACCGACAGGCAGTCGCCGACACCGCGTCCAAGGCCGGTTCGCAACTGCTCCGTGCCGGTGAGCGACGTGCCGCCCTCGGTGAGTTCTGGCACGCGTTCCGGACCCAGCCCACTCCGGCACGGGCTGTCCCGCTCGCGTCGGCGCTAGGCGGGTGGAGAGCATACCGCGCGAGCGAACACCTGTCCGTCCGATTGCCCTAACCGGACGGCACCACGCTCTGTTCGACTCCCGTAGCCGACCAGCAGATCCCGTCAGCCGTCGGAGCCGAGCGGAACTGATTTTTCTGGCCGTCGCGTTCGCCGGATATGCACATCTGCGTCGTGTTCGGCCTCTCGCTGTCACCTCCCGGCGGCGCGGAACGGCTCTGTGTCGAGGAGGCCAGCCACTTCGCGGCCGACCACGAGGTGACGGTACTCGCACCCGAGTACGACGCCGACTACGTCGCCGAGACGATTCCGGAGGTAGAGACCGTCGCGTACGGTCGCCCGCACAAGGGATGGCGCGGCGTCCGACGACTCCGACCGCTGCTCGCCGAGCGCGACCCCGACCTCGTACTCTCACACTACGCCACCGAGGAGGTGAGCGTCTGCTGTGGACTCGACGGGACGCCGTACGCGCCACACGTCCACGGCTCCGTGCTCTGGTTTCCCGACGACCCGCGGCTCGTCCCGCACGTCGGGACGCCAGCGTACGAGCGACTCGTCGCCGAAGTGCCGGGCCACCGGACGTTCCACGACCCGCCAGAACTCTCGGCGCGCCAGCGGCTGTGGGCGACGGTCGGCGAGCGCGTTCGCGGACGCGGACTCCGGAACGCGGCGGCGGTCTTCACCGGCTCAGAGCGCGTCGCCCGCGAACTCGACGGACTCTACGACGCCGACAGCACCGTCGTCCGGCCGGGCGTCGACGGGGCGTGGCTCGACGACCACAGCCCTCGCGTTCTCTCCGACTACGAGCACGACCTGCTGTCGGTGAGCCGGCTCGACCCGCGCAAGCGCATCGAGACGCAGATTCGGGCGACCGCACAGCTCGCCGACCGCGGCTACGACGTGTCGCTCACCGTCTGTGGCACCGGTCCGGACGAAGAGCGACTGCGCGAGACGGTTGCCGATACTGGTATCGAAGCGCGTGTCACGTTCGCCGGCTACGTGGACGACGCCGACCTCCCGAGCTACTACGCCGGCGCAGACGCGTTCGGCTGTTCGGCGTGGATGTCCTACGGTCTCTCACCGCTGGAAGCGTACGGCGTCGGCACGCCCGTCGTGCTCTCGACGGACACCTACGCGAAGGAGTTGCTCGCGAGCGAGCCCGCAGTCTCGGTCGCCGAGCCGGAGCCGGGGCCGTGGGCCGACGCCGTCGCCGCGCGGCTCGACAGCGACGAGACGCCCAGGACCGAGGCGGTTCCGACGTGGGCAGAGTTCTGTCGCGAGAAGGAGCGCCGGCTCCGCGAACGGGGATTACTCACCTGAGCGCGTCGAGCAGATTGCGAACTGGAGCGAGCGTGTCGAGCCGGGTCCAGTCGAGCGCGACGATGGCGACCGCGTAGACGAGGACACCGACGCCGATACTGGCGAGCAGCCCAATCAGCGTGAGCGGGAGCGCCGTGACCGCCGGCGCGACGGCGACTGCCATCAGGACCGTCGCGAGCGCCGGGCCGACGAGCGGGAAGAGCAACGACTCGACCGACGCGTCGAGCAGATGCGCGACGAGCAGTATCCGGACGGGCGCGACGACGAAGGCCGTCACCGTGACCGCGGCCGCGGTGCCGACGACTCCATATTCGATCGTGGCGGGGACGGCCGTCACGGCGAGCACAACCATCGAGAGCGTCTGCGTCTTCGTCGAGAGATCCGGGCGCTCGAGCGCCTGCCAGAGCGAGCCCGCCGTGGCCGCGACCGCGTGGCCTACCGCCGCGAGCGCGATGAGTTGGAGCGGGCGCACCGTCGGCTCCCACCCCGACCCGAGCACGACGGGAACGAATATCGGCGCGACGAGCGCCGTCCCGATAGCTGCGGGGAAGACCGCCGTCACCGCGACCGACAGCGTCCGTCGGTAGCCGACCAGCAAGGCGTGAGCGTCGTCTTTTACCTGGACGTAGGTCGGAAACGCCACCTCGCTGATGACGCCAGTTAGCTCCGACTGGGGAGCCTGTCCGAACTGGTAGGCGCTCCGGTAGTAGGCGAGTCCAGCGCTCCCGACGACCGCGCCGACGAGCGCGTCGTCGCCCTCGCGGTAGATCCACGACACGATGGAGCTCCCCGTGAGCCACTTGCCGTAGTCGAACAGCGTGCGCATCTGCTCGATGTCGAGGGACGGCCACGGGCTGTGGTCGGTAATCAGATGCGAGACGACGGTGTGGACGGCCGCGCCTGCGATGACGCCCGCAATGAGCGCGTCGACCGACCGGAGCCGGTAGGCGAGCGCGACCGAGACGACCGTATTCGCGAGCACGCCCGAGAGCCGGAACAGCGACCGCCGCCGGAAATTGAGCTCTTTCTCGAAGACGACCGTTGCAGGGTTCTCTATCGTGTCGATGAGCGGGATAACGGCGATGAGCCGTACCAGCCGGACGACCGACTCGTCACCGAAGATAGCCGCGGGAATCGGGGCGGCGACATAGAGGAGTCCGGCGAGCAGCAGCGACCGAGCGATCTGGAGAGAGAACGCCGCGTCGAGCTGGCGGTCGATATCGCCGTCCTGTGCGATGATGGCGGCGTCGATGCCGAGGTTCGAGAACTGCTTGACGACCGAGAGGGTGAGTACGCCGAACGTGAACAGCCCGATCTGACTCGGGACGAGCAGGCGCGCGATGGCGACGTAGCGGAGGAGTTCGAGCCCGCGGACGAGCGCAGTCTCGCCGGCCGCCCACAGTCCGCCGCGGGCCGCCTTCCCCACTAACTCAGGCATACTAACTCAGGCATAGCCAAGCGCGGAGAGTCGATCTGCCAGCTCGTCGTCGTCTCGATCGGCGCGGGCGATAGGGGGATCGTCGGTCGTCCTCCTCCGGGATGCGTCGGGATTCGTGACGAGCCAGGGCACGTCGACGAGTTCGGGCGTCTGATACTCCTGCGGGTGACCCCAGACCGTCTCTGCGAACGGGGTGGCGCGTTCTCCAAGCATATTACCGTGATCGCTAGTCACGACGGTCCGGCCCTCGAACGCATCCAGCAGATCGTGAACGGCAGGGAGCGCGAGTTTGAGATTGTCGCGGTAGGCGCGCCACAGCGTCTCGACGGGGAGGTCGCCGGATTCGACCTGCCGCCCCCACGCACGCCACGCCCGCACCTCAGTCCGGGTCTCACCCTCGGTGACGAACTGTCGGAGCCGCATCTCCGGGTTAAGCAGATCGCGTTCGCGCGCGAAGGTGCTGACGAACGGGTGGTGTGGCTGCATAAAGTGGACGAGCAGTCGCTTGTCGGGATACGCATCAGCGGCCCACGCAGCGGCTGCAGCAACGGTATACGGCATCGTCGTACCGTCTTGGACGAACGCCCCCTCAGTGAGGTCGATAACGTCGTGAAACGTTCCCGAAAGATCAGCACCGACCCACTCCGTCGCGCGGTACATCGGATTCGCCGTCACGTAGACGGTGTCGTGGGCGTCGCGGTTAGCGAAGTGTCGACGGAGCCACTCGGCAGTGGCCGACGCGTTCGAGTGGCGCTGTTCGAGATCGCCTGGAAGGTCGTGAGTAGACGCAAAGAGATCATACCGGCAGGCATCGAGAATAACTAGATTGTCCCATTCGGCCTCGTAATGGTCGAAGGCATTGCGACGCCGGAGGGTCATCAGCCCGCGGAACGTAGCGTCACGGACACGCCGGCGCGCCCACGGATAGGCGTTTGTCACCCACCAACGCGGATTTAGCCCGTTGTCACGCACCTTGCGCGCAATAATTCGGTGGAGTGGATCGGTGTCGTCGCTCATACACCGTCTGCGACCGCGACCCTAACTAGCCTTGGGTCCCGTCGCCGAGCACGCTCACGTCGATACCGGCCTCGCGAAGGGCCTCGTGCGCGAGGAGATTGCGCGAATCGACGACCGTCCGGGTTCGCATCCCGTCGAAGTCGGTCGGCGAGAGGTCGCGGAACTCGTCGTGGTCGGTGATGACGACCGCACAGTCGGCTCCGTCGAGGGCGGTCTCGCGGTCGACCAGCGGTTCGTCGTAGCTGTCGACGTGTGGGTCGTGGACGCGCACGTCGTAGCCGTCGTTCTCGGCGCGACGGATGAACCGACCGGCGGGCGTCTCGCGAGTGTCGCTCACGTTCCCCTTGTAGGCGACGCCGAGAACAGCGACGCGCGGTCGGCGAACGTGTGCGACCTGTTCGCGGACGAGTCCGAGGACGTGGTCCGGCATCCCGTCGTTGATATCGCGAGCGAGGGGGACGAGCCGCGCCTGCGCGTCGGCACCGGTGAGAAACCACGGGTCGGTCGTGATGCAGTGGCCGCCGACGCCCGGACCGGGATTCAGGATGTCGACGCGAGGGTGTTCGTTGGCGATGTCGATCGCCTCGTGTACGTCGACACCGATTCCCTCCGCCAGCGTGGCGAACTCGTTTGCGAGCGCAATCCCCACATCGCGAGAGGTGTTCTCGGCCAGCTTGACGAACTCCGCCGTCGTCGGGTCGGTCAGGTGGAGGTCGCCGTCGGTGAACGCGTACAGCTCGCGGATTGCGTCTGTCGCCTGCCCGTCCGTGCCGACGACGCGGTCGTTGCTCGTCATCTCTTCGAGCGTGCGCTCGGGAATAGCGCGCTCCGGGCAGTGGGCGTAGGCCACATCGGGGGCGGCGTCGGCGAGAATCGGCTTCACGAGTCGCTCGGACGTGCCCGGCGGCACGGTCGATTCGAGCACGACCACCTCGCCCGAGGAGACCACGTCAGCGACCGACTCGATTGCCGCGCGGACGAAGCCGAGGTCGGCGACGTTCTCCTGCTGGTCGAGCGGGGTCGGCACCGTGACGACGTAGGCGTCGGACGGCTCTGGCTGCGTCGTCGCGGTGAATCGGTCTTCGACCTCGGCGTGGAGCGCATCGAGTCCAGGTTCGTCGAGCGGGAGCTCGCCGTCGTTGAGCGCTTCGACGCGCGTCTCGTTGATATCGACGCCGACGACCTCGTGGCGCTGGGCGAGCAGGAGGGCAGTCGGCAGCCCGATATGACCGAGACCGACGACGGCGACGTTCATGCGAGCACCCCGGTAGAGGACTGAATCATTGCCGGTAGTGACGGCGCGACAGTCGAAAGCGTTCCGACCGCTAGTGGTTCTTTATTCGCCACGCCAGCCGGTACGCGCGGAGACCGCCGGGCGCAGTCAACGCCATCACGAGGTGGCCAAGCGTCGGCTCCAGCCGAGTCGCAGAGACGAACTGCCGGAGTGCACGCCACCGATTCCCCGCTTCGAGCGCGGCCAGTCCACGATGGCGAGCGAGCCGGGCGTCGAACCGGCGACCAACCGTCGGATACGCGGCGAGCGCGTCGGCGAATTTCTCCCGGAGCTGCTCGCGGATTTCGACCTGGTACGCCGGATTGCCGGCAGTCGGGTCACCGGAGACGTTGTCGGCGGCGAAGTGGCGCTCGACGAGCGGTTCGTCGAGAAAGCCGACCTTCCAGCGGCGGGCGAGTCGAATGGCGATTTCCCAGTCGACACCGCGCGCGAAGTCGGTGTCGTAGCCGCCAATCGCATCGAGACACGACCGCCGAACCATATGCGACGAGTGGGGCCGAAAATCGTGGCGGACGAGCACCTCCGGCCAGAGATCACCCGAGGCCCCCGTCCGGATGGTCTCGATCCGCTCGCCGTCGGCGTCGAAGCTGACGCCCGCGGTGTAACAGCCACAGTAGTCGTCCGGAAGCGAGCGAAGATACGAGAGTTGGCGTTCGAGCTTCTCCGGGCGAAAACGGTCGTCGCTGTCGAGCGGGCAGACGAACTCGCCGGTCGCAGCGTCGATACCGGTGTTGCGAGCGGCGCTGATGCCTCGATTCTCGTTGTGGTGGAGTGCGTGGATACGCGCGTCAGTGGCAGCGTACTCGTCGATTACGTCGCCGGAACCGTCAGTGGAGCCGTCATCCACGAGAATGAGCTCCCAGTCGTCAAGGGTCTGCTTCTGGACGCTGGCAACTGCGTCGCCGACTCTGTCGGCGCGGTCGTAGACCGGGATGGTGACGCTGACAGCGGGGTCGCTCACACTCGGAGTGGCGCACCGACCGAAAAAGGCGGTTCGGTCAGGAGTCGGCGTCCCTGGCTGTGGTCAGTAGCTCGTGTAGCCGTCGGTGTCGAGCCAGTTGTGCGCGACCGTGATGGTGTGGTCGGCGTGGAGTCGTTCCGGGCCGACGCGGATGCTGTTGTCGGCGCGCTCGGCGAGCAGGTCGCGCTCGCCGGGGGTGAAATCGTTGTGGTCAGAGAGCACGAACGTCGGGTCCGCGGGCGGCTCGACTTCGGAGAGCGAGTCGCCGTCCTCGTGGAGCTGGACGAGCGTGCCGTCGACGCGGTCGAGTGTCGCTTCGAATCCCATCCGGCGGAGCTCGACACCCGGCGACGGTTCCGCCGGCATATGGCCGATGGCGTCCTCGCGGGAATCGAGTGCGGTCCGGATGCGGGCTGCAGTGGTGCGCTCGTCCGGGTGGAGATGGCGCGCGGTCGCCCCGTCGAACGTGACGGTGTACTCGTCCGCGAGAACGAGATGGATGCGAGCGTCGCGAATCCCGTGAGAGAGGAACAGCGCGCTGTTGACACATCGGCAGAGGACGTCGAGTCTCCCGGCGGCAGAGGGGAGGTCATCGAGCGGGAAGTCGGGGGTCGTAGGCGCGTCGTGGCCGACGACGACGAACTGGCGCATAGCTATCGCTCGCCGTCAGAGGAGAAAGCGGCGTCGAACGACGACGGGGCTCAGACCCACGGGTCGAGTTCCTCACGGCCGTCGAATCGCTCGCGGTCACCGTAGGCGTCCACCATCGAGAGCAGTCCGGACGCGACCCGATACGCCGGCATCGTGTCATCGTAGAGTAATACGAGCCCAGCGTGTTGGCTAGCTGTCAGCCCTCCAAAATCTGTGACATCACTCGTCACGACAATTCGCTGTTCTCGCCGAGCGTACGGCAGGACATCTTGTTCATCGCGTGCACCTTGCCAGAGTGCATCGCGGACGTGTTCGACGTTGATATCCTCTTTTTTCAGATAGGTCGCAGCTTTCGGATCGATATTCTCGTCCAGCAAAAATCTCCACTCCGCCATCTCAGGCGGTGTCGGGACTGATGCTGTCGGGGCGGTCGATAGAGTCTCGGAACGCAGTCATCTCCTCCTCACGCGCGTGCTCAACGTCGCGCATCTCGCGCGGATGGTCGTGATAGTAGGCGAGTGCGTGGTACACGTCCGCGACATCGAGGTCGTATCGGTCGGCGACCGTTTCGGGGTCGATATCGCCCTCCTCGACGAGAGCGTGAATCTGTCGGACGCTGATACGGTGGTCCCGGATATGCGGTTGGCCCATAAGTTCGTCCGTGATTCGTCGGCTGGCCCCCTTCGACATACACGTACGTATCGGCCGAACTGGCAAAAGCGTACTGTCAGTATCGAGCCGGAGCCGGCGTTCAGAGCCGATCACGCCGAACTACAGCGGCACGAACGGAAGCAGGAACGCCTCGCCGAAGAACTGGAACAGGAAGACACCGATTACGTTCGTCGCGCACGCGCCGGCAAGCCCCAGCAGGACGGCTCCGGTGCGGTCGCACCGTCGCCCGAGCGCGGCGGCCACCGACCAGCTGGCAAGTACCGTGGCAAGCCCGAGCGCGAGGAGTGCGTACGCCTGCAGCGTCTCGCTGGCGGTGTAGCCCGCGAAGGCGACGACGAGCACGGTGAGCTGGCCGCCGATGGCAACGCCTCCCGTGTAGACGAACGCCAGCAGGCTCGCGCGTTCGCTGACGACTGCGCGGACAGCCGGGAGCCGCGCGACGGCGTACAGCGCCAGCGGGAACAGCGGGTAGATGTATCGGACGGTCAACATCGCGTGCAGGGGAAGCCGAGGGAGGTAGATGAGTGTGATAAGGACACTGTACACGAGCGCGAAGGCGTCGGCGGTCCGGGCGGGGGTCGCAAGCGACGCACGAAAGCCAGCCCAATCCAACGTGCGAAGTCGACGGACTGCGAGCACCGGGAGCGCGGCGAGCGCACCAGCGACCGGGAGCACTTCGAGGAAGGCGAGGTTGATTGCAAGCCCGGTCGCGCCCGCGGCCTCGGTGGCGACGTAACCACTGCGGAGGAGGGTGTGGTACAGCTTCGACGGCGCAGTAATCGCCGCACGAGCGCCCTCGGTGAGGAAGCCGACGAAGACGCCGAGGGGGGCGAGCACGTCAGCGAGCGGAGCGATGAGGGGAGCAAACGGGAGATCGCCAGTAGTACCACCGCCACCGCCGCCATCAGCCACAAATCGAATGTCACCGCCACCGCCGGAGCCGTACGGTGGGAGCATCCGGGGCGTGGTGAGTGGGTCGCCCGAGAGGAGGAGATTCGTCACGACGAGCGGGAGCAGCGAGCAGGCGAACGCGCCGGCGACGAGCGCGAGCCGACGGCGATCGACTCGCGGGAGGGTGGCGACATCCACGATGACGAGCGCAGTGAGCAACACCAGTCCTTCGGCGGCGTTGAGCCACGCCGTCAGGCCGACGGGGACGTACGCCAGCGCGTGGAAGCGGCGGGCCGACCGGCCGGTCGTGCGACTCCGGGCGAGCCAGTAGCAGGTCGCGAGCGCGAAGGCGGCCGTCAGGACGTGGCGTTTCGGTATCGTCGCCCACAGTACAGCTGGGGAGGCGACGGCGAGTGCGGTGCCGGCTGCGAGTCCGATACGCTGGTCGTGGAGGAGGGCAACGAGTCGATAGAGGAGCGTAGCCGACAGCCCCGCAATCGCGACGGTCGTGGTCTGCATCGCGAGCAGCGCGAGATGTGGCTGGTCCAACGGGGTTGCGAGTGCGACCCCGGCAACGAAGGCGACGAGCGCGAGGGCGGAGCCGGCGAGTCGCGCTTCTCGACCCCGACCGACGATATCGCCGGCGACGACGACAGTTGCAAGCAGGAGGAGCGACCAGCCGCCAACGAGCGCGACGGTGAGGTCGGCGACGGCATCGACGGCCTGCAACAGCCACAGCGCCGGCAGGGAGAGGACGATATGGGCGTAGTTCCGGGCGACTGCGACACCCTGTGCGCGAACCATCCCCGGCGTCTGGAGCGACGGGCCGAACGTCGCCTCCTGTACGGCGACGTGGCCCTCCGAGAGCGCGACGAGTCCGTTCACGACGGTGTAGTTATCGGTGATGGTGATGGTGGTTCGCCAGCCGACGGTGGCGACGAGCGCGGCGAGCAGACAGACGAACAGTCCGCGACGGTCACCGAAGACGAGCCGCCAGTGCGTGCGGCTCACGATTTCTCGGCGACGACGGTGATAGTTCGCTCGGCAAGCGTGCGTTCGATCTGCTGGCCGGCATCGGTGCCGCGGTAGACGACCGAGACCGTCGCGTTGTACTCGCCGGGATTGACCTCGTCGGGCGCGAACGTCGACTTGCCGACGGTGAGCGAGAGACGACCCGTGGTACAGTGGCTCACGACGGTACGACTGCCGACCTGTCGACCGAGTTCGGGAATGAAGATGCGGTAGGAGACGGCCGGGCGTCCCTGTACGTCGGAGACGTTGACGACGGCCGGCGGGACCGAGAGCGTCCAGACGCGCGCACCGTAGTCGGTCTGGCTGAGCGTCGCGCGATCGGGGAGCGAGCGCACCTCGACGGTGGCGTTGCCGACCTGTTGGCGAACGTCATCGCCACAGGAGGCGCTCTCTGGCGTGAGATCGAGCGGGGTCGCCGGCCCGGAGACGAGGGCCGTCAGGGCGATGACGGCGACGACGGCGACCGGGGCGGCGCGTGCGATCTCCACGCTGAACTGTCGCCAGCGAGCGGAAAGTAGCTGACGGTCACCTCGCTACTCGGTCGCCGCCGCGTACCGCAACACGCCGAGGGCTGCACGCCCGTCCAGCAGGTCGCCGGCGACGGCCGCCTTGTGGAGCGTATCGAAGTCGCGCTCGGTGACGCGAATCGACTCGTTCTCGTCGAGCGACTGGGCGGCCGTCGGCTCACAGCCGTGCGCGACGAAGTGGTGATGCGTCGCGTCGAGCAGCCCGTTAGCCGGCTCGACAGCTGCGACCCGTTCGAGTCGGTCGGCTTCGTAGCCGGTCTCCTCGGTGAGTTCGCGACGGGCAGCGGCGACGAGGTCGTCGTCATCCGGTTCGAGTCCGCCCGCCGGCAGTCCGAGATTGACCCGTCCGACTGCCTGTCGCCACTCCTCGATGGCGACCACGTCACCCTCAGAAGTGAAGGGAAGAATCACGACGGCGTCGGGTTCGGTGACACTGTGGTACTGTCCGGTGGAGCCGTCGGGAAAGGTCACAGCATCCTCGCGAACGTCGAAACCGGGGCAGCTGTAATCGGTGTGCGAGTCGGTGGTCTCCCACGCGAGGTTCTCGTCCATACGCCGAGGTGTGTCGGCGAGACAAAGAGTCCCTCGGGACCGTGTGACCGACGTTTATATTTCTCCCCGCTTGATCGGTCGTATGGCTGGTCCGCACGAATCGATCCGCGTCTTCGCCACCTCTCGCCCATCGCTCCGTGAGCTGTTGGCGTCGCGCTCCGGGCGCTTCGACCGCCTTCACCTGATTATGCCGTCCGATGCCGTGGTCGGCGAGCCGGTGACCGTCCGGGTGCAGGCGTGGGACGAGTACGAACGCCTTCACGCCATCGACGGCTCGGTGACGCTCGCGGCGACCGACGAGGACGCGACTCTCCCCAGCAGCGTCACGTTTGACGGCGACGGGCCGAGCGTCGGCCCGGGCAACCCAGAGGAAGGGATGACGACGATTGAGGCGACGTTCGCGACGACTGGAGTCCAGTATCTCACCGCCGAGTACGCCGGCGAGCGATTTGTCTCGAACCCCGTGCGCGTTCACGAGTCCGAGCCCGAGGAGCAGACGCTATGGGGAGATATTCACCTCCACTCGTCACTGTCGGACGGGGCGGGGTCGGTCGCCGACGGCTTCGCCTTCGGCCGCGAGGTGATGGGCCTCGACGTGTGTGCCTACACCGACCACGATACGATGGGATTTTTCATCCCGCCGCGGTGGCAGCGCGAGCGAATGCACGACCGCTACTTCGATCAGCTGAAGCGAACCACGGCTGTCAACAACGAGCCCGGCGAGTTCGTGACGCTGTTCGGCTACGAGTGGACGAAACAGCCGACACAGGGCGGCCACATCAACGTCTACTTCGACGGAATCGAGGGTGCAGAACTGTTCGACTCCCACGCCGAGGCGACGAACACCTACGAGGGGCTGTGGGAACGGCTGCGCGAGTGGCGCGCATCGGGCGACGGTGACGTACTCACCATCCCGCACCACCCGGCGGAGGCGATGTATCCGTTCGACTTCGCGGCCACCGACTACGACGACGACCTCGCGCCGCTGGTGGAGGTGTACTCCCAGTGGGGATCGAGCGAGCGCCCCGGTCGCGAGGGGAACCGCCGGCCGATACGGATGGGACACGGCGAGACCGACAGCCCGGGAACGTACGTGCAGGACGCGCTGGCGCTCGGCAATCGGGTCGGGCTGATGGGCGGGTCCGACTACCACGGCCCGTATCCGGGCCACTCGCTGATGCACGCGAAGCCGCATCTCCCGTCGCTCGAGGAGTGGCGACGCGACGGTGTCGGCTGGGGTCACATCTGGCGGGTGTGGAACGAGCAGTCGTATCCGGGCGGCTTGACCGCCTTCCGCGCGCCCGAGCGGTCACGCGAGGCTGTCTTCGACGCGCTCCGGTCGCGGTCGGTGTACGCCACCTCACAGCCCGACCGGATTCTCGCGGAGCTCTCGGTGGACGGGACACGCGTCGGGGAAAGCGACAGCACCGTCACAGCCGACGGCGAGCGGACGATTCGGTACTCGGTCCACGGCACCGCGCCGCTCGAATCGGTTACCCTCGTCAAAAACGGCGAACCGTTCCACGTCGCGACGGGAACGACCGACTTCGACGCGCCGCTATCAGCGTTCGAGCAGTCGGGGACGGTCACCGACGATGCGCCCGTGACGGGGCCGACATACGAGGGCGACCGCGGCGGCGAGGCCGACTACTACTATCTGCGCGCACAGCAGGCGACGCGGCGAGACGCGGGCTACGTTCCTGGCGGCGCGGCGTGGCTCGGCCCAATCTGGGTGGAGCCGTAGCGCGCTGGCAAACTATCGAGCCGACACAAGGCTTGTTCCCCTGATAGGCGACGTATTCGCTATCAGTCGGGATAACGTTTGTATACACAGCAAACAATGTATACATATGGGAACAGTATCGGCACGGTTGTCGGACGACATCGAGGCAGAGTTGGAGTCGTATCTGGACGCCGAGGGAGTCGATAGAAGCACCGCAGTTCGGCAGTTGTTGGCTGAGCAGCTATCGACGTGGCGACAGGAGCGGGCAGTAGAAAAGCTAGCACGAGGGGAGATAACACTCTCTGCAGCCGCCGAGATGGCCGGCGTAGACGTATGGACACTCGCGGCGCTTGCAAGAGAGCGCGAGCGACCGTGGGTCGACAGTGAGGGTATCGAGGCGGATATCGAGTCCTTCGATGCGTGAGTGGGTGTTCGACGCGACGCCGCTCATCTACCTCGCGACGGTCGACCGGCTCGATATCGTCACAGCTGCTCCGGATCCAGTGACGACCGGGCGGGTCTACGAAGAGGTCGTTACCGATGGGCTCGCTGCTGGCCACGTAGATGCCAGACGGCTCGAACGGTTCGCAGAGGAGACACTCCGCGTAGAGTCGGTTCCCGAGACAGAGCTGTTCGGGCGGCTCCAGTCGATGCCGGCGTTGAGCAATGCCGACGTGTCGGTCCTCGTTCACGCGGCCGAAACCGACGGAATCGCCGTGATGGACGAGCGGGCGGGACGGTCAGTCGCCGATGTGGAAGATATCGAGGTGCACGGGACCGCGTATCTGCTGCTTTCGTGTGTCGAGGATGGGACGCTCACCGCCGATGAAGCGACCGAGCTTCTGGACGACCTACTTGATGCCGGCTGGTACTGTGCGCCGAATCTGTACGCGAAGCTCACCGCGACGTTCGAGCGGCTCGATCGCTAGAGCTCGATTCGCTTCAAGTCGAGCTCCAACTCCGCGACGTGGTCGTTGTACGCCGCGACGAACGCCGGTGCGTCGGGGGCGAACTCCCGGACGGCCTCCGCCGACGGTGGGCCGTACTGCGAGAGGAGATACGTCCCGCCGGAGCCGCCGACGCGGAGATACGAGACGCTGGACTCCTCGCGTTTCAGCTCCCAGCGCGTGCCGTCGACGCGGGCGGTGAAGGTGCCGTAGTCGTCCATCTCGTAGCGGTAGAGCTCGCCGGCCATCTGATTGCACACCTCTCGGAGTCGGGAGACGATACGGTCGCGCTCGGCGACGATATCGGCGGCTGACGCCGGCGTCGGAAACTCTGTCGGCACGTCGTCGAGCAGGCCGTCGAGCGACTCGATATAGGCGTCGAACCCCTCGACGAAGGCGTCGTAGTCGGCGAGCGCCTCGGCGAGTGCAGCCGGTTCGGGAGGCTGTTGGGTAGAGACGACGTACGTCTCCTGTCCGCTCCGCGGCTCGAACTTCAGGAACTCGATATCGCCCTGCTCGTGTTTGACGGTCCACTCGCCGTCGGCTGTCTCGAAGGTGCGGCGGCCGTAGTCGCCGCCCTCGATGCGGGCGATTGCGTAGGCGATTTCGCCGGCGTGGTCGCGGATGCGGGCGACGACCGCATCGCGCTCTGCGGCGACGGCGTCTGGGTCGGCGGCGATATCGAGTCGGTCGGACATAGCCGTCCTCGGGTGTGTGGTCGTATATCGGCGTCGGAAGCCGTCCGACCTGCCAACCACTGCAGGTCGGTCAGGAGCCGTCCGACTCGCCAACCACTGCGAGGCGGGAGCCGTCCGACCTGCCAAGCACTGCAAGTCGGTCAGAAACCCGTCCAACTCGCCAATCACAACGAGCCGGGGCGAGAAACGTAAAGTCGTGGAGTGAAAGATGAGGGTATGACACTGGGGGCGCTACCGTCGTACGACGCGACGGCCGTCGAGCCCGTCGGCGACCACGCCGTCGTCGTCGGAGCGAGTATGGCCGGACTCCTCGCGGGGCGTGTACTTGCAGACGGCTACGAGCGCGTGACGATTCTCGACCGCGACCCGCTGCCGGACGAACCGATCGCGCGGCGCGGCGTCCCGCAGGCCGTCCACGCCCACGTAATGTTGGAGCCGGCACGGTCGATGCTGGAGACGCTGTTTCCGGGCTACCTAGACGACCTGACAGACGCCGGTGGCATCACCATCGACACCGCACGGGAGCTGGAGTATCACCACGACGGCGGCTTCGTAGCTGACGGACTGGACTCCGTGCCGATGTACTGTGCGAGCCGCCCGCTGTTCGAGCAGCTGACACGGCGACACGCAAGCGAGACGGCGAACGTGACGCTGCGGCCCGAGACACACGTGACGGGGCTGGCGAGTGACTCCGGCGCAGATCGCGTAACGGGCGTGACGTATCGGGAAGCCGACTCCGAGTCGACGCTGACGGCCGACCTCGTGGTGGACGCGCGCGGCCGAAACTCACCCGTGCCGGCGTGGCTGGAGCGCCACGGCTACGCCGAGCCGACGACGGACACCGTCTCCGTCGATGTGGGCTACGCGACGACGCGCATCGAACGCCCGCCCGAGGAGACGACGACGATGCTGGTCGGCACGTCACCGCCGACCACGCAGGGTGGGGCCGTCATCCCAATCGAAGGAGACGAGTGGATGGTGACGCTGTCGGGGCTCCACGGCGAGTATCCACCGACCGACCCCGACGCCTTCGTGGCGTGTGCCGAGGGGTTACCGGTCCCGCACGTCGCTGATATCATCACTGCGAACGAGCGTGTTGCCGAGATTCGGCCCTATCGGTTCCCGGCGAGTACGCGCCGCCACTACGAGCAACTGGATGCATTCCCCGAGGGGCTACTCGTGACGGGTGACGCGCTGGCGAGCTTCAATCCGGTGTACGGGCAGGGGATGTCGGTCTCGGCGCTGGACGCGCTCCAGCTCCACGCCGCGCTCGCCGACGGCACCGACGACCTCGCACCGCGATTTTTCGACAGGGCAGCTGACGTTATCGAGCCGGTGTGGCAGCTCACTGTGGGGTCGGATTTCGCCCACGACGCGACGACGGGCCCGAAGCCACCGGGGACGGACCTCTTCAATCGGTATATGGACCGGCTGATTCCGACGGCTCACGACAACGACTACGTCGCCGAGGAGCTGAAGCGGGTTATCCGGCTCCAGCAGGACCCGACGAAGCTGCTCGCGCCGGGGGTGCTCGCTCGCGTGCTCGCGCCGAACTGGCTCACCTCGTAGGGGAGAGAACTAACTCACCGGTGGACGAGAGGGAGATATGGCTCGCGTACCACTGCTCGACGCCGAGGACCTGCCCGAGGAGTACCGCTATCTGTTCGACCAGAACGACGTGGGGACGGCCGACATCTTCCGCGGGATGGCGAACGCGCCGACCCAGTTCCAGTGGTATATGCGCTACTCCAGCCGGCTGTGGGAGATTCTGCCCCCTCGCGAGCGCGAACTCGTGATTCTCGCGGCGGCCCGCGCCCTGGAACACCCGTACGAGTGGCACCAGCACGTCAGACTCGGCCGGGAAGCCGGCCTCTCGGACGGAGAGATTACGGCAATCAGCGAGGGACGCGGAGAGCCGTTCGACGCACAGGACGCCGCGCTGCTCGCGTACGCGCGGGCTGTCGCGCTCGGGGACGTTCGCGACGGCGACCACGACCGCCTCCGCGAACAGTACGACGACGAGACCGTGGTCGGGGTGGCGATGCTCGCTGCCCACTACGTCGCGACGGCGCGCGTGCTCGACGCGATGGGAATCGAACCCGAGGAGGAGTTCGTCGGCTGGCGGGTCTGATATCCGCCCTGAGTTGAACAGTCAGCGTAGCGGATTCGTCGTGTCGGCATTCCCTAAACTGTATCAGATCTCGGTAAGACCGAGGCTGTATTCGAGCGCAGTATCGACTTCTTCCATCCGTTCGTCGGGAATCGGGCCGAGATTCTCGGTGATGCGGTGCTCAATCGAGACTGTTCGAATCTGGCTACAGAGCGCAACTGAGTCGTCTCGAAGCGAACACTCCTCGGCTGGGACAAACACTTCGAACGGGTAGCGCTGCTCACCGAACGAGGTGGTAAACGGCACAACGACTGTCGTCGGAGCGTTTGCGTTACCGACATCGTTCTGCACAACAAGACACGGGCGCGTTCCCCGCTGTTCAGACCCCTGCGTCGGGTCGAGTTCGACGATAACGACATCTCCGCGACGGACAGATACCGCCATCACCACTCTGGGGCATCGCCGAGGTGGTCATCAGCCTCCGTCGAGACACCCTCCAGTTCGGCGGCGAGTTCGCGAGTCTGTTTGGCACGCCGGCGGTACCCCTCGGCCATCTCCTCGCGGGTGACCGGTCGTTTGATAACGATTTTTCCGTCCTCTTCCCGGATGACGACATCATCCCCACCCGTGATCCCGAACCGCTCTCGGAGCGCTTTTGGAATCGTCACTTGGCCTCGCTGTCCGATTTTCCGGCGTTTGCCCTCACTCATACAGAATCATATCGTATTCATATCTGTAAACGCTTCGGGCGGAAGCCAGTCGGTGGACAATCTTCGAACCGTACCGACGAGGAATCAACAGAGCCGACACAATGTGTCGGCAATGTGGTTCAGTTCGGAAGTGAGAACTCGATCGCTGCGCCCTGGCCGAAGCCGACACACTCCGTCGCGATACCGCGCTCGACGCCCTGCTTGTTCATCTCGTGGACGAGTGTGACCGGGAGGCGAGCGCCCGACGCGCCGAGCGGGTGGCCCAGCGAGATTGCGCCGCCGTTGACGTTGAGCCGGTCCATCGGAATCCCGAGCTGCTCGGCCGAGTAGAGACACTGGGAGGCGAACGCTTCGTTGATCTCGACGAGACCGTACTCGTCGATATCGCGGCCCGAGCGCTCTAAGAGGCCCTCAGTCGCGGGAATCGGACCGACACCCATCTCGGTCGGGTCGACGCCGGCGACGAAGTTCGTACCGACTTCGGCGAGCACGTCGAGGTCGTGTTCGTCGGCGTACGCGCGACTCGTGAGCAGGAGGCCGGCCGCGCCGTCGGCGATGCCGGAGGCGTTGCCCGGCGTGACGGAGCCGTCCTCTTTGAACACGGTCGGGAGCTTGCCGAGCGTCTCCATATCCGTGTTACGGATGCTCTCGTCCGTGTCGAAGGTCCCCTCGTCGGTTTCGAGCGGGACGATCTCGTCGTCGAAGCGACCTGATTCCGTGGCCTCGCGGGCGCGCTCCTGACTGCGGAGCCCGTACTCGTCCTGCTCCTGGCGGGAGACGCCGTACTCCTCGGCGACCTTCTCGGCGGTCATCCCCATCGAGAGATTCTCCATCCCGTAGCGCTCGTCGAGCGCGGGGTACATCGTCCCGCTACCACCACCCATCTTGACGCGAGACATACTCTCGACGCCGCCGGCGAACATCACGTCGCGATGACCGGCCGCGATAGCGTCGGAGGCGCTGATAATAGCCTGTGCGGAGGAGGCACACTGGCGATCGATCGTCGTGCCGGGAACCGACTCGCCCAGCTCCGAGAAGATGGCAATCTGGCGGGCAATGTTGGTGGCCTGCTCATCACGCTGTTGGGCACAGCCCCACATCACGTCGTCCACGTCGTCGGGGTCGATGCCCGTCTCGTCGAGCATCGTGTTCACGAGCGGAATCGAGAGGTCCTCGCTCCGAATCTCTGCGAGCGCGCCGTCTTCTTTTCCTTGAGCGGTCCGTTTCGCACTCACCACGACTGGTGTTGTGTCCGTCATGGTTGATACTGTGTGAGCATCTCTCATGAAACCCCCTGTTTGACGCGCGCGAATTTTCTTGCCACAGCTGTGTGAAACGAAGAGAGAGAGAGAAAGTGGGCCGGCCCGGATTTGAACCGAGGTACCGAGGACCCGATCCTCGAAGGATACCAAGCTACCCCACCGGCCCGCATCCAAAGGTTTGGACAGTCGCGCTTAACGGTTGCGACTCGGTGTGGTCACAGCGTGTACCGTTCGAAGTAGCGAGCCGCAAACCGCACGGAGGCGACGCCGGCGAGGATACCGAGTATGACCGGGACGACGAGTCCGCCCCACTGGACGACGGCGATATCAACGCCGGCAATGGACTGACCGAGTGACCCGAGCGCGTCGGCCACACCCGCCAGCGGGCCACCGACGTACGCGAACGGGAAGGCGAGCAGGCCACCAACGAGGACGGCGGCGACTGTTCGAACGACGGCGGGAGCGATGCCGGCGGCGATGGGGAGGCCAACGGTCACGCCGATACAGACCGTGTAGAGCACCATCGCCGTCATCGTCGGTGGCGTCGCCTCCCGGCCGCGTGAGACGCGGATGGTGTTGGTGCGTGGGAACACCATCCCGATACCCGTCGCGACGGCTGCTGCGAGGAGGATACCGACGGCTCCGACCGCGAGCATAAGCACGGCGTCGGCGGGAGTGTAGTCGGTCGCGAGGGCGAGAATCGGGACGGCGGGCAGACAGAGCCCCCCGAGGACGATGCCGGGCCGGACCAATCCGCGAAGATACGTCCGGCCGGCAATCGGTGAGGTGAGCGTCAGCGGGAGCACGCTCCCCTCGTCACCGAGCGGATTGAGGGTGAAGGCCGCGCCGGCGACCCACGGGAGTGCGACCGCGAGCCCGGGCGCGAACACGGCGGTCGGGACAGTCAGCTCGCCGAAGGCGGCCTGCAGGATGAAGGAGCCGGCAAGAATGAACGGGAGGATGAGATACGAGAGCTTTGCGGGCGCACGCCGCGCGAGCAGCACGGTTCGCCGAGCGACAGAGCCCGACTGTCCCGAACCGAGCGGGAGTCGACCGAGCACTCCTAACCCACTCACGAGCGGGTCGGTCCCGACCCGCTCGACGGTCGCCTCCTCGGTCTCGATTTCGGGGGTAACGGAGTCGCCGAACCAGAACGCCGTGGCGATGCGACTCGCGAGCGGAACACCAGCGACGATGACGACCCCGGTCACTGCGAGACCGCCGACCGCGTGCGACGGCGAGGTGCCGACCGGGAGCGCGAGCGCCGCGAGGTCGGCCACCCAGCCGACGGGAACGACGCCGAAACCGCCCGTGCCGCCGCTTGACGACTGGATGACGGTGTAGCCGCCGAAGAGAAGAACCACGGTGAGCGTGCCGAGTACGGTGCGGTGGCGCGCGAGGGTGGGGATTCGGGCGACAGCGAGCTTGACCGCGAGCCCAACGACGTGTGCGAGGACGACCCCGCTCGTGAACAGGAGGACAACCGTGAGCGCGACCAGCGGGACGGTCACGACGGAACCGGTCGCATACGCGAGCGCAAGAGTCACGAAGAGGACCGGAAGACCGACGTAGGCGGCGATACGGGCGACCTCAGCGATGACGAGTCCGAACACCGCGGTCGCCGGGCGGACCGTCGTGAGGAGGTGATCGCCCGCGTCGGGTCGTGGGTTCACCGTCACGACCCGCTGGGTGATGATAGCGACGACGAACAGCCACTGGAAGGTGATAGCGCTTCGGACGCCCGCACCGATCGTGAAACCGGAGAGATCGGGCGACTCGGCGATGAGCAGATACGAGAGCGCGAGCGCGCCAGCACTGAAGATGAACAGTCCGAAACCGAGCCCGAGAATCTGTGAGAGCCGCCCAGTCACCTTGCGGATGCTGCGCCGGAGCTCCGTGCGGGCGATGGTGAGCGCGCCAGCGAGATGACCGACGACCATCAGAGTGCCTCGTCGGGGGCGGTCTCGGTCACGTCGAGGAACACGTCTTCGAGCGTCTTATCGCCGGTCTCGGCGTCGACTCGGCGTTTCAGCTCCGCGGGTGCACCCTCCGCGACCAGCTTCCCGCCCGAGAGCACGCCCACCGTATCTGCGTGTTCGTCGACGACGGGGAGGATGTGCGTCGAGAGGAAGATGGTCGTGCCGACGTCGGAGAGTTCGTCGATGAACTCGCGGATCGTGCGGGCCGCCCGCGGGTCGAGTCCGGCGGTCGGCTCGTCCAGAAACAGCACGTCCGGCTCGTGAAGGACGGCCTGCACGAACGCGGTCTTCTGGCGCATCCCCGTCGAGTAGGTGTCGATGCGAGTGTCGGCGTCCTCGGCGAGCGCGACACGGTCGAGCAGCCGCTGGATTCGCGACTGCGGCTCCGAGAGATTGCGCAACCCGGCGGCGTAGGTGAGCTGCTCGCGCGCGGTGAGTTCGTCGTGAATCGGCGGCTCTTCGGGGAGCAGTCCGATGTGGTCGATGAGCTGTGCTCGGTCGGTTGTCGGGACGCCAGCGACGGTCGCCTCCCCCGAGGTCGGCGTCGCGAGTCCGGTCAACAGCCGCATCGTCGTGGACTTGCCCGCGCCGTTCGGACCGAGAAAGCCGTAGACGCTCCCGTCCGGAATTGAGAGGTCGAGAGAATCGAGCGCGAGCGTCTCGTCGTAGCGTTTCGTGAGCTGCTGTGCGGTGATTGAATCCATATTCAGGGCAGCATCGAGATAGATGGAGAGCGTGTGACAAGAAACCAGTGAAAATAGCGTGTCGAGCCGAATCGAAAACGGCACTGAAGGCGCGACATATGAACAGATAACAAAGGTAATCGAGCATAGCTGCGAAATCGTGAAACACAGAATCACACGAGTGCGGTCGTCTCTCGGGAGTTCGTCACTCAGTAGATAAAAATGTGTAAAGCGTTCTCACGGAGTGAAAAACGGATTTGGGGTTTATACATAGTACAGATGTGTACTCTCGTATGTCACAACGTCCACGGGGAAACAAGCCAGTCGGTTCGAGCGAAGGGACGACGATCAGTGTCGAGCAGTTGCAGAAGGAGCTCACCTCCGCCACCGAGACGCAGACCAGCGGCCCGGTGGTCCGGCTCGCACCGGAACAGCAGTCGGAGGTCGTGCTCGACGAGGTGACCACGACGTTGTTCGGCGACGACGAGTTTAGCTTCGATGATGAGATCATCAAGAGCAATCTCGAGGAGATTCTGCTGCTCCTCGTCGCCCACCGAAGCTCGGACAGCCACGGGAAGGGGCTGATGGGTGACCTGGCTTCGGTGTTCGACACTCGGCTCAGCCCGGGGACGGTGTATCCACGGCTTCACGACCTCGAAGACGACGGAGCACTCGAGGTCCACGAACTCGTTCGCACGAAGGAGTACCGCGTCGACGACGAAGAGAAACTGCGTGAACGCGTGGAATCGGCAATGGAGCAGCATCTCGCTCTCGGCTACTTTATGCAGTCTGCGCTGTCGTCACTGGATTAAAGCCTAGCGCTGTATCTGGACGTCGAGCGAGGAGTTGCGGAGCAACACCGCGAGCACGTCTTCAGGCGCCGAATCGTCGGAAATCTGTTTTGCGTACCAGCGGATGAACGACTCGAACGTCGCAGAGACATCATTCGAGCCGACGGCGAACGTCGCCTCCGACTGCGTCGTCCGAGCCGCGACCGTGAGTGCGTACGCGCCATCGAGTCCATCGAGCTTCGCGAGCCGCGGGTCGATCGACTCGGCGTCCTCTGCGTCGTCGTCCGGCTCCGGTGGCTCCGACTGCTCGCTCCCCTCGGCGCTGACCACGAATCGTTCGTTGCCGAGCGACCGAATGCGGTTGTCGTCGAGCGACAGCGTCTCGGGGTCAAGAGGTGGCTCTTTACCGTCGTGCTCGTCACCGCCGTTGGTCATACGATTGCTTGGATACCCATCTCGATGAGTCTGGCGACTGCAAACAGGTAGCGTCGACCGTCCGCGAAGTACTCGAAGCCGGTCGCGAAGACGAACAGCGCAGCGCCCGCCGCTGCACAGCCGAGTGCGACTGCACCGAGTCGCGTGTCGTCCGGCCGGCCGAGGAGCCAGCCGACCACCAGCGCGCCGATTGCCAGATTCACGACGGCGTGTGCCTGCATCGCGGTTCCGACCGAGGGCTGAGCCACTGGGCCGAGTACGAGTAGCCCGGCCAGCCCGAGTCCGAAGGCCAACAGCGTCGCGCGGCCGAGGAGGGCGGTCGCGTCTGTGACCACGGCACGAACGGGAGCCAGCCGTGCGACTCCGTAGATGAACAGCGGTACCGTCGGGATGAGATATCGGACGGTGATCATCCCGTGGACCGGCAGGCGTGGAAGGTACACCAGCGAGAAAAGGACCGTGAACACGACGGCGAACAGATCGGTCGCGCGGGCGGGGTCGTCGGTCGGGAGCGACAGTCGGCGGCGGATACCGGCCAACGAGGACCCGGTTCCGTCGCGACCGAGTTGCTCGCGCAGGTAGTAGCCCGGCGCAGCCACCAGCGCAGCGAGGACGGGTGCGGTTTCGAGCAGCGTTAACTCGATTGTCTCACCGCCCGTTTGTCCGTAGTCCACGCCGGGGATTCGGCCACTCCGGACGAAGACGTGATACAGCCGCTCGGGAGCAATCGCGGTGAGCCCGCGCTCGAACTGCCCGAGGACCCGAGAGAGTAGGCCGCCGACAGTCGCGAGCAGTGACTCGACCACGGTGGGTCCACCGCCACTACTACCACCACCGTCGGTCTCGCCACCGCCACCAGTACTGCCGCCACCACTGCTATCACTACCACCACCATCGGTCTCGCCGCCGCCACCAGCACTACCACCACTACCGCCACTACCACCGTCGGACGGCGAGGGAGAGTCGACGCCTCCGAGTGGCTCTGCAGGGTTCGAAGGTGCGACCGCCGGCTGTGTGGTGACCGACGCACCACCGGCACGGTAGGAGGTGAGCAGTCGAGGCGGCTGGAGTGGATTCCCCGAGATGAGGAAATTCGTCACGAAGAACGGAACCAGCGAGATGAACAGGACGACAGCGAGGGTCGCGAGGGTCCGTGGGTCGCGCCGTCGTGAGGTCGCGACATCGACCGTTCCGAGCGAGACGAGCAGGAGGAACCCTTCGGGAGCGGAGATCCACGCGGTCAGGCCGACGGGAACGTACGCGAGCGCTCGATCGAACAGCCGTTCGGTGTGGCGGCTCCGGGCGAAGCAGTAGACCGACAGGAGGACGAGAAACGCCGTGGCGAGGTGTCGCTTCGGGATCGTCGCCCAGAAGCCGATAGGACCGGCAAGCATCGTCGCGACGGCAGCCGCGACGCCGACGCGGTGACCGTGAAACAGTGAAACGAGGAGATACATCGTCGCGACGAGTCCACCACCGGCGACGAGGATGACGAACTGGAGCGCGACCAACGGGAACAGCCGCGGCGCGATGGCCGTCCCGCCGACGACGTTGAGGACGAACAGGAAGCCGGCGACGAGTGCCCCCACAAGCCCGTACGCCGGCGTATCGAACGCTCGCGAGAGTCGGCGTCCGACGACGGCGACACCGAGCGACCAGAGCCCGGCGAGCACGACAGCAGGCTCCGCGATGACGGCCACCGCTCGCAACAACAGCAGAACGGGGAGTGCGGCGAAGACGTGGCCGTAGTTGCGTCCGTACAGTCGCCCGCCGTGCGCGTACACCCCCGGCGTCTGTGCGTCGGGCGGCCCGTAGTACACCGTCGAAATCTGGAGCGTGCCGTCGGCGACGTTCGCGAGCGCGTTCGCGACGGCGACGGTGTCGACGATGAACACGTCGATGCGCCAGTAGCTCGCGAACAGCACGCACGCGAGCAGGAACAGCGTCACCGCGTGCTCGGTCGGGACGGGAGCGAGCCATCGCTGCCACTCGCGGCGGAGGCGAGCGAGTGCGCGACGGCTACGCTGTCGAGACATTGAACGTGGAGTGGTGCACGAGGAACGTGCTTCCGTCTGTCGTTGCCGTCACGTTCAGCCGGAGCTGTCCGGTCGCTTCGAGTCGTGGCGTCCGCGTTACGGTTCGCACTTCGCCGGCCGGAACGGTCGCGGTCTCGATCGTGGACCGCGTCTCGTTCCGAAGCTGGTATCGAAGTGCGACAGGGTCGGCCCCTGCCTGCACCGTGACCGTCGTTGGCGTCTCGACGACGCCGTCCGAGACGGTTATCGTCGGCTCGTCGGCGAGCTGGTAGGCGAGTTGGCGGTCCAACTCCAATCCTGCGTCGCCGCCGAAGCCGCTGTACACTGCGTCACTAGCTGTTGAATCGGTTGGATACGAAACCGCGGGAACGAGTGGCCCGGCGACGATCGCCGTGGCGACCACAGCGACGGCCAGTCCAATCGTCACGCGGTTGTGCATCTGTTGTATTGTAAAAAATGAAGTTAGTTACGCAGTAGGGTACCGGATTTAGACGCTAACGTAGGGCTCACTAACCACAGCGGGGACGTTAACACCGTAGGAAGTTGATGCACCAGACTGGTCAACGAGCGTCAGATCAACCTGCGAGCCTTCTCCAAGGCCTGGATACTCGCATGCTCGCTGGCTGTCGGGTCATGCGCCACCTCGATTGCAGCGTTAACCGTGATTATGACACGCTGACGTGTCAGAGTCGTGCTCATCGGCTCCAGGTAATCAGTATGCAGTACCGAATTCAGTATTCATTGCGCCGTAGCGTCCTCGGTCAAGACGTTGCTATTGCAGTTCCACTGTTGTACTGAATCGTTGCCTTTGAGAGGTCAATAGCAGCGGAGCCGGCAGATTTCTTCACGGTGAGCTCGATGGTATCAACCTCGTTGCTGCTGGTGTCAGCGATACCCGTCGCGGAGACGACATCGATCTGGTTGGAGACACTCGCCTGTGCATCCTCACCGGTAGTGGATGCCTTCGACTGCAGATCGCCTGCGGTGTTGACGAGCACGCCGGCTGCGACTGCAGCGACGAGCACGAGTGCAATGAAGATGATCAGCGTCCCGATACCGACCTGACCGCGGTCGAAATCATCGAGTGATGTTGGTAGTTTCATATGTGTGTCCATCCTTTCGGGGAGCTGCTCCCAGCCGGGCGGATGTTGTATTCCCACCTGGACAACGAGGCGACATCTACTTAGCACAGCTAACGATTTCAGCGGCCGATTCGGGATTCGAATCGAAACTCGAAACGCCCGATGAAACCGACCACCGGGATATACGTAGAGCGTTCCTTCGTGACAGTAGCAACAGCCCGTGCCGCCCGCACGGAGGATACACAAATGTTCGAATCACTACGCGACCTACTCAGCTGGGAACCGCCTGCAAACGACGAGACAGACGAGTCTGGCGACGAGGAAATCGAGAAGGTGGATCCTGCGCCCGCCATCGTCGAGATGGACGACGGGGAGGGCGGGGACGCCTCCTCGAACGAGCTGACGGCACGCATCAACGAAATCGAGTCCGAGGTGGACTCCACGTCCAGTTCCGTGCAGGCGGTCCAGAGCTCACAGGACGACCTGCAGGACACGGTCAGCGAAATGAACGACACCGTGCGCGAGCTGCTCGGCGTGTACGACCAGGTGAACGCCGCCGAGAACCCGTTTGTCGAGGCGGGCGAGATGTACGACAACGCGACCGCGAGCGAGGACAGCGACGACGGAGACGAGGGCGTCGTGAGCTTCGACGACCTCGACGACGAGACGGCTCCAGCGTCGGCCGCTACAGACGGTGTCGGACAGGCCGTCTCGGTCGAAGGCACCGGCGGCCCGGGACTCGGTATGAACGAGCCACAGTACAATGCGATGGTCAACGCGGTACCGGACGGCTACGCGGGCGACGTGCTCCTGATGGAGTGGCTCGCGAAGCTGATGGAAAAATCCGGGCCTGCAGGCGCGCTCCGTGCGGTCGAGCACTACGAGGCGGTTAACTGGGTGTCGCCGCCGGCTCGCGACCGCATTCTCGACTGTCTCGGCGGACCGTCACTCGACGTGTTCGTCGATCCGACGCAGCCGCGGGAACCGACGGCTGACGAGCACGCACTCTCACACCAGTATCTGACCGTGCTAAGCCAACTGGACGAGGTATAGATGGGATTCAGCGTCAGTGGAGCGACCGCCGTCGTGTTCATCGGGCTGTTAATCAGCGCGTCGACACTGTACCCGGCTGTCGAGCAGTACAGCGAGCGTCGGTCAGAGGCGATCGACGCACGCGACGAGCGTTCACTGACGATGCGGAATACAGCGATCGATATCACGAGCGCGACGGTGACCGACCCGGATACCGCAGACAACACGAAGACGCTCACGGTGGTCGTCGACAACGACGGAGCCAGTACGTTAGCGGTCTCGAAGACCGACCTCCTCGTCGACGGGACGTACCGGATTCCCGATTCGTCGACGGTCGACGGCACCGCGGCGACCGACGTGTGGGCCAGCGGCGAGACGCTGGAGCTGACGCTCATCATCGATGATTCGGCGTCGCCCACACAGGTCAAGGTGGTAACGGGGCCCGGGATCGCAGCGACGGCGGAGGTGACCTGAATGGCGGCTGACTCGGTCTCGACGCTCGTGCTGTTCATCGCGGCGCTCAGCGTCGCAGCGGCCGTCTCCGGGACGCTGGTCTCATCCGTCGGCGGACTCGCAGACGCAGTCGGTGCTCACGGGGCAGATGTCGCCGAAGATATCGATACGGATATCGAGATCATCAGCGATCCCGCGAGCGGTGCCGTGTACGACGCGACCGACGAGACGGTCTCGCTACTGGTGAAGAACAGCGGGCGGCGGCACATCTCGACGAGCGGACCGAGCATCGAGGTACTACTCGATGGCGAGTACGTGATGTCGTCAGCGATCACGGTCACCGTTCTCGACGGCGAATCGTGGACGAGCGGTACCGTCGTCCGGATCGTCATCGACAGCGCACTTGCGACCGGGGACCACAGTGCGACCGTCATCGTGGAGAGCGAACGTGAGACGATCCGATTTAGAACATGAATCATCTCTCCGTCGGCCTCGAATCGCGCGACCGCGTCAGCAACGCGATTGGCGGCGGATTTCCCGAAGGGAGTTTGGTCCTGCTGGAAGGCGGGACGGGAACCGGAAAATCCGTGTTCTCCTCGCGATTTATCTACGGATTCTGCGAGGAGGGAACGACGGTGACCGGCGTCTCGACGGAACACACCGCACGCGAGTACGTACAACAGATGCACTCGATATCGTATGACGTGACGCGGCATCTGTTGAAACGTCGGCTCATCCACTTTCACGCGCCGGTCGACGGCGACCGGCCGCTCATTGAGCCGCTGTTTGAGCCGGGAACGCTGTGGAACGGGGACGCGCTCGTCATCGACGGGTTCGGCGACCTGTTTCGCAACGATCCCGAGTTCGGCGATACCCTCGGAACCGGCAACGAGGACCGCGCGATGGAGCGAATTATGGCGAAGCTCGAAGCGCCGCTCGCGGCCGGCAAGGTCGCCATCATCACCATCAATCCGGAGTCGATGACCGACCGCGCACTCCGACCGCTGCACAGTGCGGCCGACGTGTATTTCGACTTGCAGAGTGAGTCGATCGGACAGGAAATTCGGAAGAAAGCGCTCGTCCGGCGTTTCGCAGGAATGAAACGACCGGTCGACGACACCATCGGCTTCTCCGTCCAGCAGGGGCGGGGAATCGTCATCGAATCGAGGACAATCGCATGAGCACCACACGAATACCAGACGAACTGCGCGCAGTGGCGAGCCAGCACAACCACATTCGCGAGCACTTGGAGACGTTCCACGAGCGGACTGGAACGTATCCGGAGTACGTGGAAGAGCCAGACGACGAACACGCAGATGGGAAGCCGAACGTGCTGTTCCCGGCCGAGCCACCGATTTTTGCGCACGTGTACGGCGAGGCGGGCGAAGACACGACCTATCACTGTCTGGAGCCGAAGCTGCGACCCGAAGACGAGCGCCAGTACGAGCGACTCCGGACCGAGGTGCTCGACCGCTCGGTATCGAAGCCGGCTCCCGGCGACGACGGCGACCGCGATTTCACCCAACATCTCGACGAGCTCATCGACGAGATCCTGACCATCCCCGACGGCGTTGGGTCGGTCCCGGACCGCATCCGGGGAGCCATCTTCGGCGGCAGATTCACCGTCGACGAGGGGACCTACGAGCGCCTCCGGTACATCCTCCAGCGGGATATCGTCGGGCTCGGCCCGCTCGAATCAGTGATGGCCGACGACGAGAACGAGGATATCCACGTCATTGGTCCCCACGCCTGCTATGTCGATAACGCGACGTTCGGGATGGTGGAGACGACCGTCGACTTCGGCAGCCCGGAGGAGTTCTCCAACTGGATTCGGAACATGGGCGAACGGATGAATCATCCCATCTCGGATTCGGACCCCATTATCGACTCCACGCTCCCGAACGGCTCGCGTATCAACATCATCTACTCAGACGACGTCTCTATAAAGGGGCCGTCGCTCACCATCCGACAGGGCGAGGACGTGCCGCTCTCTATCCTCCAGATCACCCAGTGGGGGACCCTCTCACCGGAGCTGGCGGCGTATCTCTGGCTCTGTATGGAGAACGAACAGACGGTGTTCGTCGTCGGCGAGACGGCATCGGGAAAGACGACGACGCTGAACTCGATGTTCTCGTTCATCCCGCGCGATCACAAGATCTACACGGCGGAAGACACCGCCGAGGTGATGCCGCCACACGAAAACTGGCAGCAGCTCCTCACCCGTGAGGGGAACGGCGAAGGGTCGGACGTGGATATGTTCGATCTCGTCGCCGCGGCCCTGCGTTCGCGGCCCGACTACATCTGTGTCGGTGAGGTTCGTGGCGCAGAGGCACAGATGGCGTTCCAGGCGGCCCAGACCGGCCACCCGGTCCTGATTACGTTCCACGCGAGCGATATCGTCTCGATGATCCAGCGGTTCACGTCGAACCCCATCAACGTCCCCGAAACGTTCATGGACAACTGCGACGTGGCGCTGTTCCAGAACCGGGTGAAACAGGGGGATGACGTGCTCCGTCGCGTCACGAGCGTGCAGGAAATCGAGGGCTACTCCCAGTCACGAGGATGGTGTCGTCACCCGCGAGGCGTTCTCGTGGGACCCCCGCGACGACGAGGTGGTGTTCAAGGGGCGCAACAACAGCCACGTCCTCGAGAACCAGATTGCGACGCTGCTCGGCTACGAGGACACGCGGCTGATCTACGACGAACTCGACCGGCGTGCCGAGATCATCCGCCGGCTCATCGACGCCGGGACGGTCGGCTACTACGAGGTGAACGAGGCCATCGAGACGTTCCAGCGTGACGGCGTCGAGGCGCTCGACATTGATATTCACGGGCTGACGGAGAACAGGTCAGTATGAGCACACAGACCGAAGACGAGGAATCGGCGTTCGACATCAACGTCCGAGATCTGCTGTCTTCGGTTATCGACGCGTATCGCTACATGGGCATCTCACCCGAGCGGTATCTAGCGATCGTTCTTCTGCCGACGGTCGCACTCGCGGCGGGTATTGTGGGGGTGCTGGTGGTCGTTCGCCCGGAGCCGATTGTCGCCTTCCCCGTGGCAATGTTAGGCTTCCTGCCGGTGTTGGGCGCGCTCGTCTACCCGAAGGTCGTCGCCGACCGGAAGCGTCGTGAGGTTCGCGAGCAGTTTCATCTGTTCTTGACCCACATCACGGTGCTTTCGTTGACGAACATCGACCGCGTCGAGGTGTTCCGGACCCTCGCCAACATCGATGAGTACGGCGCGCTCGCCGAGGAGATGGGCCGCATTACGGCACTTGTGGACACGTGGAATCAGTCACTGGACGACGCCTGTCGCCGCCGCGCCAAGCGAGTCTCCTCGGATATGCTCGCCGACTTCCTCGAACGGCTCGCGTACACCGTCGGTGCCGGTCAGTCGCTGAGTGACTTTCTCGTCGAGGAGCAGGAGTCGATGATCGACGAGTTCGTCACCCGGTACGAGTCCGACCTCGCGAAGATCGACGTGCTGAAAGAGCTGTACATGTCGATGATGCTCTCGACGACGTTCATCCTCGTGTTTGCGACGGTGCTCCCGCTGCTGTTGGGCGTCCCCGCCACGCTGTTGCTGACGGGCGTCATCGTGATGTTCGCCATCGTACAGGGTGGCTTCCTCTTCGTCATCCACCAGACCGCGCCGCGTGATCCGGTGTGGCTCAACTCGACCGACGAGCGAAACCACTCACCGGCGAGGCGGGTGCAGCCGCACGTCTTCGTCGGCGTCGGGCTCTCGATTATCGCGGTGGTCGCGGTGCTCGCGCTCGGGCTGGGGTATACGCCGATTGCGTCGGACCGGATTCCGCGCCCGATGTACGTCGCGATTCCGACGCTGCCGCTGTTGATTCCGGGGCTGGCGATGCGCCGCGAGGAGAACCGCGTCTCCGAGCGGGACGAGGGCTTCCCGTCGTTCATTCGGGCGCTCGGTGGTGTCGAGTCGGTAAAGCAGAGCTCGACGGCGAACGTGCTTGAGATGCTTCGGACGAAGGACTTCGGCTCGCTCACGCCGAACATCGATAATCTGTACAAGCGGCTCCGGACGCGTATCAACTCGAAGCAGGCGTGGACCTACTTCGGTGCCGAGACCGGCTCGTATCTCATCCAGAAGTTTGGTGACATGTACGTCGTCGGGCGGCGGATGGGTGGTGAGCCGCGCCAGCTCGGCTCCGTCATCTCGACGAATATCACCGAAGTGCTCCATCTCAGAGACCAGCGCGAACAGGAGACGGCGACGCTCATCGGAATCATCTACGGCATTACGGCGGCGTCGCTGTTCTCGGCGTTCATCGGGCTAGAAATCGCCGGCCAGATGCTCGAAATCACCACCCGACTCCAGCAGAGCGGCGAGCTTGCGCTCAATCTCTTCTCGACGGGTGGCTACGATATCGCGGTGATGGAGTATCTGCTCATCCTCGTCATCCTCGTCAACGCGATGTTGTCGTCGATTATGATCCGTATCTCCGATCGCGGCCACTTCGTCAACGCGCTGCCGCACTTCGTCGGGCTGACGTGGGTCGGCGCGCTCGTTGCCTCGGGAACGAGCTACATCGTCAGCGGGCTCATCTAACGCGACTCACCGCTCGAAACAGGGGACCCGTTTTAGAGGAAGGATATCGGAGAGCGGGTATGGCCAGCTCAGCAGGGACGCGACCGTATCTCGACGACCAGATTCAGTTCACGCAGACGGATACGCTCATTCAGTGGGCGAAGTATCTCGGCACGACGTTCGGGACCGCTGGCGCGCTGTGTGCGCTTCGCTACTACGAGCGACTCAACTGGATCACCGCGAGCGTGCGTCGCGACGTGGAGCGCCAGATCGAGGGGCTCTCGCTCGACGAGCTCCACTCGAAGAAGTACGACGAGCCGGGAATGTTGTCGGGCCCGCTGTCGGGGCTGTCGGGCACGCCCTTTGGCGCACACGCGAAGTCGCTGGAGTTCATCGCACGCATCGCGGGCGACGACCTCGAGGCCGATATGTTGCGAACCCGACTCGCCCAGCATCGCGCGGATATCGACCTCGCGACGGAAGTTGAGGATGACGCGATACCCGAGAACTGAGACTGTCGGACGGACGTTCGCGAATTGCTGACTCGGTCGTTCCGCCGTGTTAGTGGCTCACAGTTCCGCTGTGTCGGCGGTTCGATGGGCGCTCAGTAGAACAACAAGCCAAATCGGTACTCCGGCAGGATGAGTGTCGGGCCGCGACTCACCGTTCGAAATAGAGTGTGCATTTTTTATGTCGGACAGCCTCCTGCGCGTATGGCAGCGACCGACACCGAATCGGCGTTCATCTCGCCGACCGTTGATTTCCTGTTGCTCGCCGTCTTCACCACAGTTACCGCACTCGCGGGTGGCGTGTTCCTGTTGGTGTAGCCGGTGTTCCTCGACAGCTGGATCGCGGCGCTTGCGACGAAACAGCGCTCGATCTGGCTTGTTGCAGTCGCGAGCTACGGCGTTGGTGACCTGCTGACGACGCTCGTCGGGCTTGCGCTCGGCCGTGGCTCGGAAGTTGGTCCTGCGGCAGCGGCGGCCTTGGCATTCGCTGGGCCGGTCGGTATCGTCGTGCTCAAACTGGTGAGTCTCGCCGCCTTCTACGGGCTGTGGCGAATCGCGCCGGAGCCGGGGCGAGTCGCGATCCCGCTCGCGCTCGCGATGGTCGGCACCGTCGTGACGATGTGGAACAGCTACGTACTGGTGTAACCGAACACCTACCACGGATGGCCCACGAGCAACGGACATGTATCGGCTCCCGTTTCCAGCACTCCCCCGTCGGGTCCGGTACGGCTGCGTGCTGGCCGTCGCCGCGTTCATCGCCTTCTACTCGCTCACCGGAACGCCACCACGGGCACCGTCCGGCGGGCCGCTGTGGGACAAGTATCTCCACTTCGTCGCCTATGCCGGGCTCGGCGCGATGGTGGCGTACGCGACGCTAGAGCGGCCACTCGCCGAACGAGTGATTATCGTTCTCGCGACGGCAGGACTGTACGGCGTCGCGATCGAACTGGCACAGGGTGTGTTGCCGACGCGCTACTTCAGCGTGGGCGATATGACCGCGAATGTGTTGGGTGCAGCGCTATCGCTCACGTGGCTCCTCGTAGAGCGAAGAATTCGGTACGTCTCCGGTTAGCCAAGCAGACCGAGCGATTCGAGTTCCTCGGTGACGGCGGCAGCGGCTTCGGACGCGTCGTCCGTCGTCTTCCCACCGGTGATGACGAGCTTGCCGGAGCCGAACAGCAGCACGACCACGTCAGGGTCGTCCATCCGGTAGACGAGCCCCGGGAACTGCTCGGGTTCGTACTCGATGTTTTCGAGTCCGAAGCCGATGGCGATGGCGTTCAGATTCAGCGTCGCGCCAAGGTCGGCCGTGGAGACGATGTTCTGGACCGTAATCTCCGGGTCCTCGTCGACGGGGATGTTCAGTTCGCGCAGGCGATCGAAGGCGATTGACAGCGCCTCGTGGACGGCGTCAATGCTGTTTGCGCCGGTACAGACCATCTTCCCCGAGCGGAAGATGAGCATCGCTGCTTTCGGCTCCTGGAGTCGGTAGACGACGCCGGGGAAGTTCTCCGGGTCGTAGCTCGAGCCCGTCAGATCGGCAGCGAGCGTGTCCAAGTCGAGCTCCTGTCCGATGCCTGTCGAGGCGACCACGTTCTGTATCTCGATGGTGTCGGCTGGATTAGTCACTATAAGTAAAAGGACCGCCCGGGTATATAAAAGAACCGTCGAACGATGACGAATCTCGCCGGGAGTCGTTCACAATAGTGTGCCGTGGGTTACGCGCCGAACGATACCCGCTACAATCAGCGCTCTGTGAGCGAAACTGTGAGGGCGACGGCAAAAACGGAGAGTGGCCTGAGGTACCTGAGGGTGTCCTTCGCGGGATTGAGGACATCACCGAGGGAAACACAGCGAGCAGAGAAGACCTTGAGAATGGTGCTGCGACATTGAGGACGATATATACGAGGGAGGCCACTACTTCGGCAAATTTACTGTTCCTGACGAAGACAGCGACGGACAATACGAGAAGACAGGCGAGTGGGAAGGACACGACGTGGTTAAATGGACTGGAGAAGAAGATTCATTTGAGTATTGGGAGTGCGACGACTGTTTTAGCTCTCGGCAGGCCGATCAGTCGTCGCCCGGTTTGTAGGCTCCTGGACGCTTCTCGATGGTGTAGACCCACAGAATCTGGTCAGTCTGGACTGCCTTGCAGCCGAGACGAAACGCGCCGATGCGGAGCTTCGAATGCGGCGCACCGGTGAGTGGTTCCAGGTAGTCACTCGGATCACGCCACTGGTCGGTGACGATCTCGTCGAGTTTCGAGACGATGCGCTCCTGCTCGTGCGGCTGGAGCTTCTCGTATTCACGTTCTGCGGGGTCAGTTAACTTCCAGTCCCACTCGTCGTCACTCGCCGGCATCCGTGTCCTCGTTCAGACGCGCTCGAATCTCGTCGCTGCTGTAGGTTCGTCCCTCACCGGTCGCCAGCTGGTGTTCGCTGGCGGCGATGTCCTTCCAGCCCTTCCGCGAGAACGCGGGGTGCTTCACGGCGTCTCGAAGCGCCCACCGGATGAACTCGCTACGGGACGGGAAGTCTTCGGCCCGCCAGGTCGCATCGAGGTCGTCAAGGAACGCCTGCGGAATCTTGAGCGTGATGGTGGTCATGTTGGGGTCGTCGTTGGCCCCTGCGTCAGCGTCGGACATACGTCTGTATTACCTCTGTATTACGATAAACGTTGTCGGTGTGTCGGAAGACATATTCCACCACGCCGGTCACCGACTCGGCGAACAATATCGGCGACCCGGCGCTCCCGACGACCACGAACTTCTTCGGGTCCGACGAGCTGTTCACGGCGTTCACGCCCGAGAGGTCGGGGCCGGGCGTCGACATCACCGACGTGAGCGGTAGCAGCGAGTACGTCGTCATCGAGAACACCGGGTCCGGGACCGTCGACGTCACGGACTGGACGCTTTCGCGGTGAGGTCGGTTTCGGCGCGGAGTCGATCGTACAAAGCGCGTTCCGCTTTGGCTTTGGAGGTGATATGGTATCCGTCGTCGCCGTGCCAGCACCACTCGCTTGCCGTGTTGGCGCAGTGTTTGAACTGCTCGACAGTCTCTCGAATCAAAGCGTCTGCTCCGTCGGGAGTGTCGAGTTTGATCACAGCGGTACGACGGTATTCCACTGTGATTTCACGTACACGGCTGAGGTTACTTATACAGTTGGGAGTCTGCCTGCCATCGTAGCGTGGTTTGTGTCATTGGTTGTCGACTTCCTCCCCGACCTCAAGGGTCGGGGTATCCGTCTTGTACCGCCTGTGAACACGGCGCTTTTCAAACCCGGCTGGAAGCACAGTATCCCGGGTATATAAAAGAACCGTCGAACGATGACGAATCTCGCCGGGAGTCGTTCACAATAGTGTGCCGTGGGTTACGCGCCGAATGGATTCTCCGGTGTCGTGAGGCGAGTCAGTTCGAGAACGCGATGAGGACGTTCGCATCCACGACAACACTGGCCGTCAGTTATTTCCCACGACAATATCGTGGTCTTCAGCGGCATCTGTCGAGTCACCGAGATCGATGGGATCGAGCTGTGCGAATGCGCCGTGGCGTTGTTCGACGAGTTCGACCGAAAGATTGTCCTCCTCGTCGAGACGCCACCGCAGTTTGTCTCCCGCTTCGATGTCCGCCGCGCGTCGTATAGCAGCAGGCACGGTGACGGAGTAGCTCTCGTTGACCGTCGTTTCGTCTTCGATTTTCCGTGACACAGGATTTCAACAGAGCCGAATTAGTTTAGTTGTGTTCGTCGATCCACTCGCACCACGCTTGGAAAGTCTGCAGTCTCGCACCGTGGTCGGCGTGATCGAGCGAAAGCGTCCCGAATCCGAACCTCCGAGTCAACCGACCCCACCCTACTTCGCTCGGGGTCGAAACCGACCTCGCTCGTTGAGGGTGGGGCTTTCGCGTGGACTCCCGTTCTATGCCTCGACTGAGGCAGGGGGAACGTACTCCCCACTCACGTTCAGCGTCCCGCGATTCAAGCGCACGTCTACGGGTGCGCCTCCATCGTCTGCGTTTTGCCGACGACGGAGATACTGCAAGCCGATGTTCTTCGCAGCGTTGTAGTCCGCGTGGTTCTCGTACCCACACTGCTGGCACTCGAACGACTCCTCGTGGCGGTTCTCGTCGTGGGTAAACCCACACGTCGAACACCGCTTCGACGTGTTCCGCGGGTCAACCTGTACGACCTCGATACCGTGTTCTTCGGCCTTGTATTCGACGTACTCGTAGAGGCGTCGGAACGCCCAGACGTGTTGCCACGTCGCCTCGGGGATGTTCTCCCGGATGTGGGTCAAGTCCTCGAACACGATGTGCGAACACTCGTTCTCGACGGCTTCCTCGATGAGTTCGTTCGCCACCGTGTGCAGGTATATCTCGAACCGTCCTTCTCTTTCCGACCGACGCGTTCGATGTTCTCGTGGGCGTGCTCGCGACCCACACTGCTGGAGCGAGCCACGCCGCTTCTCGTACTCTCGACGCCAGTGGTTGAACTCGTCTGCCGACCAGAACGTCCCCGTCGAGGCGACTGCGAGGTTGTTGACGCCCAAATCCACACCGAGGACTGTTCTGTGCTCGGTGTCGGGTTCCGTGTCTTCCTCGACCTTCCGCATCGATGCGTGGAGATACCAGTCACCATCGCGGTACTGCAAGTGCGCCATCCGAAACTCGTAGTCTTCGTTGGCGACGTACTTCGTCGGGGGTGTCTCCGAGTCGTCGGGGAGAATGTACTCGCACTCGACACGCCCATCGGGGGTCGATAGCGAGACGTGGTCGCGGTGGAACGTCGCACTCCGCTTGTCGTAGACGGCACTGTCAGCCGAGAAGTGGGGTTGAGACGTGGATTCACCGCGTTCGAGTCGGCTCACCCCGCTTTTGATGGCCTCGACGGCCCGCCGAATGCCCTTCTGGACGAGGTTCGCGGTGAGATCGGTTTCGTCGCGAAGGCGGTCGTAGAGTGCGCGTTCGGCCTTGGCTTTCGAGGTGACGTGGTAGCCATCGTCGCCGTGCCAGCACCACTCACTCGCGGTGTTGGCGCAGTGTTTGAACTGCTCGACGGTCTCTCGAAGGAGCGAATCGGCTCCAGCGGGCGTGTCGAGTTTGATGACGGCGGTACGACGGACTTCCACTGTACTTCACATTGCTACGCTGTGTTAGTTAATGATTGGGGAGTACATCAGCAATCGAGGTGTGTTCGTATCAGCCCGTGTCGGTTTCCTCCCCCTCCTACTCGCTCTCTTCGGTCGCTACTTGAGGGCGGGGCATCCGCTCTCGATCTCCTGGTGAAGCGGGACATCGACGTTTCGAATCTCATCGGTGTCCTCGTTTTCGTAGCGAAGACGAACGTGACTTCCACGATGTGACTGCGGGACATACCCGAAATCAGTCAGTACAGAGATTATCTCTTGACCAGAAAACGTCTGCCGAACCATCTACTGCAAGAAGTTGGGAAGTTCCTTGTCGTCCGTACCGGGATCGACATCGATCTCCTCTAAAAACTCGCCGGGATCTTCGACAGGTTCGCCGTTGCCGGCTTCGAGCGTGAGCACTTCAGCGAGCTGTGTAAGCGCCTCTGATCGGGTGTCTCCACCACGGGCAAGTCCCGTTTCGAGATCGCGCGCTGTGATAGTCCCGTCGTCTTCGCGGATGAACTCAACCCCTTCAGGGTCGTCATCTCCTCGACGAGTCGCGCTTGCCATACCTATTTTATGTGACCCAGTACGCATAACCGTTCGGTTCAATTGGACTGGGCAATCACTTTTCTACCCCGGGTGGAGTTTCGCACTACGATGCAACGATGAGAACATCGGCAATCCGGACGATCCCCGGGCGCTCCACTCCAGGTACTGTCTATTTGAAATCGAGCGCTTCGGGAACAGGTGCGCGGCAATCCGGTCGAGAATTTCAGTGTCGATGGGGCCGGTACGTCGGTGGGTCGGCCGGCGTCGTCAGGCATCGATGATGACCGGGAGTGCTGCTCAGAAGCTGGGTGATCACGTCGCGCCGCGTCGAGGAGCGCTGCTCTGCGTTCGAGCGTTTTCCACTCGGAGAGTGCTTCCCACGCGTCTTCAGTTGCCATGTCCTGGCTGGCTTCGACGAGGGAAACCTCGTCGGGGTGGTCTGCGTCGAACTGGGCTCTGTAGTCTTCGATCTGGTCGATGGCGTCTGACAGCGCCTCGACGATTTCCTGCTCGGAGTAGTTCTCGCGGATGCTGGTCGATGCGTCGCCACTGGAAGTACGCGTCGTTGCGCTCGTATCGGACGGGGCGGCCGTCGTGGCGATGGACCATGCCCATCTCGTCGAACCATTCGAGGTAGTCGCGGGCGGTCTCGGTATCGCAGTCAGCGAGATCGGCGATGTCGGACACTTTCGTCGGGGTTCGAAGCCCAGTGACGACGTCGAGGAGCCGCTCGCGGATCGGGCCACCCGTGAGCAGCGAGTCAGGCGACTCTAACTCATCACGGTCGGGCGGCGGTGATTCGTCACCGACATACGCGTCGTCGGGAATCTCAGTGATGTCCATTCGTGAGGCCTCCGTACCGTGACCGAGCGCGGTGAAGCGATCTGTCCCTACTACCCGCTGAATTATTTCCTGGTTTCGATGGAAGTAGCGGGCAGATCCACCTCGGTTTTGTTGTGACGCTGGTCGCGAGCGAGTCGGGTACTGAGAGGCGTAAGTACCCTCGCAGGGACGCGAGCGTCAGGCAGTCGAATTGGTCTCGCCACCGAGATCGGCGGGAACGTCGAGGGTCGGTGGCAGGTCGACCGACCGCGGCGTGAACTGATAGGTCCGCTGTTGTGCGTCCATCGGTGCCGCGTCCGTCAGGACGAGCCGGGAGCGCGCCGAGTGGACGAGTCCGTCCGGCGAGACGAGAACGCGTGCCTCGTAGGACTCAACGACATCGGGATCGTACTGCTTTCCATCGTACGTCTCGGTCGTCAGTCGCACCATCGGCTCCCCGTCGATGGTGACCGACTCGGCGCTGAAGTTGCCTCGTGTGAGGAGCAATTCGAGGATTCGCGCGTCGGTCGCGAGCGACCGGATGGCGATGTCGAAGGTGTCGGTCCGATTCTGGTAGCTGTCGAGCCGGACGGTCCCGTTCGCCACGACGTAGTTGCGCACCGTCGTCGCGTTCGCGCCCACGAACTCGGTCCGCTCGGTGCCGTCGACGGTTGTATACCGGGCGATGAAGTTGACGCGGGTGAGATTCGCCGTTGCGACGGCACGGTTGTGAGTGATGACTCGCTGGCTGTCGAGCGATGTGTTGGTGGCGAGAACGCCCACGCCGGGCGTTGCGACCACACGGGCTTCGTGGGCAGCCGCGGCCTTGGAGGCGTTCACGACGCCGGCGCGCGTGATGCCCGGTGCGAGTCGTTCGGCAGCGCCTGCGTCCGGTGTGGCAGTCACTGTGGGCGTTGCGGTCGGTGAGGGCGTTGCGGTCGGAGCGGGTGTTGCGGTCGGAGCGGGCGTCGGTGTCGTGGTTGCTGTCGTCGTTGGGGACTCGGTAGCTGTCTGCCCTGACAGCGGCCCGCTACAGCCGGCGAGCACGAGGAGGACAGCGAGCGCGACGGTCGCGGCGAGACGGCGCGGTGTGGTGGAGGACACATCCCTTGTGGCAACGGAAAACACAAAACGGCTTCGAGCGCCGGGCGAGAGTGGTTGGATTTATTCGCCCGTCTGTGTTGGAGACGGTATGGTAACGGCTCGTCGCGTCGCTGACCTCGTGGCCGACCGCCCCGAACTCGAAGCCGCGATTCGGACGACGCTCGACGCCGAGGAACCGTTCACGTTCGACGACCTCACAATCGACTCCGGTGCGTTCGGGGAAATCGTCGGCGCGGGTATTGTTGAAGAAGTCGACGACGGCTACCGCGTCGCCGACCGGGAGGCCGTACAGGCGGGGCTAGCCGGTGATATCGAGCGCGGCGAGACGAGCAGTCGTGAGTGGACGCTGCCACGACCCGACCGACGTGTTGTGGGGGCGCTCGCCGGTGCACTCGCGCTCGTCGCGCTGTTCCGTATCGCCTTCGCGTTCGGGCCCGTCTTTCAGGAGGGGCCAGTCGTTCTCTCGGCGAACGATCCCTACTACTATCGCTACTGGGTCGAGCAGCTGCTCGCGACGCCCGATCTGACGCTCTCGACGCTTCCGTCTACGGTCGCGAAGGGCGAGCCACTCTACGTCGCGACGATGTGGCTCGTCGCCTCGCTGCTGGGTGGCGGTGCAGGGGCCACGGGACAGGTGCTCGCGTGGTATCCGGTCGTCTCGGCGGTCGTCTCGGGGCTGCTCGTCTATCTGCTCACGAAGCGCGTGACCGACGATACGCGCGTCGCGCTCGCCGCGGTCGTCTTTCTGGCGGTCGTGCCGGGCCACGCGATGCGCACGAGTCTTGGGTTTGCTGACCACCACGCGTTCGACTACCCGTGGCTCGGCGTGACGGCACTCTCGCTGGTGACGCTCGTGACGGCCGAACTGCGCTCGCGGGCGACCGTGCTGGGCGTGGTTGGATTGGCACTCGGCGTCGGTGGACAGGTGCTCGCGTGGCAAGCCGGGCCGCTGCTGATTCTCCCGATTGGCCTCATCGCCGCCGGGCTGGCCGTCGTCTGGGTTCATAAAGGCGAGTCGCCACTCATCAGTGGTACTCCAATCCTCGCAGGCCTGCTCGGCGGCGCGGCACTGGTGTGGCTTGGCCACACGACGCTCGGCTGGCATACGACTGTTGTGGCGACTGCGCCGGCGCTCCTGTTTGCGGGCACAGCAGTCGTGTTCGCTGTGACCGAGGTCGTGGCTCGCGTTCGGCCAGACCCGCGGCTTGCTGCTGGGGCGGTCCTTGCGAGCGGCATTTGGAGTCTCGTTGGGGCAATCGTCCTGTCTCCCGAGAGTTGGGAGACACTTCGAACACGGGCGAGTAGGTTGCTCTTCCGGAGTGACCGGATTGCAGAGACCGCAGGCCTGTTCTCGGACGCGCAGGGGTGGCTCCTGCTGCTCGGCTTCGCGCTGTTTCTCGCGCTGCCCGCGCTGGTGTGGGCGACGGTGCGGGCGCGCGACGAGGCACGCTGGCTCGTCCCGGTCGTGTACGGGTGGGCGTTCCTCCTGCTCGCGCTGATTCAGGTGCGGTTCGTTGGGGAGTTCGCTATCTTCGTCGCTCTATTTGCCGCGCTCGCGTTCGTCGTCCTCGTCGAGCGAGTCGACGCCGCTCGCCCGCCCGTGCCCGACGTTCGTGACTCGCTCGCGCTCCCAAATCGCCAGCAGGTCGGAGCGATTCTGGCCGTGTTCCTACTCGTGGGTGGACTCGGAATGTTGCAGGTGCCGCTGAAGACGAACCAGCTGACGACGCCACCAGAACGGTACGACACCGCCGACTGGATGGCTGAGCAGGCTGCACAGCCCGAGTGGGACGACCAGCCGACGTACGTCTTCAGCCCGTGGAGCTACAACCGCGTCTACAACTACTTCGTGAGCGGTGACTCGCAGTCGTACGGCTACGCTCGGTCGAACTTCGAGCCGTTCCTCGCGAGCAACGACAGCGAGGCCTGGTACGACCGGCTCTCCGGACGGGCGGGATTCGTCGTCTTTCCGACGCGCTACGGGAGCGATATACCACCCGGAACGATCGGCGCACGGCTCGCCGCCTATGCCAGTCAGACCGACGGCGGTGACGGGCTGGCACACTACCGCGCGGTGTATGAGTCGTCGGGCGGCAGCTATCGCGTCTTCACGCTCGTTCCGGGAGCAACGCTGACCGGGACTGCTGGTGCGAACGAGACGGTCGAGCTGTCGGTGTCCGTCGCTGGCGATGGGTTCGAGACGACCTACGAACGGACCGTCCAGGCGAATGCGACGGGGAGCTATCGTGTGACCGTTCCGTATTCGGGGACGTATACGATTGGTGGGAGACGGTGCAGGTGCCGGAGGAGGCGGTGCAGGACGGCGAGAGCGTTCAGGTCGAGTAAGGCGAGGGCTACGTTTCTCGTATGGCTGAGCCGCAAGCGCCGAGAACGTATGCCCGAAAGCTGTTAGTACTGTCAGTGCTGTACATATACGTGAGCTATGCCAGGACGAGCGAATTCCGGTAACTGAAGAGACGCGAAAACAGCTCCATGATCTGAAAGAGCCGGGCCAGACATACGACGAGCTACTGAAAGCTCTTGTCGAGCAGCGACGACGCCAGGACCTGGAGCAGCGCTTCCAAGAGCTGGAAGCGAAGGACCGTGACGAACTGACGCCCTTCTTCGGATGTTCCTCCGCTGACCACGTTCCACTCGGTGAGGAGATGCCCACAGAGTTTCTCGTGGCCGCTGGTACATGACAAGACCGAACGGATCTGCCGGCAAAATCTCCGCTACCGCCGACAAACCCGTATCCGGGGCACGGACGTGGCGACACAGAAAAGCTCGCCGAATCGATGGACAACGCGATCGAAATACCGGCTGCCCATGTCGCGAACGTACACCAGCGATTTACACGATTATCGAAGCAGAAACGAGGTGCGAGTGCTGGAAATTGCGGATCTCGACCACGCCCACAAGCGATACGGGTTCTGGAATCTGGAGATCCACTCGTCTCTTTCGGCGTTCCGTTGTGGTCGGCGCGCCGAAGTAAGGGGTACATCGTCCAGATACGCCGTTTCCAGCTGGTGAAGCTCGGTGAGAAAGCGGCCCTCATCTCGACTCCCGCGGCTCGCGTCGCGTCGCTCGCTCTCGTGCTCACGTCGCGCCGGAGTTCGCCGAGACGCTCGCCCTTGCGATCCGCTCACTGGCATAGCGCAAGCCGGCAAGCCCTTTAACTGGGCCGTGGCTCGGTGAGTGCGGACGGCAAGCCAGTCGTGGAGTCGCGGCCGCGAGGCAACCCGGCTGCGACCACTCACCGAAGATAAGCCCAAGCCACTCGTCGAAGTCGACGGGAAGCCAATCGTGGAGTACTGCTTCGACAAGCTGGTGGAGTTGGGAGCGACGGAGCTGTACATCGTCGTCGGCTACAAAGGCGACGCAGATACTTATTGAGGCGCGCTGCGACGAAGTAAGCCAGGGCGTGGCTCGACGCACCGTCACTTGAGGCCGCGCTCGGGATTGCAGCACGCGCTGTTGAACCGGTCGAAGGCCACGTCGACGACGACTTTATGCTGATGCTCGGGGGACAACATCTTCCGGGCGAATCTACAGGATGTCGTCGACCGCCAGCGCGAGGACCGCGCCGACGCGGCGTTCCTGGTGGAGGAGGTCCCCTGGGAGGAGGCCTCCCGGTACGGGGTGTGTGACACCAACGATTACGGGGAGATTACCGCGGTCGTGGAGAAGCCTGACGACCCGCCGTCGAATCTCGTGATGACCGGCTTCTACACGTTCTCGCCGGCGATTTTCCACGCCTGTCATCTGGTGGTATCGTTAAGCCCTCCGGACGAGACGAGTACGAGATTTCGGACGCGATCGATCTGCTGATTCACTCTGGCCGGACGATTGACGCGGTTCGGATGGACGGCTGGGCGAATGGATGTTGGCGGATCCCGGTAGGACCGGGACCGGGCAAGAGGAACGGTTTGCAGGCCGGAGAGGGTCGAGTCCGCCGCCGAGGCAGAAGCGCAGTCCGAGCAGTTGAACGTTCTCCTGAGCCGGTCGTTGCACTTATCGGTTAGCAGCGGCAGAATCCTGGTAATGACAGGGGGTGGCGGTACCGAATCGCGAGCGTCGCCGGGACGTTCACGCTCGCCGTCGTTGCCGTCGTCGTGGCGTCACATCCATTCGTGCAGTCGGGAATCGCCTTGCTACCCGTACTTGGGCGGCTGTCGGTCGACCCGGCGGGTGGCCGAGAGCTCACGATCGAGGCGATCGTCGCTGCGGGCGTCGTGACGATCTCGCTGTGGCCGCTCCTGAAGCCGCGCCCCCGGCGTATCTTGGATACGGCCTCGATTGCCGTCCAACGGACGTTGCTCGCGACGGTGACGCTCGCAGCGATCGGCTACTTCGATTACACGTATCGGCTCCCGCGGGCGACGCTCATCGTCTCGATGGCGCTGGTGGTGTGTGTCTTGCCGGTGTGGTTCGTCGCGATTCGTCGCCGGCCGCGCGAGGACGGCGGGCGAGTACTGGTCGTCGGTGACGACACGGAGGCGATCGCGGAGATTCTGGCGAGTCTCGACAGATCGCTCGTGGGCTACGTCTCACCGCCCGGTACGGCGCGCGAGCTTGCGTTCGAGAGCGAGGGCGGGGCTCCCACGGTAAGCATCGCCGATGGTGGAACGGAGCCGGCGTCGCTCCCGCAGTTGGGTGGGCTCTCACAGCTGCGTGAGGTGCTCGTGACACACGATATCGATACCGTCGTCTCGGCCTTCTCCAGAGCCGGACCGCGCGGAGTTCTTCGGCGCACTCGACACCTGCTATGACCACGGCGTCCGGGCGAAGGTCCACCGTCGCCACGCCGACAGCGTGTTGACTGCTGGACACGGCGGCGGCGAAATCGTCGACGTGGACTTAGAGCCGTGGGACCTGCAGGACCGCGTGCTGAAGCGACTGTTCGACATTGGGTTCGCCGGTGTGGGACTGCTCGTGTTGTCGCCGGTGATGGTGCTTGTGGCTGTGGCGATCAAGCTGGAGGACGGTGGAAGCGTGTTCTACGCGCAGGAGCGGACGGCAGCGCTGGGGGATACCTTCGACGTGTACAAATTCCGGTCGATGCATGAGAACGCCGAATCAGAGTCAGGGGCGAAATTGAGTGCGGAGGATGCCGGTGGCATTGACCCACGGGTGACTCGCGTCGGTCTGTGGCTTCGTCGGACGCACTTGGACTGAGGTACCAGCGGCTGTGGGCCGTGTCTCTGTGGGCGATATGATGTGCCGTCGGGCCGCGTCCAGAGCGGACCGGAACGCTAGATCGCAGGAGATGGAAGACGGTGCCGGCGAGTGGCGAAGTCGATGGTTCGTTAAGCCTGGACTGACGGGGTTAGCACAGATTCACGGCGCGACGGGTCACGAACCGGAGAAGAAGCTTCGGTAGCCATGGAGTACATTCGCCGCAGTCGTTCTGGTTTGATGTGGGAAATCGTTATTCGGCAGGTGTGGATGGTCGCGGGAGACGTTTATGAAACAGTACTTCGGTAACCGAGTATCAGCGTATGAGTCACCGCACGCGGCTAGAAACGAGCGTCGTGATCTCCTTGCAAAACGCTATCTCGAACGAGAGCAGTTGCTTCTAATCGCGACAATAGATCTAAAACAGAATCGATGGCGCTGCGGGGATTATGCGCGCTCGTAGTAACGCAATCGTCCGTCCGAGTCCCTCCGAAAATCCGACGGTCGGATCGTAGTCGAGGAGGCGTTCGGCCTTCGAGAATGTCGGCGTGTGAGTGGCGGATATTGCCGGACGCGGGTCGTCGTAGATGGATCGATGTCCGTGCCAAGGACATCGTTGAGCGTCTCTACTAGTTCGTTGACAGTGACGCGGCGATGGGTGCCAACGTCAACGCCTCGCCTGTAACGTCGCTCTCGGCGGCTGAGATGTTCGCCTGGATGGCGTTGTCGATAAACGTGAAGTCCCGGGACTGCTCGCCGTCGCCGTAGATGACGGGCCGCTCACCGTCGAGCATCAACGACATGAACTTCGGGATGACTGCGGCGTAGTCGCCGTTCGGATCCTGGCGCGGCCCGAAAATATTGAAGTATCGGAGCGCCGCCGTGTCGATATCGTAGAGATCACTCGCCTGGAGTGCGAGCTTCTCGGTGTAGTACTTTGAGAGCGCGTACGGCGACTCGGGCTGTTCGGTCATAGTCTCGACCTTCGGAAGCTGTTCGGTCGAGCCGTATACCGACGAAGAGGACGCGACGACGACCGTGTCGACATCTGCTTTGCGTCGAGGACCGTCGCAGTACCCGTGCAGTTAGCATCGGTCGCAGTGACGGGGTCCTCGACGCTGCGTGGAACCGAGGGGACAGCAGCCTGGTGGAAGACGTAGTCGACGCCATCTGTAACCGTCTGCATTGCGTCAGCATCGCGGATGTCCGCCTCGTGGAACGTGAACGCGTCCGCGTCGTGGAGTTCAGTGAGATTCTGCGTGCGGCCGGTCGCGAAGTTGTCGACACCACGGTACAATCGTACTCGCGGTCCAAGAGAGCGCGTCTGCGAGGTTCGAGCCGATGAACCCCGCGACGCCAGTCACGAGTGCGGTCCGGCATACGATCCGAGACTCTTCCGGCCCGGCGTAGGGTTGAGCGTGCTCGACTTCGGAACTTACAGCCGGACGACGTGATCGTCCTCGCGATGGCTAGTCGCGTTTCGAGCGTCGAAGACGAGTTCGGCCTCGTCGACGATTCGATCGATGTCAAGCGCGGAGTGATCTGTGACAATAATCACACAGTCAGCACTCTGGAGGCGGTCGTCGGTGAGTGGGACGGACTCGTAGGTGCTCGTCGCCGACGTCGAGAGCTCGGCACGTGGGGGTCGTGGTAGTCGACCGTGGCGTTCCACTCGTCAAGCTCGGCGATGATATCGATAGCCGGTGACTCGCGAATGTCCGAAACGTCGGGCTTGTAGGCGGCACCGAGCACGAGCACATCGGCGTTCGAGAGCGCGGTGCCGCGGTCGTTGAGCTGTTCGACGACGCGGTCGACGACGTGGCCGGGCATCTCGCGGTTGACGGTGTCCGCGAGGTCGATGAAGCGCGTGTCGACGCCGTGCTGGTCGGCCTTCCAGGAGAGGTAGAACGGGTCGATGGGGATGCAGTGGCCGCCGAGGCCCGGACCGGGGTAGAACGCCATGAAGCCGAACGGCTTGGTTTCGGCGGCCTCGATGGCGTTCCAGATGTCGACATCGAGTTCGTGAGCGATCTGTGCGAGTTCGTTGATGAGCCCGATATTGACCGCACGGAACGTGTTCTCAAGGAGCTTGACGAGTTCGGCCTCGGTCGCAGAGTCGACGCGGACGACTTCGTCAAAGACCGGATCGTAGAGCGCTTCGGCGCGGTCGCCGCAGGCCTCGGTGACGCCGCCGAGCACCTTCGGGATATTCGTCGGGCCGTACTCCTCGTTGCCGGGGTCGATGCGTTCGGTGAGAACGCGAGATAGAGTGTCCTCGCCGACAGTTCTTGCCGTTTTCAGCGAGGATTTCGGCGAGTGCTTCCTCGGTCGCGCCCGGGTAGACGGTGCTCTCAAGCACGACCGTGCAGCCGTCCGGAACGACCGGCGCGAGGCGTTCGGCGGCGTCGATGACGAACGAGAGGTCCGGCGTGTCGGTCTTCCGGAGCGGCGTCGGCACACAGATAGAGACGCCGTCGACGTCCGCGAGGTCACCGTAGTCGGTGGTGAACGTGAGGCCCTCGTCGAGGGCCGTCGCGTAACTTCCTCGTCGGTGACGTCGTTGACCGTCGACGTACCGCCGCGGAGTCGTGTCGACCTTGTCGTCATCGATGTCGACACCGACGACATCGTAGCCCGCGTCGTGCATCGCGAGCGCGAGCGGGAGCCCGACGTATCCCAGCCCGACGACGCCGACGCGCGTCTGCGTTTCAGCCATATACCCGATCAGGAGACGTCTCAGGCGTTTTAGGCTATCGTTTACACGAACTCATCGCTGGCGTTGGTAGCTGACGGAGTAAACGCCATCTCTGGATAAATCGTGATTGCGTGGTTCACTTGAAATCTGAGCTGGCTACTCGTCGAGCAGTCTGGAGAATGGTGTCAACGGGTGCGTAGTAATTTCGCCGATTTCGCCACGCGGCGAGCCACTTATCAGCAGTTTGGCTGTCGATTTGTCTGGCGCTCGACAGCGAGAACGAGTAGACCGACCGAGCCGTGACTGGAATATTCCGTCGCCCGCGACGTGGCGCGCAGCAGGCCCGTCGGTCGCAATCGTCCCCCCAGTTCGAGAACGCCCACCATCCATTCCGCTTCACCAGGGTCGAGACGGTCGCGAAGTTCCCGGAATTCGGCTTCTGTGTCCACATCTTGTACGGGTACCGTCTCGCCGAAGGCAGCGAGAGCCGGAGCGAGATACTCGTGACCAGCACGGGATCCACGTTCGATCTCGTCGCGAACGGCTGGGACAACGATCGGCGAGCCAGTACAGACGCGAGTACCGTCACGCTGTCCGTACTCGCGAAGTTACTGAGGACTGTTGCATCGAGAAAAACAGGCTGTGGATACCCGTCAGCCATCTATCCGTCAAGGTCGCGGGCTGCGTCGAGTTCGCGCTCAAGCTGGGTGGTCCGGGGACCGCACAGCTCGAAGCCAGCGTTTTCGACACGCGTCGAACTCCCAACCAGATAGCCCGGCGATTTCTGCGGCCTTCCCGAGCGAGAGTTCTCCGAGGACATACTGGCCGATTTGTGGCGAAAGGCTGTTGGATGAGTCGGAACTCGGAGATGACGCCATCGTACTATCAAGTGGGAGCCGTTCACGTAAGAATCTACGCCTGCACGAGCTAAACGTGGCTTCGACGCTGAAACTGATGCTTAAGGTTCGAGGCCGTGCGTCGGCGCAAGCGTGATGGAGCTGATGACCGGCAGCGCCCCGGTGTCTTCCACCTTATTACGCGTCTACTGAAGGGTGGCGCGGAAGCCAAGACAATGGCGACTGTCCTCGGGCTTGACGGTTATGAGTTCACGGTTGGGTACGGGGCCGAGTACGACTCAGAGCAAGTCGACCGGCTTGAGGACGCGGGCGTCGCGACGAAGTGCTTCCCGCTGATTCGCCACTACAATCCCGTGACATCGGTGCCGGCGGTGGTGTCGCTGGCGTGGTATCTTCGCCGAGAGGATTTCGATATCGTTCACACGCACAGCACCGAAGCCGGCATCATCGGGCGCTTTGCGGCGGCGCTGGCAGGCGTTCCGAACGTCGTGCATACGGTCCACGGCGTGCCCTTTGCCGACGACCGCAACGATGCACTGAATCGGTTCGTCTTAGCGTGTGAACGGCAGGCCGCGACGTACACCGACCGCATCATCACGAACGCAGATATCATCGCCGACCAGTACTTGGAGCGGGGTATTGGCAGGCGAGATCAGTATACCACTGTGTATAGTGGCGTGGATTTGGATGCGTTTGCGGACGCCAAGCCGGCAGACGACTTGCCGGGCGAACGACCGCGTGCTGGCGACGGTCGGGCGACTCGCGGAAGGGAAAGGTCACGGCGTGCTGCTGGACGCCGTCGAGGCGTTAGATGTGGATGTTGGGTCAGTGTGCATCGTCGGTGATGGCCCGCTGTACGAGGAGTTGGAGACGGAGATCTCGTAGCGAGGACTGGGCGATGAGGTGTTTCTGACCGGCTTCCGTGATGACGTGCCAGACGTGTTGGCTGCGAGTGACGTGCTCGTGTTGCCGTCGTTCCGCGAGGGGACGCCCAGGGTGATTACGGAAGCGATGGCGAGCGGGCTACCCGTCGTTGCGACCGATATTGCCGGGATTCCCGAGCAGGTTCTTGATGGAGAAAGCGGGTATCTGATTTCGACTGGGGACTCGGAGGGCTTGCGTGAGCGGCTGCAGAAGCTCGCCGACGCACCGCATTACGCGAGCGAATGGAGAACGGAGGACTTAGAGCGAGTGGGAAGCAATCCTCAATATAAGCGATGGTTGAAGAGCTTGGATAGCGTGTATCAGACTCTTCTGATGGAGTGAGCAGCGACGGTGGCGAGACAGTAGACAGACGCTTAGAGAATGCCACGGTCACGCATCCGATTGGTGCGACGAAGGAAGACGTAGACGGCCCAGAGGAAGTGTGATTAATCTCTCGTTTGTCTGCGTGTTCACGATAGAGCTCCCAAACGACATCGGTATTGATGAGCATCTGCATCCGACCGCCACCGTCTCAGTAAATTCAGGCTTGAGCTCGTTTTTGAACCACTCGCCAATCGGGACTTCAAATCCCTGCTTTCCGCGCTGTAGGATTTTCTCCGGGAGTACGTCCTCGAAGGCTCGCTTCAGGACGACTTTCTGTTTTGTCGGTGTGATCTTATACGAGGTTGGTAACCCCATCGCAAACGCATCAGATCGAGAAATGGAACGCGAACCTCCAAGGAGTTCAACATACTCGCCCGATCTACTTTCGAAAGGATACCGTCAGGAAGGGCGAATCGAGCATCCGACATCTGCATCACGGCGAGGTCGTCTCGTCGAGTGCCTGGAAGCTCTGTAACCGCGTCTCGCTGGGCTTTTACGACTCGATTCACGCCATTGCTTTAACGTCGATATTGCGTACTGCCGAGGAACTCTGCGGAGTTGTGAGTGTCATCCACTGATACTGACGTTCCGCACGGTCCATTGCCACCACCCTCAGCGAATTCCGAGCCTTCCGAATTGAGTTTCCGGTCTTCGTCCCCCGTGACGCAGGCAGACGGTTCACATTTGGTGTGATCACGTTCCGACGGACAGAACGAGGGAGAACCCGGTAGTACTTCGAGTAGAACTCTCCCCGATACTTGCTGTAGCCAGCGAAGAGTTCGTCTGCACCGTCACCAGAGAGTGCGACAGTCATCTCCTCACGTGTCTTCTGTGAGACGATATACGTCGGAAGGATAGAGGAGTCGGCGAAGGGTTCACCAAGCGATGGAATGACCGTCTCGATAACGTCACGAACGTCGGATGGCGATACCTTGTACTCGTGGTGGTTCGTGTCGTGATAGGATGCGACTTCGCGCGCAGCCCAAGTTTCGTCGAACTGTGATTCGTGGAACCCAACACTAAACGTATTCACTGGGTCGTCGCGAATCTCTGCCAGCAGTCCCGTTATCACGTCGTAGTCGATTCCACCACTCAAGAACGCCCCAAGAGGCACGTCAGCTTGCAACCGTTCTTCGACCGCGTCTTCCACGCGGCGACGGAGTTGCCGAGCAGCAGTCTCGATGTCTTGATCGATCGGTTTGATATCCGGGGAGTAGAACTGTTTCCGATTGATTCCTTCATCCGAGATAACTGCCATATGGCCCGGCTTGCAGTTTGGACACGTTCTGCAACGCAGAGCGCGGAGCAGGGATATATCCGAGAAATACTCCGCAACGGCCTGCTCATCTATCCCTCCGAAATCGAAATCCAGGGGGAATAGCGCGGAGAACCTCCACGCCAAGGCGACTCGTCCGCTGGGTTCGACACCGAGATAGAGCGGCTTGATTCCCATCGGATCTCTCGCAAGGAGTAGCCGTTCGCGAGAGCTGTCCCACAGTGCGAACGCGAACATTCGTCCAACGCTTCGACGAACGCATCACCTCGCTCTTCGTAGAGGTGAACGAGGACTTCGGTATCCGTGTCGGTCGCGGAAAACCGTGACCTGCTTTCGAAGATCCTCTCGGAGGGAATCGACCGGGAAAGTTTCGCCGTCCAACGTGACTGCGACGGAGCCGTCCTCGTTGGACGGCTGCCGGCCAGTATCGGGGCCGACAATACTTAGTCGGCGATGAGCGAGTCCGACAGGACCGTCGACGTGATTCCAGCCTCGTCAGGTCCCCGGTGGACGAGACAATCATTCATCTCCCGGAGCGATTTCTCGCTTGGGGAGCCAGAAGGGCAGTACAAGCCCGCGATGCCACACATAATGAGCTAATTTTTTACAGCAGTATAGCAATGAATGAGTGTTTTGCTTACTGCGGTCGCCGCGGTAACTCCGTTATAATCGTAGAGAAACACAGCGAGAGGGGTCGGAAGCCTATGTGAAACTGCGAATAGCCCGATAGAGCGCAGGTGATTTAATCGTTGGAACTTGAGAAGGAGCTAATGACGACGGTCGATTCTCGGGTTGGACGGAGGCTGTTTCGAGCTGATACAGCCGTGGATTGACGACAGGCTGCACTCCCGGCGTTTGCGAAGCTATCGGAGAACGGAGCTACGACGGATATGCAGAGTTGTCTGCCACCAGTGACGTGCCCCAACTGGCAGTGCTACGCGACAGGAACAAACCCTGGGAAGCTGGGCGCTGTTCTGGTGGGAGGGAGTCGACCGCACGGAGCGCGAGATCGAACCAGAATGCGCGCCGCAGGCTGACTTCGACGGGACGCACTACTGGGCATCTCCTCGATGGCGAGGCCGCGGTCGTCAATCTTCCCACCTCGTACCCGCCGTCCGGAGTCGACGGTATTCACGTCGCTGGCGGTCCGGAGCTGGCAGCATGACCGGATACACTGGTATCCAGAATCACCTGAAGCAAGAACTGCACGGAGCAGTACGGCTACGCCGTCCACCCGGAGAAGATGTCGCTGCCTGTCCGGGGACCGACCCGGACAACGAGTGCGTCGAGGAGATCTACGACCTGATCGATTCGCGGTTCGAGCGTGCTGGAGGACGACACTCAGCTGGCAGCGAGTACGAACTCATTCGCGTGACCAATGCGTTCGACCTGAACGTCGCACAGCGTTCTACTGGGATATGGAGGTGGTCAACAGGCGTGCGAGCGGATAGACGACCGCGTCGGACGAGCTACTGGAGCCACGAGGAATCTGGACAACTTCTTCGTGATGTCCGACCACCGGCTCCAACAGGGGATTCGGAACGACGTTCCGGCATCAACACGTGGCTCGAACAGCACGGCTACCGTCGATGACCGAGTCGAGCGTCAGCGACTACCTCCACCGAGGTAGGGAGTCACACAGGAGCGCGTTCGACCAGGTCTGCCGCAAAGCCTCGGTGTAGAGCGGTGGGCCACGACAGCCTCCTTCCGCGAGCGACGGCCGGTGATGCTCCCGGACGAGGAGGGATCTGCTGACGAGGAGCGCCAAGGAGGACGTCATCGGCTGGGACAGCTCCAAGGCGGCTCGCCAGCGGACAGGCCCGGTGTGTCGTGCTGCGCTGAGGGCCCGCAGGAGCGCGACCGCACCGGCCGCCGAACCAATTCGATGACCTCGAGCGGCGCGACGGACGAAGCCCGGAGAATCCGGTGTTCGATCAGGTGCTGCCCGGCGAGTGACGTGACACCGGCCCGCACGTGGACCGCGGCCCGGACGCGGTGCTCGAATCAGGCTGCGGGCGTTCACATCGAAGGGAGAATCGGCAACGACTCGGCGCTCCGGAGCTCGCCGGGCAGAGTGGCACGGCGAGAACAAGGACACAGGGACGTTCATCGGATATCGGACCAGATCGTCGACGGGACAGACCGAGCTGTCCGACATGCCGCATCCTCGATGTCGCGCCGACACGGTACTCCACCTCCACGGAGAAGCGATCCCCGAGCGCATGGACGGCGACCGTGCCGGCAGGACGCTGTTCGCACCCGAACTCGGAAGCCGCGAATCGGCACGTAATCTGCGCAAACGGGACTGCGAATGCTGACGACTGCGGTAGCCACGGAATCTCGTGCACCGAGACGTGACACGATCGGCTGGAAGACCTCGGCTATATGGAGTAAGATGAGCGACGACGACAGGCGTCGTTCGCGATCTGCGCTAAGGACACTCGAACTCGCGCGGGGAACCTTCGATCAGGGGGTACGCCGACCGAGTTCGAGGAGAAGCGTATCGGCGCACGCCCGATGTTATTGATCGGCTGTGTGAGCTGTTCGGCAGTGTAGAGTCTCTGCGACGTGGGCGGTCGTCTCCCACCTCCTGGAGGATTGCGACGGTGGGCGTACGCACGCTGATCGAACCAATCCAGACTTCGAGTGGATCGACGACTGGTTCGGCGAGCTACCGTGTACGAGCGGGCTCGACAAGGACCTGCGGTACGCGCCGTGGCTATCGACCGCATCCAGGCCGTGAGATGGAGCAGGAAATCGGGCTGCATGGTTGCACACATATGCCGCTGGGCGCCGAGGGGGTTCACGGCAGCACGCCGAGGAGGACTTGAAGCTGCGGTGGAGACGCTTGGGGAGTACGGCGTGGAGCCGAAGAGCTTCGTCTTTCCTCGGAACGACATCGGCCACGTCGACGTGCTCGCTAAGTACGGGATTGAGGTGTATCGCTGGAAGGACGCGTGGTGGTATGAGCGGTTGCCGGATCGAGCAGTTCCGGCCGCCGCTCCGGTTCGCGGACGAGGCAGTCCCTGGCTGGACGCCGCCCGTCGTCGAGCCGGCGGAACGCTGACGGAATCGTGGAGCTCCCGGGCTCGCAGGTGTTTCCGGCCGAGTCACGGTGGCTGGCAGCACACGCCAGGGGACAGCGCCGCGGCTGCGTGAGAAGGGCTACAGCGGGGTGGCGCGTACTGGCGGCGTGTTCCACCTGGCGTGTTCCACCCGTTCGTACCTCGGGCACGAACCGGAGCGGGATTTAGAGCGGTTGGGGGAGGTACTGGAGGTCGCTACCGAGCTATGCGAAGAGGGCGAATGTCCAAACCTATGAAAACCGTAGGGTCTTGAAAGATGCCCGGCCAGTAGGCCAGATACACAGCCCCGTCCGCCCATTAACTACCAATAGTTATGGAGATCTGTTATCGAATCAATCAACGCACCAGGTGGTGCCCCTACGTTGTTGCTCATATTGTCCAGGAATACCGATAGAGAAGATATCACGTATACAGTCGCATTTATCGAAGGAGATGATACATTAGTATCTGAGTTTGAAGATGCTGGTGCCAACGTGATGTCCTTTGATGCTGATTTCAAGTTTGATCCACGCGCGCTGTTGCGTCTCTTTCAATTTTTCCGGTACCATTCGATATCGTACATACGCATCTTCGCTCAACGTTGGGTCGAATAGGATCGTCTAAGACCAAAGTGCGGTCGGCTGTAGAGATTAGCAGTAATTTTTCCGAGCCAATATCACTATGTAACCCGCTTTACTGAGCGAATAACACTGCCCATTGATGATGTTACAGTGGGGGTTTCCAAAGCGGTCGTTGATTCTTTCACCGACGATGATCAGAGAGAACGTTGGGAAGTAATATACAACGGGGTGAATATCGAAGGCGGTAAATCAGAGATCGAATCTGCAGATGTTGACCAAATAAAAGACAATGAGGTATCCCACCAGACTCGCAAGTCATTTTATCTGTGGGGAGGTATGAAAAATGAAAAAAGACAATCAGATATTATTTCCTGCATTCGCGAAGGCGGATCCTGACGAGACCCACCTCGTGCTTGTGGGATGGGGTCTGAAACAAGAAGAACTGCAACAATTATCAAAAGATCAAGGAGTATCCGATAGAGTTGACTCTGACCGGAAAAGAGTCGAATGTGTGGCCATATTATGCATTTGCGGATATCTTTGTTTCTGCATCTGAAATGAAAGCTTTGGCCTTGTTCTTGCTCAAGCTTATGGCTGCGGAATTACCGATTGTAGCGACAGAAGTCGCTGGAGCAAATGAAGTACTTGCCCAGCAGCGTGGCGTCCTGTCGGTACCTCCTCGCCATACGAATATCCTTGCAGCAGCACTCGAAGAGTTTTCTATGATTCTCTACTATAAATTACGGGAATGTAATAGATAAATTTAACATTCAAAAAATTACTTTAGAACATATTAATTTATACGAAAAAATACTGAGCGAAAAAGTAAGTCTATTCGAAGACGGATCTTTTCAAGGAATAACGGGACAGCAGACAACTATTACTTATCAAAATCATCCATAATCGATCATATGGCCCGTAATAGGCCGTTAAAATCGAGTTTAGATCGCTCAATAACCAGTTCACCTCAACTAACTCAATCAGACTATGTCAAAGCCATCTTATACAAGAGGATCTTATGTTTGATTACTGTCGGCCGCAAGCTCGTAGGTTGATAAGATAGCAAGAAAGAGAATGAGAACTATTCCGCCGCTACCCGTGAACAGTTGTGAGTTGACCAGTTGCTGGAAGAAAACAGAGCATCGTTGCAATGAGAGAGAGTGAAATTGGGTCTGACGAATAATTAAACACTCTCGAATAAGAAGAGCCAGAAGACGACAAGCAGTCCTGCCTACAAATGAACCCTAATTCAAATCAGAAAGCGGAAGAAGTCGCTATGGGGACCGGCATGACGGGTTTGGAATCTACTGAGCTGGATTGCAATCCCGATGAGAGCCATAAGTTTGATGAACCAGCCTGGATATGAGATCGTACCCGAAACAGCGAAATCTTGAACGAGTTGGATAAAGGCGTTTCCGAAGCCAACTCCGAATGGATACTGCTTGAATACGTTTGATCCAGCCAGCCAGCGAGCAGGACGAGATAAAAACCCCTGAGATAACTGTATAATTGAAATTGCTCGAGCGTGAATTGCGGCAAAACGAGAAAATATCGCCAAAAATTGCAGACCGAACCGATACTGCCAATTTTAATATGTTATGTTTAAAATATACTGCCATAGTCCTCGCTGGAACGGCTGATACCAAGAGTAAGAATGGCAGCAAGGGGAAGGAAGATGTATATACTCCTACTCTGCCTAACGAGAATATTTATAAATAGAATTATGAGTATTACGAGATAATACCAATCTCTTTGTGTCACGTACTTTGCAGTGGCGTAGTATACTCCAAATGCCAAAAATCAAAAACATACCACTCTGTTACTGGACGATATTAAGTGCTAAGAAGACAGCAGCACCAATTAGTTCCAACAACAGTGACCAATAGCGCAGTATTTAGGACCAACTCATGGTCGGCCGCATCTTCATCAGTAAGATAAGATGAAACACCGAGAAAACGATGAGGATATTTGCAATTTCGACAATTTCGACAATTGTTGCAGTCCGAGAATAACTCTGAAACGGCAGTAGAAGTACCAAATATGCGAGTAAACAGCCAACAACAACATAAAAGAAAAAAAGTAGGACCGCCGAAACGAGAGTTCCGTGTCACCATATATAAATGTGATCAACAGTGCGATAACTCTAAAAATCAAACAGCTTGCACTTGTATCGGCCCGAATTGCGCTCTGCTCCCGAAAAGATGGCTATTGCGGTAAACAGTGCGAGAAATAGACGTTTTTCTGTAGGGCATAATAGAATTTGTATTCTTTGTTTGTTAGCTTGGTGTGCGGTCAAAGGTTTTGCGAACTACTTGTTGTTATAAATAACGTTCCTGCTATTGTTAACTAAAATTCTTGAGGCTTTCTCAGGATCGCTTTCCCAATAATCAAATGCTCCTCGAACAATCGCGCGAAATTTATCAATTGCATTATCACCCAATATAAGCCATTGAAACAGACGAATGAACCCAGGACCATGAAAAAGCTAAGCGAGTATAAAATTCAACACCATCTAACCAGTCATTGATTATACTTGAACGATTTTGTAAGGTGCGGTGGTAGTATCTAAACGCATTACCATCTCCTGCTGTGCCACCGACTTTATGATATATCTTTGCATTTGGTTGTAGAAATAACTTTCCAAACCCTTCATCCAGCTCTAACGATATCTCCACGTCCTCCATTCCAAAGAAAAAAGATTCATCAGGAGTCCCTTTCTTTTTTCAGGACTTTCTTGTTAATAAGCATTGCACCTCCACTTACCCAATTGTTGAGTAACAGTTTTTTTCGTCTTTTGGCTCCGTATAACGATTGCTTGTCATAATAGATTGATTAATATCTGTATCTGTCATTTCGATTTTGTCTGAAAGATCATACATAAGTCCTCCTCAACGAGTGCAACTTTTTTCATTTGACGTATTGCCTTGACCATCTCCTGTAGAAATTGGTTTCTCGGTCCAGCATCATTATTTAGTAATAATATATGATCTACTTCGTCTGCCAATGCCTTTTCAATTCCTTTATTCACTCCGATGCAAAACCTAATTCTTCCCTCATTAAAAATATATTCACACCACTGAATCGCGAGATAATCTTTGACCTGATCCATCTTCAGATCCATTGTCTACAACTATGACTCTATAATTTGGATAGTCAATATCCTCAAGCGACTTCGACAACACTCTGCAGTCTCCTCGTAGTCGTTCCAGTTAGGATAACAAATTGGCTACTTCTGGCCATTCGGATTGTTTGTCGTCATAGATAGCATTCATATCTGAACCCGTTGTCTATATTATCAGTAAAGAACATATGCACTTAGGGGTTCTGCTGTAACCAAATTGAGGTCAGTATGTCCAGTACAGCGTGGAGTACATTGGATGGCGTTTTACTGATGTTTTCTGTTAGGTGGTTATTTACTGCCTCTTGCTGGGAGGTCTACCCTGCATTGATGAATCTATTGTTCACTTTTAGTCGGTAGCAAATCTACTGGAAGCATCCACGGCCATCTCGAAGGAATAAATCTACTGCAAGCATTGACGGCCGATCTCGAAGGAATAGTTCTCGATGCGGGCGAGCATACGCTCGCCTGCGTCGGGATCGTCGTCTCCGCCGTTGCGGACGTAGGTCATCGCCGAGCGGTGAACCGACTTTCTATTGGAGACGACATAGGCCGTACAGGTAGCGGTGGCACGTGATTGTCCCGTCTTTGGGAGCCATCGAGCAGAGTTCGCCTTCATCAGCGTAGTGGTCGCCGTATATGCGTTGTCGATGAAGTCGATGGAGACGATTTTCGGCCGGTCAGGGTCGGGAATCGTCATAGCGAGGCGACCAAGCAAGAGGTTGGTTGCAACTTCGACCACTGCCGGTTGAGAGCATGCAACGAGGTCAGACGGTGTCGTGCGGCGTTCCGTCGGTATCGTTGCAAGTGTCCCAAATCGAGTTCTGGTTGGTACGAGCCAAGATGACAACGAACCAGATGTCGCCGGGGTCGCAAGGGCTTCCCCCTGGTAGCGGAAGCTGGAGCAACGACTTCTTCCGCTACGTCTTTTACCCCCCGACGCCGAAAGACACTCCGACCAGATCGGGAAGCTTGAACACATCCAGAGTCAGACACTTTGTCGTGGTTAACTCGGCGATTCAATTCGGCTGATTACGCTGTTCAGGAAGTACCGATAGTCGGCCACCGACAGCATTTTTAGCTAACTGAACTGCTTTCTGTGTGAAGCGAGAGATCTTCGACATAGGCATCGACGATTTCCCGCTTCATTCCACTAGTTCTGACGGTCGAGACCGACGCTGTCCAGCGATTCACCGACAGCCAACCAAGACGATCTCACAGTGCGGATGATTCCCGCATCTATAGCACCTTCCCGCCCATTCGTTTGGACATGTGCCATCCAAGGTAGCCTCTCCAATAGATATTCTACAAGAGGAAGGCCCCGTTCCTCTTGCTAAGAAGACTTCTCTCCTTCTGGCTAGACAAACATCCATCGGGAGACGTATGCTGTATGAGAAGTCAAAGGGTCAGATTCAACAGCGAATAGAAGCCGAAGAAGGGCTGGAGGCAGATCTTCTTGAAGATGATCTGTCAACGATTGTCGGACCAGGGATACCGCACCATATGAAGTTTATACAGATGCCGATTGAAGATGAGATCAGGGATCTCTCCAACCTCGTCAGAGAAAGAACAACCTCAGAGCATCTTAGAGATTGGCACCGGCAAAAGGGGGTAGTTTCTTACGTTCGGAGCCGTTATCTTAATAGTTCAGATAAGATGCAGAAGCTTGGATTTACCAGGGGGACACATTTGGAGGGGGATATGATGAACGTAGAAACCAAGATGTTCCGAGAATTTGATTCTTCCAAGGAAATGGATTTTATACCGGAAAAGATTCCCATCATAAGGATACATATGGGGAAGTCGCCGATACTCGTCGATGAGCGGGTTGATTTCCTATTTGTAGACTGGGGATCATACGTATAAAGGAGTGAACAGGACTCCCAGATGTATAGTGAGTTAGTTTCCTGAGGGAGGAATTATCGCATTACACCAGATCGCCCTCAGACATCTCAAGACGATAAGGAAGTAATCGAAAGTACGGCGTCAGAATGTGGAAGACATAGAAGAGCGCCATCTCTTGTGGGGAGATAGCCATCCAGATTGTAACGTTGATCAGCTATGGGCCGAGCTGGTAGAGGAATACGAAACTGAGGAAATCATTTCCCATCCTAAACAGACATGGGCTGGAATTGGCGTAGTTCGAATATAAAAACATCGTCAGAGGAGAGTCGCGATGGTACTAAGTCCCTGCATAAAGCTTAGAATTGTGGGTGAGTTCTGAGCTGTACTCGCTCATACCGTTTGGCGTTCAAATCCGAAAGAATGCTGGGATTCTAACGATGTTTTTGATCCGTTTAGATGCCTTACACCGCTGTCTATGGAGTGAATAGAGTACCTGGATAAGTCTGCTTCCCACAAAGGTATCAATGAATATCGCATATTACGGCGGCAAGGATTCTGCGCGTATTTTGAATCACGAGATTCTACTTGAAGCGGGGATCAAGAGGGCAAACCCACCGTAGAGAGTTATACCGAGCATAACAGCTACGATTAAGACTAGGGAGAGTACTAATCGCGAATGACGGTTGTACAATTCTGAAGACCAGATGCTCATTTAAGAACGACGCAACACAGTATTCCAGTTATATGCCGGGATGGAATCTGAATCAGATACAAACTGGGAAAGGTAGCCAGCGTGTAGGAGACTGTCAATTACGAACCGAAAGTGTGGTCGCTACGGCTGCACCGAGAGGCCCGCAATAATAGGACGAGTCAAATCTTGATATCAAAATTATTCTCCAATTGCAACAATCTGCTTGCTTTGGCAGCGAGATCCGGACGATTGATCCCCTGAAGAGACCGACTGGGAACCACGCGAAACTGGCTGGAGAATTTTCTCTCGCCATAAAGAATGCATGATGTACGAGCCAGCCGGCAGTGTACTCTGAGCCGGAAACAAGTCCCAGAATTTCCGCGTGAAAACAGTGCGACGCCGAAGAAGGAAGGGATGACGAAAACAGTGCTGGAGCAATCGTCTTCGGTTACGGCAGTCTCTTCGACTCGTTCCGTGGCATCTCCAGCGTTCCACTGACTCACTTTGTCGGGAAATGTCGGAGTAGCGGATCGAAGTGCTAAATAGGGTCGTCACAGCGGCGACACGCCACGCGTATCTCGTAGACGCCGACATCAGACTGCCGTCGAGAAAAAGCCCGATGATGGCGACATCCATCCAGCTGTAGAAGTACCCGCCAATCGAGGAGATGAATGCGGTGCTTCGAGATCAGTCGCAACGGCGAGCGCGCGTCGTCAATCGACGGCGATTCAGAGAGATCGATACTTTCCAGGACACCCCAAACGAGCGTAGAGCGCCAAGGCCGGGGCGAGCAGCCCATTAGATAATGCCACGAGCCCTGCCGCCAGTCGAGACAAGGGGATCGCACCAACGGTGACATATACGACTTTCCGGGAGAACGTTGGTCCTGCGGTCTCACCGACCCGTAGCTCGCCATTTGAGACTTCTATCGACGGTTTCGCTGCTCCCTGAAGGATGAGTGCCAGTACAAGAAGAACAGCGAGGTCGGCACCGAGGTAGTCGTTAATTGGACCGCGGAATACGATGATTCCGACGGCGAATGGCCAGTAGCGAGTCGCGCCCCTCGAAGAGAACTGCAGTTGAGAGAATCCATCCCGGGGCACTCACCCTCACTGAGGCGTTTCTGTACCGACACCAGCTACCCCGATACCTGAAGTCCGCCGGGGGTGGCGATTATCCCCAGCAATGCCTGAAAGAGGGAAGAACACCCCCACCTGGTGAGATCCAAGCTCGACGAGCGAAAAACGTGATTCCCAAAAAAGCGACCGGTAAGCACCCCCAGGCTCTTGCGGCGAACACCCCGAGACTTGATCGGGCAAGATTCATTAGCTAGGTCACGGATTTTGACATCCATGCCAGTTCTACTTCAGCCGAACGTACCCCCTGTCGCACACTGCATGCCAGCCATCTCTTTATTTTAGATTGTGCTTTAAACACGTGATGATTCGCTATATCGGAGGAGTCACCACGCGTGAGCTATAACGGTGTCAAAACACGCGACCTCCAGTCGAAGGAAACACCGGACGAGCGCCGGCCATCGTCGTCGAAACATTGCCGCGAGGACTGAGGATCTCTACGACCCCCAATGCCAGCGATGTCGTACTACTCCCCATCAGATCCCCAGGCGTGGTCCAGAGCGTGGAGCGGTCGGCACCTCGAAGGACGAATCGACCACTTCGTCTGTCCGAAGGGCCGAATCAAGGTCGGCATCTACGACGACCGCGACGACTCCCCGACACAGGGCGAACTCGACACGTTCGTCATCGGCGAGCACAACCAGCAGGTGATCCGCATCCCGGGCGACTGCTGGCACGGATTCAAAGTCGTCGGCAACGAGCAAGCGATCCTCATCAACTTCCCGACGAACCTCTACGACTACGAGGATCCCGGACGAGGAACGCCTCCCCTACGACACCGACGAAATCCCTATGGACTGGGACGAGACACCGAACGGTGACAATGAAGGGCGTCCTACTCTCCGGCGGGACCGGCTCCCGCCTCCGACCCATCACCCACACCGGCCCGAAGCAACTCGTTCCGGTCGCGAACAAGCCGGTCCTCGAATACGCGATCGAGGACCTCAAAGAGGCCGGCATCACCGAGATCGGCGTCGTCCTCGGCAACAAGGGCCGCGAGGAGATCCAGGAACTCCTCGGCGACGGCTCCGAGTACGGCGTCGACATCACCTACATCGTCCAGGGCGAACCGCTCGGACTCGCCCACGCCGCCGGCTGTGCCCGCGACTTCGTCGGCGACGACGACTTCGTGATGTACCTCGGCGACAACATCCTCAAATCGGGGATCACCGACCTCGTCGAGAGCTTCGAAGCCGGCGACTACGGCGCGGGCATCGCGCTCCAAGAGGTCGACAACCCGCAGGCGTTCGGCATCGCCGACGTCGACGACGACGGCAACGTCACCGAACTCATCGAGAAGCCCGACGACCCGCCGACGAACCTCGCGCTCATCGGGATGTACGTCTTCTCGCCCGCCGTCTTCGACGCCATCGACGACCTCGAACCGTCGTGGCGCGGCGAACTCGAGATCACCGACGCCATCCAGTCGCTTCTCGAAGACGGCCACGCGATCGACTCGCACGTCGTCACGGGCTGGTGGAAGGACACCGGCAAACCCGAGGACATCCTCGAAGCGAACCGGCTCGTCCTCGAAGACACAGAACTCGACACGACAGGCACGATCGAAGACGGCGCGGAGACCGACGGCCGCATCGAACTCGCCGAGTCCGCGACTATCGAGGACGGCGCCGTCGTCCGCGGCCCCGTCTCTATCGCCGAGGAACGTGACGATCAAAGCCGGAACGTACGTCGGGCCGTACACGTCTATCGGCGCGAACTCGACGCTCGAGAACATCCACATCGAGAACAGCGTCGTCATCGGCGACTCGACACTCACCGCGTCGGGCCGAATCGTCGACAGCCTGCTCGGCCGGAACGCGAACGTCGAGAGCGCCGACGAACTGCTCCCGGAGGGCCGCCGACTCGTCGTCGGCGAGAACTCCCAGCTCAAACTCTAACGATGCGCATCATCACACACACCTGTCCGGCCTGTGGCACCGTCGTCGCGGCGAACGAACTCGAAGACAACCGCGTCATGAAGTGTCCGGGACTCGGCTGTGAGGAGGTCTTGGAGTTCGACGGACCTCCCGCAGGACGCCCGCGAGCACTTCCTCGACGAACCGCGAGCAGCTACCGAGATCTAAGGTGACTCGAACGACCTCCGGACCGCGTCGACGTCTTCCGTAGCGTCGGCTGTGACCGATCCGAGCGTCGATCTCCACGTTCGACACGTCGAGACAGCGTGTACGCGGGCCGCGTCGCGTCACGGTCGACATCGTCCGTCGAACCTCGTACCGAGCAGCTCCGCGTCGTGCCCACCAATCTCGGCGATCAGCTTCCCGAACTCGTACGGCGTGACACACGACGCGACAGGCCACGTGATACGAGCCCGCTCGCGTCGCGGTCGAGCAGATCGAGAAGCGTCGTCGGCGGCCTGGCCTGCACGCGTCGGTGTCAGCCACTGGTCGGTGAACAACGGGACCGCCTCGCCGGCCTGCAGCTGGTCCACGGACCCACGCGGGAAAGCCCGGTCAGCTCGTTCCGTGCTGCGGTGGACGCCGCACACGAAGGAGAGTCGCGGCGACGAGCGCCTCAGGATGCTGTCTCCCGCACCGCCCGTTCGCCCGCGAGCTTCGACTCGCCGTACACCTGTACGGGTTCGGGCTCGGCCTCGGTCGTGTACGGCGTCGCGCGCGGTCCCATCGAAGACGTAGTCGGTCGAACACGTGAACGAACTGAGTGTCGTGGCTCGGCACGTAGCTGCGGCCAACGCTCCGGGGGCGTCACCGTTGAGCACGCGTGCCGTTTCGGGATCCGTTTCGCAGCCGTCGACGTCGGTCATCGCGGCACAGTTGACGACGATATCGGGCTCGAACTCCGTCGAGGATCGTCTCGAACTCGCGTCGCGTCAGTGATGTCGAACTGAACTGAGCGGAATCTCGAAGTCGGGAGTCGTCGAAGTGGTAGCGTGCCGACACGTGTCCAGGTCCCGCCGCCGCTGCCCGTCGCGCACGACGTTACTCCCGAGCAAGCCGTTCGCACCGACGACGAGCAGTCGCATACGCGGACTGTTCCGATGGCAAGGTAAATCATGTGCCGTTGACTAACAGCCGAACGCATGCGAATTCTCGTCACTGGCGGGGCTGGCTTCATCGGGTCGAACTTCGTCCACCACGTACTCGCCGAACACGACGACGACGAGGTCGTCACGCTGGACGCGCTCACGTACGCGGGCTCGACGGACGAATCTCAACGGCGTGCTCGACGATCCGCGACACGAGTTCGTCGAAGGGCGACATCCGCGACCGCGAACTCGTGACCGATCTCGTCGCCGACGTCGATGCGGTCGTCAACTTCGCGGCCGAGTCACACGTCGACCGGTCGATCGACGGCGCGGAGCCGTTCGTCTCGACGAACGTCCAGGGTGACCCAGACGCTCCTCGACGCCGCGCTAACGACGCCGACATCGATCGCTTCCTCCAGATCTCGACCGACGAAGTGTACGGACAGGTCCTCGACGGGAAGTTCGCCGAAGACGACCGGCTCAATCCCCGGAATCCGTACGCGGCGACGAAAGCGGGCGCCGACCTGCTCGCCCAGAGCTACCAGACGACCCACGATCTGCCCGTGCTCATCACGCGCACGTCGAACAACTTCGGCCCGCGCCAGCACCCCGAAAAGCTCATTCCGAAGTTCATCACGAACGCCGCCGCCGGCAAGTCGCTCCCCGTCTACGGCGACGGCTCGAACGTCCGCGAGTGGATCTACGTCGAGGACAACTGTCGCGCGCTCGATCTCGTACTCCGGGAGGGCGAGGTCGGCGAGATATACAACATCGGAAGTCCGGCGACGAGCAGACGAATCTCGAAGTCACCGAGGCGATCCTCGATGCAGTCGATGCCGACGACGACCTGATCGAGTTCGTTGAGGATCGGGCCGGACACGACCAGCGCTATGCGCTCGAGACGTCGACGAGATCGAAGCGCTCGGCTGGGAGCCCGACGTACACCGTTCGAGGAGGGACTCGAACAGGACGGTCGCAGTACTACCGTCGACTGATCGATGACGGACGACGAAACCGATTCCGCCTGCGGAGTGGGAGACGATCGTCGCGAACGTGCCGCTCGTCTCCGTCGATCTCGTCGTCGAACACGACGGCGGCGTCCTCCTTGGGAAAACGCGAGAACGAACCGGCGAAAGGCGAGTGGTTCGTTCCCGGTGGGACGGTACTGAAGAACGAACGACTGACAGAGGCCGTCCACCGCGTCGCGCGAGAGGAACTGGACTGTACTGTCGATATCGTCGAGTCGTTGGGCGTCTTCGAACACTTCTACGACACATCCGAGATTTCGGGCATCGACAGCAAACACTACGTGGCGAATGGCTTCGTGGTTAGACCCGAGTCCGAACCCACTGTGGCCGACGACCAGCACGGCGCGTTTCGTGTCGTGTCCGAGCCGTATCCGGAGCTACACCCGTACGTGAAGCGATACCTGGATGCGATAGAAGTATCGGTGAGCAGTCGCAATTGCAGGAGAGATTTTGATCTCGTGAACCATTCCAAATTAAACAACAATATCGGCCCTCATTACTCATACTCCACAGCCGCCCCATTCGGCCGCCGATCGCTTCCATAGTATGGGCGGCATCAATCAGGGAAGCATCACTGGACAGATCTCCATCTAGCTCAAGACCAGCTCTGCACGATAAGTACTGTCCGAACGAGACGGTTTGCCGGAAGTTTACCGGATACCTATAATCCATTCTCCAGTGAGCTAGTTCACCACACGAAATTTGTGCGTGTCCCTGCCCGAGACGACGAACTAAAGCGTCGCCGAGCGTCGTCCCAAGTGCACCCGCTAGTACGCACCCCTTGCATTCACACCCAATCCGTGTAATCCGAACGTCTACCCCCTGATTACTCCACCTCCGTCGTCGTCACCTCCGCCTGCTGACCCTCTCTACCATCTTCCCCTGTGGTGAACCGGTTCACACCACCCTCGTCCACGTGAACCGCTTCACAATCGACCAGCAGCGCCTTCTTTTTCGCCGCCTCGTTCGTCCCACCACTCGTCGCGGTCCGAACACGCGCACCTGCAAGCTCCGCCGCCGCTGCATCAATCAGCTCGTACGCGTACCGTCGAGAGACACCGACACAGCCACGGATCTCCGCCGCCGTCACCGCGACGGTCGACGATTGACTGTTGTGTTTGTTCTGTGCGAACGCACAAATCGCTGCCAGCTTCTGGGCTTTCGTCGTCTTGGCTGCATCCACATCGCCGAACGCCGCCACTTGCTCTTCGACCGTCGCGAGCCGCTCCGCCTGTGTCACAACAGTACGATGGAACGATCGCCCCGCCTCGGGCAACTCTCCGAGTTCGTCGATATCCGCGTCCACGATCGCACGGACCGTCCCTTTCAACAGCGGAATATCGCGATTCATCGCCGTCTCAAGGTGCTGCTCCAGTGCGTCCACCGTCGCTTCCAGTTCGCTGACGCGCTCGTGAAGCGTCTCCTCGTCGGTCACGGCTCGCTCCCCTCGGTCGCCGGGCTGGCGTCGACAACCTCGATCTCTGTCAGACACAGCTCGTGCGTTCGCGTTCGCGGCAGCGCCACACTCCCAAGCCACGCACGCACCAACAGTTCCGTCACGCCAAGCGTCGGCTCACCAATCGCCGTCGGCGCACAGTCCGTACAGTAACACCGACGTAGATTCCACGTCTCGCTGTCAGCCCCACGATAGCCGTACACCGTCACAGCACGTCCCTCTTCGAGCGTCGCGCCACAGCCGAGACAGACGACACGATTACTCGAGATGCCGACTGACGACCCTCTCAGGAGTTGCTGTGGCGACGCTTGGACGGTCACCAGCGGTTGGTCCGGATCGTCGCCGGACTGCTCACGATCCTGTACCAGTTCGTCGGTCATTCGTTACCTCCCGCGTCGTACGTCCGGTCCGGATCGAAACACGCGAAACACGGCAGCGTGTCACTCGTCGGGCCGTCACACCAGGTCGTTCTCACAGTCCCTCTGCTCAGTAGCCTTTTCAGGCAGTGACGTTCGTAGTTGCCATTGCTTCTGTCACCTACAGAAGCACGGGCGGTGGTGCTCAACACCGTCCAGTTTTCGAAGTCCCGGTGCCAGCTGTGAAGCGTGTACTCGGCCTGTGACAATATCATGTTTTGTGGTAAGTCGAAACTGACCGTCATAATACATAAGCGCTAGCTCTTCAGTATACACAGTAATAAATTAGCATCCGGTTAGACCACTAATTCAATGAGCATCAGATCGACTTCAACCAGCGCCGATAAAGAGGATCGCATGCGGCCTGAGCAGGCGCCGAAGCTCTCTTGCCCGCTGGCATTGGCCGATGATTCTCGGTTCTTCAAGACGAGTATGTGCGGAATCGTCTGACTCGACTACGAGAGCACGGGATTGTGAACAATATTGGACGGGGAGTGTATGAACTCGCTGAGGATCCCGGCGACCAGAAAGCAGACTCAGAAGCATAACGGCCCATGCCGGGGTCGGCCGCCACCACTACCACACGCCCACCGGAGTCTACGACGACATCGAGGACACCAGTCGCAACGCCCACGTCTACAGTTCTACAACGAGATGGACGACCGCCGCGAGAGGTGACCAACAATGCCGGCGGTGTTCAGATAAGGGCTGAAACTGGCTGGCCGCGCTCGGCGTTGCAGCCGGTAGTCCTGGTGGATTGAAAGGGCGAGGCGTCTCGGCGGACCCGGCGACGCGAGGCACGAGACGCGGCTGCGGGGGCGTGGACGCGCGCAGCGAGCCGCGGGAGTCGAGACAGCCGAGGGCTTTCAGCTGTTCCCATCAACTCCATCGCTGCAAACTGCGTATCTGAACACTACCAGAGAGTACATTTCGTCTGTCTTCTCTTGGTATCGCTAGGAGTGATAGTTGCTGACGTTTCGCGTCCGGTCCCTGCCTCTAGAGGGAGTTCGTCTGTCTCCAGACGATCCGCGCCAGCGATGGCGATACGGGAAGTACTGCGGAGACAGACGAAACGTACTCTCTCACTCTCGAGTTCGTTCGCGTACACGGCCTCTCTCACACATCCGACTCTACAGAGCTAGTTGAAACCATCCAAGCAGTATCGCTCGACTGACTACCACTCGACGTAGGTGAGATAGTCGGTACCATCGTACGCCAAGAGCCAGGTGCCGTAGAAATCATCGACGGTGAGTCCGTCGTGGGCTCGAATCGTCTCGACGACCGATCGGAACGCCTCGTCATCTTCGAAATACGCTGATTCGATCGCCTCCTCGACGACGGCCCGTTCCGCATCGGAGAGTCCAACAAGGGCGAACAGATACTGTTCTCGAACGTGGGTCGCAAAGGTCGCGACATCTGGGGCGAGTTCGGTGACCTCGTATTGATACGCCGCTTCGGATGTCGTCCGTGCCTCGACAGCCACTCGATAGCGGTCGGCTCCGTCCGTGAGAATGTCGTACTGCTGCTCCGGGACGAATACCGAGTCCTCGCCGACCTCCCCAGCGGTTCCGTATTCGACACCGACATCGTACCCCGCTTGATCGGGCACGTCCTCTGCAAGCACTCGTTGAAGTCGCTGTCGATCCGTTTCGGGGAGGGCTTCGTACGCGATTGCGCCGAGATCGGGCGTCGAATTCGCCGGGTCGAAATCGAGTCGGACCGTATAGACGGTTACGTCAGCGCTGTCGAGTCGTGTCTCAGAGACCTCGTAGAACGAATCCTCGAATCGGACGGTGTTGACGCGGTCGAAGAGGTCGTAGCGGCCGCTCCGCGTCGACGAACCGTTCTCGATCGCCGAGGAGACGACCCGATACTCCTCCGACCCGGGGTCGACCGTCATCGAAACCTCGTCGACGATATCGTCCGATGAGGCGGTCTCCAAATCGAGGACGACCGACGGATGACCACACCCAGCGAGGGGGACCGAGAGGAGGGCTGTTCCGCTCGCGAGAAACTGGCGGCGTCGCATACGGGGCCTAGAAGGTGTTCACGCTGAAAGTTTTCTGGTCAAATGCGAGTGCTGCTCGCGACAGTACGGTTCCCGCCGCCACCGGTGCCCACAGTCGGGACAGGTGTACCACGCCGTCGGCGCGTCACCAGAAAGAAAGGGCCAACCCCGTTCTATGGGATGGTAGATTGTTCTGTGAGAGAACTCCTTTACTTGTGTCACACAAACGACCGACGATGTCGGCGGAAACAGACTCACACGGACGGCTGTACCTGTCCGCAGAGCTGCGGCAGAAGTACGGCGAGAAGTTCCATATCGTCGAATACGAGGACCGCATCGAACTCATACCGATTGACGAAGATCCGCTCCAGGCCGTCCGGGACGAAATCGGTGACGAGCTTGACGGGAAATCGAAAGAAGCGCTGCGGGAAGACGCGCTGAATCGGGCGAAGCAGGAAGCTGAAGACGACATCGAGCAGGCGAAGCGAGACGCGGGGGACGCTGCTGAATGACGGGCTTCGTCGAGACTGATTTTCTACTCGCCATCGCCAAGCACGACGAGATGATGAAAAGCCCAACTGACTGCGTATGCTTTTCTAGACTACGGCAAGCCATTCTGCGCGTTCACCAGAGTCCCATCACCGTTCTCGACCGCTATCCACCACGTCTTTAGTACAGCAATTGTGACCAGTTTCGGTGGGTGGTCAATTCCGATACACGATTGCGTATGTGCGTCGAGATTACTCGGTGGATGAAAATGCCGTACCGGCTTATTGGTGGTTTCATTCGCTGCCTCGCGCCCGAACCTGAATTCCAGTCCTTCCTCCCGATAGTGGTATTTGTAGTCTCCATTTTCCCACCACTGAATATCGAAATATCCCCCTCGTTCGTGGATCCCTGGGGTGACAGTGACCCGTGCCGCTCTGATATCTTCTCCGTTGCGCTGTGTGAACGGGTGACCGTTCCGATACCGGAATCGGACGTTAACAACGCCATTGCCGAGTTGTTGGCGCATCTGCTCCACGCTCTCATCAATCGCTTCCGAATCGATTGGAGAGCCATTCCCCATCCCCATTACTGGAGTGGGGGCTGATTGCCAGCGGGGGTCGTTGTCTGATTCCCCGTCTGTTTGTCTCCCGGTTCAGTTACGGTGGCGGCCTGACCTTTTGCCTCTTTGAGGCGGTATGCTGCTCTGAGGTGGCTGAGTTCTCGTTCTGCTGTCCGCCAGTGAGAGACATCGTCGAGTTCATTCTGGGTGAGTTCCGTATCTGAAACCAGGAGTTCCTCTGGACCGGTTGCGTCATAGTTGGCTTTGTACTCTGCGAGTTCCTGTTTTACTCGCTGGATTTGATCGACAAGCGTTTCGCTACCGGCGAGTTGCCTGATCTGTTTGAGAAGGTGCCACTCTGGGTCTCGTGCGTACAGCTTTCCAGCGTCTGTCTGCTGACGTCTAACAATGCCTTCTTCAGCAAGCTTGTTGAGCGTGGCTCTGGCTTTTGTTTCTGAGACGAGCGCTATCTCTGCGATGTCGCCCGCCGATTTCAGACTCGTCGTTCTGTTGATCACCGTGCGAATTCGCTCGTCGGTGGTGGTCTCGTTTTTCCACTCTGCGGCTGCGAACTCATCGATGTCCTCGAAGCCATCGTCATCAACAGTGAACGGGTCAATATCATCCACGGTTACCGGCTCGTCCGGTAGTTCTTCTTCGGTGGGGAACTCGTCGGGGCCGTCAGGAGATGGTGGCTCGTCGGTCATACACGACGCTATGCTCCACAACACATATATATTTGATCGGCACACATATTTGCGGCCGCAGTTTTGGCTATCGAGACGCTTGAGAGTGACGGGCCGCCGTTCAACGAGGACAGCGAGTGGGTGACGGAGACGGAGGGATGAACGCAGAAGCAGGCAGACAAGTCGTCTTCCGCACCCCAGCAGAAACGCTCTGCGTTTCTGCGGACGATGCAAGCACGAGCGCGAGCAACGCGAGCAGAAGTCGAGACAGCCGAGGGCGTTCAGCTGGTCCCATCAACTCCACCGCTGCAAACCGCGTATCTGAACACGATCTGTGAGTTTGAGTCAGTCTGGTTCTGCAATGGAGGCTCAACGTGACCCGATATCCGGCGACCCCTGGTATTTGTATCTACAGATGAACAAGGCGAGTGCCTCGGGGCTTGACCCCGAGGGTGAATGCCGACAACGCCTAACCTATCAACTCTAATCTATACCTTTACAACACCCGAGTCCGTCGATTAAAGTATGGAGAAGTCGCTCACGAAGACACTCGTCTTCCAACTCCAATCCGATAACGAGCGACTTCTCTCCGAAGCGTACCACGAAGCCCGATGGGTGTACAACCAGACCATCCGATTAGCGAAAGACGGGATGGACTGGGACGACATCTCACCGCGTCTCGAAGACGACGCCGACCTCGTGAAGAACACTACGCAACGCATCGTCGCCAAAGCACTTGATGCACTTCAGCAGTCCTACGACCGCGACGACTACAACACACCCAGTCACGAGAAGACTGGGCCATACCCGTTGCGGATGAACTTCACCGAAGGCTACAACCTCTCCCTCGAAGACGGCGAGATACACTACCGGGTTAGTGCCAAGCCGTACCATCCGGTGAAAGGCACACTTCGTGGTTCACCAGACAACCTCGAACTCCTTGAACACGCCCTCGAAAGTGACGAATGGCGTGTGGGGACCGCCGAAGCGATGAGTCGCAACGGCAACCACGAACTCCACGTCAACGTCACCCACCTCGAAGCCACTGTTCAGGACAAAACGGACGCTCAGACCGTCGTTGGTGTGGACATCAACGAGGACTGTGTAGCTCTCGCAGCCCTTCGTGAAGACGACATCGTTGATTCGGTGGTCATCGACTACCCAGAAATCAAGAAAGAGCGTCATCGGTACTTCACGATGCGAAAGCGAATGCAGAACGCGGGACAGAGAGCGTTCGACCAAGTGTTCGAGGACAAGGAAGAACGGTATGTTCACGACCAACTCCACCAAGTCTCCCGGCGAATCGTGGAGTGGGTTCAGCAATTCGAGTCGCCGCTCGTTGTGTTTGAAGACCTCAAGCACATGCGAGACTCGATTGATTACGGCACTCGAATGAATCGTCGGTTGCACTCGTTGCCGTTTCACAAACTCCGCTCGTTCGTCGCGTACAAAGCGGCGTTCGAGGGGATTCCGAGCGATGACATTGACCCAGCGTACACCAGCCAGACGTGTTCTTTTACTGGGTGTGAGCATACGGCTCGGTCGAATCGCCGGAAGAAGCGGTTCAAGTGCAACGCGTGTGGTCGGCAAGACCACGCTGACCGGAACGCGGCAGTGAATATTGCGAAGAAAGGATTGGAGTCGTTGAATCGAAATGTGCCTGCTCTCAACACGTTACCGACTGTTCGGAAACTGCGACGGCAGGCATCGGGCTGTGTGAACCAGCCGACCGTGACCCACTCGACCGTTCGAGGCTATCAAGCCGATGGTCGCGTGGGAGTGTCCGACTAATCCACGGGAAGCCTCGGGGCTTGACCCCGAGGCAGTTCACCTCAGTGAATACTTCAATCGAAACAAGCCGACGTACGTCGACCGGTTGGAGGCCGTTCGATACGAGGGCGATTGGGAAGCGTGGCTCTCGTTCGTTATCACGGGCATCGCTCGGCAGGCCCGCGAGTCTGTCGACCGAACACTCTCGCTCGCCCACCTCAGGCGTCAGTACGACGCCGATTACGGGGGAAAGTCGTACACGAAGAACCAACTCGCATTGAAGCTCTTCGAACAGCCCTACGTCACGAGCAAGACTGTTCAACGGCTCTTCGACGTCAAGCAACCGACGGCGTCGCGAGTAATCAACGACCTCGTCGACGAAGGCGTCCTCGAGGAAGTGACTGGGAAGGGGCGCAACAAGGAATATCGTGCCAGGGAAATTTTCGAGATTCTCGAGCAGCCACCGCAGACCTACTGACCACGGTGGAGACGTGCCGACTTGGTGTCGTCTGTCGGTTCAGAGAGAGGTCCGCTCTCCCGAACCACGTCACGTTTCCTCGCTCCTTCGGTCGCTGCGGGATTCATTCTTCAAAAACGTCGGAGGAAGCAAAGCGGCGACGGCTCACCCGTCGGTCTCACTCTCGGTGAACCGCGTCGGTCTCCGCTCGCGCCGAATACTGGTAGTGACGTCCGCGGGTCGGTAGCTCGCACCGCAATCTCCAAGCAGACACTGGAGACTTACAGCTCAAGACATCACTCTCGGTACAGCGGATGAGAGGGCCCATGACCTCAGGCCACCGTAAACCAGATAGGCCGTCCAACATAGAGAACCAGAAGTCAACGGCGTTGTCAACGCACAGAATTGCCAGCCGCCATAGCCGCCGCCTACCACGCGGGACATAATGGAACCTGTGGAGCCGATGATCGCCGCTCATGGCGACCGCAGCTCGTTTTCCGGTTCGTCAAACCCTGGGCCGCAAGAGTAAGCAACCCGACGGTACCGGCCAGTTCACTGAATGAAAGAGTGAAGATATCTCTGTGTGAATCGTTCTATGACACCCTCTCTCCTTGTAGTCGACTCCGCCGTTCTGTGTGCGGCAGTACGCTACACGGCGATCAGTTCGAAGCCGTCGATCATACGTCCGGCTGTGCCGGATTCTCGTGCTCGGTAAGCTGCTCGCGTGCCATCGCGGTGTCGGCTTCGTCGGCCTCCTCGAGGAGTTCACGGAGTTGGTCTGTGTCGTCGCTCTCGCCACCCGCTGCGAAATCAAGCAGCGAGTACTCAGATGTGAGTCGGTCGATCGCCTCAGACATTGTCTCACCGTCACGCTTCCGCTGCTTGATTCGGGCGTGGACGTCGTCATCGAGCCGAACAGATTTGCTCATACGTGTATACGTGGTGTACGAATCAGCAAAGATGCTACGGCGAAGACCGCATCTCCCAGCGAGACTGACTCTCTACGGGTTAGACCCGCACAAGAGCATGCGCCCTGCATTCAGCCCCCCAGATTGTTCCAGCTGAAGCATTTCAACAATGCTCTGGGTTGCGGATCGGCTGTGAGGATCTCGTAGCTCAGATGGGTTATGAAGATCCCCGCAACTAAACCCTCAAACGCGACTAAGGAATCCGCTCCAACGCCTTCTCGAAAGCATCAACGCAGGCAGAATATCTCATCTCAGCAACGTCATCTAAAGTAACCCACGCATCGTCTTCAGGGCCATCGACATCCGCACCGAGATCATCATTCAGCCATTCAGCAGCCTCTTCAGTCTGGAAAGCGTGATCAAGAGTTTCGTCCACTCGATCGAGAATGAACGCACCATCGGAGTGTAATGCAGCCCACGTTTCAAATGAGACACCCTAACGTCTCCGGTTGCGAACCGTTGGTAGCTGTGATACCGCGTATACAGGCTCAACAAAAAGAGAATACAAATTATCCTCCATCTCTCTCCAAAGTCGCTCGCGGCTCTCGTCCGTTAGCTCATCATCACGAAGGAGATTGATCATACCCATAAGCCGTTGGTGTTGGGCGATCAATTCGTACTGTAGGTACGTGGTATGGAGATTGTACATCGCCTCATTAAGCAGAGTTAACGCCGCCCGGCCGCGCTCAACGAAGGCGAGATCCGTTGCCCGGTACCGAGTGGTCGGGGCGGTTTCTTGCAGTTTGTCGAGCCACAGTTGCTTCTCCGTCGCTGCGGCCTCCAACCACAGTTCAAAACGTTCCGCTGGGCGTGAGGTCACGTGAGCGTTTCCGCTTCAAGCTCCTCCAGATCGCGTTCTACACGACGTTTACTCATCTGTTCCTCTCATCCGTGAGCGCCGTCGCCTCCTGCAACAGATCTACCTCCGCTTCCATCTCGTCGAGGTCCGCGTCTCGGGCGAGAAGCCGATACTCCCGAGCGAGGTGGGCAAGCGTCCGGAGCCTGGTCAGTTGCAAGCGTTCATCGTCGGTGGGGAGCTCACCGTCCCACCCCTCTTCAATGCGGTCGTTGAGCGCACGGACGTTTGCTGTGAGAATCTGCTGAATCTGCTCGCGGTCGCTCTGCTCAGAGTACCCAGTCATCATAGCCCCACAGAGCCGGTCCAGCGTGTCAGGCTCATCGTTGTCGTGTCCATAGTTGATTTTGTGCCGTCAGTCGTACTGCGGTGCGTCCCGTACGAACGATGTAGGGCGGTGGCCGCAAAAACTTCGGGAGAGCGAACTGAAAGTGAACAAAGACGCCACGAGGCGCTATTCAGTCAGCGAAGTATTGCTCGTGAAGGCTCTGTACCCACGTCGGATCGAATATAGTCTCGACTTGTTCGACCCGGCCCTCGCGACCACGTGACTCGATCGATGTGTCTCAACAAGACCCATCGTCTCAAGATCAATCACCAAATCGCGGATGGTCCGGTTGCTGAGATGGCACTCCACCGTAAGATCATCATTTCGAAGCGTCTCGCCGACCTGTGCGGTCGAGACCGGCTGAATGATTTCCTCGGTCTGAGGATTGTATCGCGATGTAATGCCCAATAAGACGAGGAAGTGATTGAACGGTAATGACAGCAGCTTCTCTTTCGTCGCCTCCGCGTCGGTTGCATCGAGATTCGCGTCGATGCACTCGCGGGTCACCGCAGCGAGCCCCTGCTCGGTCGCGGCTTCCCCAGCACGTCGGAACAGCCGCAGCGTCTTTCGGGCATCCCCCCACCGCCGAGCTGCCTCACGGATACCGTAGTCGCGCACCTCGACAGGCAATGCCGCATCGCGGAACGCTGCGTCGAGTTGCGGGCCGACAATGACATCCAAGTCCCCAGTCAAATACGGCCCAAAGAACACCGCTTCGTCACTCATCGCACTCTCGACGCGACTGTCCAACCGCAGATCGACCTCAATGAGCTCATTACTGATGAGCCACGCCGACAGCTGAATGTCGCGTTTCAACTTCCCCTCACCGCGCAATAACCGATAGAGGAAGTCCGAGGGGTCGTAGTTCGCGTCCTGTTTGATGTGGTCGATCTCATCAAGAATCAGCACGGTCCAGTCGGGATAATCGGCCAACGCCTCCCAAATCCCAGTGAATGCCCCATCGACGCCTTCGTACGCACCAACAGACTCACCCGTCAGTTCAAGATGAATCTCGCGGGCCGCACTGAAAATCGACCGACACTCCTTGAGATTCACGTACTCGACAGCAACGGCGTCGTGGCGGGCCACAAACTCCTGACACACCCGCCGTGTTGTCACCGTCTTGCCGGTTCCTGGCGGGCCGTGAATCATCACGGTTGGCGGGAGATACCCCTCGGTTACGCCGTTGAGAATCCCAGCGATCTGGCGCTCCTGGTCCTCTCTGCCACGAATCGTGTCGGGCGACTGCAGGGGATCTAACGCCTGTTTGTCGGCGAAAATACGCCCGTCCGGGGCCGTCTCGGCAAAGAGGTCGTCGTAGTTGGTCATAGATGTAGTCGAAATGCGTCTCCAGCGGAACTACGAGTGTGTATGTGTGAGGGAGGCATAAGTGGCGTGCCGCCAGCGCCCAGACCGGCGATAGCAAGCCACCACGGTCGTTGAGCAAGGTGCCATCGTCGACTGGCGCTCTGACTGACGCTGCCATATGGCGTTCCCATATTGGGTACACCACAAGGGATCAGTTGTGCTCGCGGTGCAGTTGGTTTCGGTATGAGCAACGACAAACGCGAAGACACCGGCCGATACACCGAGACCGTCACGCTCGACGACGTACTCGGCGTCTTCGCGACAGTAGACGGCCCTGTGGTCACATCTGGCGATGTTGCTGACGCGCTTGGTTGCTCCCGAGAGACCGGTCGCCGAAAGCTACGCACACTCGAAGCGCAGGGGAGCGTCGCCAGTCGAAAGACCGCAGGGAGAGTCGTGTGGTGGGGCGTTGACGAGCAAGAGCCTGCACGAGGCGTTGACCCGGCAGATTCGTTCTGGGAGTTTGAACCAGGCGCATCGGGTGAGTCGGACGTTTCCGAGAATGTTGATGACAGCTTGTACGGCAAGGAATCACCGATGAGCGGAGCAGGCGCAACACCGGTATTCATCGACACTGGCGCGTTCTACGCTCGGGCTGATGAAGACGACAAGCACCACGAGGACGCAGTCCGCCTTTTCAATGGTATTCGGTCTGGTGACATCGCCTATCGGCCACTCTACACGTCGCAGGCTGTTCTCTCCGAGTTTGCGACGTTAGCGCTCTACAAAGTTGGACAGAGCACCGCAAGCACGGCGCTAAGTGCCACCCGAGAGTCAGACAGTATCAACATCATTCCCGTCGGGAAGCCTGCATTCGAGACTGCGGCAGAACAGTTCGAAGACTACGATGACCAGCAGATTTCTTTCGTGGATCACACGACCAGTATCCTCGCCGATGAGCGTGGGATCGAACATATCTTCGCCTTCGACAGCGACTTCTGGACACTGGGATTCTCCCTTGTTCCGGAGGATGTGAACCTACCCGACGAGTGACTCAAACGCCGTCGCAAGCGCATCGACTTCCTTCGATCGGTTCTAGAAGGTCATACTTTGAGTAATCATTACTGTGATAATGACTTATCTCTTCGCCCAGGTTCAGTATCTCACCGTTTAACGGTGGGCATCTCAGGCTCGCCAAGGACCCTGAGACGAATGTCGTCTCGTTTGCTGATGCCGAAGAGAAGACCGATAGTGGCAGCGTGCAGTTACTGACGATTTATGAGGCGAAGGGCGATGAATTCCCAATTGTCGTCGTGCCGGGGATGCATCGCAAGTTCACGCAGGCAGGCGGCGCATCTTGACTCACAAAAAGCGGAATTCGAGACTGTTCCAGCCGGCGACAGAGCTCGTGTCCCCCGTGTTTGGCATACGGGGACCACGACGTGGCAGCGACTCCGAAGGCCACGGGACCGGCCTATATCGCGGAGAACGCCGGCGCGACAACCCGCCAGCTCGCCAACGCTGACATCGAAGCGCTAGACAGTATCGACCGCCGATATCGCCGATTCGATCCCGACAGTGCGCCGTGGGAAGCGTGAGGGAGGAACATTTACCCGCTCTCGAGGGGAAGCGCCGGCGTGCACCAGTCTGTCGACGATCTGCCGAGGCGCGTCAGAAAGCGCGTGCAGTCGCTGTTAATGGCCGACGAGCAGTTCGCCACGGCAGCGACGGCCACCGACGGACTCCTCGACCGCTGGGCGACACATATCATCGTCACCGACCAGCGACTCCTCCTCGTGAAGATCATCGGGCTCGAGTCGACCGTTACCGGCGTCCGGCTGGACCGACTCGACACCTGCCGCGCGGCTGACGGCGTCCTCCAGCTCGCGTTCAAATACGACACGTACAGCTACGGCTTCGACAGCCAGAATGCTGCTGACACACTCGTCGCGGCTGTCGACAGACACCGGCCCGACGAGACAACGCCAACGCCAAAGCCAGAGCCGGAGATTACCCTAGAGGAGACCGACGAGATAGACGCTGTCGAGTCGGAGACGCTAAGCGAACGAGACGGCGAGCGAGACGGAGCGCAGCCGGACGACGAACAGGCGTAGCTACGTCTGCGAGCCCGTGTCGATACTGTTCGACGAGCCAGTAGTATCGGACTGCGACTCGATCTCCGTCGCTTCGAACTCGAAGTCGATACCGAGGATGTCGGAGCCATCCGAGGCCGAGTCACCCGGGACGCTCGGCGTCTCGTTGATGTCGCGTGGATCGCCGTTGAGCGGCTCGCCGAAGCCACTGACCCAGTCGGAGTTGTCGACAGCGAGATGGTAGCGACCGGGTTCGACCCGGAACACGTAGTCGTTGACGTTCGCAACGCCGAACAGCGAGCCGGGGTTCGTGTAGCGTGCGGCCTCGCCGTCGAGATACGCGCGGAACTCCTCGTCGGACTGGAAGAAGAGGAAGTCGACGCCGGGCTGGGCGTTCCCCCACCGAATGATGGCGTCATAGCGAACCTGCACCGGTGTCTCGAACTCGAAGTCGTACGTCTGGCGGTCGTCGCGCATCAGTCTGAACTCGTCGTTGAACGCCCGAATCGGGGCGTTCTCCGCCTGTGAGCTCTCCTGAGATCCCGACTCCGACTCGGCGTAGTTGGTGAGTGCCTCCGCGAGTATCCCGGTAGCCGGGGCGACGCGGTCGGCGAGCGTACTCCCTCCCGTGACGACGCCGGCACTCGCGAGAAACGCGCGTCGACTAAGTGGCATATCTCGAATGTTGACGCCATCGGTAATAGACGTACTGGCTACGCGGACCGACGAGGCGGTGTCCAATAGATCACTCAGAACAGACGCATTCGTGCTGCAGTGAGGCAAAATCTAGAATATAGTGATGGGCTGCTTCGGCGAGCGACAGCATCGCATCAGCTTGCTCGGCACTGGCGACCGTCTCACGATAGTACACCTCGGCTCGGTTACGTTTCCAGAGCTGTGTGAGACGAGCAGCGAACTCTTCGCTGAATAGATTCACCGCCGTACCGTACTCGTATACTGCCGTATGCTCGTAGCGTAAGTCCTCTCCAGATGTGTGGCCGCGATGAAGGAGATAGAACTGAATACTGCGCTCGACAGCCACGTATGATGCCTCAATGACAACGGTGTAGTAGCCGTTCTGCTCGCGGAGCGTCCGTGCTGCCTCGAGCAGCCGACAGGCCTTCCGTAGCTGGACGAGAGCGCCGTCAGAGACATCCAAATGGGATTCGCCTGTTTGGCCACGGGTCTGCTGAAAGGCCGCCTCGGCATCAGTGAGTGCCTCGTCAACATAGCTATCGTCCATTCGTGAGCACCTCCTCTTTGAGCTGTGTGAGTGTCTCGGAAGCTTCGAGCGTCAGACCCGTCGCAAAGATCTCGCGCAGTCGATCCCCGTAGCGGCGTACGCTCTCGACGGATTCGACGAGGACTTGGAACTTGTAGCGGTCACCATCGAAGGCTTCCTCGTTCAACTCCGAGGTGAGTTCGTGGGCGGTTTGCTGGGCTGTCGCCTGTGTTCCATCGACGAGCACGAAGCAATCGATATCGCTTCGCCGGTCGGCGTCGCCACGGACAACACTACCAAAGAGAACGATGCCGTGGATATCGTCGACGGTGTCGGTCAGTCTCTCGACGAGCTCTCGGACTGGGGCGTGAAACTCGTCCTGTGGAATCTGAATAATCGGATCCGCAGGCTTGCTGAGTCGGTTCCGATTGATTCGAACGAGCTTCTTTCGCCCGGTGTGCTCAATCTTGGCGAAACCGAGCGCCTCGAGGTCGTCGACGGCCGACGAAACACTTCGGTGCGGGTGATCCGTTGCTCGACTCAAATCCCGAATCCCGAACGCAGTATAGGGATTATCGACGAGCAATGCAAGGATTTCTCCAGTCGATTTGTGCCTGAAGAGGTCAGTAGACGGGACGGGGACTGACAGCTCGAGTGTTGCGCCTCTTTGGATACTTTGACTGCCCATAGATAGCCTCACTCGCCAAAAGGTAAATACACTATGGGAAAGAACTCCCGTGAACGGATTGTCTTTGCCAGTGCTGCTAGGAGTCGTGTTCGGTATGGTACTCGAAACGACGGTTCTACAGGAGATCACACAAGGAATCGTTGCTGGTGTCGTCGCTGGAAGTGTCGCTGCCTTGGTCTTCCCAGCATAGACAACCCGACTTTTTGACGAGGAAAAGTCCAACAAAGCCACAGACACAGGTTCCATACCACGGTTGAACCGACACCTGTCCACAGCCGCTCGGGTACTGCGCCAACAATTTACCAGAATTGAGGCGAGAATGCCCCTTCCTCAAGCAGCGGCCACCGGGAGCGAGTAGGCAGGGGATGAATCGATGCGAACGGAGGAAACAAATTTCGCTCAACAACGCCAGATTCGGTATATTTTCGACCTCGATTCAGCATAGAAACTGAGGGATTCGATAAAATCCTCAACCGTCGTCAAAATCAGCGTATCTGAACACGACTACCGACGGTGACGGACCTTTTAATAGCTACGGAGGCGCTGAGAACCCTGTTGACTCACTCGTCTTCGAGCGCGGCGTAGATCTCTGCGTGGCGGCGTCCGTCAAGCTGTCCCATCTTGAGAGCGATTTTGTTGCGTTCGGCGTCGCTCTCGGCCGCCTGATACCGCTCGTACAGCCGGCGGACTTCTTCATCGACCGTCGCCGAGGAATCGGTGCTGGACGCCATCTCTGTATAGAACGTACTCATTGTGTCCCTTTATCAGTTGCGACGAGCACAGGCTCGGAAGTAGTAGCTGCCGGTCTCGTGCCGACGGCGGATTCATCGGTCGCAAAGCGGTGCAGTAAGGCCCGAATTTCGTCGCCGTAGTCGAACGTGTGTCCGTTCGCGATGTGACATACTCCTCGCCGTAGACGACGGGGCTTCCCGTACCGCAGGTGGGATATTCGCGGTCTACGACACAACCTGTTCTCGTTTCGAACGTCCCGCTCTCGCGGTCGAACAGGTATGTCGATGGCTGTGCGGAGCCGTTACTCCTGTTCCGTCGTGAGAACTGGAGTTATCTTCTGGCGCATATTCTCCGCCCCGTTGCAATCCGCGTTGGCTACCAACTCACACGACGAGCAGACGTACAAGCCACGTTCGACACGGTTCGACTTCGTGTCGTCACCACACCGCGAGCAGGTCTTCGACGTATCCCACTCGTTCTCCTTCAGCACCTCGACACCACGTATCTCGCCTTTGTATGCGAGGTACTGGTAGATGCGGTCGAACGCCCACGAGTGCAACTTCTTGTTGCCCGTCTTGCCCCAGTCGGACTCTCGCACGTCTTCGGGCCAACTCACCGCGAGCGTTCCAACACCACGTTCGACACACTCCGTGATGATGGCATCCGTGAGCGTGTGGTAGAAGTGCGTCTCGCGGTCAGCGAGTTTCCGACGTGCCCACATCGACTTCTCTGACGGGCCGTTCTCACCTTCGGTGTCGTACTCTGCTCGGGTGAAGTAGTGCTTGTCCTGTTTGAGCGAGTTGCCGGGATACAGGACGTATTCGTCGGGGAATGCGACCGTGGCGATGTTCTTGATGCCGAGGTCGATTCCTGCCACTTCGTCGCCTGCTGAGTCGTTGGTTTCGAGTTCGACTTTGCAGACGAAGTGCAGTTCCCATTCGTCGCCGTTCCAGACGGCACGAACGTTCTGCACCTTGTTGACTTCCGAGAGGTCAACGTCGGGGCGAGTCTGGTACTCGCAGAGCAGGAAGTCCGACCAATACTCCTTGAGATTCGAGCCTTTCGAGAGGCGGACGCGGTTGTTCTCGGGGTCGTGTTTGAAGCCGTCTGCTTTGAACGTGACCGTACTACGTGGTCGTTTATCGCCGTGTTTGCGGTAGCCGGGCGGATTCGCCTCGTCATCCTTCTGTCGCAGGTCGAACCACGACTGGAAAGCGTCAGAAAGTTCTTCGATGACTTTCTGACTGGATTGTGCGTTCAGGTCTTTCCAGCACGCTTGGTTCTTCATATACGATTTCAGCACGCCCTCGTCTGGAATTTCGCCGGTTGCGTTCCAGATGCGGTCGGCTGTCCATCGTGCGACGTTCCAGATTTTCGAGGCGGAATCTCCGAGCGAGTCGAGGCCGTCGCAGACCTGTCGGTGGTTCTGGATGGAACCAACGTAGGTGCGTGTGACCTCAATCGCCATACATAGCCTATGTAGTCAAACTTACTTAATAGTGCGGATTGGCGTTGAATATCCAGCCTGCCATCGACTGTGGATTACGGAGGCGTTGTCGGATTCACTCCCGCCCTGAAGGGCGGGATTCTCTCCTTGAAGAAAGAATCGCGTCTTCTGACCGAACTCCTGGTACAGTGGTGTCGCCTTCTGCCACGATCTGGTCGTGGAGATCAAGAATAAGTTCGACAGAGGGATACGCGAGATCGTCAGTCACATATCCGGCTTTCTCACGCCGCCCGTTAACCGTTTCTCAACCGTCGAGATCAGGTCTCATCGTCGATCGTGTGGGAGGGCCTCGTTATCGGTTATCTCCATCAGTGGTGCCGACAGTTATCGCATATTCGTGCGCGCAAAAGCGTTCGGCTCACTCGACGAGAGAACAGCGTATCTGAACACGACCACCGACGGTGACGGACCTTTTAAGTCTCGTGCGGGCGACTCGCGACTGTATGGCAGCGTCCCGTGAGTGTCCCGCCAACGGTGGTGGACACCGGTGAATAAGAATCTCCTCGCGATCGCGGTGGTCGTGCTCGTCGCCATCGCTGGCGTCGGCGCGACACAGCTCGGTGGGCAGTCGACGGGCGAACCGACGCCGACACCAGACCCACCGACAGCGACACCAGCGGGAAACGGGACAGCTACGCCAACTGACGACGGAACCGCGACGCCAACCGACAACGGAACCGCCACGCCAACTGACGACGGAACCGCCACGCCGACACCGACCGCAACCGCGACACCCGTCCCGACGCTCGACACGACACGAATCGAGCAGTCCGTCGAGCGCGGGATCGTCGAGTTCCAAGACGACCCGACGACCGTGACCAGCGAGGCGATGGCGACGGACAGTGAACGGTCGGCCACGCTCTCGGCGATGGCAGAACGTCACAGCCAGCAGATGGCTGCCACCGGCAGCGTCGCACACACGATCAACGGCTCCACGACAGCAGACCGCTATGAGCAGACGCCCGGGCTCGCGAACTGCCAAGTCGTCAACAATCAGGAGACGTATGTCGTCGCGAAAACGACGATGGAGGGACTCGCCCGCGTGCCGCGAGCCGGAGACGACGAATCGACGGTCGGCAACCGGCTCGTCGACCGCCTCCTCTCGGACAATCACGCGCGTCGCACGCTGGAGTTAGAACACGCCGACCACCTCGGCGTCGGCGTCGCCGCGAGCGACGACTACGTCTACGTGACTGTCGCCGTCTGTTAATCACTCCGCCAGTCGTTCTCGAATCGTCGCCTCGACAGTGTGGTGTGGCTCCCAGCCCAGCGTCTCGTGCACCGCCGTCGTGTCGACGGTGAACTCATCGACGAGGGTCTCCGCCTCACGTGGATTCTCGACGAGCCGAATCTCCGGGTCCAGGTCGCGCTCCTCGCGAGCGAGTTCGGCGACCAGCTCAGCGATCGTCATCACGCTCGGCGCTTCCTCGGTCGCAATCTCGAAGGCCGTACTCCCCGTCTCGCCTCGCTCGCGAGCGTCGAGCAGGTGTTCGACGCTCAGACAGAAGGCGTTCGCGACATCCTTCACGTGGACGAAGTTACGCGCCTGCGTTCCGGGCTCGTACACCGTCAGCGGCTCGCCTGCGAGCGCTCGCTCGACGAAGAAATCGATGACTACGCCCTTCGAGACGCGCCGTCCGGCGACGGTGTGTTGCCCGTAGAGGTTCGCAACGAGGAACTGATGGGCCGGGAACGAGCCGTCGGCGAGCGTCTCGATGGCCTGCTCGCCGAGCACCTTCGTCTCGCCGTACCAGTTCAGCGGCTCGCGCTCCATCTCCGTCGTGATCGGGAACTCGCTCGGGTCGCCGAGCACGGCTGCCGAGAACGGGAAGACGAGTGCCATCCCCTCGCGCTTGCAGGTGTACGCGACGTTCGTCGTCCCGACGACGTTCGTCTCGTACGCGAGGTCCGGGTCGGCGTCACAGCTTTCCACGCCCGACAGCGCGGCGAGGTGAACGACCACGTCCGCGCCGGCGAGCGCGTCGGCGAGCTGATCGCGATGACGGATATCGACGTGTTCGATCGATACGTCCGCGACTTCGCGCACCTCACCGCGGTAGAAGTTGTCGAGGGCGGTTAGCTCCCAGTCGGGATGGTCACGCCGGAGCTGGCCGAGAACGCGGCTTCCGATGAAGCCCGCGGCTCCGGTGACAGCGACGTGTGGCGTCTCGCTCATACCCGAACACGACCGGGCGCGAGCAAAAGTCAGGTGGATTCCAGTTCGTCCGTGGATTCCAGTTCGCCCCGGAACGCGTCCCGCAGGTCACGCACGCCCTCGCGGAGTGTCCACTCCGTCTCGTAGCCGGTCTCCGCGAGCCGATCGAAGTTCACGTGATAGGAGGGACCGGGATGCTCGTCGTCCAGATACGAGATATCGACGGGCGCAACCTCCTCGCTCACGATATCAGCAATCGTCGCGATTCGGTAGTTCTCGTCGCTGTCGCCCACATTGTACACCTCGTGACGCCAGTCGTCGGGTGCGAGCGCCGCGTGCTCGTACGCGCGTGCTGCATCTCGGACGTGGATGAACGGCCGCCAGTTCGTCCCGTCGCCGTACACGGTGAGTGGCCGGTCCGTCAGTGCCCGAAAGACGAAGTGGTTCACGACGAGATTGAAGCGGACACCCGGCGCGTTGCCGTAGTTCGTCGCCATCCGCAGCGCCGTCCCGTCGAACCCGAACTCGGCTTTGGCCTCCCGGAGCAGCGACTCGGCCTGGAATTTCGTCTCCGCGTACGGATTCAGCGGCTCCGGTTCGACCGACTCGTCGATGTCGCGGGCCGGCGCGCGCCCGTAGATGTTACACGAAGACGCGAACACGACGTTGTCGACGCCGACCTTGCCGGCGGCGTTGAGGACGTTGCGCGTCCCCTCCAGATTTGTCGCGAACGTCTCCTCACGTCGCTCGTGCGTCGTTCCAGCCCCCGTAATCGCCGCGAGATGAACGACGGTATCGACACCGCGACAGGCGGTCTCAACGTCGCCGTACTCGCGCACGTCGCCGTTGTGAAACGTGAGTCCATCGCCGAGCGTGCCGAACAGCGATCGCGGTGAGCTGGCGGAGAAATCGTCCAACACGGCAACCTGTTCGACGCGGTCGTCCCGCTGGAGTCGCGGGACGAGTACGCTCCCGATGTAGCCACAGCCGCCGGTGACGAGCACGTCCATATCGGATGCAGACGGGCGAGATAGTTAGCCGCTTGCCTAGACGCCGAAGAAGAGCCGGAGGTTGTACACCGTGGTGAACGCGCCAACGATGGACAGCACCGCGGGCGGCGCGTAGACGAACAGTTTGTCGCCTTCCGCGCTGGCCCAGACGCTAATCGCGAGACAGCCGAAGAAGACAGCGAGCTTGACGCCGACGAGCCCGGCGGTACCGAACTGCTCGAAGGCCACGTTGATGAGAGCGTTCCCCTCGGTGATCGCGGGAATCTCGTGAAGCAGCGTCATCGTCGTGAGTATATCGCCGACGCCGTACAGCGTCGTCGCAATGATCCACAGCCACGTGAACTCACGGGCAGCGGCTTCGTCGGCTAACACGGAGCTGCGAGAGGACACAGTGTCCACTGATGTGAGAAGCGGTCAAAAGTGTAGCGTCGCCGCAACTACTGCAACGCATCCGGCAGGAACCGGTCCTCGTGGCTGGTAATCGTGTCTCGGTGCGCGAGCAGCGTCTCCAGTACGTCGTCGATACCGTCGGCAAAGCTCGCCCGCTGTTCACCGATAACGTCCATATATCGGTCGTTGTCGATCTCCATCTGGTGGGTCTCGTCCTCGTCGCGTGGATTTTCGACGTGTGTGATCTCCACATCAAGCCCGTGACCGTCTGCTACCTCCTGAATCGTCTCGGCCATCTCGACGATCGCAATCGGGCGCGTCACCTGATTGTACACCGTATGCCCCTCGGGCGTCTCCCCGAGCGCGAGTCGCGCGAGGCCTTCGACTGCGTCCTCCAGTGAGACGAACGGCTTGCGCTGTTCGCCTTTCCCGTACACCGTCAGCGGGTAGCCCGCGACCGCCTGTGCGGCGAATCGGTGCGCGACGACGCCGAAGTAGTAGTCGAAGTCGAACCGAGTCGTGAGTCGGTCGTCCGGTCGCGTCTCCGCGGTTTCGGTGCCGTAGGTGATGGCCGTGCGTACATCCGACACCGGAATTTCGAACTGGTCGTGTGCGAGCCGGAGATTGGCTGCGTCGTGCGATTTCGAAAGGTGATACCACGAACCCGCCATCGCCGGGAACGGCACCTCGTCGCGCTCATCCGAATGCTCCATCGTCGCGCCGCCCTCGGGAATCGGGAACTCCGGTGCGCCGTAGATCCCGGTCGTCGTCGTCTCGATGAAGTGCGTGTCGGTCAGGCCGTGTTCGGAGAGCCCGAACAGCAGATTCCGCGTCGCCTGCATATTGTTGTGCTGGGTGAAGTTCGCTCGCTCGCCGTTGATCTGCGAGTAGGGCGCGGACGGCTGGGCTGCGGTGTGGACGACGACTGACGGCTCGTGCACGTCGAGCAGTCGGTTGACGAACTCGCGGTCGGTGAGGTCGCCCTCGGTGAAGGAGAGATTTGCAGCGTCGTGGACCTCCCGGGCCGCGTCGAGTCGCGTCTCGGGGGGAGCGACGGGAGTGGCGCTTGTCGCCCCGACTTCTGCGACCCACTCGCGGCGGGCGCAGTTGTCGACAGCAATGACGCGCTCGTCGGTTCGGGTAGCGATGCGGAGGGCGGTCGGCCAGCCGATGTAGCCGTCGCCGCCGGTAACGAGAATCGACATAGCCGACGTTGCGCGACCGCCCACAAGTAGCTTCGTATCCCGCACGCAGACGAAAGCCGTTATGTGACCCGTCGCCGAGCCACGAGTATGGAACTGCTGGACGAGCACGGCCGCGTCTTCGGCGTCATCAACATCATCGACCTGCTCGTCGTGCTGTTGGTCGTCGCTGTCGGTGTCGCCGGCGTCGCGCTCGTGAGTGGGTACCGACGAGACCAATGAGACCAGTGAACCGCAGGAGACCCGAATCGTGACGGTCGAGTTAGGGACGTATCCACCGGAGGGGGCAGCACTCGTAAATCCAGGGGCGGTCGAATTTGGTGGCGTGAACGCGACGATGACGGACGTGTATCGGACACCGAGCGGTAACGGTGTCCGGATGGTCGCAGCCCTCAGGGTCCAAGGGCAGATGGAATCGAACGTCTTCACAGTCAGCGGAACAGCGGTTCGCTACGGCTCCGTGTTCTCGGTGACAACGCCCAAATACCAACGCAACGGGAACGTAATCGGAATCGGCAGAAACGAGTCGATCCCAACGACGCCGGTCGCTGCAACGCTGACGGCAAACGTCTCGACGGCCGTCGCAGACGAGGTGGAGACGGGAGATGAGTACCGGTTGGCCGGGCAGACAGTTGCAACAGTGCAGGACGTGACCCGTACTCAGACGGGTGACGAACAGGTGCGGCTTACTGTCCGCGCTGAGTTCGTCGCGAGAGAGACAGCTTCAGGGCCGGTGTATGGGGACGCTCCAATTCGAGTTGGTCGACAGCTCACCATTGCGACGGACCGCTATCAGTTCGTTGGAGAAGTGACAGACGTAGCACAGTGAGTCTTCAAAATCGAATTACGCAGTGGTTCGAGCGGTCGGTTCGCCGACCGCTTGGAGAAGGTACGAGCGTCACTGGGGAGAGCACGCGATGCCTCAGCGGTCGTGACCCTGTTTCGGCGGATCGAACAGACAGTTGGGAGTGTCACTCGCGACTCGCGACTCTACCGATGGCTCACCGCAGAGCCGGACCCGACAGTCATCACCATCGACCTCCGAGAGACGTACACGATCGGGCCGATACTGGCGCTACTGGAGTGGTTGAGTGAGCCGTTGGTGTCGTGGTGGGAGCAGTCGACGGTTCAGAAGAAGACAGTAGAAATCGAGAATCGCGGACACCGAATCATCGAATCCTCGCGTGTCGCGACGTGGCTCGGACGGCTGTTTGTGCCGCCGGAGCCGCCGGACGGCGAGAATCAGTAACTCGACTCAGGCCCGATAGTCGCTGCCGAGGGCCAACACGGCGAAGTTCACGACGACGAGCGCGACGAGCAGCGCCGGATTGGTGCTCGTGACACCGGCTGCGAACAGGGGAATCTGTGCGAACGCGAGCGTGATACCGGTCCAGAAGGCGAAGCCACGGGTCGCGGTGCCGGCCGCTCGCGTGACCTGTGCGAGTCGCGACGGGGTCGCGTCGGGGAGGGCATCGATGGGAGAGGACTCGGTGGACATTGTCTCTCTGCTCACGCCTACGACGCCTACCCACATATACCGGGTCAATCCTCTGTTCGTTTTCGCGTCGATTTACGGAGTTGTCACACCCTACCGATATCCGTGAAACGTTTTACGACGGATTGAGAGCCGGCTAAACGTTTTATCGAGCCAGGAGAGGCGTTCGATGTGCAGCGCGCTGCTGAGTGTGAGACGAGCCCATCAACCCAATATAGCTCGCTATAGCTATCCTGAGCGAAGCTGTCGGTTCCGAGCCGACGAGTGAGCCGGGCGCGAGCGCGATAGCAGAGGCGACACCGAATCTCACGACCGACTGAGCCGATTCGAGAGCCACCGTCCCGCTCGCCGGAGTAGCTGCGCCGCACCGACGGCAGTAAAACAGAGCGCGCCGACGAGCACGCCCGGCTCGACACCCGGCAGCGTCGGAAACGGCGTGTACCGTCCCGCGATAACAAGCACGACGGCGACCAGCCACAGCACGTACGCGCCGACCGCTGCCCGCGTGAGCGTCGGCGGAACACGGTCCGTCAGTGACATACAGCAAGCAGGGCGAGATGGCAAATAAGCGCCTCGCTACTCCACGGTGACGGACTTCGCGAGGTTACGCGGCTTGTCGATCGAGCGACCGAGCTCGTTCGCGACGTGGTAGGCGACCAACTGGAGCTGGACGTTCGCGAGCACGGCTGCGGTGTGGGCGTGACTCGACGGCACTTCCAGCACGGCGTCGGCGTACCGCTCAACATCGCTCTCGCCGTCGGTAACGGCGATAACCGGTGCGCCGCGCGCCTCGACTTCCTTCACGTTACCGATGGTCTTGCGGGCAGCCTCGTCGTCGCCGGTGACAACTGCGAAGACGGGCGTATCGGGCGTCACGAGCGCGAGCGTCCCGTGTTTGAGTTCACCGGCCGCGAACCCCTCAGCGTGCGTGTAGGAAATCTCCTTCAGCTTGAGCGCGCCCTCCAGCGCGACGGGATGGTGGTAGCCGCGACCGATGAAGAAGAAGCTCTCGCTGTCGACGTAGTCGCGGGCGACGCTACGCGCATCGGACTCATCGAGCACGGTCTGGATGTTTGCGGGCAGGTCGCGCAGCGCACCGATGAGTTCACGCATATCCTCATCGCCCGCACCGACGGTCGCGAGCGCGAGTAGATTCACGGCTGTCAGCTGGGCAGAGAAGGTCTTCGAGGCAGCGACACCGATTTCTGGCCCGGAACGAATGAACAGCGCGTCGGTGCACTCACGGGCCATCGTGGAGCCGACGACGTTGGTGAGCGCGAGCGTGTCGGCCCCGCGGCGGTCGGCCTCGCGGATAGCCGAAAGCGTGTCGGCCGTCTCGCCCGACTGGGACACCGCGACGACGAGATCGTCCTCGATAGGCGGCGTCTGAATCGCGTACTCGTGGGCGAGAAACGCCTGTGCCGGGACGCCCGCGGCGCGAAACAGCGCAGCTCCGTAGAGCGCAGCGTGATACGAGGTGCCACAGGCGACGAACTGGACGCGGTCGATATCCGGATCGATATCGAGAGTCACCTCGGCGGCGAGCTCGTCCACGCGACCCTGGAGACACTGCCGGAGGGCACGCGGCTGCTCGTGAATCTCCTTCAGCATAAAGTGGTCGTAGCCGGCCTTACCGGTGGCTTCGGCGTCCCACTCGACGGTCTCGACGGGCGGGTCACGCGCCGTGCCGTCGAAGTCGGAGACGGCGTAGCCGTCGTCATCGAGTCGGACGAACTGGCCGTCGTCGAGATAGACGACGCGGTCGGTGTGGACACGGAAGGCGGGCACGTCGCTGGCGAGATACGTCGCGTCGTCGCCGATGCCGAGCACGAGCGGCGAATCCTGCCGGGCGGCGAAGATGGCGTCACTGCCGGCGATGACGACGGCGATCGCGAAGCTCCCCTCCAGTCGGTCGAGCACTGTGCGGACAGCCGCCTCGGGATCGTGGTCGGCGAGCGCATCTTCGATGAGATGCGGAATCACCTCGGTGTCGGTGTCCGACTGGAACGTGTGGTCGGCAGCGAGTTCGTCGCGGAGTTCCTGATAGTTCTCGATGATACCGTTGTGGACGACCGCCACGTCGCCAGCGCAGTCGCAGTGTGGGTGGGCGTTGGCGTCCGTCGGCGGGCCGTGCGTCGACCAGCGGGTGTGGCCGATACCGACCGTCCCGGAGAGCGACCGGTCGCCGAGATGCTCGCGCAACGCGTCGAGTTCGCCCGCTTTCTTCGCCGTCTGGACGGAGCCGTTCGCGAGCGCGACGCCCGCCGAGTCGTACCCTCGGTATTCGAGCGTGTCGAGCCCGTCGATCAGTGTCTCGAGGGTTCGATCGCCACGTCCGACACAGCCAATGATGCCGCACATCAGCGGACCACCTCCGCACCCTCGGCGATATGATTGCGGGCGACGGCACCGACACCGACGGTCGCGCCGACGCCGAGCACGGCCCCTGGCTCGCAGATCGCGCCACCACCGAGTGTCACTCGGTCGCCGACAGTCGCACCGAGTCGTTCGTCCTCGTGGATGTCGGTGCCGATCCGCACGTCGGTTTCGCCCCCGGGGACGACGACACCGGGGCCGAACTCGGTCGCCATCCCGGTAACGCAGTCCCGGAGTGTCGCACCGGAGCCGATTCGGGTGTCAGCGTCGACGAGTGACCCCTCGACCGTCGCGTTTGCTTCGACCGTGACGTTGCGCCCGAGTGCGGTATCCGGGCCGACGACGACGCCGGCAGCGATCTCAGCATCCGGGCCGACGACGACCGGCGCTTGCAGCGTCGCAGCCTCGTGGACACGGGCCGTCTCGTGGACGTAGATGCCGGGGCCGTGGGACTGTTCGTCAACTCGACCGGCTCCGAGGAGCTGACGTGTCGCTTCGAGCAAATCCCACGGATAGGTGATATCGACCCAGAGCCCCTCCGTGCGGACACCGACGACAGCGCGTTTGGCCGCGAGCTCGACGATTGCGTCGGGGAGATACAGATCGCCGTCGCGACGGTCAGTCGCATCGAGTCGATCGAACCAGCCGGCCGGGAACGCGTAGACGCCGGCGTTGATGAGCCGATACGGATCGTCGGGCTGTTCGACGAGGGCGGTGACGCGGTCACCGTCGAGACGGACCGCTCCATTCGGATACTCGTTCGCGTTCGCGTGCTCGCGGACGGCCATCGTCGGAGTCTCGCCGTCGAAGCTATCGAGCACGTCCTCGACCATACCGGGGTCAATGACGCGGTCGCCGTTGACGCTGATGAACGGGCCGTCGACGGCCTCGCGAGCCTGCAGGAGCGCGTGGCCGCTCCCCAACTGCTTCTCCTGGTGAACGTAGGTGACGGGAGTATCGCGGTAGGTGGAGCCGATGTGGTTCTGGACGCGATCGCGCTTGTAGCCGACGACGAGAACCAGCTTAGTGATGCCGGCGTCCACGAGCGCGTCGAGGACGTACTCGAGTATCGGGCGGTTGGCGACCGGTAGCATCGGCTTCGGGCGCGTGCGGGTGAGCGGGCGGAGCCGAGTCCCCTCGCCGGCCGCCAACACGACTCCCGTCGAAACAGTCATACCGACAGTTACCGGGACCGTGGGTAAACGCTTTGGCCGTCAGTCGAACATACGCTCGTCGGGGTCGGGGAAGTCGATGGTCCCCTCGCCGAGTCGGGCCTGTAAACGACATCGGTAGAGCGTCATCGCCATCTGTGGAATCGCGTTCGCCTGCACCGCCAGCGGCTCGTCGAACGACTCCGCCGCCCACCGATTGTAGTCGTCGGCGAGATCCATCGCATCCTTGAAGGAGCGGAACATCAGCTCCTTGAACGGGTCCTGCATACCACGGCGTTCGCGGGTGGACGCCTTACGCCCGACGGTCCGAGCACACTGCAGTCTGGGAGGAACCGACGCGCGTCAGTTGTGGGTCAGCAAGGTAGCGGGCGCATATGTAGCAGACGATCAGACGCTCATCTCACGCAACCTCTCATTTCCATTCATCCGACCGACTTTCAGATTGTAACTGCCCTTTGGCCTGCCGTTGCCACGGCCAGAACGTGAGGAGGACCATACAAGCGTAGACGAGTCCGACCGTCAGAAGGATGAGCTCTCCTGGTACCCTCCCGACGGCGGCAGTCTGTACAAATCCGGTTTGTGTTGGCGCAAACACGGTCAGTCGAACGATCCAGGCAATGCCCAAAATGGAGAGCAACGGGAAATAGACGCGTTGGAGTCGCCGGCCCAACGCTTCAGATGGTGGGGTTTTGATCGTCGGCTCACGGAGATCGTCACTCAGGAGTTCTCGCCAGTTTTCCTGCTCGACGCCCTCGGGATCGAGGGCGTTTGCGAAGACGTTCTCTTCGAGGAGTCGGACGCGGGACCGCCAAATATCGTACGTTCGGTACCGCCGAGCTTCGATCCACAAAAAGGTAGTTATCATCGCCATACCGACGAGTAGGACGTAGTGAGGGCGCGAATCCCCAGAGAAGGACCACGTTAGCAACGTCGCGGTCAAGACGACTGCCCAGTTCGTTGTCCTGTCAATTCGCGTTCGCCACGACGTTGTTCGACCGAGTTCACCACGGTAGAAATGCCCCATAAGCGAGAAGAAATCGGACCGGTCACGTGCGGCCTCACGACCAATCTCACGATCTTCAGGCGATTCAGGATCGAAATCATCTGGAGTATCTTCCATATAGCCATCTACGCGAAACGAACACAAATAGTCTATATGCTTGAAACTGATAAGACAAGTTCATGTCCCTCGAAACCTGGGAATACGAGACGCTACAGCCGCCGCGTGGCACGACGCTGAAGGAGGCAGTCGACCCGAAAGACGAGCTGAACGACCTCGGCGAAAAGGGGTGGGAGCTCGTCGACACCATCGACTACGTCGGCGGCGGGACGAAGTACCTCGTGTTCAAGCGCCCAACCGACAAATGAGCGTCGACCCAGATACCGAGGTCGACGCGGAGGCAGGGACAGACACGGAGATCGAGACCTCCGGCGACACCGACATCTCCACGGCGAACACGATGCGCGAGCGGGCCGACGAGAGCTGGATCAAGCTGTGGGTGATACTCAAGGCGAACCGACTGTACATCGCCGGGGTCCTCGCTGTCACGATCTTTTGTACCCTGGTCGGGATCGGGACGCTGGTCGGGGCCGCGGAGAGCCTCCAGTCTGGGGACACAAAGGGGACGATCTTCACGACGCTTCTCGGGGCGATCATCACCGGCACCACGCTGGTCGTCACAATCAGCCAGCTCGTCATCTCCCAGGAGAACGGGCCGCTGGGTGACCAGCACGAACGCATGAGCAACACGATGGACGTACGCGAGTACGCCGGAACCCTGTACGACGGCCCAACGCCAGTTGACCCCTCCGCGTTCCTCCGGGAACTGGTCGAGGAGACGAAGCGGCGAGCGGAGGCGCTGCGAGAGTCGGTTACCGATAGCAACGACGACGACCTCCGCGCGGAGGTCGACGAGTTCACCGAGAGCCTCACCGGCAACGCGGAGGCTGTAACCGACCGCCTCGAAGGCGCGACGTTCGGTAGCTTCGGGGTGGTGTTCGCCGCGCTGGACTTCAATTACGGCTGGAAAATCTTTCAGGTCGAACGGATCGAGCACGAGCACGCCGACGCGATCGACGCCGACACCGAACACCTCCTCTCAGAGCTCCGGACGGCACTCACGATGTACGGGCCGGCGCGCGAGCACATCAAGACGCTCTATTTCGAATGGGCGCTGGTCAATCTCTCGCAGCTCATCCTCTACGCCGCGCTGCCGGCACTCCTCATCGCCGGTGGCATGGTCACGTTCTTTGCGAGCACTCCGATCCCCGGAACGACCCTCGGTGTGGCGAACGTGCTCTGGATCGTCGCCGCCGCATTCACCGTCTCAGTGCTCCCGTTCCTCATCCTCGTGTCGTACATCGTCCGGATCGCCACCGTCGCCAAGCGAACCCTCGCGATCGGTCCGCTCATCCTCCGCGAATCACAGCGATAGGTCCCGCTCTCGCTGTACCATCCCAGAACGTTGAGACTCAGGGAAGTTAGTGATCGGGAACTGTTCCAAACTACAAACGAGAACCTCTCGTACTGCCGGAAGGGGGGACTTCCGGGGTCGCGAACGCGTCCACGGTCAGGGAATCGATGTGGAAGCGCGCGTTTTCTTCGATTTCGAACACAACACAGCCCACAAGAGGGGGTGACGAACTCAGAGAATCGTCACCACTCCGCCGACGACGGCCAGCCCACCGAGTCCGAGACACACTGCCCAGAAGGCGATGCGGGAGACGACTCGCAATAGCGCGTCAATTGTGAGATAGCCGACAACTGCTGCAACGCCCGTCGCGACAATCCCTGCAGCCAGCGACAGCTCCGGCACGCCGTCGGTGAGCGTGAGCACGCCCGCGCCGAGCGCGGCGGGAATCGACAGCAGAAACGAGAGCCGGAAGGATGCCTCTGGGTCGTAGCCGCGCAACAGGAGCGCCGACACCGTCGATCCCGAGCGCGAGATACCGGGGAGGATTGCAATTCCTTGGAGGACGCCCACGAGCAACCCGTCGACGAGCGTCGGATCGGTTCTATTCCCGAGTCGGGCGTTCGCGACCCGCTGGAACAGCCCCGTCGCGACGAGCAGAATCCCGATGAGGACGATGAACGCCCCGCCGGTGAGTGCGGAGAACAGCTCCTCGATAGTCGCGTACGCGGCCAGGCCGACAACTGCCGATGCGACGGTCGCCACCGCGAGGAACGTGAGCTCTCGATCGCGCGTCGCGCGCCACGCGGGAAGCCGCCGGGCGAGTGCGGCGAGCTCACCACGGTAGTAGAATGCCGCCGAGACGGCCGTGCCGGCGTGGAGAAAGAGGGCGAAGTCGGTCGCCGCAGCCGGGTCGAGTCCCTCGACGGCGGTGAGATACAGCGCGATATTCCCCTCCGAAGAGATGGGGAGCCACTCGAAAATTCCCTGCAGAATGCCCACGATGACGGCGATACGAAACTCCGACATACGCGAACGGAGCGAGCGGCGGGCTTCAAGCCGGCGATTGACACGGCGAGCCGGCGGAGTGAGCCGGCGAGCCGATACACACTTCCCGCGAGCCATCCGAACATCGGTAATGACGATTCTCGACGACGCCGAACGGCTACTGGCCACGGGGCCAGTGTGTGACGCCTGTCTGGGTCGCCCCTTCGCTGACCGGAGCTTCGGACTCGGCAACGACGAGCGCGGACGGGCGCTCCGGACGACGCTCGCACTCGACGCCGACGAGCCGTACGAGTCGCCCGATATCGACGACTGCTGGGTCTGTGAGGGGCTGTGCGCTCGGTTCGACGAGTACGCCGACCGCGCCGTCGAGGCGCTCGACGGGATCGACTTCTTCACGTATCAGGTCGGGACGCGCGTCCCGCCGCTGGTAGAGGAGAACGGCGAGCTGCTGCGCGAGGACGCCGGACTCGATCCCGACGCGGGCGAGCTGCTGAAATCGGAGTTCAACCGCGAGGTCGGCAAGCGCGTCGGCCAGCAGACGGGGAAAGAGGTCGGCTTCGAGCGTCCGGACGTACAGCTCCTCATCGATCTCGACACGGATGAGATCGAGGTGACGATCAACTCCGTCGCGGTGTACGGTCGCTACCGAAAGGTCGAGCGCGACGTGCCACAGACGGAGTGGCCTTGCTCGAACTGCGGGGAATCGGGCCAGCTCCACGGTGGCCGCCCCTGCCCGGAGTGTGACGGGACGGGATACCGGTACCGAACGAGCGTCGAGCAGGAGGTTGCGCCGCCGCTCGTGACCGCCCTGCGCGGCGACGAAGGCGTCTTCCACGGCGCGGGCCGCGAGGACGTGGACGCCCTGATGCTCGGCGAGGGGCGACCGTTCGTGCTGGAGGTGAAACATCCCCACCGACGGGACGTGGATCTCGCGACTATCGAGGACGAGATCAACAAATCGAGCGACGCGGTGAAGGTGGATGACCTCCGATTCGCGACCCACGAGATGACCGCCCGCGTGAAGGAGCACGACGCCTCGAAGACGTATCGGGCAGAAGTGGAGTTCGACGCACCCGTCGACGAGAACGCGCTCGCAAACGCGCTCGCCACGCTACAGGGCGCAACCGTCGAGCAGCGAACGCCCCACCGGGTCGATCACCGGCGGGCCGACCTCGTGCGCGAGCGCGAGGTGTACGATATCGACGGTGATCTCACCGACGACACCCACGCGACGATCGACGTCCACGGCGCTGGTGGACTCTATATCAAGGAGCTTATCTCCAGTGACGAGGGGCGGACGGAGCCGTCACTCGCCGGACTACTCGACACCGGAGCGACCGTCACGGCACTCGACGTACTGGCGGTTGAGGGTGAGGATGAACCGTTCGAGCAGCCGGCGTTCTTCCGCGAGGCGTAGCCGTGCAGTTCGGTGTCGACGAGGCGGGAAAGGGACCGGTATTGGGGTCGATGTTCGCAGCCTGTGTGCGCGGCGACCCGGCCGACCTCCCGGACGGCGTCGCCGACTCGAAGCGGCTGTCGTCCGCACGGCGTGAGGAACTCGATACGGCGATACGCGACAGCTGCGAGGTCGGCGTCGCGGAGATTTCCGTCGACCGCATCGACGGCGAGGAGGATATGAACACACTAACCGTCACAGCCCACGCCGACGCCATCGACGCCGGCGCGCGCGACGGAGACGCCGGGCTGTGTGATGCCGGCGACACCTCCGAAGCCCGGTTCGCACGGCGCGTGGCCGAGGCTTGCGAGCGCGCCGTCGAGGTGGACGCACGCCACCGCGCCGACGCGGACGATCCACTCGTGGCCGCCGCCTCGATCGTTGCGAAGGTGGCTCGAGACACGCACGTCGCGCGGTTGGCCGGCGAGTACGGCGAGGTGGGGAGCGGCTACCCTTCAGATTCGACAACGCGAACCTTTCTCCGGGAGTACGTCGCAGAGCACGGCACGCTTCCGGCGTGTGCGAGATCGTCGTGGAAAACGAGCGAAGACGTGCTCGCTGCGGCCGAACAGTCGGCACTCGACCGGTTTTGAAAGGGAGGTACCAGCGACAGACTTCGTTGCTCAATCGTCGTCAAGAGGTACGCGCTGTCACGGCGAGGAGACAACTCTCACAAGAACAGCATAATCTACGAAGGTCACTCCAAAATTGTGTAGGGTTTGAGTAGTTCAGCTGAATGGCTCTCCTCATCGGGTCGGGCAGAACACCATAGACACGGTCTCACCGATGCTCGTCTATCCAGTGACACCACTCGTGGAAATCGTTTGCTCCACACTGCCCCGCGATGCTCTGGAGCGTCCCGACGCGAACGCGGTCGTGAAGCGGGATAGTGACAGTACGTTTTTCCCCAGTTTCGGGGTGCGTGTAGTTCAGGATCGCGTGATCGCCTCGCGTCCGGTCGTGTCGGTAGCCGAACTTCCGAAGGACGTTGACGATCTCCTCGCCAGAAAAGTCGCGTGAGACCATCTACGAAGACTCGAACCACGGTGCGTCCGGTTCCGGGGCCGATATGTCCTCGTCTCGAGCTTCCTCGGTTACCTTGACCGCTTCATCGAGGTTTTCGAGCGCCTCGCTCCGCGTCGCGCCCTGACTTGCGACTCCCGTTTCTTCGTCGACGGCTGACCACCAGCCGTCGTCTTCCTCGATGAGCCGAATTTCACGCCCGGTGCTCATACGAATACCTTGTGCAGATTTCCGCATAAGGGTTCGCCTGTAAAGAGATCGTTCTTGACTGTCGAAGAGAGATCAACCCGTCGTCACTCATCCGTACCGAACCGCTCCCGGGCCTCCTCGGCGCTCGTCGTCTGTCCCTCGCGGATGTCCTCCAATTACTCTCCCGAGGCGGAATCTCGTCTTAGAGGGCACAGATATTACTCGTGTCGCAACTGTGGCGATATACAGTAGTCCGACAGGGGCGACGCTGTGTGTCGAGAATCAGCAGGAAGAGCCTAGGCCGGAATTTGAATCCGGGGTCTCGTCCTTACCAAGGACGCGCTTTACCGCTAAGCTACCCAGGCGCACTTCGACGTATCGCGGTTGCGTTGTTAGTCGTTTCGATTCAGTGGGCGTCCGCTACCCCCTGTCACGGCGTCGATTCGCTCGCGGACGGCGGTGCCGAACAACACGCTGGGGTCGGGAAAGCCGCTGGTATCATCGTAGCTGTCGGCCAATTCGCTGGCGAGCGCGTCCGTCTCTAAGGGCATCGCGCCGCCCGTCGACGCACCGGCGACGAGCGCGAGTTCGAGGATATCGCCTTCGAGTTCGTGGCACTCCTCGCCCGTCTCGTGGCTGACGGTCTGGTCGTGACCGAATGACTGGACGACGGCGACGGCGTCCGTCGCAGCCTCCGTCTCGGCGAGGAGATAGAAGCCGCGGGCGACGAGCACGTCCGCTGCGAGGATATCGATGTTCGCCTGCGTGGGATCGGACTCGTCGGTCCACGGCGGGTCGGCTGCGAGCCGGCGGGTGAGCCGGAGTCCGTCGTAGATGAGTTGGACACCCACGGCGCGATCGAGCACGTCCGAAGTGTCGCGACCGGCGCTGTCAGCCGCGAGCAGTGTCAACACACCGGGAACGAAGGAGCCGTCGTCGAGGAACGTGACGATACCGTCGCGGAAGGACTCTGGAACGACATCGCCGACGGTCGATACTGCTCCGTCACGGACCGCGGCGACTTCTTGCATCGCGTGAATATTGGCCTGCAAGTGGCAAAGACCTTTGGAAGCCGGGGTCACGGTAGCGCATGATACACACACACGACGACGACAGCGTTCGCGTCGTTACGCTCTCGCGTCCGGACGCGCGCAACGCGCTCACCCTCGACGCGCTTGACGCGCTCGCGACCGCCGTTGAGGAATCTCCCACACCGGTCGTACTCATCCGTGGGGCGGGGGAGGCGTTCTGTGCCGGTGCAGACCTCGCGACCGTCGCCGAGGTCGCGACCGACGAGACCCGTGCCCGCGCGTTCGTCGACCGGGGACAGGAGGCGATGACGCGCATCGAGCAGGCCGAGGCGGTCGTCGTCGCCGGTATCGACGGATCGGCTCGCGGCGGCGGTGTCGAACTCGCACTCGCCTGTGACATGCGTGTCGCCACGCCCGACGCGACGCTCGCGGAGCCGGGCGTTACCTTCGGACTCTTCGGGGCGTGGGGCGGGACTGTTCGGCTCCCGGAGGCCGTTGGCACGACACACGCGAACGACCTCTCGCTATCCGGGCGGGTAGTCGATGCCGATGAAGCACACTCGATGGGGTTGGTCTCACGCGTCGTCACCGACCCGCGGACGGTCGCAGACGAACTCGCGGCCAACGACCCCGGCGCGCTCCGAGCGCTCGGGAGACTCAGTACACACCGGGGGTCGAAATCAGAGCGCGAGCGGGCCGAACGCGAGGCGTTCGTCTCGCAGCTGGAGGCCCACGCCGACGCGCTCGCAGAGCACCGAAACAGGTAGGACCGTCGGATGGTGACGAATAGTATGCCCGACTGCGACTACTGTGGTGCGTCGTTCGACGCCGAGAAGGGGTATCTCTCCCATCTCGCGGCGGAACACGCAGACGAGCTCGGCCCCATTGAACAGCGCCGGGTTTCGAACGCTGTGACCGACGACGAGTCCGGACTCGGTACCGTTCCACTCGCGCTGGCCGGTGCGCTGCTGTTGGCCGTGGCCGTCGGGGGCTACCTATTTCTCGCTGGTGGCGACGGCAGCTCCGGTGCGTTGCCACAGAGCGTCACGCAGGTGGAACAGGAGCCACAGTACGACGCCGCCGGTGCCACCCACGAGCACGGCCAGCTCTCGATGACCGTCATGGGCTCTGAGGTGGACTTCACGCAGGATGAATATCAGATCTCAAACACGCAAAACAGACACTTCCACTTCGAGGGAGACGGCCGCTGGCACAAACACACGCCCGGCGTCACGCTTGAGTACGCGATGTCCACACTCGAAATCGGTGTCCAACAGAGTGAGGTGTGGTACGACGGCGCGCGATACACGGACAGCGAGAACGCCTCCGTCTCCATCACCGTGAACGGCGAGACGGTCGACCCGGCCGGCTACGTGATTCAGGACGGCGACGACATCGTCATCACCGTAGCGGAGAACTGAACGCGGCTCTTTTGAATGTCTCCGCCCAATCTCGCGTAATGAGTGCAGAGCCAGAGCCAGCGACGGCTGCCGGTGACGACTACAGCGGCCTGCTCACCGCGTTTCCGTACGCCTTTCGGCACAGCGACTCGCGACTGTTTCGCCTCTACGTCGTCGGCGGCGGGCTGTTCGCGGCGCTATTGGGCATCGTCTTCGCGCTCGCGGCCATCATCTCCATCTCGCAATCGGCGGGACTGGCCGTCGGCGGGACCGACGCGTTCGTCCGCACGTTCGTCGTCATCGTGGGCTTCATCGTCGTCGTGCCGGTGGTCGCGCCCGTCCTGCTCGTCGCCCGCCGCCACCGCCGCCAGGGGTCGAAGCCCGCCTACGACCGCGCGCTGGCCGTTGCCGGCATTGTCTATCTGCTCTCGCTGTATCTGCTGCTCGTCGCCTCCATTCCGGAAACGTTCACCCTCGACGGCGAGACGATCACACGTCCGCCCGCAAGCGGACTGTTCGGTCCCGTGCTCGCTGTCCTCTACGCAATTCCGCCAATCACCTCTCCCGTCATCCCGATTCTTACCGCCACAGCCGGCTGGTTCGTCCACCGTCGCTACCGGTGACCGACGGGGTGAAATCCCTCGCGCTCGTCCCGCTGATATGACCGACGACGCCGACGACATCGAGACCGCAGATGTGGCAGGGGGCGACGAGGCGACCACTCGCTACGTCGTCACCCACGCCGACGCCGACTCGGCCGTGCTCCGTGACATCGACTCCGGACAGGTCCACACGCTCGCCGATAATCCGGGTGTCGAGGCCGGCGACGTACTCGACGCGACACTCGCCCCCGAGCCACCGCTCGAAATCGCCGACCGTATCGTCGATGTGGATGAGCGTCGGCACGTCCGCCGCCACGAGAGCAACGAGCCGCCGACGGCTCACGAGCAGGACCTCGCCGCAGACCAGGATGTCGGCGAACTCACGCGCGAGGAGCGCGCCGGAATGGGCGAGATTCACGTCATCACTGTTCCCGCCGAAGAAACTGCAGACGCCGTCGAGGACGTGCTCGATGACGACGGCACGCTCGAACGCGCCGGCCGGATGGAGAACGTCGCCCGCGTCGAGGTGCGCTCCGACGAGGAGACCGGCACGATTAGCGTCCGGTATCTACCCTGACGTTCTCTCCGATTTCGACAGTCTCACCGACCGAAAGCGTCGCTCCGACCGTTTCTCGTGGGACACGTGTGTTCACCATCAGCCGGAAGTAGTGGTCGTACCAGTCCTCATTGGCCCACTCGGGGAGCGTCGTCTCTCGCTGTGTGACGAAGCGCTCGCGAAAGCCCGGCGTCTGCGCCCCGGTGTCCGGGTCGCGGGTCGGTACGACACACCGCTGACAGGGGTTTCTCCCCTCGAAACGCGTCCCGCCGACGGTGAACGTGACAGCCGACTCGCGGTCCGCATACAGCTTGTCCTCCCAGAACGGCTCCACGCCGCTGACGACGAGGTTCGGACGAAGTCGTCGCCGGAGCTCGACCGCACCGATATCGTCGTACCAGTCCGCGACGGCGTCGAGGGTGGCTCGCGAGATAATCGTCGGCCCGCTGGCGTGGGTGTCGTCCGGAAATCCGCCGGTCGCGTCTCGATCAATTGTCACCGGATAGCCGAAGTAGTCACTGAGGTAGTCGCTTGCAGCCTTGCGCTCGTCCGGAAGGCGGAACGTCTCGCGCTCGCCATCGCGCGGGCCGACGGTCCAGCGACCGGTATCAGGATCGAACACACTGGCTAGCCGGTGGACTGCCCGCTCGCGCTTCCCGTTGACGTACGCATCGTCGGCGTCGCGAATCGCGTACTCACGGTCGAACGCCAGTCCACCCGTCTCACGGACGGTCGTCCGGTCGCGCTCGATGCCGTCGAGCGACTTGACGGGATATACGTATATGCCGTCGAGGGATGCAGTCATACCGGTCGTGTGACAGCCATCGGCTTGTACCCTCCGCCGATTTGAGAAGGCTTATCGGGCATCTCATACGATTCATCGTATGGTAGAGTTCGAGATACCGGATATCGACTACACCCGGTACTCAAACCGTCAGCTCATCGCGGTTCCCCTCGTGATACTCGGGCTGGCGCTCGTCATCCTTCTCGGCAACTTCCTCATCACGGGAACGTCGCCGGTCTCGCTCGGTATGGCATTCACCGGCGGGACAGAGCTTCGCATCCAGACAGCAGACACCCAACCCCAGATCGAGCGCACGTTCGACGCCGATATCGAGTCGATCGCGCCGATCCGCTCAGAACAGAACGAGTACATCGTCACGTTCCCGCCGAGCGACGGAGACCCACAGCAGCAGGCGCAGGCAGCCGGCTACAATGTGATATCGAGTCAGGAACGGGCCGCATCCTTCGGAGCCAGCACCCAACGACAGGCGTTCTTCGGTATCGGAATCGCCTTCCTCGGGATGGCACTGCTCGTCTTCGGGCTGTTCCGGACGTTCATCCCATCGATTGCCGTCGTCGCGTCCGCCTTCTCGGATATCGTCATCCCGCTGGCGCTGATGAGTATCTTCGATATTCCGCTCACGCTCGGGACCGTCGCTGCACTCCTGATGCTCATCGGCTACTCGGTGGACTCTGACCTCCTCTTGAACAACCACGTTCTCCGGCGGCGCGGTGAATTCTACGAGTCCACCTATCGGGCGATGCGGACCGGCGTGACGATGACGCTCACCTCGATTGCCGCGATGACTGCGATGACAATCACGGCGAGTCTCCTCGCGGTCGACCTACTCCCATCGGTCGGTCTCATCCTCGTGTTCGGACTCGTCGCAGACCTGATGAACACCTACTTACTCAACGTGAGTCTCCTTCGCTACTACAAGTACGAGGCGGTGGCACAATGATTCGTGAAAACTGGCGACTCGTCCTGCTCGTCGTGCTCGTACTCGGTGGCTCGCTCGCACTGTTCGGGCCGCTCGGAGCCGGTAGCGGCGAGGGGCCGACGAATCTCCAGTACGGACTTGAACTCTCCGGCGGAGCAAGCGTCCGCGCCCCGCTCGTCGGTATGACCGCCGATCCGGTCGACCTGCAGGGTACCTCCGGGCAGGATCTCGAACGCAATATCGCCGAAGAACTCGGACTCTCACCACCGGTTATCGAAGTGCGCTATCCCGACGCCCAACAGGGCGGCACCGAGGGAACCGTCGAGGTGTACAACGAGACGGTCACGCAAGCTGAGTTCGCCGCCGCCCTACAGGCAGTTGGTCTCGACGCCGACGAGTCGGCCATCGAACCCGGACTCACGCGCGCGACCTACGAGACCGCAGAGCGCGTCCTCGACAGCAAGATCAACGCCGGCGGGCTGACCGGCGGTGACGCCAGCATCACCACCGGTGGGAATCAGACGTATCTAACCGTCGAGGTGCCGAACGCGAATCGCTCGCAGGTGCTCGAACTCGTCGGAGACCCCGGACGCGTCCAGATCGTCGGGCTCCACCCCGCCGAGAACGGGAGCTACGAGCGCGTCCCGCTGTTTGATCAGGAGACACTCAACGTCAACGGCGTTAGCCAGAACGAGCGAACCGGCCAGTGGGGCGTCGATGTCTCTGTCGCTACCGAAGCGGCCGCCCAGCGGTTCGCGAACATTATGCAGGAGGAAGGATACACGGACAACCAGGGTCAGTGTAACTACGAGATCGGCTCCGGTCCGGAGGGCGACAGCGCCTACTGTCTGTTGACGGTACGCAACGGACAGGTCGTGGACGCGGTCAGTATGGGCGATCTCGCCACCACCATCGAGAGCGGTGACTTCGTCAACGATCCGCGCTACTTCATCAGCACCACCTCACAGGAGGACGCCCGTGAACTCGAAATTAATCTCCGTGCCGGTGCGCTCCCGAGCGCGCTCAACGTAGAGAGGGGGACGACCTACTTCCTCCAGCCGTCGCTCGCACAGGACTTCAAGGTCCTCTCGCTGGTGACGGGTCTTATCGCCGTGCTCGCGGTATCGATCACCGTCTTTATCCGATATCGTGAGCCTGGCGTCGCGCTACCGATGATTCTCACTGCCGGCGCTGAGGTGTATCTCCTCCTCGGCTTCGCGGCGCTCATCGGGCTCGCGCTCGACTTATCACACATCGCCGGATTCATCGCCGTCATCGGAACGGGGGTGGATGACCTCATCATCATCGCCGACGAGATTCTCCAAGGTGAGCGCGTCTCGACGGGCCGCGTCTTCGACTCCCGGTTCCGCAAGGCATTCTGGGTCATCGGCGCGGCCGCCGCGACCACCATCATCGCAATGAGTCCTCTCGCGGTGCTCTCGCTCGGTGACCTCCAAGGGTTCGCCATCGTCACCATCGTCGGTGTCCTGCTCGGCGTGCTCGTCACCCGCCCGGCATACGGGAACATCCTCCGGAATATCGTCCTGGATTGACAGCGTGTTCACGGACCCACAACGGCTTAGCGCCGAAGTTCAGCTACACTTCCAAAACTACGCATTCGGGAATTCGACAGTCTCCTCGCTCGCCTCGCGCCACGAGTGGATCGGTTCCCAGCCGAATAGTCGCTCGGCCTTCGCGACGGAGTAGGCCGCGGCGTCACCCTCGACGGCGCAGTTGTCTGGGACGCACCCGTACTGCTCGCGCATCAGGTCGGGGAGCGAGCGACCGAGGGCGTTGTCCGGACCGACGCAGTTGACCGCCTCGTGGCCGGTCGGGGACGAATCGAGCGCCGCAGCGACCAGTTCGGCCACATCGCGGGCGTCCACGTACGACCAGAAGTTGCCCGCCCCAGCGTCGAGATTCTCGACGTAGTCGGGGTCGCGACAGGGATACGCACCCGGCTCCTGAATCCACGACGGACGAATCGAGACGACGGAGACGCCGTCGCGGCGGGCAACTGTCTGACCAATCTCCTCGGCCACAACCTTCGAGAGACCGTATGGATCCTCGGGCCGGAGTGGGTGTGACTCGGGAATCGGAAGCTGCTCGGGAACGGGCGTCTCGTCGGCAAAAAAGAAACCATATGCGCCGTCGGAGGAGGCTTGGACGACGCGAGCGCCGACCCGGCCCGCTGCGGTGAGGACGTTGTGGGCTGCGAGCGTGTTGTTCTGGTACACGTCGACGCCCGGGCGCGTCCCGGCGACAGGGATAGCCGCCCAATGGACGACGGCGTCGGGATCGAGTTCGGTGACGATATCGAATACGCTGCCGGCGTCCGTCAGATCGAGCGCGCGGTACACCACGTCGGGGTGGCCCGCGCCGGACGCGGGATTCTCACGATCGAGACAGACCACGTCGTGGTCGCGTGCGAGACGGTCAAGCACCCATCGACCCGACTGACCTCGGCCACCAGTGACGAGGATATCCATACACACTCGTGACGGCGAGCGTCGAGTAAGGTCCATCGACACGCCTCACGGGCGAGCGTCGAACTCGCGTAGAATCGTGGTGATATGCCACATATTAGGTATCAGTAGACCTCTGAGCCAACAGGACTGATTAAGAAATATTATCATTATTGTTCATAACGTTCTTATACTGGCTCCCATCACACGTAGGTACAGATGGCACACGAGAAGGATTCCGACCCCGTTGCAGAGAACGTCCGCGACACGGACGCGATTATTCGAGACGTTGACAACCACGCGGCCCGCGAGCTGCGACAGAAGTTCGAGGAACAGGACTACGTCTTCGCGCCGGGGCTGTATCACGCGCTCGACGCGCGACTGGCCGAGATGGCCGGGCTCGATGCAGCGTATATGTCGGGCTACTCGACGGTGCTGGGCCAGTTCGGCTTCCCGGACCTAGAGATGGTCACCATGACCGAGATGGTCGAGAACGCAAAGCGCATCGTCGAGGCGACGAATCTGCCCGTCGTCGCTGACGCCGACACCGGCTACGGTGGCGTCCACAACGTCCGCCGCGCCGTCCGCGAGTACGAGAAGGCCGGCGTCGCCGCGATTCACATCGAGGATCAGACCTCGCCGAAGCGGTGTGGTCACATCGCAGGCAAGCAGATCGTCTCCCGAGAGAAGGCGCGCTCGCGGTTCGAGGCCGCCGTCGACGCGAAGCAGAGCGAGGACACCATCATCATCGCCCGCACGGACGCCTACGGCTCCGCCAACGGCGACTGGGAGGAGCACCTCGAACGCGGCCGCATCTACGCCGACGCCGGCGTCGACCTCGTCTGGCCCGAGATGCCGGACCCGTCGCGCGAGGACGCCGTCAACTACGCCGAGACGATCCACGAGACCCACCCGGACCTGGACCTGGCGTTCAACTACTCGTCGTCGTTCGCGTGGTCCGATGAGGAGGACCCGCTCACGTTCCAGGAGCTCGGCGACCTCGGCTACGTCTACCAGTTCATCACGCTGTACGCGCTCCACTCCGGTGCACACGCGGTGTACGAGGACATGAAGAACATCGCCGAGAACAACGAGCAGGCGCAGTGGGACCTCGAAGACCGCTATCTCGGCCACGAGACGGAGAGTCACCACCAGCTCTCGTTCGTCCCGCGATTCCAGGACATCGAGGCGCAGTTCGACCCCGAGGCGCAGTCTCGGATGGAGGACTCCGCCGGATTCACCGAGGAAGGCGACACGGTGATGTCGAGCGAGCAGGACGACGACTAGAGCGTCTCCCGACTGCGAACGCACGGGAGAGGCAGAAGTGTCTCCTGACCGCGAACGCGCAGGAGAGGCAGAAGTGCTCCTGACCGCGAACGCGAACGCGCTCCCACCGCGCGCACGAGGCAGACGTGCTCCCTGATGACAGACGCACGGGAGCGCCGGCGCGCTGTGGCCGACTCGCATTGGCCGCATCCGTCGATTATTTGTGAAGTGCGGGTACCAACTGAGACACCAACATATGGAACGACGACACACACGCAAGTTCGTTCGGACGTTTTTCACGACGCCGACGGCACTGGAAGGAGAAGAGAACTCGGCGAAGATGCTCAACCGCGCGGCAGACATGCGCGGGATGGAGGCCCCGGACGTATGGGTCCCCGACAACGAGGACGCCACCGCGCCGTCGATGCGCGACGAGGGCGCACAGAACATCATCGACGTGCTCACCGAGAAGGGCGACGAGTTCCCCGGCGAGGTCCACCCGCGCGTCGTCTGGCACCGTGACAGCCCGACGACCCGGCATCAAGGATTCAAGCGTATGCTCAAAATCGCCGACCCGGACAACGGTGCAATCGAGCATCTCGACGGCTTCGTCATCCCTGAAGTCGGCGGTATCGACGACTGGAAGAAGGCAGACGAGTTCTTCACCATCGTCGAACACGAGCACGGACTCGAGGAGGGATCGATCGCGATGTCGGTCATCATCGAGTCGGGCGCGGCCGAGCTCGCGATGCGCAAGCTCCGCGACGAGATGGGCAAGCCGGAAAACAACCTCGAACGCATGTTCCTGCTCGTGGACGGTGAGGTCGACTACACGAAGGATATGCGCGCCATCACGCCGACGGGCGGGCTGCCGGAGTGGCCCGAACTCCGTCACAACACCTCCCGCGGCGCGAGCGCAGCCGGCTGTATCGCGGTGGACGGTCCCTACGACGATATCCGCAATGTCGAGGGATACAACGAGCGTATGACCGACAATCAGGCGAAGGGGATGCTCGGTATCTGGGCACTCACGCCCGGACAGGTCGTGGAGGCGAACACGAATCCGCTGCCGCCCGCGACGGGAAGCTGGCTGCTCGACGCTGACGGTCGCGAGGTCGAGCTGACCGAGGCAGACGGCGTCTTCGCCTACGAAGGCGACCGCATCACGCTCACTGAAAGCGGCGACGAGTACGTCCTCACTGTGGGCGGCGACGAGCAGACGCTCGACGAGGACGGCCTCGTCGACGAGCTTCTGGGCCTCACTTCCTACGTCCCGAGTATGGACGACATCGTTGACTCGATGGAGGAGTTCGAGGCGGCCCGCGACGCCGGCACCGGCGCAATCGCCATCACCCGCTCCGCGACGCTCGAAATCGACGGCGTCGAGGTCGACATCGCCACTGACCGGATGTGGGACGAGGCGACGTATCAGGCCGCGAAAACGCCGATTACGCTGTTCCAGGACGTGTACGAGCACCGCCCGGACCAGCACGACGACCTCGCGGAGCTGTACAGCGAGGATGTCGTCGAGCGCGCGGCCAGCGTCGGAAACTAAGCGCTCTCGCTTCTCTTCTTTTATTATGCGCCGATAGATTCGTCTGCAGCGAAGCTATCGAAGCCGGCGAGTCTGTACTCACGAGAGTCGGTGCAGTCGTCGTGTGCAGCCGCGAGCTCGCCGATGGCCAGGTCGAATCGGTGGGCGAAGTCGTCGTATCGATCTGGCTCGTCGAGCACGTCGAGGAACGCCTCGGTGGTGAGGTCCTCGGCGTGTGTCTCGTGGAACGCGGCGACGTTCGCAGCGGCCGTCTCCGCCGTCTCGGGGTCGGCGTCGTACTGTTCGGTGAACACGGGCGTCAGTTCGGTTTCGAACTCGCTCATACCCACAGATGGAGGGCGAGGGTGTAGGGAATTTCGGTCGAAAAAGTCGAGTCACGTGAATCGTAATCCGGATACCGACGACTCTCCCATCTTCGGTATGGAGCCGATTCGCGTCGTCTGGGGAACCGGGCGTGCGGCGACGGAGATGTCCGCGTACGACGCGGCGCTCGCAGCGGCCGGCATCGAGAACTACAATCTCGTCGCCGTCTCGTCGGTGATTCCCGACGGCGCGACCGTCGAGGAGACCGGAACCGCACCGACGATCGGCCCGGTCGGGAACCGTCTCACCGTCGTGCAGGCACACGAGACGGTCCCGGTCGGCGAGCGCGACCCCGCCTGCGCCGGACTCGCGTGGGCGACGACCGACTCGGGGAAGGGGCTGTTCTATGAAGCATCGGGCCGCGACGAACCCACTGTCCGCGGTGCGGTCACCGAAGGAATCAGTAGCGGGCGCGACCTCCGCGACTGGTCGTTCACCGACGAGACACACCGACTTGCCGTCGCCGACCCCGACATCGAGACGTACACGTCGGCGGTCGTCGTCGCCGTCTACGGCGAGAGCGACCCTATCTTGTGACAAGTTAGCACGGGAAGCGGTGGGTTTTTGCGAGCAAGTCGGCTAAGAGTGATGAATGCACGGCAATCACGACGAAACGACGGAACTGACGACGGAACAGCGCCGGCAGCTACGCGCTGGTGGGACCGCCGTCGCCGCCCGGACGCGTGAGCTCCTGCCGCGCGAGTTCGTCATCGGGACGGAGCTGATCGACAGCCACGACGGCGTCCAGGCCGCGGTCGCGGTCCAGCCGCCAAACGGCACCGTCGTCTCGGCCGGATTCGAACTCGCCGAGCTCGCTGAGGACGGCGATACGGATGACATCGCACGACAGATTGCGGCCGGCGCGGCGCTGGAGGCGATGTCGAACCCGACGCGCCATCAGCCCGCCGGTCGGTAGTCAGGTCGAGAGCAGAAACAGAGTTTACTGTACGGCGTCGTTCAGTTTTCGTATGCACCGGTCTTCACGTCGTCAACTGCTCGCTGCGGCTGCCGGCATCGTTGGTTTTGCCGGCTGTACCACGCCATCTGATTCAGGAGGGAAGACGACTGACGTAACACGGACCGAGACATCGACAGCGAGTACGCCGACAGCAGCCGTAGGTGCGACACAGACTGAGAACGCGACACAGACAGCGACGGCAAGCCCAACTCCGCTACCGCCGACACTCGTATTGATCGCCGCCGTTGGCGTCGTTTCCGAGACGAATGGAGGTCAGGGAATTACGCGACTAAATCTCGTCGTCAAGCGGGCAGCTGGCGTCGAACCAGTCGACCTGTCTGAATCGACACTGCGGTACGAATCAGCAACGGCAAGCGCGACACTCACGTATGCGAATGAAGATGCTGATCAAACGACGTTCACGACACGGCCGGTCGGAGAAACTACCGACGACGCAACTGTACTCGAAGAATCGAGCGACCGAATCGAGGCTGCAGATCGATACATCGGCGGTAGAGCCAGACGGCAGCGTGGCTGCCGGGTCGATGCTCGAGATAACGGGAACGACACCGACTGGAGCCACGACGGAGTTCAACCTCTCTGTCCCGGAGACGCTCGACGACGACTACGTCCGACTGCCGGCAGAATAAGGGTACACAATTCGCTTACTTCCCCCAAAACGGATCGCGATTCCGCTTCTGCTCCAGATACATCTGGAGCGCTTCCCGCTCGTCGGTCGGAAGCTCCTCGGTCACTTCCTGTTCGAGAATCTTGGCGTGCTTTTCGGGAAGCTGTGACCAGAGCGTGTCACCCTCCTTGATTTGACGGCCAACGGTCGGGCCATCGATGGAGGCGGCGACGCGGTCGCCCGCTCGCGCCTCGTCGATATCCTCGCCGTCGTCCTGGAGGGTCTTCAGCTGGCCGACGCGGACGGCTTCACCGTTCTCCCACTTCTCGACGGTAGAGTTGCGCTTGAGCGTGCCCGCGAGCACCTCGACGCCCACGACCGCAGGATTCGACTGTCGGAACGTGTGGTCGTTGAGAATCTGGAAGCGACACGGGCGAGCGATCTTGTCGAGCACCTGCTCCTGTTGGTCCTCCTCGATTTTGGTGATGTACTCGTCGTACTCCTCGACGAGCTGGTAGATGACATCGTCCTCGAAGATGCGTACGCCGTCCTGTGTGGCCTGTTCTTCGGCGTCCGGCAGCATATCAACATTAAACGCGAGAATTACCTCGTGAGGCTCCTCGTCAGCGGTGGAGGCGACGGCCACGTCGCGGGGAGCCACGTCGCCGACCTCGGCGCGGACGATCGGAATCCCCTCGTCGGTGAGCGTGTTGGCGATGGCTTCGAGCGAGCCGAGCGTGTCGGCCTTCACGACGATACCGTTCTCCTCGGTCTCGACGCTCAGATCGGAGAGTTCGGCCTCGACCTCGGCGATGACCTCGTTCACGTCACGGTTGCGGACGACCCGGACCGGCGCGCCGGCCATCGCGTCGTCGAGGTCGGGCGCGGCAATTTTAATCCCCGTCGCGGCCGAGACGGAGTCGACCTTCTCGAAATGCTTCTCGGTGCGAATCTCCGCGAGCGGACGCGGGTGGAGGAGCGCGCGCACGTCGGTCACGATGGGACCGTTCTTCCCACCGACGACGATGGTGTCATCGCCGGTGATGGTGCCGTCGTAGAGCACGATATCGATGGTCGTTCCGAACCCCTGTTGATCCTTCACTTCGAGTACCGTCCCCGCACCGGGACCGGTCACGTCGATAGACATGTCCTCCTTGAGATACCGTTGGGAAAGTCCCATCATAACGGTGAGCAGATCGGGAATACCCTCACCGGTCATCGCCGACACCGGGACGACGCCGATGTTCGACCGGAAGTCCTGGACGCGCCAGTACATATCGGCAGAAAAGCCGTTGTCGGACATCTGCCCGATAACCTCATAGAGCTTCTCGTTGAGTCGGTCCTCAGCGCGGTCGGACTGGTGCTCAAGCGACTGCTGGATCGGGAGTCCATCCTGTGGGTTCCATCCCGGAATCGTGTCCACCTTGTTCGCAGCGACGACGAACGGCGTCTGCGTGCGCTTGAGGATATCGAGCGCTTCGATCGTCTGCGGCTGGAAGCCGTCATTCACGTCTACGACGAGGATGGCGAGGTCGGCGAGGGCACCGCCGCGCGAGCGCAGCGTCGAGAAGGAGTGGTGGCCAGGCGTGTCGATGAACAGCAAGCCCGGAAGATCGAAGTCGTCGGGGTCGACGAGTTCGCCGGCCATCTCGCCGATGGTTTCGAGCGGGACAGCCGTCGCGCCGATATGCTGGGTGATCGCACCTGCTTCTCCCTCTTGGACTGCGGACCCGCGCACCTTGTCGAGGAGCGTGGTCTTGCCGTGGTCGACGTGGCCGAGGACAGCGACGATGGGCGTTCTGAGCCCCGTCGCATCGGCCACTGAGACGTTAGAATCGGACATAAAACGTTCTTGCATACGCTCGCTCCCCCCGACGGATAACTCTTTCAGAACCGAACACGGCGATTCTCATCAATCGGCAGACACGCGTCTGACGTCCCCCTGTCGTTTATGTACTGGCGTGCATACGGGCAGGTATGACGGAGATACTCGCAGAAAATCTCTCGGACAAGCGCGTCGTCGGGAGCGATGGATCCGAGCTTGGCACGCTGTACAACGTTACGATGAACTTCAAGAGCGGCTCGCTACAGAATCTGCTCATCGACCCGCTGGAGGGTGTCGGCTCCGGCTCCCGTATCAACGACAACGGCCGGCTCAAAATTCCAGTCTCCAGCGTGCAGGCCGTCAAGGACCACATCGTCGTTGCCCGTTAGATGCGCGTACTCGATGCCTCGGCGTTCATCGACGATTACACCACCGACGACGAGATAGTGACGGTCCCAGCGGTCCGCGAGGAGCTTACCGACGACGCCTCGGGCTACCGGTTCGACGCGCTCGAAGGTGCTGGGATGCGACTCCACGTCCCCGGAGAGGGACCACAGACACAGGTGGAGCGTGCCGCCCGCACGACGGGAGATTTCACCGAGCTGTCCGACGTGGACCTCCGACTGCTGGCTGCCGCATTCGAACTCGACGCCGTCCTCGTCACCGACGACTACGCGATGCAGAACGTCGCCGACGAACTCGACGTGGCGACGGAAGGCGTCTCGAAGGAGCGAATCGAGGAGCGGCGCGACTGGGACTACCAGTGTCAGGGCTGTGGCCGCGTCTTCGACTCACATCACGAGCGGTGTGAGATCTGCGGAAGCGATCTCAAACGGAAAAATCCTCAATAGCTCGTCTCCGCGACGACGGTTCCGTCGTCCGCGGTGACGGTCACCGTGTCGCCATCGTTGTTCCAGAGTGCCCCCGACGCACCCCAGTAGCGGTGGCCCTCGCGGTCGTCACCGACCCCAGTGTGGAGTCGGACCGATGTGCCAGGCGCGAGCGTCAGGTCCGTGAAGGTGTACTCGTGGCCGGCGGCGTCGGCGACTGTCCACCCATCGAGCGCGAGCGACTCCTCACCCGTGTTCGTCAAGTCGACGTACTCGTCGTTCAAATTCTCGTTGTCGTTCCCCGTCGCGTCGGCGTGGACGGCGACGGACAGCGGTTCATCGGTCGGCGGGCGCTCACCACCAGCACAGGTCCACAGGCCGAGAGCCTGTGTCATCGCCTTCGACTCAGCGGTGTCGAACGCGTCGCTCCGCGAGAAGCCGGAGTCGTAGACACGAGCGTAGCCGTTCGCGACTAGTCCGTAGTTGACGAGCCGCCCGTCGTGGACGACGTAGACGAGCAGGCGGTCGTAGTAGCCCCGGCTGTCGAGGTTCTCGTCGAACGCGAGCCCGACCGTCTCGCCGTCGAGTCGACCCATCTGGTCGCTCGCCCGCTCACCCCACCGGCGGAGACAGTCGCGGCCCACCTGCGTCTCGGGAATCCCCTCGAACTCGGCGGGGTCGTTCGCCGTGTGGATCTCCGGCGTGTCGACACCGACGAGCCGGAGTGTATCGCTCGTTCCGTTCTCGAACTGGATTTCGAGCGTGTCACCGTCCACGACCCGGGTAACGGTGACCGTCAGCGAGGGATCCGGGAGCGTTGGTGCTGTCGCCGCCACAGTGGTCGGCGACGTGGCTCCCGGCGCAGCGTCCACGGAGTCGTCGGCGACCGGCATTCCGGCACAGCCGGCGAGTAGGACGAGACAAACGAGAGCGAGTCGTCGCATACCATCGAGACGGCGACTGTATGTATAATGTCACCCGGTACCCAAGCCGTTTAGTGTTTAGATTCGCCTAACGTTTCGTAGTGAGATGGTGAATTTTGGCCGAGAGGTGCGTCGAGCGTGACGCCGTGGCTGGAGGTCGCCGTCATCGCGTTCGTCGCACAGTTGACTGTCCTACCCGGTGAGAAGGTTCAGTTCATCATCGCGGGACTGGCAACGCAGTATCATCCATTGCTGGTTGCCGGCGCGGCGGGAACGGCCTTCGCGGGCTGGACCGCCCTCGAAATCCACCTCGGAAGCATATTGCAGGCCGCGATTCCGGGGATCTATCTCGATGTGGCGACGGGCCTGTTGTTCGTCGGCTTCGCGCTAGCGCTGTTCCGGACCGCACCGTCAGCGGGGAACGATTCTGACGTGATGGCGAGCGACGACGACGCCACGACAGTCGAAATAGAGAGCGATCGGGCCAGCTTCACCGACGGTGGCGATCTCGACGTGCGCGTGCCGATCATCGGCTGGCGCGTCCCGAACGCGCTGGGCGGCTTCCTCCCCATCTTCGCGCTGATGGCCGTCGGCGAGTTCGGCGACAAGACCCAGCTCATCACCATCGGACTGGCGGCACAGTACGCCCACGGAACCGCCATCTGGGTCGGCGAGATGGCCGCCATCATCCCGGTGAGTCTGATAAACGCCCTCGTCTTCTACCGATTCAGCCACCGGTTCGACGCCAGAAAAGCTCACTTTGCCGGCGCGACCCTGTTCGCCTTCTTCGGCGTCGACACGCTACAGGCGCTCGTCACCGGCGTCTCTGTCTGGGAGACCGTCGTGAACACGGTCTCAACGGCGGTTGCGTCTCTGCTCTGACGCGACCCTCGCCTCGATTCAGATAGCGTCCGCTCGCGAGGAACGAGCGAGCGGTTCACCGAGCCGACCGGCGGGAGGCTCGGCTGCGGCTTTTTAGCGCAGATTTTTGAACTGAGTGGCTCACCGCAGGCGCGGCGTCGCCGCGCCGAGGAAGCCCGAAGTTGAAAAAGGTGCTTTAGTGGAAGGCGATAGGCGTGCCGGGCGAGTCGTCGCGGTCGATCTTCTCGAGCGCTTCCTCGAAGTCTTCGGTGCGGATTTCGGTTCGCTCGTCGCGAATCGCGAACATCCCGGCTTCGGTACACAGCGACTCCAGCTCCGCGCCGGAGAACCCCTCGGTCTGACTCGCGAGGGAGCCGAAGTCGACCTCGTCGGCGAGATTCATCTCTCGGGTGTGGATCGCGAGAATCTTCTCGCGCCCCTCGATGCTCGGCTCCGGCACCTCGATGAGGCGGTCGAAGCGACCGGGTCGGAGGATAGCGCGGTCGAGCATATCGAAGCGGTTGGTCGCGGCGATGATGGAGATATCGCCACGGGCCTCGAAGCCGTCCATCTCCGAGAGCAGCTGCATCATCGTGCGCTGGACCTCGGCGTCGCCCGACGTTTTCGACTCCGTGCGCTTGGAGGCGATGGCGTCGATCTCGTCGATGAAGATGATCGCGGGTTCGTTCTCGGCGGCGAGCTCGAACAGGTCGCGGACGAGGCGTGCGCCCTCACCGATAAACTTCTGGACCAGCTCGGAGCCGGCCATCTTGATGAAGGTGGCGTCGGTCTCGTTGGCGACGGCCTTTGCGAGCATCGTCTTCCCCGTTCCCGGTGGCCCGTGGAGCAGGACGCCAGTTGGCGGTTCGATCCCGACCTCGGCGAACTGCTCAGGGTTGGTAAGCGGATCCTCGACGGCCTCACGAACCTCCTGTACCTGCTCGTCGATACCGCCGATATCGCCGTACTCGACAGTCGGCTGTTGGGTGACTTGCATCGCCTGGGCGCGAGCATCGGTCTCGTCGTCGAGCACGCGCTGGATGGCGAACGAGTCGTTGATCGCGACGCGGTTGCCAGCCTCGAGCGTCTCGGAGAGTCGCGGCGAGAGATTCGTCAGCACCTCCTGATTGTTGCCGTGCTGTTTGAGGACGACCTCGTCGTCGTCGCTCACCTCTTCGACGGTCGCGATGTACAGCGAGGAGGTCTTCAGCGTCTCGTTCTCGCGCTGGAGCTGTTCGACCTCGTCACGGAGGTCGTCCTGTCGGCTCCGAGCGTCTTCGAGTTGGGTCGCGAGCTGGTCGTGGACACCCGTGATCTCGGCGAAGTGCTCGCGCAGCGCGGCGAGCCGCTCCTCGCGCGACATCTCCGGATCCAAATCCAGCGTCGGTCGGTCGGGGAGCGATGGACTGCGAGACATTTTCTGATGGTAGGTGCGACGCGTAAATGTGTCTTTGGGTCTACGAGGTAGCGACGGCGTCAGGACAGCTGTTCGAATTCGGCGACGTAGCTGTCGTACGCCTCGATAGCCGATTCAACCACGTCCGGCGAGCGCATATCGACGCCCGCACCCGAGAGCAGTTCGAGCGGGTACTCCCGCGATCCGAGTCGGAGAAAGTCGAGATAGTCGTTCGCGGCCGGCTCGCCCTCGTCGAGGATGCGGTCGACGATAGCGTTCGCCGCCGAGATCCCAGTCGCGTACTGGTAGACGTAGTAGTTGTAGTAGAAGTGCGGAATACGCATCCACTCGCGCTCGATATGGTCGTCGACGTTGGCGTTCGCGTAGAACTCCCGCTTGCGGTCGCCGTACATCTCGTCCATCGCATCCGGAGTGAGCGCGCCGCCCTCCTCCACGACGGAGTGAATCTGGTGTTCGAAGTCGGCAAACAGCGTCTGGCGGAACAGCGTCGAGCGGAACCGTTCGAGATACTCGTCGAGAATATGTCGCCGGAGCGTCTCGTCCTCGACGGTGTCGAGCAGGTGCTGGGTGAGCAGCGCCTCGTTAACGGTGCTCGCGACCTCGGCCACGAATATTTCGTAGTTGGAGTAGGTGTACGGCTGCTCTTCGCTCGTCAGCTCCGAGTGCATCGAGTGGCCGAGTTCGTGCGCCAGCGTGAACATCGAGGTGGCGTCGTTCTGGTAGTTCATCAGGATATACGGCTGGCTGTCGTACGTGCCACCGGAGTAGGCCCCCGACCGCTTTCCCTCGTTCTCGTACACATCGACCCACCGCGAATCGAGCCCCTCGGCCATCCGGGACTGATACGCCTCGCCCAGCGGTGCGACAGCCTCAATAATCCACTCTTTCGCCTGCTCGTAGGGCACCTCCGGCGGCTCCTCGTCGGTCAACGGGGCGTAGAGGTCATACATCTCCAGCGTGTCGACGCCGAGCCGGTCGCGCTTCAGGTCGACGTGCCGCTGGAGCACATCAACGTTGTCGCGGACGGTCTCGACGAGATTATCGTACACCGCCGGCGGGACGTTCGTCCCGTCGAGTGCGGCCTCGCGTGCGGTCTCGTAGTTGCGCGCGCGAGCCGTCTTCACGTCGGCCGTGACACCGTTTTTCAGCGAGGACGCGACCGTGTTACGGAACGTCTCCCACTCGCTCGTAGAACGCCTCGTAGACCCGCTGGCGGAACGCGCGGTTCTCGTGCTTGAGGTGGGTCGTGAAGTTCGACTGCGTGATCTCGATATCGTCGCCATCGGGCCCCTCGACGACCGGGAACGACATATCCGCGTTCGACAGCATACCGTAGATGTCGGAGGGTGCACTCGTCACCTCAGAGAGGTCGGCGAGCAGCTCCTCAATCTCCGGTGAGCGAGTGTGGGGCTTCATCCGGAGCACGTCGTCGAGATAGTGGTCGTACTGTTCGAGCTCGGGCTCCTCGTCCGTGAATGACTCTAGCTCCTCGCGGGAGGCGCGCTGGAGCTCCGGCTCGATGAACGACGCCGCGCTGGAGGCATCACTCGCGAGCGACTGTCCGCGCGTCTTCAGGGCCTGATACTCCTGGTTTCGGGTGTCCTCGTCCGACCGCATCCGGGCGTAGGAGGTGACGTTCGCAACCGTGCGCATCAGCTCTTCACGCAGTTCGAGCACCTCGAGTAGCGTCTGTGCGTTATCGGTGACCCGCCCCTCGTAGGCGCGCAGCTCGTCGAGCCGAGACTCGACGGTTTCGTAGGCCGCCTCCCACTCCTCGTCGGAGACGAACATCTCCTCCAATGCCCACGTGAACTCCTCGTCGATATCGCCGCGTTCTGGGACCGAACTCATCGGAAAAAATTGCGCTCGCGAGTCGCGTAAACCCACCGGTCCGCGAACTCAGTCGGTTCGGGTGAGCCGGCCCGCGACGCGGGCCCCTGCTCGTCGCTCGATCCGTCTTCGGCCGAACACCGACGCCAGCGACTCGACGGCGCGCTCGTCGCGCTCGAAGCGGATCGGGTAGGCGACGGAGTCGAGCACGAGCGGCTCCGCCGGAGCCGCGCCGAAGCTGTCTGCTCCCGTCACCGGCTCGGAGCAGAGCACACGGTCCACGAACGCGGGATCCCGGTCGCCGTCCACGACCCACTCGACCAGCCGGACGGCGCGCCGGACGAACGACCGGGGGAAGCCGCCGGCCTCGAAAGAGCAGACGAGAAAGTCACCGTCGCGCTCGAAGCCGGTGTGGAGATCGCGTTCAGTCCCCGTCTCGTCGGGCGTGAAGTTGTGGAAATCGTGGCGACCGGCGAGGCGAGCGAGTGTCTCCTCGACTCGCACGTCGTCGGCTTCGGGTGCGTGGAGGTAGTAGCGGTACCGACGCGAGCGGGCGTCGTACTGGGCGTGGAACTCGTCGTCCACGTCGGCGCTGGCCCACGCTCGCACGTCGGCGGGCAGTTCGCTGTTGAGCGCGACGGGCGAGAGCCAGTCGGGACAATCAAACGAGACAGTCTGTGCGCGGGCTGAGACACCGGCGTCAGTCCGACCTGCAGCGGCGTAGCCGTCGGGAGACACCTGCGGGTCGCTCGTCACGCCGAGCGCCGCGAGCGCGCGGAAGAGATCGTTTTCGACGGTCTCGGCGTGGGGCTGGCGCTGGAAGCCCCGATAGGCGGTGCCGTCGTACGCCACCCGGAAGGCACGGCGCATCTACTCGGGAAACTCGTCGACAGGGACCGTCTCCTGCTCGCCCGTCTCCATATCGCGTAGCGTGTACTGTCCTTCGGCGAGATCGTTCTCGCCGACGATGACGACCGTCTCGGCGTTGATAGAATCGGCATAGCCCAACTGTGCGCCGAAGCTCCGGTCGGAGATATCGGTCTCGACGACGTGGTCTCGGGCACGAAGCTCGCGGGTGACACTCGCTGCCTCCGCCGCCGTGTCGCCCACCTGCAGGACGTAGTAGTCGGTCGAGATCGACTGCTCGGGAGCGACGCCCGCGCGTTCGAGCAGCAGCGGGAGCGTCGCGTAGCCGGGCGCGAAGCCGACCGCTGGCGTCGGCTCGCCGCCGAACGACTCGATGAGATCGTCGTACCGTCCGCCGCCGAAGACGGAGCGAGACACCTCGCCCGTCGCGTCGAAGCACTCGAAGACGACGCCGGTGTAGTAGTCGAAGCCGCGGGCGGTTTCCAGCGACAGCTCGCAGTACTCGTCTGCGCCGAACTCCGCGACGGCGTCGAGCACGGCCGTCAGGTTGTCGGTGGCGTCGCGAGCTTCCTCCGTTCCAGCGAAATCAGCGAGCTCGTCGAGCGTGTCGACGGTCGTCGCGGAGAGCCGTTCGTCGAACGTTGCGGCCTGCTCGTAGCTCAGCCCCGCGTCGACGAGTAGATCGTAGTACTCGTTCTCGTCGATCTTGTCGCTCTTGTCAACAGCGCGGACGGCCTCGCGCACGTCAACGTCGGCATCGAAGCTCCGGAGCACGGCTCCGAGGATGTCGCGGTGGGAGACGCGGAACTCGAAGTCGTCGGCGTCGAGGCCCAAATCGACCAAGAGCTGTGCGCCCAGCGCGATGACTTCGGCGTCCGCGCGCGGATCATCCGTACCGAAGATATCGATATTGGTCTGGTAGAACTCCCGGAATCTGCCCTGCTGGACCTGCTCGTACCGCCAGAACGGCCGCGTCGAGAACCACTTGATGGGCTTCGACAGCTCCTGCTGTTTGGCCGCGACCATCCGCGCGACCGTCGGGGTCAGCTCGGGGGTGAGCGTGACGTGGCGGTCGCCTCTGTCCTCGAAGGCGTACAGCTCGTCGACGATGTCGTCGCCGGACTTGTCGGTCCACAGCTCGGCGCGTTCGAGATGCGGGCTGGCTGTCTCACGGAAGCCGTAGCGGCGACACGCCTGTTCGACGGTGTCGATGATTTCGCGGCGAGCGGCCATCTCTTCCGGGTAGAAATCACGAAACCCCTTCAGCCGGTCGTACATACGCGTCGGTTCCGCGGGCGGCGGTAAACGTCCTACGGTCGGGTGTCAGAGTTCGACGCGTTGCCCGTCGTCCAACTCCTCCAAGCCGAGGTCGACGAGCTGGTCGAGTACCTCGCTCTCTGTCAGTCCATACTCGCGGGCGAGCGTCCGTATCTCACGCGCGGTCGACTGGGAGGCGAGGTACTCGAATCGCTCCATACAATGACACCACGACACACTGTAATAAGTGTCAGTCAGACGAATGTCAGCCGAATATCAGGGAGCGGTGGCAGCGGCGTACTGCGAGAGAAACGTGATCGAGTTGTAGACGGCGTGGACGAAGACGACGACGAGAAGATTTTCGCTACGCTCGTAGAGCCAGCCGAGCACGAGGCTCAACACGAACAGCTGTGCGAAGTACGGGAGCGCCCGGGTCAGCGGCGTCGCGACGAGATTGCCGGCGTGGCCGAGGGTGAAAACGACGGACGCGAGCACGATGGCTGCGCCGGGCGGGTACACATCCTTCAGTCGCCCCTGGATGACGCCGCGTGCGAGCAGTTCCTCCCCCGGCGCGACGAACAGAATGGTGAACGGAATGAGATACAGCGCGATATCGGGCTGGCGCTCGATGACGCCCGGCAGCGTCGTCTCCGGCAGCTGCACGTCGAACTGGGTGTAGAGCGCGCTGAGCACCAGCACGACCGCGAGCAGACCGAATACGCCGAGAATTGCGAGCTTCACGTCGTTGCGTGTCGGCACGCGAATCTCGATGATATCGAACCGGTCCTGGAGCTTGAGGAACAGCAGCGAGGTGAGTCCGAAGCCGACGCCCTGTAAGCCGACGGTCTGGAGCGCGTAGTAGCCCCAGTCCCCCTCACCGAGCGTGATTCCCGCACTCTGGAGGAGTCCGAGCGCGAACACGGACGCGACGATACCGACGAGGAAGGCAACTATCGCGAGGAACAGCCCAGTCCCCAGGGCGCGAATCCGCTCGGCCGGTGACCCCACCCCTGACGTATCGAGTGACACACACGCACTAACGGGCGAGCAATGATACCTCTTACTCAATCAGATATTCGCGCTTGTCACGTACCGCCGCCGCCTCCTCGGTCTCTCCGTTGCCAAGCAGTCCACGCGCGGCGTTCTTCCCCCACTCGACCGCCGGCTGCGTGAACGTCTCGACGCCCATCAGCTCGCCGGCCATAATACAGGCCGCCTCGAAGGAGACGAGCAGGTCGCCGATACCACGTTCGTCGATGCGTTCGACTTCGACCCGAATCGAGGGTTTATCCGCAGCCGCGAGACTCGCCTCCGTCGCCTCGAACTCGGCGTCGAGCAGGTCACCGAGCGTCGCGTCACCCAGATACGCGAGCCCCTCCACGTCGACAGCGGGAATCGCTCTGTCTTCGCGGTCGGTCGGACGGACGAGCGTGACCATCGTGTCGTGGCGACCCGCACGGTACAGCTGGAGCTGGGAGTGCTGGTCGGTCGCGCCGAGCGCGCGGGCGGGCGTCTGGCCCTGTCCGTCCTTGCCGAGCGATTCGGCCCACAGCTGGGCGAACCACTCGGCGAACGGCTCCAACGACTCGGCGTAGGGCATAAACGCATTCGTGTGGACGCCGCGGCGTTCGAGCGCGACTGCGAGCGCGCCGTACGCGTACGCGGGACAGTCATCGATGCTTCCCGTGAGCGAATCGCGGGCCTCGCGCCCGCCGGCGAGGACAGCCTCGATGTCGTAGCCGAGGATAGCGGGGGCAACGAGTCCGACGGCAGAGAGCGCCGAAAATCGACCAGGAACACCGTCGGGGACGGCGAGCTTCGGGAGGTCTTCGTCAGCTGCGAGCTCGGCCAGTGGCCCGGACTCGCCGGTCGTGACGACCGTGCGCTCGGTCCAGTCGACGCCGGCTTCCTCGTAGGCGTCGCGAACGACGAGGAAGTTCGCCAGCGTCTCGGCGGTTGTGCCGGACTTCGAGACGACGTTGATAGCCGTCGAGTCGAGGTCGAGCCCGTCGAGCAGACGCGTCGTCGCCTCCGGGTCGACGTTGTCGAGGAGGTAGTGTTCGGACTCGCCGAGCGCGGCGGTGATCGTCTTCGCGCCGAGCGCGGAGCCGCCGATACCCACCGTGAGGACGGCGTCGGCGTCGATGGAGTCGACGGCACGTTCGATACCCGCGGCGCTGGTCGTCTCGGGGAGATTCAGACTCGCGTAGCCGAAGCGGGCGTTCGACATTCCCGCCGCGATGGTTTCGTGAGCGTCGGCGACATCCCTGTCGAGCCGGTCGAGCGCGTCGGTGGACACGCCCGGCGTGGCGACATCATCGAGTGCGTTCCCGATATCCAGTTGCATACGCGAACCCCCGACGGCCGGAGAGATAGGCGTTCGGTCTCAGCGGTGGAGCGCGGCCGGCGCGGGCGGCATCGACCGCTTGTGTGCACTCTGCTGGACGAGTTCGACGGCTCTGTCGACGGCGGATTCAGGCACGCCGAGCGAGTCGATCGTGGCGGATTTCGAGAAGGGCCCGTCGACGTGGAGCGCGAGAATCGCATCGAGCGTGTCGTAGTCGAGACCCATCTCCGCCTCGTCGGTCTGGCCCTCCCACATCTCCGCGCTCGGTGGCTTCTCCACGAGGTCCTCGGCGATGCCAATATGAGACGCGAGCTGGCGTACCTGCCGCTTGTACAGATTCCCGATTGGGTTGCAGTCGACGGCCTGGTCGCCGTACTTCGTGAAGTAGCCGGTCATCGCCTCCGAGCGGTTGCCGGTTCCGAGAACGATGCCGGATTCGTGGTTAGCGACGAAGTAGTTGAGCACGGCCCGCGTGCGGACCCGGACGTTGCCCGCGGCCATCTGGTCGTCGTCGCCCTCGGGGTACGCGTCGAAGAAGGCGTCCACGATTGGGTTGATATCGAGCACGTCGTACTCGATTTCGAGCCACTGGGCGACGCGCTCGGCGTCGCTCATATTCTGATCGGTGTTCACGTCCGAGGGCATCACCAGCCCGTGGATCGAATCCGCACCGAGCGCCTCGACGGCGAGCGTCGCCGTGAGCGTCGAGTCGATACCGCCGGACAGCCCGATGACCGCGCCGTCGGCACCGGCGTCCTCGACGACGCCCTGAATAAAGCTCGTGATGTGGTCGCGCTGTGCGTCCAGTTCTGCCGTCGAGAGGTCGAGCGTGAGCTGTGTTCCGTCGATGAGTGACCCGGACTGTGACATAGAACGACGTACGGAAGCAAGCGTCAAATAGGTGCTGTGGCCGGGGAATTGGTGGACACGCGTGGAGTTCTGTGGAAACGCTACGTTCAAGTGCAGTGGTCGGGTACTCGCGAGTGGTTCGAAGGAAGTGCCGTTGGTGAGCGGGCGACGCCCGCAAGTCTCGGTGCGACCGAAATGAGCGCCGATGGTCCAATGGTAGGACTCGGGCTTCCCAAGCCCGCGGTCCGGGTTCAATTCCCGGTCGGCGCATCGCGCTACTCGATCTGTTTCTCCTCGCGCACCGTCTTGTCGCTCTCGACGTTCCCCGTGTTCAGCGTGTCCGCCGGCTCGAACAGCATAATACGACACTCCGACTCGGCGACGGGCTGATGGTCGACGCCGGCCGGCACAACGTGGAACTGTCCCGGCGAGAGCGTCACGTCCTCGCGGTCGCGAAAGCGAATCGTCAGCTCTCCCTCGTGGACGAAGAACAGCTCGTCGCTCTCGTCGTGGTGGTGCCAGTCGAATTCACCCTCGACGCGGGCGAGCTTGACGTGTTGACCGTTCAGCTCGCCAGCGACGTGTGGGTCCCAGTACGAATCGATCTGCTCGTACGCCTCGTTCAGGTCGACGACCATACGCAGGGTCGCAGCCGAACGACTACGGATGTATCGGTCACAGCCACGAATCGAACGTTCCGTCGACGTTGCCCGCGACGGCGCGCGTCACACCCGTCGTCCGATAACGCGGGTTTGCATATGTTCGGGAAAGACGGCCTCGACGGCTTCGTCGCCGCCGTCCTCGCGGACGAGCTCCCGGAGTTCGCCCTCGTAGTCGCCCTTCTCGAGGTCTGCGGCGGGGGCCTCCTCGACATCGAGCGTCTCCTCGGCGAGCCGGTCTACGGCGCGGCGACCAAAGCCGGCCAGCGGTGAGAGGTAGTCGATATCGTGGCGCTCTTCGAGCGACTGCGCCCACGCGCGCGAGACACTGGGGACGCGGTCGTCGCGGCGCGTTCCGTCGGCGACGGCGTCGTATCCGTCGCCGGCGACGGCGTCGAGTGCGCGTTCGTGGAGCATCTGGATACCGTTGCGCTGGAAGCCGTCCTCACGGAGTTGGGCGACGACCTCCTCGCCCACCTCGGCGTCGAGTTTGCGCTCGGCGAACGGGAAGCCGAGTTCGTCGGCGGTCGCCTCGGCATAGGTGGCCGCGTCGCCGACCCCGAAACCCACGTGAACGAGCGTCACGTCGTAGAAATCAGCCAGTAACAGCGCGGAGAGCGAGGAGTCTTTTCCTCCGGAGAACAGCACGCCGACCTCCATCTACCGGCGCTTGATGTTGAACTCCTGTTTGTCCGGCTGGAGCTCCGAGAGCAGGGATTTCATCTGCTCGTCGTCGATTTTTCCCTGGACGCGCCCGGACTGCGAGAGTGCGACGACCTGCTGTTCGACCTGCTCTGCGAACTCGGGCTTCGACATCTTGACGGAGTTGAGCCGCTGACGAGCGCTGTCGGTGAGCGTCTTGCGCAGCGCGGCTTTCTTCTGGGCTTCGGCCTGCTGACGCTGCTGTTCACGGGCCTCGTTAGCTCCCTCGCCGCCCTGCTGTTGCTCCTTGAGCTGTTCGAGTCGCTCCTGTCGAAGTTCGTCGATCTCCTCGTCGTCTTGACTCATACCAAGGTGTTCTTGCGCGCGATGAAAAACGGTTTCGCCCCGTTAGACGTAGCGTTCGAGCTCCGGGCGGTCGAGGTCCTCGATGACCTCGGTGGCGGTCTCATCGAGCAACTGCTTTCCGTCGCCGGTGACCTCACGACCGCGCTTCTCGTTGGTGTTGATGTAGCCGGCATCGTCGAGCTGCTGGAGCAGCGTCCGGATAATCTTCTTCGAGCCGTCTGCCTTTCGGCTCGGACGGACGCGGTAGCGGGTCGATCCTTGCGTTTTGTCACCGTATGCCGTGGAGAGTCGCTCGACGCCGACAGGCCCGTCAACGGCGACCTTCCGGAGAAGCGATGCGCCACGCAGCGCCCAGAAGTCCTCCTGCTGTGGGGGCAGTTCGTTCGCGGTGCCGGTCTTGGTGAACTCCGCCCAGTCGGGCTGATCGAGTTCGTCTTCGAGCTTAGCGGCGGTCGCGTCGATGAGCTCCTCGGTCGGAGCATCGTAGAGTGTTGCCATTAGGTTCTGTTCCCGTCGCGATTGTTTAACTCTGACGTTAGACAGGAGCCAGAGCCGAGCGAAGCGAGGCTGTGGCTCCGAACGACGAGCGGGAGGAGCAGCGCGACGACACGTGAGTAGTGCTGTGAGCGGAGCGAGCAGCACCGAACGGTGAGCGGGAGGCACGAAGTGACGACACGCGAACGGGAAGCCAGAGCCGAGCGAAGCGAGGCTGTGGCTCCGAACGACGAGCGGGAGGAGCAGCGCGACGACACGTGACAGCACCGAACGGTGAGTCGTCACGCGCCGGCAGAGAAGCTGTCAGAACCGAGCACGCCGGCGATACCGCCGCCGATGACAGTCGGGAGGACGTAGGTAGCCGTGCGGTGGATGATGACGGCTGCGGCTGCGGCCCCGTTCGGAACGCCGAGCGCGACGAGCAGCGCAATGAGTACCGCTTCGACACCGCCGAGTCCACCGGGAAGCGGCGTCATACCCGCAATCGCGCCGACAGGGACGACAACGAGAGCGACGGGATACGCGACGGTCTGTCCAAGTGCGAACAGCGAAAGCCACAGCGAGGTGGAGAGACAGAGCCACCCGATAGAGGCGAAGCCAAACGTGAGTACCAGTCCGCGGCGGTTACCGCTGACACGCTCGATAGCGTGGAAGAATCCTTCGACGCGGACGCGAATTGAGTTGCTAGTCGGGGGTGACCGCTTCGGGATGACGCGAGCGATAAGCCTGGCGACGGGTGTAACGACTCGGACGGCTGCCGACTCAACGCGATAGCGGTAGTTCCAGCCGACGACAACGAGGATGGGGACAGCGATAGCGAGCGCGGCGACAGCGTAAGAGGCGAACTGGAGCCGCGATCCGAAGGAGACCTGCGTCGAGAAGTAGACGATACCGACGGACGCGAGTCCGATAGAGGGGACGAAATTTATCGAGTCCACCGAGGCGATAGCTGCCAGTCCGGTTTCGTACTCTGTGTCCGCAGTCCGTGAGATAAACAGCGCAGCGACTGGTTCGCCGCCAGCTTGGCCGAACGGGGTGACGTTGTTGGCGAACGTCGCGGCCGCGAAAACAAGGACGGCGACGTGAGCGCGAATCGAGCTGCCGAGTCCCGTGAGAACGGTCCACAGCGCGAGTCCCCACGCGGAGAGCCAGCAGACGGCCACGAAGAGGACAGCCGCAAGCACTGCCGGGTCCGCGCGCCGAATCGCGTCCACCACGTCGGACGGCCCGACAGCCCACAGCAGCCCCGCGAGGACGACTCCCGCCAGCGCGAAGCCAGCGACCGACGCCCGCAGGTCGATATCCATGGCCGTGGATTCACAGGCCCGCGGTTTAGCGCGTTCGGTCTCTCCACCGACACGGCTTTCCGCCGGCCAGTGCGGGGAGCGAGTATGGACGAACGGGCCGCGCTCGGTCTCATCGGCGACGCACTCCCTGCGGCCGGCGACGACTGCGCCGTCGTCGGATCGACGGTCGTCACGACGGATATGCTCCACGAGACGACGGATTTTCCACCAGGAACGACCCGCTACACCGCCGGCTGGCGCAGCGTCGGCGCGTCGCTTTCGGACGTAGCCGCGATGGGTGCCGATGCGACGGCTGCCGTCGCTGTCTACGCAGCACCGAGCTTTGACGAGCAGGCACTCCGAGCATTCCTTCGCGGTGCACGCGAGGTGTGTGAGGCGACAGGCGCACGCTACGTCGGCGGTGACCTCGACAGACACGAGGAGTTCACCGTCGCGACGACGGCGCTGGGCGAAGCCGACGCCCCCGTGTCGCGGTCGGGCGCGAGCGTCGGCGACACGGTCTGTGTCACCGGCGAACTCGGTCGTTCGGCGGGCGGCTTCCGGCTGTTCGAGACCGACACCGAGCGCGCGAACGAGCTATTCCGCTTCGAACCGCGGGTCGCGGCGGGGCTGGCCATCGCCCCCCACGCGAGCGCGATGATGGACTCCAGTGACGGACTGGCGCGCTCCCTCCACCAACTGGCGGACGCCTCCGGCTGCGGCTTTGCCGTCGAGTACGACCGACTCCCGATTCACCAGAGCGTCGCCGAGGGTGCCGACGATGCGGCAGACGAGCGCGAACTCGCGGTCCACTTCGGCGAAGACTTCGAGCTTGTGTTCACAACGCCGGAGCCGGCGCTCGCGTGCGAGACGAGCCCAGTTTCGGTGACGAGCATCGGCGAGGTGACAGAGATGGGCGTCGAGATGGACGGCGAGCCGCTTCCGGACCGCGGCTACACCCACTAGGCGATGAGCCGGAACGGCACCGGGACGAAACAGAGCGCGCCGAGCAGGAAGGTGAAGACCCCGAGCGCGAACCGCCCGCGGTCGAGCGGCTCGTCGTAGATTGGTTCGGCGAAGCCCGCTGCGCCGGCGAGGACGGCCATTCCCCCCCAGATACCCCAGAGGAACGCCGCACGACCGCTGTTCGTGAAGAAGAACAGATATGCCGCCAGTCCGAACAGGAGACCGGGGACGGCAGTCGAAATCGATTCGGCACGCTCACCGGCCATCGCTCGCAGAATGTGGCCGCCATCGAGCTGTCCGACGGGAATCAGATTTAGGAACGTGATGAACATTCCCGTCCAGCCGCCGAAGACGATAGGGCTGACCGCGCGCGTCGGATCGTCTGGATACTCCAGTGGTTGGCCGACGAGGTCCGACAGCAGTTGGATGAGCGGCGGGTAACCAAACTTCACCTCGATAGTGCTAGAGCTCTCGATAATGCGCTGTGGGACCGTAATCGGGTCGGCGGTCAGCCCGATAATCGTCACGACGACGGTGGCGACGAGTCCGGCGAGCGGGCCAGCCACGCCGATATCGAACAGCGCCTTACGGCTCGGGAGCCGGCCCTTCATCTGGATAACGGCCCCCATCGTCCCGATGAGCGTCGGGAACGGGATGAAGTAGGGCAAGGAGGCGTTCACATTGTGATACCGGGCGAAGACGTAGTGGCCGAGCTCGTGCGTGGCGAGCACCGACAGGACCGCAGCGCTGAACTTCCAGTTCTCGCCGGTCACGAGTTCGACCGGTCCCCACGCCGGCTCGTGATACCAGATGGAGCCGACGAACAGCGTCGTTACGACTGTCAGTGCGAACATAACGATGTTCGTCCACGGGATGCCGTCGAGGCTGTTACCCGCGGGCGTAGCAACGAGAGCGTGGCGTCGCGACCGGAGTTGGACGCCCGAGATCGGATCCTCCTCGGTGTCGGTGACGGTCTGGAGGCGCACGTCGTATCCAGCCTCCCGGAACAGCGGCCACACCTGCCGTTCGAGCGCCTCGGTCGGTAACAGCGGCTCGCCCACGTAGACGACGCGGTCGTCCTCGGCGCGTCGCTCCTCAACGTGGAACACGTCCGCTAGTGCCGTCGGCGTCGGGAGGGAGTCGTATCCCTCGTCGTCACTCATCAGCGAACGAAGGGAGGACAGGGGAATAAACCCCCGTGTGGAGGAAGGGGACCGAAGCGCCGATCGATCGTTACGCCGCGATCGTTACGCGGGGGTGATACGCCACGTGGTCGCGCTCGTGTACGACCACTTCTCCACGTCGATTTCCGTGGCGGTGTCCCGGAGCTTCACCATCAGCGCGCCGATCTCCTTCGGTGAGAGGCCGACCTCGTCCGCGATGAACTTCGACTTGAAGTAGAGTTCACCGTCCTCGGCCTTCTGTGCGAGGTAGTTCTTCAGCCGACTCTCCTTGCTCTCGGACTCGGACTCGCTTGCGGGGGTAGTTGCGCTCATAGGGTTTCTCGCCTCAGTTCCATCAGGGAGCTACACCAGTATATAAATGCCAGACGCTTCGGTTTGCTTTGGCTCGGTTCGGAACAAATCGGGACAAATCGAGGTGAAACGAACCGTTCACAAACGACGGAGAACAGCGGAGACATTTTACAAACCGATCTAAAGTGTTTATTTTCCATTGTGCGCAGTGCTGGATAGCTATCCGTTCTCTGTCAATATTCGGCAAATTTTGCTGCTAAATTGCCTGAATCTCGACTGGTTAGCGGTGGTGCGCGCGCAAATTAGCCGTCGGTCTCGACCCAGAACGTCTTCTCGTTCGTCACTTCTCGCTTGAATATCGGCACCTCATCTTTTAACCGATCGATACCGTCCGAGACTGCGGCGAACGCCTCCTTGCGGTGGCCGGCGAGCACGACGACGAAAACGATATCTTCACCCTCGGGGACAACGCCCTGCCGGTGGTGGAGCCGCACGTCGAAGACGCCCTCGCGGGCTTCGAGATCGGTCCGAATGTCGTCCATCCGGGCGTGTGCAACCTCGTCGTACATCTCGAACTCGAGGCGTGTCGTCGCGGCGTCGTTGGGAGAGTCGAATCGACGCACGCGGCCGGTGAACGTCGCGACTGCGCCAGCGCGGTCGGCGTCGTCGGAGCGTTTCACGGCTGCCACGAGTGATTCCAGACTCTCGTGTTCGGGGAATTCGTGGAGGGCGTCGACGACGCGCTGGGGGTCGAGGTCGTCGACCGGGTCGTCGAACAGCGGCGTCGAGACGGTGGTCCCGTCGAGCACGAACTGCGGGAGGGCAGCGTCCGGAAAACCGAGAACGAGCGCGTAGTCGTGGGATCGGGCGAGCCGGTCGAGCGTCTCGTCGAGCGTCGGTGCGTCGTCACCGGTCATCTGCCACCGGTCCCCGAGAATGGTTGTCGTCGAGATGTCGGTCGACGGCACTGGTTCGCCGGCGGTGACGACCGCGACGCGACCGGAGAGCAGCTCGGCGAGCTCGGTCGCAGTCGCGCGCGCCGACGGACCGACGATACCCAGTACGTGCACGCTCGACTGTTCGGCGCGAGCGGCTTGTAGCTGTCGCGGCCGCTCGCACGCTTGATAAGTCTTAAGCGGCGAACGGGGGACATTTCAAATAATGAGAGTCGTCGTTTCTGTCGGCGGAAGCGTCCTCGTCCCTGACCCGGCCACGAACCGGGTCGCCGAGTATGCGACCGTCATCGAGGGGTTGGTGGAGTCGGGCCACGAGGTCGCCGCAGTCGTCGGCGGCGGCGGTATCGCCCGCGAGTATATCGGCGCAGCGCGCGACGTCGGCGCAAATGAGAGCGAACTCGACCATCTCGGCATCGCCGTCACGCGGCTGAACTCGAAGCTCCTACTCGCCGCGCTCGACGAGTCCGTCACCGCGTCGGTCGTCCCCGAGAACTACGAGCAGGCCCGTACCGATATACAGCGCGGTGACGTAACCGTTATGGGGGGTGTCGTGCCGGCTCAGACAACCGACGCGGTCGCGGCCGTTCTCGCCGAGTACGTCGACGCTGACCGACTCGTCTATGCCACCTCTGTCCCGGGCGTCTTCACGGCTGACCCGAACGAGGTCGCGGACGCACAGCGACACGACGAACTCACGGCGAGCGAGCTGGTCGACATCGTCGCGTCGATGGATATGACTGCCGGCGCGTCCGCACCAGTTGATCTGCTCGCCACGAAGGTCATCCAGCGCGCCGGCCTCGAGGCGGTCGTGCTCGACGGATCCAACCCGGCCCGCGTGACTGACGCCATCGAACACGATTCCTTCGACGGGACGCGCATCGTCCCGGACGAAAAGACAGCATGATCTCACCGTACACGCTCACCGACCGCCAGTACGATTTCTGGGCCGACGCCGCCGCTGACGCCGTCGAGGAGCGCGTCACTACGGGCGAGGAAGTCGTCATCAAGGGTGGCATCTCTCCGTCGGGCGTCCCCCACTTCGGCAATATGAACGAGCTACTTCGTGGCCACTTCGTCGCCGAGGTGTTGCGCGAGCGCGGATACGACGTACGACAGGTGTTCACTACGGACGATCGGGATCCGCTCCGGAAGCTCCCCCGAAAGCTCGCTGACCTCGACGGCAATATCGTCGGACTCGGCGAGGTAGACGCCTCTGCACTGGGAACGAACCTCGGCAAGCCGTACACAGATATTCCGGACCCGTTCGGCTGCTGTGACTCCTACGGCGACCACTTCTCGAACATTATTCGCCAGTCCGCTGATCTACTCGATATCGACCTCGACATCCGCTCGAACACCGAGCTGTACAACTCTGGCGCGTTCGAAGACGTGACACGCTACATCCTCGCACACGCCGACGAGGCGCGCGCGATTCTGGGCGAGTATCAAGCCAAGGTGGACGAGTCGTACGTCCCGTTCAATCCAATCTGTGCGGAGTGTGGCACGGTGACAGAGACGGTGACGAGCATCGACGCTGCGGCCGGCACCGTCGAGTACCGGTGCACGGACATCGAGGCCGGCGGGCAGACCATCGAGGGGTGTGGCCACGAAGGGACCGCGACTCTACGCGAGGGGAAGCTGCCGTGGCGGTTCGAGTGGCCTGCCCAGTGGCAGACGCTCGACGTGGACTTCGAACCGTTCGGCAAGGACCACGCCGAGGGGTCGTGGCCCTCCGGCGAACATATCGCCCGTGATCTGCTGGGCAACGAGCCGCCCGTTCCGATGGTGTACGAGTGGTTCACCCTCGACGGAGAGGCGTTCTCCTCGTCGGCAGGCAACGTCGTGATGGTCTCAGAGGTGCTCGAGCTGCTGGAGCCGGAGGTCGTCCGCTACTTCTTCACAAAGGATCCCAGCCGCGCGCGCGACTTCTCCATCGAGCGGCTCGACCAGCTGGTCGACGAGTTCGACCGGTTCGAGCGACTCTACTTCGGCGAGGTCGACAGCGGCGAGACGGAGACCGCCCGCGCAGAGCGCGCGTACCCGTTCATCATCGATCCCGACCCCGAGCGAATCCGTATCCCGTACACCTTCGCAGCCGTCCTCGGGATGACCGACGACGACGAGCTTCGGGCGACGATGGCCCGCCGCTCCGGCCACCTCCCCGAGGACGCGAGTGACGAGCACGTCGAGCGAGCCCTCGCGCGCGTCGAGAAGGCCCGGGCCTGGGCGGTCCGCACCGACAACGAGTACAACTACCGACTGGCCGAGGCGCTCCCGGACGTGGCGTTCGACGACGCGACGACGAACGCGCTCGCCGACCTCGCCGACTACGTCGAGTCGGAGCGACCAGACGGGGAGACGCTCCACGAGGAGATCTTCGAGACCGCCCGCGACCACGAGATCGACGTGGGCGACTTCTTCACCGCCGGCTACCGGCTGTTCCTCGACGAACAGCAGGGACCACGGCTCGGCCCGTTCCTCGCAGCGCTGGATACGACATTTGTGACAGAGCGACTCCGACTTCGAAAGTAACCGTTCCCGCTAAGTAGCAGAATCACCAAGCCCGAGTATGCAGCATCGAGAACTCGGTGATTCGGGTATCGACGTGAGCGAAGTCGGCTTCGGCGCGTGGGTTATCGGCACCGACTGGTGGGGTGACCGCAACGAGGACGACGCGCTGGAGATGGTGGAGTACGCCCTCGACGCGGGTATCAACTACTTCGACACCGGCGATGTGTACGGGCACGGTCGCTCCGAGGAGCTTCTTGGGAAGGTGCTCGCCGAGCGCGGCGACGAGATGGTCGTCGCCACGAAGGTCGGCTACGACTTCTACAACAATCCGCAGGCCGGTCACGGCGAACTCCCGAAAAAGTATGACGCGGCGTATCTCCGCGACGCCGTCGAGAAATCGCTCGACCGACTCGGAACGGACCACGTGGAGTATCTCCAGCTCCACAATCCGGACGTCGAAGAGATGGACACCGAGGTGCTCGAACTGCTGGACGAGCTTCGCGAGGAGGACGTGGCCGACGCCATCGGTGTCGCGCTCGGTCCCTCTATCGGCTGGCTCGCGGAAGGCGACTTCGCCATCGAGCAGGAGTTCGACGGCGTCCAGTACGTCGGCAATATGCTCGAACAGGATGTCCACCGCCACTTCGTGGAAAAAGTCGAAGCCGAAGATGCGAGCACGTCGCTTATCCCGCGCGTCCCGCACTCTTCAGGGCTGTTGAACGAGCAGGTCACGGCCGAGACGGAACTGGAAGCGGGCGACCACCGCGGCTTCCGTCCGGACGAGTGGTACGACACCGGCTTCGAGAAGGTGGAGGCGCTTCGCTTCCTCGAGCGCGACGGCGAGCGCACGATGGGACAGGCCGCAATCCAGTGGCTGCTCTCGTACGACGCCGTCGCGAGCGTGACGCCGACGTTCCGGTCGAAGGCCGACGTTGACGAATGGACGAGTGCGTCCGAGACGCCAGCACTGTCCGACGACGAACGCGCCCGCGTCGAACAGCTGTACGGCGACGACTTCGGCATCGACCGTTTCGACGGGATGGAAAAAGAGGAGTACCGCACTAGCGTCGACGGCGACGATCTCCGAGCGGCCGGCATCATCAACGCCGACTAACCCTTACTTGCCGATTCGCACGTCACAGCCGGTCGGGGAGATCGTCCCCGCCGCGACCGTCTCATTTGCTGGCTGTTCGTAGCCGACGACCGTGATACCGACGAACTCTCGCGTGAGCCGTTTCTCGTGGCGCTCGCTGGCGAACTGCTGGAGTCGGCGTTCCTCGCGGTCGGCGACGTGTGAGAAGACGAGCCACACCTCCTCGTGGGCTGCCATCCGTAGCCGGAGCGCAGCGGCTGGCGTCCGGTCGTGTGGTGTCCCCGACTCCGGCCCGACGGATCCGATGACGGTGAGGCCCGTCCGGTCGGCGTAGTAGGTGTACGCGCGTCTGGTGATGCAGTCGCTGACGACGACGAGCGCACCGTCATCGGCTCGCGATTCAACGGTCTCGACGGCGGCGTTCCACTCCTCCTTGTCGGTCGTGGTGTGGAGTGCGACACCAGAACTCGCGAGCGCGAGGAGGAGACAGCCGGCGACGGCAAGCTGGACTGCGCGCGCGGTCGCAAACTGGATATCGACCGATTCGGGCGAGCCGAGCGCGAGCACGCCACGAACGGCGAGCAACGGGAAGGCCGGCGCGGCGACGACGGCGTAGCGGTCGAACAGCACCGGCGTCGCGAGATACGAGATGGCGAGTAGCCCCGCGATCGGCACGGCGAGCCAGCAAGCGAGCAGTCTGGTCGCCGGCTCGCGGCGACCGGCCCACAGCCCGCCGAGTGCGAGCAGTCCACAGCCGCCGCCGATAGCGAGATTCCACGGCCACGGCCAGCGACCGAAGAAGGAACCGAGGACGACAGCGATCTCCCGAGCGCCCGGCATAGCGACAAACGTGAGCCGCGCGCCACCGAGGAAGCTGACGATGCCGAAGATACCGACCACGAGGATGGGCAACGAGGCGAGCGCGACCGGCCACGAGGTGTCGGGAGCGGTCCAGGTGCCGGCGGAAGCTGGCGCGACCCGCTCGATGGCGAGAAACGTTGCGTGCACGAGCGGGAGGAAGACGGCGAACGGGTGGAGTGAAAGGGCGAACAGCGTCAAGCCCAGATACGCGACGTGGAGCCGTCGGCCCTCATCGAGGCGAGTGAAAGCGTACGTCGACGCGAGCACCCCGAGCGTGACGAACGCGTACATCCGGACTTCCTGCGCGTCGGCGATATGGTACCGCGAGACTGCGAGTGTCGCAGCCGCGAGCAGACCGGCGGGCGCGGTGTAGAGGCGACGGACCAGCAGATACGCGACCGGCACCGAGAGCGTTCCGGCGACAGCCGACGGAAATCGGAGGCGTACGGCCCCACGACCGAATAGCCCGCTCCACAGATCGAGGAAGACGTAGTAGGGCGGAAAGTGTGGCTGCTGGCTCGGAATTACAGTGAGAAGCTCCAGCGGCGTGTACTCCGCGAGAAATCTGACGGTGATTATTTCGTCGATCCACAGCGACTCCGCGCCGAGTCCGGCGAACCGAATCGCCGCTGCGAGCACGACGACGGGCACGAGCAGTCGGCGAGGACGAGTCACGGTGTTTCAGTCGACGGCAAGCGTTGATAAAACACCTCCCGAGTGGGAACGGCACGAACATCTCATCCCGACACAACTTTCCGCATCTGTGTAGAAGGCCCTCCAATGGAAGTAAAGACGGCAGACGAGACGGGCGTCTCCCTCCGAGCAGTGGCGTGGTACGGGACGGTCACCGTGATCGGACTCGCACTCGTCACTGCGCCCGCGCTCGTCTCAGGAACGTACGCCACGACCCTCCGGACGGTGCTGCTCGTCTTGCTGGTGGGGCTCGTCGGACGGACGTATCTCGGTGCACTGCTCGCGTTCCGGTCCTCGTCGCCGCCGGATGTCGATCTCACCGACCCGCCCACGGTGAGCGTCGTCATCCCCGCCTATAACGAGGAGCCGGTTATCGCCGACACGCTCGACGCTGCACTCGCCGTCGACTACCCCGCCGAGAAGCTGGAAATCGTCGCCTGCTACGAGGCGGCCTCGACCGACGACACCGAGGCAATTATCGAACGGTACGCCGCCGACCACGAGGAGATTGTCGCCGTCAAGCGCGACGAGGAGGGCGGCGGGAAGGCGAAGGCGGTCAACTACGCGCTCCAGCACGCGACCGGCGAAGTCATCGCCAGCATCGATGCAGACCACGAACTTGCTCCCGACGCCGTCGAGCGGGCGGTTCGCTACTTCGTCGCCGACGAGGAGACGTGGTGCGTGAAGGGCCGCTGTTACGGCTCGAATCCGACCGACTCAGTGCTCGCGCTCCACGCGACCGTCGAACGCCATATCGCCGAACTCGCCGACCTGTTCGGGCGCGAGGTGCTCGGTGGCTTCACCATCTTCGGCGGCGGACAGGCGTTCTTCCGCCGGGAGCTGTTCGACGAGCTCGGCGCGTTCGACGAGGAGATTCTCGTCGAGGATATCGACATGTCCGCACGCATCCACGAGGCAGGCAAGCGACTCCGTGTCGATCCCGACGTGGTTACCTACGAGGAGAATCCTGTGACGCTGTCGGCGTGGTGGAGCCAGCGCACCCGGTGGGCGCGTGGCTGGATGCAGGTCGCCGTCCGGTATCTCCCTCGACTCCCGTTCGATGCGACGCTGTCGCGCCGAGCCAGAGTCGACGCCGTCTACACCTTCATCTACGCGCTCGTTCCCGTCATCACCATCGTCGCCGCCCCGATGCTGCTGCTCGACCGGACGGTACTCACCGGCGGGACGTATCTGCCGTACGACTGGCTGCTGTGGAGTAGCGTCGGTATCGCACCGTTCATCACCTCACTGCTCATCTTCGTGCGCGACCATCGCCACGGCTACAGCCACCACCCGGCGGAGCTACTGGCCGCCGTCACGCTGTGGGCGTATCTGTTCTGTCAGGGCGTCGTCTACGTGACGGCGTTCCTCGATGAATTCGTCTTCAACCGTGAGAGCGTCTACGTGACGACGACACGCGCAGACGCGCCCGCCGACGACTGAAAAGAAGACTGAGCGCTCCCAGTTACGCGAGGAAGACGTGCCGCGGTCGGTCAGCAAGCACGTCACGACCCCACTGGACCGTGTCGCGGAACGCGTCCGAGCGGAAGAACTCCATCGCGTCCTCGCGGGCCTCCCACTGGCTGGCGATGAACATATCGTTCTCGTCGTCGACGTTTACCATCAGATCCGTCTCGATGTGACCGTCCATATCGTCGAGCATCTCGCCAACGGTCCCGAAGCGGTCGACGAACTCCTCGCGGTGGTCCGGCTTGACGGTGTAGAACATCCCCATCGTGCCGAAGGTGGACGCCTCGCCGGCCCGACCGACGATATCGGGTAGCTCAGAGAGGTAGTTACCGGCGGTATCAGCGGCGTCGCGGGTCTCCCACAGCGAGACGACGGCCGCGCGGTCAGTCGCCGTTCCCTCGTACAGCGATGTCCCGACGTGAGTGTCGTAGCGGTCGAATCCACCGGAAAGTGACGCCACCTCGTCGCGGAGTTCGTCGGTGTCCGCCTCGGAGTAGAGCACCATCGCGTACACGTCCTCGCCGTGTGGCTTTCCGGCGTAGATATCGAGGTCGGAAAGCTCACCGCGGATGTCGTCGTCCGCCTCGTCGCCGGTCCCCTCAACCGCCGGCGGGCTGTCGTCTCTATCTTCGGTTGCGGCCGTCGTGTCCGCGCGCTCGGAGGCGTCGCGGTTGGCCAGTGGCCCGCCGATACCATCGCCGTCGACGCCAGAGAGGTCACCGAGGAAGCCCGAGGCCGTGTTGGCAGCGCGCTCATTCTTCCACAGCGAGACGACCGCAGTTCGCCCCGAGTGAGCCCGGACAGACGTGTGCAGGTGCGTGTCGTAGTGCTCGAAGTTGCTGCGCAGCCCGTCTACCTCCTCGCTCAGCGATTCGGCGTCCTCGTCGGTGTAGAAGACGAGTCCGAAGCCGGCTTCGGGGTACTCGTCCGCATCGATACCGAGTCGACGCAGGTCCTCTTCCAGCTCCTCGGTCGTGACAGCGTCGTGGGGCGGTGCGCCGGGATCGGGCCGACCACCGGAGTCGTCGCTCGCTTCGGGCTCCGACTTGGTGTCGTCGGGCTCCGAGTTGTCCGTCTCGGGCGTCGCCGTGTCGTCGGAGCCATACGCCGGCAGCGACTCGCCGGCAAACAGTTCCGGCAGGTGTTCGGGCGCGAAGCGACGGCCGAACCGGAAACGGCCGAACTCGGCGTACCGCGACGAGGAAGGGTGGAATCGCATATCAGCGAGCAGTTGCTTGATTTGGGTCGGGTCGTCGGCGAAGAGGGTGACGCCCCACTCGTGGTCGTCGAAGCCCATCGAGCCGGTGATAATTTGGGTGACCTTACCGGCGTACTCGCGACCGATCTCGCCGTGGCCAGAGATGAGGTCGGCCCGCTCGTCGAACGGGAGGTCGTACCAGTTGTATTCGGGGTCGCGGCGCTTATCCATCGGATAGAAACAGACGTGTTCGGCGTCCGGAATCGACGGATACAGCCGCTGGAGCATATAGTTTCGTGTGCCGTCGTCCTCGATATTTTCGATCCCGTCTTCGATCTCCTCGGTGACATAGCCGGACATCTCAGTGACGGAGACGTACGAGTCGGCGCGCTCGGTGAATCCCGCGAGCGCGGTGTGCTCGAAGCTCCGCTCGATGCGATCGAGCTGTTCGGTCTCGGGGCGGAGATGCAACACCAGAAGGTCGGCCTCGTGGCCGGCGACGGTGAACACCGCAGAGCCGCCCTGTTCGGCGTCGGAGAGATTCTCGCGGGCGCGGAGAAACTCGACGCCCTCGGCGAGCGCGCGGTCGCGTTCGTGGTCGGGAGCCTCGCGCCACGCGTCCCAGTCGATACGTCGGAAGTCGTGGAGCGCGTACCACCCCTCTTCGGTCGCGGGAGCATCACGTCGGGTCATACATCCCCGTTGGCGCTCGCCGTCTATTGGCTGTTCGGTTGCTTCTCGTCGCGAAATCGTTTTCCACCGACCCCACCCACAGGGCGTATGCCCGGACCCGTGTTCATCGACGGCGAGGCCGTGACGCTCCGGACGCTCGAACGCGACGATCTCGATCTCCTCCATCGGTCGCGCAACGACCCTGCAATTCGCCCGTGGCTCACCTTCGAGACGCCCTCAACGATGGACGATATCGAGTCGTTCTATGAGTCGACAATCCTCGATGATGGGAATCTGAACCTCGTCGTCTGTATCGACGGCGAGCCGGCCGGGACGGTCGTCCTGTTCGACATCTCGCGACACAGCGCCGAGCTCGCGGCGTGGCTGTTTCCGGAGTATCACGGCGAGGGATACGGTCGCGAGGCGACGACGCTCGTGCTCGACCACGGCTTCGCTGACCTCGGAGTCCACCGTATCAGAGCGAAGGCGTTAGCCGACAACGATCCGTCCCGTGGGCTGATACGCTCGCTCGGATTCACGGAGGTGGGAGTCGCGCGCGATGCCGTCTTCCAGCGGGGCGAATACCGAGACATGGTCCGGTACGACCTGCTGAGTGACGAGTGGTTCACGTCTCGCTAGCACCTATTAAAAAAATCGCGGGGTCGCTCGTTTCAGTTCCGTGATCGCGAGACGGGGACAACGCTAGCTCAGCAGTTGCGGTGCGAAGATGGTCGCGAGCAGCGACACGAGCATCGCCAGTCCGATGCTGACGGTCACCGCGCGGGTCGCGGCGTATTTGTCAGATAGCGGGAGCCGCGAAACGACCGCCTGTGTCGAGGTGCGGAGGATGTGCCCGCCGTCGAGCGGGAACGCAGGCACGCAGTTGAACTGTCCGAGGATGACGTTGATCCACGCGATCCAGAACAGCAGCGTGCCCAACAGGAGCAGCGGTCCGGTGCCGAGGAACGCGAGCGGCCCGTCACCGACCACGTAGAAGTTCTCGTAAATGCCGACGAAGCCGGGGAACGGCTGTTCAACGCTCGGGAGCGTTACCGCCGCGAAGGGGAGGCTGATGGTGAACGCTGCCCGCTGGATGCTGTTGAGGCTATCACCGTTCCCTCCGCCAATCGCGGTCAGGAAGAACTGCGCGGGATACCCTTCGACGCCGAAGTCGTCGACGCTCATCCCGGTGATGCCGGGCTGGATAGTGACACCGAGGAAGCCAGTGTCCTCACGCGGGTGGGCGGCAAGCCTCACCTCGGCGGTTCGGCGCTGGCCGTCGTGGTAGCCAACGACCGTTATTGACTGTCCGGCACTCGTTTCGTCGAGGATCGCACCGAGTGTCGCGCTATCGAGGACGCGTTCGCCGTCGACGGTGGTGATAACGAATGTCTCACCGCCGAGATCGGTAGCGTCTGCCAACGGTGACGGGCCGGGATCGCCCGGAGCCGAAACGTTGGTGTACGCACCGATTGGCGTGGTGACCGTCTCGCCGGCTGCGTTCTCCAGCGTTGCGACCTCGCGGGTTCTGAGGGCTTCGGTGAAGCCGGGTTCGGTGTACACCGCTGTCCCGTTGACGCTGGTGATCGTCGTGTTGATGTCGAACGGCGCGTTCGTGGCGGCTCCGACGACGGTGAGCGACCGCTCAATCGTCGCCGTCTCACCCGATTCGAGCGTGATAGAGGTGGTTCGCTGGTCGGTCGAGTCGAGCAGTGCATCGAACTCCGAGGCGTTGGCCACCTGGGTGCCATCGACGCTCGTGATTACGTCGCCGCGGTCAACGCCACCCTGTGCGGCGGCCCCGCCAGGGAGCACGCCCGCGATCGGTGCGCCCGAGACAACGGCGATGGAGCCGGCGACCGGACCGAAGAGAAGTGCGAACGCGACGATGGCGACGGCGAAGTTGTTGGTGACGCCGGCGGCGAACATCCGGGTCTGCGCGCCGCGGCTGGCGTTGGCTCGCTGTTCGTCGTCGGGTTCGACGAACGCGCCGACGGGAATAAAGGTGAACAGCGCCAGTCCCATCGAGTCCACCTCGATATCCTCGACCCGCGAGAGCAGGCCGTGGCCTCCCTCGTGGACGACGAGCCCGACGAGGAGCGCGGCGATGATTTCAGGCGCGGCAGATAGCGGGAGGAAGTCGTTCACGCCCGGAATCGCGAGTACGTTCCGTGGTTGGGTCAGCTGTGTCGGCTGTGGATTGTTGATGGACTGAATTCCGCCGAGTAGGACGAGCACGAAGGAGCCGGCCATCACAACGAGTGCGATGCCGACGCCAAGATTTCCCCACGCCCGCCAGAACCGTTTCGGGCGGGCGAGCCAGTCGAGTAGCGCCTTCCCGCGCTCGGTGTGCAGCGTTACGATTGGCCCGGAGAGACGGATCCACCCCGGAAGCAGCCCGCGCGACTTCGCGCCGAGGCCGGCCAGCATAAAGCCGAGTACCGCGGCGAGCACGAGCGTCAGCGTATCCACCATTATCATCGAGACGACCGCCCGGCGCAAGAGGGTTCCGGCTCCTCCACTCGGCGATCCGCAACCGTCCGAAGCGGCCTCAAGCGGGCGGTTACCGCGAAGTAACGGTCCGCGGACGGAAACGCTGATACGCGCCGCGAAGATACCAGCGGGTATGACAAAGCGACACGTTCGACTGCCGCCCGACGCCGAGGCAGGACTCCAAGCGCTCGTCACTGAGGTCGACGAACGGCTGACCGCCGCACACACCGACGGCGACGAGAGCACCTGCGAGGTCGTTCAGGACGTGCTCGTCGATCTTCACGGAGACAGAGAGGCGTATGAGCGCTGGCAGTCGGGAAAGTCGGTGTCTGCCGCAGAGCGCGTCCGACTGCAGGGGTATGACCCGTGTAACTCCACGCTCGAAAGCGAGTACTACGCCGAGAAGGACGAACAACGGTTCGAGCGGTCGAAACATCTCCAGTGGCTCTGGCGGCAGTTCGACGCCACCCCGATGGCCGACAACATCGCCTTCGCACTCCGATTTCGCGAGATGCTCGCGGGTCACCTCTTCGACGAGGTAGGCGAGAACGTCCGCATCTTCAAGGGCGTCACCTTCTCGTACGGCCACAACATCACGATGGGTGACAACGTCGTTGTCCACGACGACGTGCATCTCGACGACCGAGGAAAGCTCACTATCGGCGACCGCGTCTCTATCTCCGACCGCGCACACGTGTACAGTCACGACCACGATATTGTCGACCAAACCGAGGTACGGAACTACCACACGATCATCGAGGACGACGCCCGCGTCACCTACGATGTGATGGTGACAGCCGGCGTCAAAATCGGTGAAAACAGCGTTTCCGGCGCGCGAGCGACAGTTACGGGCGATATTCCAGCCCACCACGTCGCGGTGGGTCAGCCAGCGAAGGCGGTTCGCGTGAAGCCGGGCTTCGAGGACGACGTGACCTTCGAGGAGGGAACGCTCGCGGACAACAGCGAGAAACGCGAACTCGACTATACGCTCTCGGATGGGTTCGTCTCCTTCGACGAGTTCGAGCGACCGCCGGAGTTATCGAAGCCGACGCGTCGTCACCGCGAACGCTAGCGGAACCGTTCTCGCACGAGCAACACGAGCGCGCCGAGGTCACCGAGTGCGACCAACAGGGGAAGCGGCCCGAGCCACGTCGGCACGAATGGCACGAACGCGAGATACGAGTCGAGTGTCGCGTACAGGTCCGTCAGCGGGCGGTTCGTCCGCGTGACGAGCGAGTCGCCCTCGCTCGCGACAGACGGCTCTTCGGGGAGATACTCCCCATCGAGGCGGATACGGTCGGCTTCATAGACGATGGAACGCTTCTCCTGTCGGAGATGCGACCAGACGACCGTCCCGTTGGGTGCGACCTCGAGGATACGGAACCGACGCGAGTCGGTGATGAGCGTGTTCCCGTTCGGGAGTCGGTCGGCATCGCGAGGCCACCGGAGCGTCGGGTCGCCGACGTTCGAGTTCGGCGGAACAGAGCCGTACTCGGAGATGACCTCCTGTGTCGTCGCGTTTATCTCAACGATACGGTCGTTACCCGAGTCCGCGACCACGAGCGTTCCCGTCTCCTTCAGCAGATTCGGGTTGTGTTGCTCGTTCATAATCGAGTGGTCGCCCGGCTCGCCGTACGTCTCAACGATGGTCTCGTTGCGGGCGACCTCCAGCGTCACGTCGTAGTTACGAACCGAGAGCAGGAAGTTGCCGCTCTCCAACTGGTCGATATCGTTCAGGTGAGTCCAGTCGGATTCGGGTCCGTTTCTAGCGAACTCCTCCTCGCTTCCCTCGGGGACGTGCTCGTCGAACCACTCGGTTCCGCGGCTAATGTGGTCGCTCGCGTTCCACTCCCACGTGACGGTACCCGACTGGTCGACCACGAAGGCGCGGTGGTTCCCCATATCGGCGATGGCGGTCTCGCCGCTCGAGAGTCGATCAGCGTCGTGCACCTCGTGGTGGTTCGGGAAGGCGTCGAACCACGCGTACTCCCAGACGGTCTCTTTCGTCTCGTAGTCGACCTCGACGACGCGATTCTGCACGCAGGGTCGGTCGTACTGATCTTCCTGATAGTAGGTGGGACACTCACTCTGCGGGACGGAGACGGCCACGCTGATGAGGATGTTTCCGTTTTCGAGCTGTTCGGTGTCGAACACCCGGGAGTTGGGAACCGACCAGTTCCAGACCGTGTTGCCGGATTCGTCTACGACAGTCGCGTAGCCGTTGTTGTAGCCGAACCACCCGTCGGCCTGCACGCCGAAGAGCGTGTAGCGGTCCTCGGTTGTCGTTGTTTGCTGTGTCGCGGTGCTGCTGTAGGCGACACCCGCAAGCAAGGACGTGGAGAGCAGTACCACCAACAGCAGCACGGTGGTGCGTCCGGTATCCATACCGCGATATTCGCAGAATGACCTATAGGCGTGGTGGTTTCACAACCCGAGTTCGTCGGCCAACGCGGTGAAAGAGTCCACTTCGAGCGAGGGATCCGGCCCGACGTTCGGGTAGGGACCGCCGTCGCGATTTACCCAGACGCCCTGCATACCGGCAGCCTCCGCGCCGGCGATGTCGAACCAGCCGGCCGTAACGTGTGCCAGCTCCTCGATCGGCGTGTCGATGCGGCCGGCGGCGTGACGGTAGAGCTCACTATCCGGCTTGAACGTCTCTATCTCGTCGGCGCTGACGTACCCCTCCACGCGGTCGTGGAGGTCAGCTACCTCGAACATCCGGTCGAGCATCTCGGGGTTCCCGTTCGAAACGACCCAGCAGTCGTACTCGTCGGTGAGCCGGTCCAACCCCTCGCGCACGTCGGCGAAAACGTGGAGATCCATATACACCGAGAGAATCTCATCGCGCTCGTCGTCGGTCACGTCCACACCCGCGGTATCGAGCGCGTAGGTGAGCGCGCGGCGATTTAGTTCATAAAACGGCTCGTAGCTGTCTACGTCGTTGACGACAACCGAGTACATCAGCGACTGCGAGCGCCACCGCTCTGCGACCTGTTCCGGGTTCGAGACGTGGTCGGAGAGGGCATCGACCGCGGAGCCGACATCAACAATCGTGCTGTACGAGTCGAAGGTGAGCGTGGTGATTCGGTCGGTGTCGAGCACACCGGTAAAAGACGCGGCGATGGCTTAGCCGTGGGGGTTAGATGAGACGGCGCTCGGCCGCGAGCACGGAGAGGTCACCGTCGAGATCGAGCACGAGCTGCTCGTCGTCAAGGGGAATCGAGAGCGTGAGCCGCCACGGGTCGCCGCTCCGCTCGACGGTCGTGTAGCGGTCAGAGACACACCAGTCGAGGGTCCAGAACGGGACGCTGTTCAGATCGATATCGTGGTCCTGATAGAAGGAGACGATGCGGGCGTCGTCCAAGAGGACAAGTCCGACCGACGAGCCGATGGTGTGGTGACACCGCTGGCACTCGTGTTCGACGCGAACCGTCTGTGGGCCGTCGCTGTCGCGCACATCGGTCAGGTGCGTCTCCATACGGCCGGAGCAGTCGGGACAGACGCCGTCGGCGGAGAGACAAGAGAGATGGCGTGCGCGCTGATTGAACGCGGCCATTAGCTCCTCACGGGTTCGATCCTCGATGCCGCCGGGCGGGAAGGCGTAACCACCGTGTGGTCGCTCGCAGTCACGGCACCGAATCTCGATGCGCTCGTCCTCGTAGACGGCTTCGAGCGGGCCGTCACAGGAGAGACAGGAGCCGGCGACGGTGAACGGGTCGAGGGAGGGGTTCTGATTCAGCGTGCCCGATAGCACGGCAGCGATGACGGAGCGACCGGCGGCGCGGAACTCGTAGCCGTCGTCGGTCTTGTGAACGAACTGGCCGCGGAGCTTCGAGAGGTGGTAATTGAACTGCGCGGAGTCGGACATCCCGACCTCGCGGCGGATGTCGGAGAAGGCAGCGGGGCGGTTCAGCGTCCAGAGGGCTTCGAGGATGGAGAGGCGTGTCTCATTGCCGACGACGGCGAACGCCTCAGCGGGGGCGAGACACTCCTCGCAGGCGAGCAGCGACTCTGTGTCGCTGGGTGGGGCATCGCTCATACGCCTGCTTCGGAGGAGAGCCACTAAACCGTTCGCTGCGTCGTGCGTGCTTTCTGCGACACGGTAGCTTTATCAGTCGCACGGAGCCAATTCTACACAATTACGCAATGACTGCAAATCATCAACAACCGGAGGTGAACATCGGACTGGTGGGTCACGTCGACCACGGGAAGACAACGCTCGTGCAGGCGCTCTCGGGAGAGTGGACCGACCAGCACTCCGAGGAGATGAAGCGCGGAATCTCCATCCGGCTCGGCTACGCGGACGCGACGTTCCGGCGACAGCCAGACGTCGACGCTCCCGACTGCTACACCGTCGAACACGAGGTTGACGGCGTCGAAACCGAGCACGTCCGCACTGTCTCTTTCGTGGACGCGCCCGGCCACGAGACGCTGATGGCGACGATGCTCTCCGGAGCCTCGATTATGGACGGAGCCGTCCTCGTCGTGGGGGCAAACGAGGATGTCCCGCAGGCTCAGACCGAGGAGCATCTGATGGCGCTCAATATCATCGGCATCGAGAACATCGTCATCGCACAGAACAAGATCGATCTCGTGGACAGCGAGCAGGCCCGCGAGAACTACGCACAGATTCAGGAGTTCGTCGAGGGGACCGTCGCCGAGGACGCGCCGATCGTTCCCATCTCCGCAGAGCAGAAGATCAATATTGATGTCCTCATCGAGACCATCGAGGAGACGATTCCGACACCCGAACGCGATCCGGACACGGACCCGCGACTGCTCGTCGCCCGCTCGTTCGACATCAATCGTCCGGGGACGACGTTCGACAAGCTGGCCGGCGGCGTCATCGGTGGCTCGCTCACGCAGGGAACACTCGACGTAGAGGCAGATATCGAGATTCGCCCTGGCCGCGAGGACGACGGCAACTACGAACCGGTCGCGACAACGGTGCGCTCGCTGCAGGCGGGCGGCTCCACCGTCGACTCGGCCACGCCGGGTGGACTCATCGGGGTCGGGACGGGACTCGATCCGGCGCTGACGAAGGGTGACGGACTGGCCGGGCAGGTCGCCGGCCCCGCCGACACTCTGCCGCCGGTACACGACAACTTCACGATGGACGTAGAGCTGTTAGATCGGGTCGTCAGCGCCGACGAGGAGATCGAACCGATTTCCACGAACGAGCCGCTGATGTTGACGGTCGGGACAGCGACGACGGTTGGCTCCGTCACCTCGGCGCGTGACGCAGAGGCCGAGGTTTCGCTCAAGCGGCCCGTCTGTGCGGAGCCGGGTGCGAAGGTCGCGATCAGTCGCCGCATCGGTGCGCGCTGGCGACTCATCGGCGTCGGCACACTCCAGTAATGCGGGTCGTGGTGGACACGAACGCGTTGATGATGCCGGTCGAATGCGACGTGCGGCTGTTCGACGAGCTGGACCGACTGCTCGACAGCTACGAGCTAGTCGTGCCGGAGACGGTCATCGCCGAACTCGACAAGCTCGCCGAAGGGAACGGGCAGGCGGGAACCGCCGCCGCCGTCGGCCGTGACCTTGCCGACCGGTGTACTGTCGTGACCACTGACGAAACGTACGCCGACGATGCGGTGCTCGCGCTCGGAGAGGAGTGTGAGTACGTTGTGACGAACGATAAACCACTGCGACAGCGGCTCGCGGACGCTGGCGTTCCCGTAATCTGTTTACGCGGGGAGCATAAACTCGCGATAACGAACTAATGTACAAGAAGGCCACACTCAAAGATACGGTGGAGGTGCCCCCGGAGTTTCTACCGGACCGCACCTCCCCGGACGTACCGTCAGAACTCATCAAGCAGCTGCTCCAGCAGAAGCTGGAGGGGAAGATGGACGAACAGGTCGGCTCCGTTGTCACCGTCACGAACGTGACAAATATCGGGAGCGGCGCGATCGTCCCGAACCAGCCCAGCGTCTACTACGAGGCCACCTTCGAGGCGATTACCTACGATCCGCAGATGCAGGAGGTCGTCGACGGCGAGGTCGTCGAGGCGGTCAACTTCGGCGCGTTCGTCGGTATCGGCCCCGTTGACGGGCTACTCCACGTCTCGCAGATTTCCGACGAGTATCTCGCGTTCGACGGTGAGAACGAACAGCTCGCCTCTCGGGATTCGGGGCGCCTCCTCGGTGTCGGTGACGCGGTGCGGACGCGCATCGTCACCAAGAGCATCGACGAGCGCAACCCTCGCGACTCGAAGATCGGTCTGACCGCAAAGCAGGTCGGACTCGGCAAACACGAGTGGCTCGAAGAGAACCGCAAAGAGCGGGCAAGCGGAGGGAACTAGATGGCACAACGACTTGTCTGTCGTGACTGCCACCGCGTACTCGAGGTCGACGACGGCGAGCAGTGTCCAGCCTGCGGTTCGAACTCACTGACTGAAGACTGGGCCGGCTACGTCGTCATCACGCATCCTGAACAGTCACAGATTGCGACCGAGATGGAGATCACTGAGGCCGGAAAGTACGCGCTGAAAGTCCGGTAATGGGCGTTCTCCTCGAACTACCGGGCGAGTTGCGCAGCGAGCTCAAGGAGCCGTTAGGTCCCATCTATCAGGACGCCGATGAACTGTTGGCGGTGGCGGGCGAGCCGATCGTCGCGGTCGGCGATATCGTCACCTACCACCTGCTGGAAGCGGGTTACTACCCGTCGCTCGCGCTCGTGGACGGGAAGACGAAACGCGAACGAGTTCGCGAGGCGGTACGGGAGGCGACGACCGGTTTCGACGAGCGGGTCGAACTCGAATCACCGGCTGGCGCGCTCTCGGCGTCGATTCTCGAAGTGCTCGTCGCCGAGCGCGATGGGACGACGCTGGTGGAGGTGCTTGGGGAAGAAGACCTCACGGCGCTACCGGCGGTGCTCGTCCTGCCTGACGGCGCGAGTGTCGTCTACGGCCAGCCCGACGAAGGGATGGTGTTGGCGACGGTGACACCCGAACTGCGCGAGCAGGTGCGGGCGCTGCTCGACTCGTTCGTCGGAAACCACGAGCGAGCGTACGAGATTCTGGGCGTCTGAGTCGGCGACTCGAAATCCTTTTACGCATTTCGGCGGGATATACGGGCAACGAACTATGGAAATCGACGTTATCTCCGAAGACGAGAACCCCATGTTGCACCGGACGGACGTGCGGTTCGAAGTGACTCACGAGGAGGCCAGCCCGTCGCGGCTCTCCGTGCGTGACTCCCTCGCGGCCACGCTCAACAAGAACGCCGACGAGGTCGTCATCCACGCGCTCGACACCAAATACGGGATGCGGACGACGGTCGGCTACGCGAAGGTGTACGAGAACGCCGAGGTCGCTACCGAGGTCGAACAGGAGTATATGCTCGACCGCAACAAGATCGATGAGGATGAGGAGGAGGCCGAGGAGGTCGAAGCATAATGGCCCGCCACGAGTACTACAACGACGATGGCACCACCGACAAACAGCAGTGTCCACGGTGTGGCGACACGTTCCTCGGTGACCACGGCGATCGACTCCACTGCGGCAAGTGCGGCTACACTGAGTTCCAGTAACGCCCCTTTGGGCATGACCGACGCTTCGTTTTCGTCTCGTTTGCTTCCAACAGCGGGGGGACCGTGACCCGCATTCTCGGCATCGAAGGGACGGCGTGGTGTGCGAGCGCCGCCGTTCACGACACCGTGACCGACGAGACGATTATCGAGTCCGACGCCTACGAACCTGACAGCGGCGGTATCCACCCGCGCGAAGCCGCAGAGCATATGCGCGATGCGATTCCACAGGTCGTGAGAACCGCCCGATCAGCGGCCGCGTCGATTGCTGACGATGGCGAGCGCGCTATCGACGCCGTCGCCTTCTCACGGGGGCCGGGCCTCGGCCCGTGTCTCCGTATCGTGGCGACCGCAGCCCGAGCGCTCTCGCTCACGCTCGACGTGCCACTTGTTGGCGTAAACCACATGATTGCACACCTCGAAATCGGTCGCCACCAGTCGGGCTTTCAGCTCGCCCGTCTGTCTCAACGCCAGCGGCGCGAACGCTCACCTGCTCGGCTACCGGGGCGGTCGCTACCGCATCCTCGGCGAGACAATGGACACCGGCGTCGGCAACGCCATCGACAAGTTCACACGGCATCTCGGCTGGTCGCACCCAGGTGGACCGAAGGTTGAACGCGAGGCGAAAAACGGCGAGTACGTCCCGCTCCCGTACGTCGTCAAGGGGATGGACTTCTCCTTCTCCGGCATTATGAGTGCGGCAAAACAGGCTGTCGACGACGACATTCCCGTCGCAGACGTGTGTTTCTCGCTGCAGGAGACCATCTTCGCGATGTTGACCGAGGTGTCAGAGCGGGCGCTATCGCTAACCGGCACAGAGGAGTTCGTGCTCGGCGGCGGCGTCGGTCAGAATGCCCGGCTTCGGGAGATGCTCGCAACGATGTGTGAGGCACGCGGCGCGCAGTTCCACGCGCCCGAACCGCGCTTCCTCCGTGACAACGCCGGGATGATCGCCGTCCTCGGCGCGCGGATGTACGAGGCCGGCGATACGATTGCCGTCTCCGAGTCGGCCATCGACTCGGACTTCCGGCCGAATCAGGTCGACGTGACATGGGACGCCGGCGGGGACGTGGCCGTCACGCGACCGGAGACGAACGAGATTCGCGGTGCAGAGGCCGTCGTCACGATGGGCGAACGCGTTACGAAGGAGCGCGTCATGAAGGCATATCGCCATCCGACGTTGGACGAGCGACTCCGAAGCGAGCGTACCCGGAGCGAAGCACGACTGACGAGTCTCGCACGTCGCGAGGGCGTTCCGACGCCAGTCATCTTCGACGTTGACGACACCGACCACGCGCTGACGTTCGAGCGCGTCGGCGAGTGTGACTTACGTGAGGCGCTAACCGAGTCGACCGTCCGGGCTGTCGGTCGCCACCTCGCGGCGTGTCACGAGGCGGGCTTCGTCCACGGCGACCCGACGCCACGGAACGCGCGGGTCGGCGATAAGCGCGTCTTCCTCATCGACTTCGGACTCGGCTACCACACCAAACACGTCGAGGATTACGCGATGGATCTCCACGTCTTCGAGGGGTCGCTCGCGGGGACGAGCAACGATGCCGACCGACTGGCCGCGGCGTTCGAGGCCGGCTACGAGTCGCGGGGCGACCCGGCGGTCGTCACACAGCTGCGTGAAATCGAGGGGCGTGGCCGCTACCAGTGAGATCAGTGAGACCGGTAACTCCTTTTATCGGCGCGTCGAACACCGGGATATGAGTGACACACCTGAGTCGGGCGAACTGCTTGGGATTCCGTACAACTTCGAGCGGCCGTCGCTGGGACGGATGCTGTCTGCCTACTGGCAGCCGGGCGAGGGGATGTTAGTCGAGAAACCGTTCGGCGTGGGCTACACGCTGAATCTGGCGAACTGGCGGTCGTGGCTCGTCGTCGGGCTCATCGGCGCGCTGTTCTACCAGCAGGAGCGCAGCGGCGACGAAGAGACAGACGAGGAGGAGCCGGTCGAAGTACTGGTCGACGAGTAACGGAGTTCGACGCGATTTTACTGACTTCGCGCGGAGTACGCCCGTGAGCCTTCGCTACGTCACGACGAACGAGGGGAAGATTCGGGAAGCGCTGTCGTATCTCGACGACGACGTGACCCAACTCGACTACGACTACGCCGAACTCCAGGCCGACGAGCTTGAACCCATCGCAGCCGCGGGCGCACGAGAAGCCTACCGCGTGGCCGGCGAACCAGTCATCGTGGACGATGCTGGCCTGTTCATCGACGGACTGGACGGCTTTCCGGGACCGTACTCGGCGTACGTCGAGGAGACGCTCGGTATCGAGCGCGTGGGCGAACTCGCGCGCGATGCCGGCGCGACGCGAGCAGCATTTCGGTGTGTGCTCGCCTACTGCGACGGAGAAGCGTTCGCCGCGACGCCTGAGCCAATCGATCGCGGCGAGCGCCGAGGCCAGGACCTCTCGGCCGACGACCGCGACCGCGCCGCGACCGACGACACCGTCGCCGAGGGGAAAATTCCCGTCAAGCTGTTCGTCGGCTCGGTTCCCGGCCAGATAGTCGAGCCGCGCGGCGACGACGGCTTCGGCTACGACCCAATCTTCGAGCACGACGGCCAGACGTTCGCCGAGATGGACGCCGAGACAAAGAACGCCATCTCGCACCGCGGGCGCGCACTCGCGACCTTTGCCGACTGGTACGCCGACCGGTAGCTCATACTGCCGGACGGAACTATTTGAATCGTCGTTCCACTGGGAAACCATTGAACCACCGGTACAGTGGAACTGACGATTCAGCTATTCACGAAAGTACATCCGGCAGTATCACGCGTCGAGGTCGCGGTCGGGACCGGGATACTCGCCCTCACCGACCTCCGGCCACAGCTTCGCGGGGTCGAACAGTCGGGCGAACGCGCTGGGCGGTCGAACGCTCACGGTGACGTGCTGTTTTAAGATCGCGCCGGCCTCGACGCTCGTCAGATTGTCGTCGAACGTGACGAGATGCGCTGCGTTCCCACGGTAGGCGGCGGCCAGTCCGGGATGGTCACCTTCGGGATGGTCGACTATCTCAGCGAGCGATTCGAGTTTCATCCGGTGGTCCGTCGCGAGGTCGGCGTCCGCGAGGTCGGCGACGAGCCGTTCAGTGTCGTCGAGCAGCGGCTCGGAGACGACGAGCGTGAGCCACGAATGGCCACGGATGGTGTCGAGGACGACCCGGGCGTGACCGCCGACGAGCAGGTCGGCTGCGAGCACGTCAGCGTCGACGACGATGCGCGTCAGCTCTGGCCCGTCGTCACTCATCGTCCCGAAGCTCGGCGAGTCGTGTCTCGATATCGGGGGCGGTCACGTCGTAGCTCGCGGCGCGCTCGAACAGCTCACTCCAGTTCATATCCGGGAGACGAGCGCGAGGGGCTTAGCCGTCGGGCTTTTGCTCGCGAGCGACCACACTCGACCGTGCGCGAGTTCGACTTCGAGATGACCGTCTGTGCCGGGCTGGAGCATAATGGTCGGTTCGTCGCCCGCCAGCTCGCCGGCGGCATCCACGGCTCGCGCGTGATAGACACCGTCGTCGTGGAGCCGGGACCGTCGTTCGACGCCCGGGCCCGACTCACTGACGCGACGATTCCGCCTCGACTGCTGGAAGCCGATATTGGTCCCGGAACTGCCAAGCGACCGCGGAACACCATCGGTCGCTCCGGCTTCGCGCGCGGCGCAATCGAGGCGGGTATCGACTGCGGCTACCTCACTCGCGAACGACGGGGCGGACAGGAGTATATCCGGGCGACAGCGCGCTATCCAGACCGGTGGTTCTCGGGACTGATAGGCATCGAGAACAAGCCCGACCTCGACCGACCAGGGGAGCTTGAACTCCAGCTCCGCAAGGATGTATCGCTCGGACTGTTCGACGAAGTGTGGCTCGCGACCGCCAGCCACGTCACCGGCGCGCACCTGAACCGAATCCCCGAGGAGGTGGGTGTCTGGCGCGTCGACTCCGAGACGGGAGAGCGAACGACGGTGCGCGAGCCGGAGCCACTCGACTCGAACAGAGGGGGCATCGAGATTCTGAAGACACATCCCGGTTACACCGAAGTCCGGCCGGTAGGCGCGGGCGAGAAACAACGCTACCGTCGCCGTATCGCGGAGCGCGCCTACGGGAAGGGGTGGCGCGTCCCGTTCGCCGACTGCCCGCACGTCGAGGAACAGTCGATCGCCGGCGTCGACGGGATTGCCTACTGCACCCGACAGGAGCAGTTCGTCCGGCCGGCAGACGGCTGCGACATCGACGGTGATGGACCGGAGATCGATATCGACGCCTGCCGCGCCGACCACTCACCGTGGGTCCGCGACCCGACGGGCGCGGCGGACAGGCAGACAGGGCTGGATCGCTACAGCTGATACTGCTCGCCGTCGACGGCGAGCGGATCGTCGAATGCGCGGTCGGCCGGCGTGAAATGCGAGACGTGAACGAGCCGGAACTGCTCGGCGTCGAGTTCGGTCGCGAGATCACACGCCCCCTCGATGGTCATATGTTTCGTCCCGAAGGTTCGGGGAACGCCATCGTCGTCGTGGTGGTCACCGCCGAGGGGATGATGCTGACACCGCGAGGCAGGCGTGATACCGTCGGCAAGCAGGAGATCAGCGCCCCGGAGCGTCTCGCGGGAGCCGTCCGGAATCGCGAAATTAGTGTCGCCGGTAATCGCCAGCGAGCTATCGCCGTGGTCGATCCGGACACCGTAGCAGACGAGCGGCGGGTGGATGACGGGGACGAACTGTACCTCGAAGCCGCACGCTTCGAACGTGGTGTGGGGGTCGTGTCCGGTGACGCGGACAGTATCGAGATACTCATATTCGCGACGAATCGTCTCCGCGACCGACTCACCCGTTTCGGGGTCGGTCTCGCCAGCGGCGTGGACTGGGAAGTCGGAGACCAGCCGATACGCGTTGCCGAGTCCGTGAAGGTGATCGAAGTGGATATGCGTGACGAGCGCGGCGTCCGGCAGCGTCACGTCGTGCTCGAGCAGTTGGTGACGAAAATCCGGCGAGAGGTCGACGAGCAGCGTCTCGCCGGTCGCCTCGTTACGGACATGAACCGAGAATCGAGTTCGCTCGACGCCCAACTCGCGAGCACGCTCGCAGGTGTCACAGTCACAGCCCGGCGTGGGCGTCCCCGTCGTGTCGCCCGTGCCGAGCAGCGTCACCTCCATCAGTGATCGTGGTCGTCGTCGTGATCGTGATCGTCGTGATCGTCGTGATCGTGATCGTGGTCACCGCCGTCGCCGACCACCGGCGCGGTTTCGTCGGACATCATGTCCATATTCTTGAGATTATCGCGCTCCTCGAACCCTTCGACGGCCCGTCTGAGGTCGTCCTGCGTGAGCGTCGTGCGCTCTTCGGTCAGGGCGTCGAGAACGGCCTCTCGCATCACGAGCCGGAGGTCGCTTCCGGTGAGTCCCTGCGTGATATCGGCGATGGCCTGCGGGTCGAACTCCTCGATATCCATACTCCGCGTGATGAGCATAAGGATATCGCGGCGCATCCCGGAATCTGGTTTCGGGAAATTGACAATCTCGTCGAAGCGCCGCCACGCCGCCGAATCGAGCTGGTCGGGGTGGTTGGTCGCCCCGATGAGCAACACCTCGTCTTGGATGAGCGATACCTCGTCGATGGACTTGAGCAGGGTGTTGACCGCGCGCTTGATCGCAGCGTGTTCATCCGACGAGCGCGTCTTCGCGACGAAGTCGAACTCGTCCATAAACAGGATACACGGGGAGAGCCGCTTTGCCACCTCGAACGTCTTGTCGACGTTCTTGGCCGTCTCGCCGAGATACTGGCTCGTGATCATCGAGAGCTTCACCTCGACGAACGGCAGGTCGAGTTGGTGGGCGAGCGCGCGCGCGATGCTCGTCTTGCCGGTTCCTGGCGGGCCGACAAACAGCAGCTTCCCGATCTCGCGCAGCCCGATACGAGCGAGATAATCACGGTGTTCGATGGCTTTGACGACCTTCTCGATTTCACCCTCCTGATCTTCGGTGAGCACGAGGTCGTCGAGCTTCATATCGATCTCTTCGGGCGCGCGGATATCCACGAGATCGAGCATCTCCTCTTCGTCCTCGTCGAACATCTCATCGAGCAGAGAGTCGATCCAGACGCGGTCGGCGTGGATGGGGCGATTCGACTGGCGACTCTCCTCGTAGTCCACGTCGAACTGGTCACCGAACGCGTACGCGAGCGTGGGATTGGTTGCCACGTCCTCGGAATCGAGCCGATCGAGGAGCCACGTCTCGGCCATCCCTTCGTCGGTGAAGCTGATGGTACCGGAAAAGTCGTCGCGGTCGGTGAACATCAGGCCGGAGACGGCATCCCACGGCCGGTCGACGTTGGTCGCAGCAGCGGCGTTGTTGCTCGTCGCTGACAGGGGTCGTTCGATCTCACCCTCCGACCAGAAGACGCGTCGGTAACTGGGGGGGAGATCGCGTTCATCCAGTTTGGTGTGCTCGTTATACAGTCGGGTTGTGAGAAGAAACTCGACGATATCGACCTCGGGGCTGGTCATCTCACGAAACTAATCACGGCTGGCAGTTAAGCGCATCGTCCTCACAGTTGGGATCCGCTTCCGTTGGAAACAACGCCGAGCGACGGGTTTACAGTTGTTGTCATATCGTCGGGATACATTTACCACGCAAGCCACATAGTAGTAATACACAATGAGTGACAGCGACCCAGTCATCGTGCAGGCAGTTCGAACCCCGTTCGGCAAGGAGGACGGTGTCTTCGCCGACACGCGCCCAGAGGACCTCTCCGTGGCGCTCATCGACGAGATCCTCGACGAGACCGACCTCGACGGAGAGGCCATCGACGACCTGATGTGGGGCTGTGCACAGCAGCGCTCCGAGCAGGGGAACAATATGGCACGCATCATCGCACTGCTCTCGGATCTCGGTGAATCCGTCCCTGCGACGACCGTCAATCGGTGGTGTGCCTCCTCGGCACAGACGATCATCTCCGCGTCCGATGCAGTTCGCGCCGGCCAGCGCGACGCCATCATCGCGGGCGGCGTCGAGTCGATGTCCCGCGTCAAGATGGGCGCGAACAACGAGATGCATCCCGGCCTCAACGACGACTACAACGTCGCGGCCCTCTCAATGGGGATGACCGCCGAGGCCGTCGCCGAGCGCTACAACGTCTCCCGCGAGACGCAGGACGACTACGCCTATCGGAGCCACATCCGCGCCAGCGAAGCGACCGAGGAAGGACGCTTCGACGACGAAATTGTCCCAATCGAGACGGACGACGGCGTCATCGACACGGACGAGGGAATCCGCCACGATATCGATCGCGAGAAGCTCGGTAGTCTCCCGACCGTATTCAAGTCCGAAGGGACGGTGACGCCGGGCAACGCGTCGCAAATTACCGACGGCGCGGCCGCCACACTCGTCACCTCGCGCGCATTCGCCGAGGAGCACGACCTCGATATCCTGGCCGAGGTCGGGAACAACGCCGTCGCCGGCGTCGACCCCGAGGTTATGGGTATCGGCCCGATTCCGGCCTGCAAGCAGCTGTTCGAGCGCTCCGGCACCTCCGCAGACGACTACGATCTCATCGAGCTGAACGAGGCGTTCGCCTCACAGTGTGAGCACTGCCGACAGGAACTCGGCTTCGACGAGGATATCTACAACGTGAACGGCGGCGCAATCGCGCTCGGGCACCCGCTGGGGGCCTCGGGCGCACGGCTCCCGGTCACGCTCATCCACGAGATGCACAAGCGCGGCGCCGAAAACGGCATCGCGACGGAGTGTGTCGGCTTCGGCCAGGGCGCTGCCATCGAGTTCTCGCTGCCGAACTGAGCCGGACTCAGGATTTCCGGAGAAACGTCGCCCGGCCGGAGGTGCCGTCCGGGCCGTGATCGGTGATCTTGATGTCGATCGTGTCCTGCTCTGAGAGCCCGCTCGGGATGTTCTCGACGAAGATGTACAGCCCCTGAATCGAGACGCGGGCTGTCTCGCCGCCGTCGACGAGCTCTTGGACGACAGTGGTGTGCTCGCTACCGATGGGCGCGACATCGCTCGGATCGCGCTTCTGGGCCCGTTCGTGGGCAGCCTGCGCCTCGGGATCGTCGTACTTGTCGTCGCCGTTTCCGCGCAGCAAGGTAGCGAGGCCGGCGAGCACGACCAGCCCCCCGACGGCCGCCGCCAGTGTCGTGAGTTCGACCATACGGTACCGAGAACGGGCACCGGCTTCAACACCGGGGACGACTCGCAATCTTTCTCACACGGTGGCACATCCAGCCGATATGGACGTTGCGACACTGTTCGAGCAGATGCCGTTCGCACAGCACGTCGGTATCAAGATGACGGCAGCCGAGGACGGACGGGCGGCCGGCTACATCGAACTGGGCGCAGAACACACCTCCTCGGCGGAGAACGGCGTCGCCCACGGCGGCGTAGCCTACACGTTGGCGGACACGGTCGGCGGTGCGGCAGTCATCTCGCGGGCGGGAAAGCCGACGCCGACGATCGATATGCGCATCGACTATCTCTCGCCGGGCGACGGTGACCGACTGGAGGCAACCGCCGAACTCGTCCGGTTCGGCAACAGCGTCGCTGTCGCGGACGTGACCGTCACCGACGGTGAGGGACGACAGATAGCTGAGGCGCGCGGCGTCTACAAGACCGGCGGCGGCGAAGAGGCGAACGCGTGGCGAGACCCCGATAATCTGCCGTACAAGTCGTAGCGAGCGTGACGAGTTAGCTCTGATTGCAGTACTTCATCGCTTCACGGACATCCTCAGTCCGTCCAATGATAGTGACGTGGTCGCCGGACTCCAACACGAGGCTATCACTCGGCACCTGCGTTTCGCCTGCACGCGTGACGAGCGCGATGAGCGTTTCAGATGGGAGCTCGGCGGCGACGTCGTTGACCGGACGACCGAGGAGGTCCTCATTCGTCACCTCGATTTCCTGCACGTCACCCGAGCGGCCGAGTTCTCCCATCCAGTTGGTAAGCGCTGGCCGCTCGATGGCGTTGTCGAGCGCCTGTGCGGTCGCCAGCGTCGAGGAGATAGTTCGGACACCGAGATCCTCGAAGGCGTCGACGTTGTCGGGGTTGTTCGCGCGCGCGATAATCGTCTCGACGCCGAACTTCGAGGAGGCGAGCTGTGCGACGAGCAGATTCGCGTCGTCGTCGCCGGTAGCGGCGGCGACGATGCTCGCGTTCTCCCCGCCCGCATTCTTGAGCACCTCCGTGTCCGTTCCGTCACCGATATGCACCGTATGGCCCTCGTTGCGGGCTTTCTCGACCTGTGTTTCGTCTTTCTCGATAATGACGACGTTCTCTCCTCTCTCTTCGAGGCGACCAGCGAGCGTCCGGCCCACCTGTCCACCTCCGATAACGAGTACACGCATTGGAATAACATCGAGGTAGTTCGCGAGATGCCGCGCGAGGCCGCCCTCGAATACGACCGTCGCGAGGATGACGAGGAAGACGACGCTGACCAACAGCGCCGCAGCCTCGCTCAGTTGTGTTGCCTGTTCGACCATCCCAGCCTCCCGTAGCTCCGTCGCGCGGCTCTGCATCTCGACGGCGAACAGCGTCGCGACCGACGCCGGAATGATTCCCCGGGGACCGACGAAGCTCATAAACACCTTCTCCTCGGTGGTGAATCGGTCACCCATGGTGGAGATGAACACGAGCACCGGGCGAATCACGAGCGCGACCGCCACGACGACGATGATACCCTTATACCCGAGCGCGAGCAGCTGCCCGAAGTCGAGCAGCGCCGCGAGTGCGATGAAGACGAACGACAGAACGAGCAGCGTCACGTCTCCTTTGAACGCAGAGATCTCGTCCTCATAGGGAATATCCATATTGCCGAGGACGATACCGGCGGTCGCGACGGCGGCGACACCCGCTTCCGTCGCGAGATAGTTCGCCGCAGCGTACGCGACGAGCGCGCCCGCGAGCACGAGCAGTCGGGAATTTTGGGGTGCGTTCCCCGGCGAGAGGTCGATATAGCGGAGCAGGTACCAGATCACGGCCGCGACGATAATGCCGACGAGTACGCCGATACCGAGGCGTTCGACGAACAGCGTGAGGAAGTCGTTCGCCGTCGGATTAACGATAACTTCGAAGACGGCAACCGCCGTGATGGCGGCGGTCACGTCGTTGACGATACCTTCCGTTTCGAGTGCTGCAGCCACGCGGTCGCGGACTGGGACCACCTCGATAATGGGGGTAATAACCGTCGGCCCGGTGGCGATGAGCAGCGACCCGATGAGGAAGGAGATATCCCACGCGACGCCGAAGGCGAACTTGGTCACAGCGGCCGTCGCAAGCAGCGCGATGAGCGCGCCAATCGTGACGAGTCGCACGTTCTCTTCGGGTGCCTCACGGAGGTTCTTCAGCCGAAGATGGAACGCACCCTCGAAGACGATGATAGCCACCGAGAGCCCGACGATAACGGGGAGCGCGCTCCCGAAGGATTCACGCGTCACGAGCGCGGAATCCAACACTACACCCGACCCTGGACCTAACGCGAGGCCAGCGGAGATGAGAAAGATGATACTCGGCAGTTGGAACCGGTCGGCGAGTATCTGTGCGCCGACGCCTAGCCCGAGGATGGCTGCGACAGTCGCAATGAGTACACTTGAACCGCCTGCCATCAGGATACCTCCATCGCCAGTTAGTTTGGCGGCACAACGTATAAACGCTCATATTGAGCGCCCGGAACTGAGACAATATTCTGAAACACGGTTTGAAATCGATGAAAGCCGTTCAAGCGGGCAGTTATTTCTCGCGGGCGTCCAGATACCCTAACACGCCGCGAACGTTCATCACTGCCTCGCTGTACACCTTCTGGTCGGGCCACACCTCTGGCCCCTCGACGCGAGCGGCGATCGCCTCCACGACCGCGGCGTCGTCGTCGTCGTGATTCTCCCGCTCGCGCTCGATACGTTCGACCCATTCGGTGAGCACTCGCTCGTAGATGTCGAGTTTCTCGCCCGTCTCGGCCGGACCGAAGTGGGGATACAGGAGGACGGCCGGGTCGATGTCACGGAGCAGGTCGATATCGTCGAGACACTGTTCGAAGTCGAAGTTCGACGGCGGCGATGTGGGGCGGATCTCACCGGTCCGACTGACGTATACCCCCGCCGCGTCGGCGGTGAAGACGGCGTCGTCGTCGGGGCTGTGGAAGATGCACTGGTGTGGCGCGTGACCGGGGGCGTCGTGAACGTGGAGCGTTCTGTCCCCGATATCGAGCTTGTCTCCGTCGTGAAGCTCCTCGATGCGTGATTCGGGAATCGGCTTCGGCTCGCGGTAGTACTGGAACCGGTCGCCGACGGCGCGGCGGGTCCCCTCCCAGAGTCGTTGTGGATCGACGAGATGGCGCGCACCGACGGCCGGACAGTAGACGGTCGCATTCTCGCAGATATCGGCGAGATAGCCGGCCCCGCCAGCATGGTCGAGATGGACGTGTGTCGGGACGATATTCGCCACGTCGTCGTGGTCGATACCGAGCTCGTCGAGCGCGGCGAGGGTTTTCTCCATATCTGGACCCATCCCGGTGTCGACGAGCGTGGGGTCGGGCGCGTCGATGATGTAAATCGCGCCGTACTCGGGGGTATCGTACATCTCCGTGTCGAAGTAGTAGGTGTCCGAGACCGATTTCTGTGTGACCGCGCGTACGTCGACAGTGGTCATAGCCCGTCTCCGGCGGCGTGGTAGAAAAATGGGCGTGTCACACGCCACCGACATTCCTTTGCCGGCGAGTCGCGAATCCCGGGTATGTTATCACGGCAGTTCGTTCGCGAAAACCCCGAGGAGGTGCGGCGTGCCCTCGATACGAAGGGCGTAGACATTGATCTCGACCGCGTGCTCGACATCGACGAGGAGTGGCGCGAGCTCAAATCGAGGGGCGACGACCTCCGGAAGGAGCGCAACGACATCTCCTCGCGCATCGGCCAGCTCAAGCAGGAAGGGAAAGACGAGGAGGCACAAGACGCAATCGACCGGTCGAGCGAGCTGAAGGCCGAAATCGAGACCGTCGAGGAGCGCGCCGACGAGCTCGAGACAGAGCTGGAACACGCCCTCCTCACGCTCCCGAACGTCCCCGTCGAGGACGCTCCTGTCGGCGACGACGAGTCGGACAACGTCGAACTGCGCCGCGAGGGATTCGACGACCTGCGCGAACTCCCCGACGAGGTCATTCCTCACTACGACATCGGCGAGACGCTCGACATTCTCGACTTCGAGCGCGGCGCGAAGGTGTCGGGCGGCGGCTTCTACTTCACGAAGGGCGAGGGCGCGATGCTGGAGCACGCGCTCATCCAGTTCTTCCTCGAAATCCACCGCGAGCAGGGGTACGATGACGTTTTCCCGCCGATTCCGGTAAATTCGGCGTCGATGCAGGGGACGGGACAGTTCCCGAAGTTCGTAGAGGACGCTTACCGACTCGGCGGCGACAACGACGAGCCGTACGACGACGACGACCTCTGGCTGCTGCCGACCGCGGAGGTCCCCGTCACGAACATGTACCGCGACGAGATTCTGCTTGACGACGACCTCCCGCTGAAGAAGCAGGCGTACTCGCCGAACTTCCGGCGCGAGGCGGGCGAGCACGGCACCGAGACGCGGGGGATGGTCCGGTCACACCAGTTCAACAAGGTGGAGATGGTGAACTTCGTCCGGCCCGATGAGTCGAGCGAGCGATTCGAGGGACTCGTCGCCGAAGCGTGTTCGGTACTCGATTCGCTTGAACTCCCGTACCGGGTGCTGGAGATGTGTACCGGCGACATGGGGTTCACCCAGGCGAAGAAGTACGACATCGAGGTGTGGGCCCCGGGCAACGACGAGGAGGATGGCCCCGAGGTCGGCGGTCGCTGGCTCGAAGTGTCGTCGGTATCGAACTTCCAGGCGTTCCAGGCCCGGCGAGCACACATTCAATTCCGGCCAGAGCGCCACGAGTCGGCCGAGTATCTCCACACGCTGAACGGGTCGGGCGTCGCAGTCCCGCGGGTCGTCGTCGCGATTCTGGAGTATTACCAGAACGCCGATGGCACCGTCGAAGTGCCCGAGGTGCTCCGGTCGTATATGGGGACAGAGACGATAGAGGGGTCGGAGCCGGTTGGCGAATCTGCCGTCGGCGCGGGCAAAAAAGAGTAGCTCACGCCGAGTGCGTGTAGGTCGTCAGCGCGCGAATCACTCCATCCTCGAAGCGGAACGTGTCCACGAAGGAAAACATCACCTCACCGGATGCACGCCGAAGAGTTCCTTCAGCTGCGATACCGGCGTCGCTCTCGTAAATCGCTGCGAGCTCGTGGCTCGTCTCCGTGTCCGGGCGCTCGTCTCGCATAAACGCGACAAAGGCGTCTCGGCCGTCGAGCCGCATATCGCCGCGATCGTGGACGAAATCGTCGGCGAGCAGTGCGCGCAGCGCCTCGTACTCGTCGGCGTCGATGCTGTGGTAGTATCGTTCAGCGGTGTCGTGGCGGTCCATACCGGACGGAGGAGGGGAACGGAGAAAGACGTGGCGCGACTACTCGTCAGGGTACGGGATCTCGATTTCGTCCCCGTCATCGGGAAGGAACGCCTCGCCGTCGAAGAACGCCTGCCCCTCGTCCTCGATATCGTACGAGTGGCCGGCGTACCGCGAAGAGATGTGGGTGAGCGCGAGCCGTTTCGCGTTCGCGCGGTTGGCGATTTCGGCCGCCTGCACGGCCGTCGAGTGGCCCGTCTCGCCGGCGCGCTCACGGCGGTCGTCGAGGAACGTCGCGTCGTGGATGAGCAGGTCCGCGTCGGCGGCCACCTCGACGGTCGCGCCGATTGGCCGGGTGTCGCCGGTGTAGACGACCGTCCGGCCGGGTCGCGGCTCGCCCACTACCTCGTCTGGGTGGACGACGGTGCCGTCGGCGAGTTCGACAGAGTCGCCGGCGTGGAGGGCAGAGAACTTCGGGCCGACGGGGACGCCGAGCTTCTCGGCGTGCTCGCGATCGAACCGACCCTTGCGGTCTGTCTCGATGAGCGCGTAGCCGACGGATTTCGCGCGGTGGTCCGTCTCGAAGGCGCGCACCTCGTACTCCTCGGCGTCGAGGACGGTATCGCCCGGGCCGACCTCGTGGATGCGCACGGGATACGAGGGGCGTGCGCCGGTGGCGCTCGTGAGATTTCGGACGAGCTGGCGGGTTCCGTTTGGCGTGTGGATAGCGAGTGGCCGGTCGCGGTCGTTGAAGTCCAACGTCTGAAGGAGGCCCGAGAGGCCGAGCACGTGGTCGCCGTGGGTGTGGCTGAAGAAGATGTGGTCGATGCCGAAACCAGTGCCAAAGCGCATCATCTGTCGCTGTGTCCCCTCACCACAGTCGAACAGGAAACAGTCCCCCTCGCGACGGAGGAACACCGAGCTCGTGTTCCGCTGGGCCGTCGGAACGGCCCCACTCGTCCCGAGGAAGGTGGCGGCAAGTGTCATACAGAGGTCAGTGGCGGGGGCGGTAAACGGGTGTCGAAGCGCGCCGGCTTACACGCCGGTCGAGTAGCGGAGAATGCCGGCGATACCGCCGAACGCCGTCAGCAGCTGCTCGCCCTTCTCGAAGTCCGTCGAGATGAACTTCGTCTCCGTACCGCGCTGTTCGGCGATCTCGATGAGGTGGTCGATGGCGTCCTCGCGCTCGTCCTCGTCGCCCTCGACGACCTCACCACACTCACTACACTCGTGGTCGGGGGTGTTCTTCCGGCGGTCGATGACCTCCCGCTCGTCGTGGCCGTTGGAACACTCGTAGGTGACCACGTCGTCGCGGAGGTCTTCGGAGATGAGCAGACGGTCAACGGAGCCCATGATGAGGTTGCGACGGGTCTGCTCGAAGCCGTAGGTGGCCTTCTCGCCGTCGTGAAGCTCCTTGAAGAACTCGTTCATCTGCTCTTTGTCCTTCATCACCTCCGTCTCGGCCAGCACGTCCTCGGCGGCGTCGACGAGATCGTACAGCCCGGACTCGTCGGTGTAGGACACGTCGAACTTCCCGAGGACGCTGTCCTGCAACTCGTGGTGAAGGTAGTCGCCGTCGAGGAACTCGTCTTTCGTCGGCGACGGACCGCCCACGATGATACCGTCGATTTCGTGACGCTTCGCGACGAACAGGTCGTCCGCCATCCCCGCGACCTCCTGATAGAAGTTGTCGATGGCTTCGAGTCGGAGGCGGGCGAATCGCTGTGCGGACTGGCCACCTTTTCGCTGCTTGCCGGGGACGAGTGAGGACGCCGACTTGACCGGCTCGACGCGTTTTCCTTTTAGCCAGCCGACGTTGGCCTCGCGACGGTCGAGGACGATGAGTCCGAACAGCCCCTTGTCCGCGAGCATATGTTCGAGCGGCTCGGTGAGAAACGCCGAATCACAGTGGTAGCGGAACGACTCGACGGGGTCTGGCGGTGATTCGAGGACACGCGTGATCATATTCGTCTGGCCGCCGCCGGCGTCGATTGCACCGGAGAACATGACCATCCCGTTCTCCGGCGGCCTCACCTCGTAATACTTCAGTCGGTCCTTCAGCGACGTGAGCGCGTCTTGGACGGCCGTTCGGGTCTGCTTAGATTTGATGTTCGATGCCTCTGAGTGTTCCTGTGTGATATGGGCGGCCACATCGGAGATGAGCCGGTCTTCGGGGATGTAGATGCTCACCAGTTGTGTGCCGGAGCCCTCGAACTCCTGTAGCTCCTCGATGACCTTGCGGAAGTCGTACTTCTGCTTGTCCGACTTCTCCTGTTCCTGCTGGCTCATTACACGCGCTACGGTAATGCGTCGTAAGTACCTGTTGACCGCTTGCGCCGAGTCGTGAGGATTTAAGCCTCGCGTCCCCCCACGAGAGGTATGCCCGACCCAGACGACGTCGATACAACCATCCCGCTGTCGTGGATCGTGATTTTCCTGCTGCTCGCGCTCGGTCTCGGCGCGGTCGCCGTCCAGTTCGCCGGCGGGACACTCATCAACTCCGGCGGCTTCATTCTCCCTCTCTAATTACATCGACACCGGCGCTTCGACGCCGATGACATCGAGTGCGTTCGCCATCGTGTGGCGAGCCGCGGCCACGAGCGCGATGCGCGCCTCGCGAACCTCATTCTCCGCAGAGAGGACCGGACACTCGCGGTAGAAGGCGTTGAACGCCTCCGCGAGATCGCGGGTGTACGTCGCGACCTGATGGGGCTGGAGATCCGCAGCCGCGCCGTCGATGACACCCTCGAACCGTGCAATCTCGCGCAGGAGGTCGCGCGCTGCTGGTTCGGTGAGTGCAGAGATATCGCCGTCGGGCACGTCGCCGGCGTCGTCAAGAATTCCACAACAGCGCGCGTGGACGTACTGGACGTACGGCGCGGACTGCGCCTCGAAGTCGAGGGCGCGCTCCCACTCGAAGGTGATTGCCTTCGTCGGCTGCTTGCTCACGATGTCGTACCGGACTGCGCCGACGCCGACCTGTCGGGCGATACGCTCGATAGCTTCGTCGTCAAGGTCGTCGTCACGGTCGCGCGTGTCGATTCGCGACTCGACTTCCTCGCGTGCGCGTACGACGGCCTCGTCGAGCAGGTCGTCGAGGTCGATACCCGTACCTGCACGCGTTGACATCTTGCCTTCGGGGAGATTCACGTACGAGTAGATGACCGAATCCAGTTGGTCAGTATCGTTGCCGAGCAGCCCGAGCGTCTCCGTCAGCTGGCCGGCCTGGAGCTTGTGATCCTCACCGAGTACGGTCACAGCGCGGTCGTAGTTATCGAACTTCCACTCGTGATGGGCCAAATCGCGGGTAGTGTACAACGAGGTGCCGTCCGAGCGGAGGAAGACGAGATTCTTCTCGAAGCCGTCCAAATCGAGCTGCCACGCGTCATTCTCGTAGACGGCCTCGTCCAGCTCCTTCAGCCGTGAAACGACATCGTCGGTGTCGCCGTTCTTCATAAATCGCGTCTCCTTGACGAACTCGTCGAACATCGCGGGGAGACGGGCGAGACACTCTTTCATCCCGCCGAGCACCGCGTCGACCACCTCACCGACGCGCTCGTACGTCTCCTCGTCGCCGTCCTCCAACCCCTGCAGGATGGATTCGATTTCGGCTTCAGCGGCATCGACAGCCGTCTGATCGGCGGATTCGAGGAACTCATTTCCTTTGCGGTAGTAGCGAACCATATCGTACTCGATGCGGTCGCGCTCCGGTTCGGGAAGCTCGGACTCGTCGAACGTCTCGTAGGCCCACGTGAAGACAGCCATCTGTCGGCCCGCGTCGTTGACGTAGTAGTGGCGCTCCACGTCGTTGCCGGCGTAGTCGAGCAGATTCGCGACGGCGTCGCCGATGATCGGATTGCGCGCGCGCCCGACGTGGACCGGACCGGTCGGGTTCGCGCTGGTGTGTTCGACGACGACGGAGTCACCGGTCGCATCGAGGTGACCGGCATCGTCGCGGACGGCAAGCGCATCGGCGAGATAGGCTTCGGTCGGCGCGAAGTTGACGTATGGACCCTGTGCCGTGACGGATTCGACGTAGATACTCTCGGACAGGTCGGTAGCGTCGGCGAGTTCGCCCGCGACCTGGGGTGGTGGTGCGCCGGCCTCACTTGCGAGACGGAACGCGACCGACGACGCGAGCACGGCGTCGAACTCCTCGGGTGGCTCCTCGATACCGAGGTCCTCAGTCGGGTAGCCGGAGGCGTCGAGTGCGTCGGCGAGGATCGTCGTGACCTCCTCGCGGAAGGCGATGAACATAGCTCTCGTTCCCGGGGAGTCATAAAGGGGCTTGCGGAGATGATTGGCGAGCGAAGCGAGTCAATCTCCACCGACGCGGGAGCGAACGGAGTGAGTGACACGCGGAGAGATGGTCGGAAGCTGACGACTCACTGCCCCAGTTACCGTCCTGCTTCCTCGCTTTTTCCACACCGACAGCGACGGCTTTAGGCTCGTGCCCCGAGATCTCCGCGTATGAGCGACACCGGGCCGAAACAGGTGGACGACCCGGAGTACCACAGCCGGAACCACACCGCCGCACAGACCTGCGGGTGGACTGCCAACGCGCTGCGCGGCGAGGGGCGCTGTTACAAGAACACCTTCTACGGCATCCAATCACACCGCTGTATCCAGATGACGCCCGTCGTGAAGTGCAACGAGCGGTGTGTCTTCTGCTGGCGCGACCACGCGGGCCACGCGTACGAACTCGACGAGGTGTCGTGGGATGATCCCGAGGCGGTCGTGGACGCCTCCATCGACCTCCAGCGCAAGCTACTGTCGGGCTTCGGCGGCAACGACGAGGTGCCGAGACGCGTCTTCGAGGAGGCGATGGAGCCGCGCCACGTCGCCATCTCGCTCGACGGCGAACCGACGCTGTACCCGTATCTCCCCGAACTCATCGAAGCGTTCCACGACCGCGACATCACGACGTTCCTCGTCTCCAACGGGACCCGTCCCGAGGTGTTGCGCGAGTGCGACCCGACACAGCTGTACGTCTCCGTCGACGCCGCCGACCGCCACACGTTCGACGAGACGGTCGCCGCGATGGAAGACGATGCGTGGGAACGGCTGCTCGATACGCTGGACGTGCTGGCCGAGAAAGACGACACCCGGACGGTCATCCGAACGACACTCGTCGACGGCTTCAATATGCACACCCCGGAGTGGTACGCCGTTATGTGCGAGCGCGCGGATATCGATTTCCTGGAGATGAAGGCGTACATGTACGTCGGTCACTCCAGGAGCCGTCTCGATCACGAGAATATGCCGAGCCACGAGGAGGTGAAAGCGTTCACCCAGCGCGTCCGCGAGTTCCTCCCCGACCACGACACCCTGCGCGAGGTGGCAGACTCTCGCGTGACTCTGCTCGCACGCGACGAGGACACGTGGGTGCCGAAGCTGAAGGGCGACAGCGAGTTCTGGGCGTAACGCCGTCCGAAGTAGCGTTCCACTTCTGCGATGCGTGCCAGTAACGATATGCTTAACCGCGAGAAGTTCCCAGTTTGGGGTATGCAAGAGCAGGTCGCGTCTGTCGGTTCGGACGAACTCACGACGCTCAAGGAGCTTGCGCTCGCCGGCAGCATCGACGGGCCGACCACGTTGACGTGTGCGACCGTGGCCGACCGGCTGGACGCCTCGAATCAGACCGCCTCTCGGCGGCTCCAGCGGCTCGAATCCGCCGGACTCATCGATCGCGAGATACTCGGCAACGGCCAGCGCGTCACACTCACCGACGACGGCGAGCGCGCGCTTCGCAACGAGTACGAGCAGTATCGGCGCATCTTCGAGCGCGACCCGACCGTCGCCTTCGACGGCTATGTCACGAGCGGGATGGGCGAGGGTCGCCACTACATCTCGCTGCCCGGCTACATGGAGCAGTTCGAGGAGAAGCTGGGGTACGAGCCGTTCCTCGGCACGCTCAACGTCGAACTCGACGAGGAGTCGGTCGCCGCACGGAGCCGGATGGACAGCTTCGAGCCGGTCCGTATCGATGGCTGGGAGGATGATGACCGCACCTACGGTCCGGCGTTCTGTTGGCCCGCGACCGTCGAGACCGACGACGAGACGTTCGAACCGGCCCACGTCATCGCCCCCGAGCGGACTCACCACGACGCCGACAAGCTGGAGATAATCGCCCCCGTCAGACTCCGGGATGCGCTCTCGCTCACGGACGACCAGGAGGTGACCGTCCGTGTCACAACAGAGTAACGCAGCCGTCGACGCCGTTATCGAGGCGTACCGACGCGGCGAGCCGATTCTCGTCCACGACGCCGCCGACCGCGAGGGCGAGACAGACCTGATCTACCCGGCACAGGCGGTCGACGCCGATGCCGTCGCGCGGCTCCGCAACGACGCCGGGGGGCTCATCTGTGTCGCGCTGTCGGACGAGATTGCCGAGGCGTGGTCGCTCCCGTTTATGCAGGAGCGGCTCGACCATCCCGCCGCGGCCGATCACGAGCTCGCGTACGACGAGCGCTCGTCGTTTTCGCTGACGGTCAATCACCGCGACACGTTCACCGGCATCACCGACGCCGACCGCGCGCTCACCATCTCGCGACTGGGTGAGGCGGCACGCGCACCGGACACGCTGGAGTTCGCGGCCGACTTCCGTGCCCCGGGCCACGTCCACCTGCTCCGGGCCGCGCCGGACCTGCTCGGTGACCGACAGGGCCACACCGAACTGGCGGTCGCGATCGCCATCGCTGCTGGCCAGCCGCCGGCCGCTGTCGTCTGCGAGATGCTCGACGATGAGACGGGAAAGGCGCTCTCACCGGATGATGCCCGCGCGTACGCCGAGCGAAACGGGTTCGCCTACGTCGAGGGGGCCGACCTCATCGCGCAGCTCGCGTAGGCAGTTTCTGCGGCATGTGAACTACCCCACCCTACTCGCTCACGGCCGACGCCGTTCGCTCCTTGGGAGTGGGATTTCCTGTCTCCACGACGCGCTTTGCAGATACAGGTGTATCCGCAGGGAGCGCAGTCTCCACAGGCGTTAACGAATCGCGGAGCGATTCGTTCGCACACCAGAAATCTTCGATTTTCGTGATCACGAGAGAGCAAAGCTCTCTCGAACGACTCCTTGAGGAAGGGGACTTAGCGTCTGAATACAATTAAGGTACGAGCGACCGACCATCGCGTATGTCCGCGTTCGAAGCGATGGAAGACGACGGTGTCATCTGGCAGAACGGCGAGTTCGTCGATTGGCGTGACGCGACGACGCACGTTCTCTCCCACGGACTCCACTACGGCTCGGGCGTCTTCGAGGGCGTCCGCGCGTACGACACGAAGGAGGGGACGGCGCTGTTCCGCTGGGACGAGCATCTCGACCGGTTCTACCAGAGTGGCAAGCCGTACGATATGGAAATCGAGTACGACCCCGAGGAGCTGACCGAGGCAACGCTGGAGCTGCTCGACCGCAACGAACTCGAGTCGGCGTATATCCGTCCGATTGCGTTCTACGGCTACGACAGTCTCGGCGTCTCGCCGAAGGACTGCCCGACGGATGTCGCGATTGCGGCGTGGGAGTGGGGCGCGTATCTCGGCGAGGAGGCGCTCGAAAACGGCATCGACGTGATGGTCTCCTCGTGGCGGAAACACGCCTCCAGCCAGATTCCGACCAACGCCAAGACGACCGGGCTGTACGTCAACAGCATGCTCGCCGGCGAAGAGGCGCGGCGCAACGGCTTCGTCGAGGCCATCGTCCTCAACAAAGAGGGGAACGTCGCCGAGGGACCGGGCGAGAACATCTTCATGGTCCGCGACGGCGAGATCTTCACGCCCGGGCTCAGCGAGTCCATCCTCGACGGCATCACCCGCGACACCGTCATCACGCTCGCCGAGGAGCGCGGCTACGAGGTCCACGACAACGTCTCGATCTCGCGCGGCGAGCTCCACACCGCCGACGAGCTGTTCTTCACCGGCTCCGCCGCGGAGGTGACGCCCATCCGGCAGGTGGACAACGTCACCATCGGCGAGGGAACCCGCGGCCCGGTCACCGAGGAGCTCCAGACGGCGTTCTTCGATCTCGTCGAGCGTGAGACGGACGACCACGACGAGTGGTTCACCTACATCTAACACGGTCGAATAGTCACACCCTTTTCGCTCGCTCTCGTCGCGACAGTATGGACTGCAACAACTGCGGGGGGCCGACGACGATGTACGAGGTACCGTCGAATCTCCGCGACTACGTGGACGACCAGTACGTCGCCACCTGCACGCGGTGTCTCGCCAGCCAGCCGGCGGAGTTCGGCGACGAGCCGGACTTCTCGCACGTCTCCGACGAGTTCCCCGAAGGCGAGGCGGGCGCGGCGATGGCGCTCGCGCTCGGAATGATGGACTCAATCGCGCTCAATCGGAGTGATATCGAAGGGCTGCTCGAAGCTGTCGAGAGCGAGGGTGTCGACCCACTGCTCGTGCTCGACCGGCTGTCGAGTCAGGGGAATATCCGACTCCACTTCGACGTGAGCCGGCGTCGCCACCAGCTCGAACAGCTGCTGTGACATCGTCGCCGACGAGCGCCGTCGGGTTCCGCGTCGTGGGTAAAGAAGAGCGCAGAGCGGGGAGTGATGGCTACTCCTCGATGTCGAGCGTGAACTGCTCGTTCTCGAGGACGGGGTTCAGTACGACGCTCGTGTTGGACTCTTTGATATCGGGGTCGATGAGCAGTTCCTTGATCTGGCTGTTCATATGATCGGTGTCGGTGAACTTGCCGATAGCGATAATATCGTGATCGCCGGTCACCTCGTACACCGAAATCATCTGATCGTGTTCGCGGAGCCGCTCGGTGATGTCGGGAAGTGCAGACCCTTCACACTTGAGCTGGATGATTGCCGTTACGTCGTAGCCGAGTTCGCCGTAGCCGACGATGGGCGTGTATCCGGAGATGATTCCCGCTTCTTCGAGGTTGGAGATATGGTTCGAGACGGTCGTAACGCTCACATCGAGCTCCTCAGCGAGCGAGCGCAGCGATGCGCGACCGTCGTCGAGAAGTTCGTTCACCAACCGTTGATCGAGGTTTTCGTACGTCATTACATCCTCGAACGTGTTCTCCCCACAATAACTTTACGAATATCCAGTTCCTGAGGAGAGTTGGTACGTTTTGCGAGGATAGGCAGGGCTTTAATGCCCGGGGCGTTCAGTAGAGTTGTCTCAAATATGACGGAGGATACTGCAACAGACGGCGGCCTTTCGACAGAAGCACAGCGCGTTTTGGACGAAATCGACGAGAAAGGTATTGATTTCCTCAGACTCCAGTTTACCGACATCCTCGGAACGGTGAAGAACGTCGCCGTGCCTGCTGACCAGGCGGAGAAGGCGTTCACCGAGGGAATCTACTTCGATGGCTCCTCCATCGAGGGATTCGTCCGTATTCAGGAGTCCGACATGCGGCTCAAGCCGGACGCGAGCACGTTCGCGGTCCTGCCGTGGCGCGACGGCCACTCCGCGCGACTCATCTGTGACGTCATCAACACCTCGACGGGCGAGCCGTTCGAAGGTGATCCGCGCTACGTGCTGAAGGACGCCCTCGACCGCGCCGAGGAGATGGGCTACGAGGTCAACGCCGCACCCGAACCGGAGTTCTTCCTCTTCGAGGAGGACGAGGACGGGCGCGCGACGACGAAGACGAACGACGCCGGCGGCTACTTCGATCTCGCGCCGAAGGACCTCGCGTCCGACGTGCGCCGCGACATCATCTTCGGACTCGAGGAGATGGGCTTCGACATCGAGGCCTCCCACCACGAAGTGGCAAAGGGCCAACACGAAATCAACTTCGAGTACGACGACGCCCTGACGACGGCCGACAACGTCGGTACGTTCCAGACGGTTGTACGTGCCATCGCCGCACAGCACGACCTCCACGCGACGTTTATGCCGAAGCCGATTCCGCGCGTCAACGGCTCCGGGATGCACACCCACATCTCGCTGTTCACCGAGGACGGCGAGAACGCCTTCCACGACGGCGACGACGAGTTCGATCTGAGCGAGGAGGCGAAGCAGTTCACAGCTGGCGTCCTCGACCACGCCGAGGCGCTGGCGGCCGTCACGAACCCGACCGTGAACAGCTACAAGCGACTCGTCCCCGGCTACGAAGCGCCGGTGTACGTCGCGTGGTCCGACCGCAACCGATCCGCGCTCATCCGCAAGCCGGCTGCACGCGTGCCGGCCGCCTCGCGCATCGAGGCGCGCTTCCCGGACCCGTCGTGTAATCCGTATCTCGCCTTCGCGGCACTCATCCACGCCGGTCTCGACGGCATCGAAAGAGAGCTCGACTGTCCGGATCCGGTCCGTGAGAACATCTACGAGTTCGACGAGGCCAAGCGCGACGAGTACGGAATCACCACGCTCCCATCGAATCTGGGCGAGGCCCTCGACGCGCTCGAGGCCGACGACCTCGTGATGGACGCGTTGGGCGATCACGTCTCCGAGAAGTTCCTCGAAGCCAAGAACGCCGAGTACGACGACTACCGCGTCGATGTCTCCGACTGGGAGCTCGACCGCTATCTCGAAACGTTCTGAGCCGCCGCTCTCCTCATTCTTTCACGCACCCGCGAGCGACGGCTGTCCGAGCAGCCGCTCTGTCACTAGCGGCGATATAAGAAGTACGGCGATACCACCGGCAGCGGCGACAAATGACGCGACGACACCGCCGTCACTCGCAAGTGCGACCCCGACCGCGAGTGTCGCACCGACGAGCGCGACGGCTGCCGTCGCCGCCCCCTCGGCCCGGCTGGTAAACGTCGGGAGCCGTCCGCCAACGACGGTCCACGTGATGCGACCGCTCAGCGCCGCAGCGAGGATAGCCGCCGTCTCCGGCGTCAGCGTCGTGAACATTCCGACGAGCGCGACGGCGACCGCCAGCGAAAACGCCCGCTTGACCCGTCGTCCACGGGTGGCGAGCCAGACGACGGCGAGATAGCCGCTCCCGACCGCGAGTCCGGCGAGCACGTCACCGACGTAGTGGACGCCGATGACGACCCGCGAGAACGCGACAAGCGCAACGAGCGCAATCACCCCGCCGTAGCGGAGTCGACGGCTTCCCCACCGGCTCACGAGCGCGACGGCGCCATATATCGCCGCGCTACCGGTTGCGTGACCAGAGGGAAGACTGGAGCTGTCGCTCGTCGCGAGGAACCTCCATACAGGTTCGAGCGAGGCGGGAAGCCACGCGAGCTCGCGGGCGGTCTCCGCACCGGGCGGTCGCGGGTGGGCGACCGTCAGCTTCAGCAGGTACGTGACGGCGAGTGCGCCGAGCGCGACGGCGATGACGAAGGCGGCCCGCTCGCGCACGCGCTCGCCGCGCAGTCGCGGGTGAGTGCCGGCGAAGGCGTACGCGAGCGTGAGTGCGGTGAGAAACCACCAGAGGTCACCCAGCTGGGTGAGAGCGACGAAGGCAACGATGACGAAATCGGGGGCATCACGGAGCGCAGCGACGACACCGATGCCGTGGCTCATCTCCGTCGGTCGGCGATGGTATCACGCAGCTTGAACGGGAGCTGTGCGGCGGAGAGTCCCCCGCCCACGATGAGCATCAGCGCGTACAGCCCGAGCGTGGAGAGCCAGATAACGAGCATCGCGAGAATGGCCCACGGTCCCGAGAGCTGCGTGAACGCGCCGAGCGTCATCGCTGTCCCGTAGAGGAGAACGAGATACGGTCCCCAGCCGCGCGCCTTCCCCGAACGGAGCTTCCGGCGAACGTACCGCTTGAGGTCACGTTCTAAGTCGTCGCGTGTAACTGTTCGCTCTTCAACCTCGTCTTCGAACTCGGCGAGTCGTTCACGGAGCTCGCGTAGCTCCTCATCGCGCTCCGCTGCGGGCCCGTCGCGTTCGTCGGCGTCCTCGCTCACATCGAGAGTGGTCGTACCGATGGCTGATAAGCTCCCCCCTCCTGTCTCGCCGGTCACCACATCGGCGAGATCACTCTGTCCGTCGATGCGTCCCGCGAGGACGGCGTTCACGACGACACCGACGAGGAGGATGATACCGCCGATGTAGAGAAAGGTGACGAGCAGGAGCACGCCACCGAGCACACCGTACGCCTGATACGTCGCGGCCTGCTCGGCGTAGAGTCGGAAGCCGACCTGCAGCCCGGTCCAGCCGAGTGCGGCGACGAGTGCCCCGGGGACCGCCTCTCGAACTGTCACCACCCCGCGGTCTGGAAGCACGTAGTAGAGCGGGAGGAAGACGAGCAATAGCCCGAGAACGAGCAGCCCCGTCCCGGCGATGTCTGCGATATCGATTCCGGCGACGGAGAAATTGATGCGGGCGACGGCGAAGCCGACGGCGACCGTCGACGCGATGCCGAGGCCGACGCCGACGAGCGCGACGAAGCCGTCACGGAACTGGTCGAAAATCGACTGCTCGTCGACGGTACCGTAGATTGTCGTGAAGGCGATCTTCAGCCCGCGAAATAGCTTCAGCGCCGACCAGACGAGAATCCCGGTCCCGACGACGGTTGCACCACTTCTGCCCGCGGCGTCGACGAGTGCGCTCTCGACGAGTGCACCGGCCTGCTGGCCGAAGGAGTTGGCCGCCGCGCTGCCGAGCGTCGCGGCCAGCTCCGGGCCCCCGATGACGCTAACGGCGACAACGGTGAGCAACAGCAACGGCAGCAGCGAGATAAATGCGTAGTAGGCGAGACTCGCGGCGATAAACGTGATTTGGTCGCTCCGGACCACGGTAACGACCGTTCGCACGGTGTCGAGCAGTCCAGACTGACGGCGATTCATACCGAGAGGTGGGCGACTCGCTACTAATAATCGCCGGGATACCGCGTTTCGTCTGGGTCGGCGTGACTGGCGAGAATCGGATTCCGAATCCGTCGCAGAGCGATTCGGCGTATACGCTGTCGTCATATTGCCGGACGTACCGATTTGAACCGTCTTTCGACTGAGAGATCATTGAATTACCGAGACAGCAGAGCTGACGGCTCAAATCTTCACAAACGTACATCCGGCAGTATCAGAGGCAGTCAACTACAGAAGGGCGTCGCGAATCTCACCGACCGACGCCGGCGTCTTGAACGTCGTCCCACCGTAGTGGCTCCGCGAGGCGGGGTGGCCAGCCGCTCGGAGCGCGTCGAGGAACTCGTCCATCCCGATAGCCGACTCTCCCCAGTTGCCGTACAGTTCGTGCTGGTCGTAGTGAGTCGGGTCGTGGCGCTCGGCTTCGAGCCGGTCACAGAGCCGGCGGGCCTTCGTCGCCTCGCCCATCTCCTCGGTGACGCGTTCGCGAACCGCGGCGGCGAACGACTGATCGTGGGTCGGACCGAGCCACAGCGGCCCGGCGGTCTGGGTGGCGTAGCCACAGTTGGGACACTCGTCGGTCGGGTCGGCGATGAGCCCGTACTCGTGGTCGCGCCAGTAGCAGTGGTTACACCAATCCACATAGCCGAGCTGGTCGATGCGGTCGTTGGCAGCAGTCGCCCCGGAGTCGAGCGCGAGATACGTCCGGACGTAGTGGCTGGTTGCGTGGGTGAAGACGGGCGTCGCAGCGACATCGTAGCGGGCGGCAGTTCGGATACACGCCGAGAGCAGGGTTCGGGTCCCCATCTCGGGGTGGAACTCCGTATTGCGTGGGACGACACCGTACTTGCGAACCCCGCTCTCGAAGTGGGCTCCACACAGCGGTGCGGTGTCCGTCGCAGTGATACACAGCAGGTCACTCGTGCCGTGGAACGCCGCATCGAGGAACGGAACCACGGTACCGAACGGGTCGAGGTCCACCACGTCGTAGTGGTGTTCGTAGAGGTGGGCGTTCACGTTGGTGCGTTCCGTCTCGCCAGAGAGGTCGTTGCGGTCGAGGTTCCGAGCCGCGAGGTCGGTCGCGTCGCTGTCGATATCGGTACAGGTCACGTCCCAGCCGGCGTTGGCCGCGCGAACGCCGCGGATTCCCGAGGCGCACATCGCATCGAGATAGGTTCCGGGGCCGTCGCGCTCCTCCTCGGCCCACGTATCGAGGACGGCGACGGTGAGATCGCGGTTGAGCTCCTGGGTCGGATTGAAGAAAACGCCCTCACCGGTCCCCTCGCTCGCGCCGTCGCGCGTTTCGGGTACCTCGATGGTGACGCCGCCTTCGGTCACGTTCATACCACGACTGGCCGCTCGTGGGCGAAAAGCAGTTTCATCCGTGTGGTCGCTCACTCGGGGTACTTCGGCTCTCGGCGCTCAGCGCGTTCGAGCGCGCGTTCGACGACCGCCCGCACGTCGCCAGTGAACGGATCGCCGTGGCCCGCGTACATCGCCTCGACGCCGTCGAGATGCGGGAGCAAATCCTCGATCGACTCGATAAGCCGATCACGGGACTGCCCAACCATATCCGTACGCCCGAAGCTTCCGTCGTCGAAGGCCCCGTCGTTGTAGACGACCACGTCGCCCGAGAAGAGCGTTGAGTCGGAGACGAAGGAGACGTGGTCATCTGCGTGCCCGGGCGTGTAGACGACCTCGAACGCCTCGTCCCCGATGGGGACGGTGTCGCCGGCGTCGATCGCGTGCGTCCGGTGGTCGTGGTCAGCGTAGGCGTACACGTCCGGGTCGAATCGGTCGACGACGGCGTCCAACTGTGCGACGTGGTCACCGTGCTGGTGAGTGAGGACGAGCGCGTCAACGGCGTCCGTGTGCGACTCGATTACGTCGACGACGCCGGCCATCGCACCGGCGTCGACGAGCGTCGTCGTCTCTCCAGGAACGAGGTAAGCGTTACAGGTGAACGTCTCTGCATCCGCGGTGACCGGAATCGGGTCCATAGCCGGGGTAGGGCGGGGGGACGTTTGAGGCTATGGACGACCCACGAACTTTTCTGTGCCGGCAGATAAGTTGCGTATAGCTATGGGATTTGGGAGCTACGACGAGTCCGAACAGGAGAATCAGGAGTACGACACAGACTTTGAGGACGAAGACGGCGTCAACGCCGCCGAACACAACCACGAGGGTGAGGTATCGTTCGATCTAGACTCCAGTGACGAGCTGCTCGACCAGTTCCAGGAGATGCAGGACGAGGACTGAGTGGGGTCGGCTACCCGCGCAGTCGGTATCGCCGAGTCCGCACGCGAGAAGGAGAGCATTCTCGCGGCGGCGGTCGTCCGCGCCGACCGGACGGTCGACGGACTCGAATACGGTCGCTGTACCGTCGGCGGACTCGACGCGACCGACGCCGCCCGTAGTCTGCTCTCCCAGCTCGACCGCCCGGACGCACAGTGTATTCTTCTCGCGGGCATCGCTCCCGCGTGGTTCAATTTCTTCGAGCTTCACCGACTCCACGAACACGCCGACCGCCCCGTCGTCTCGGTCTCGTTCGAGGCGAGCGAGGGGCTCGGGGACGCGCTCGCCCGCGAGTTCGATGGCGACGCACTCGCCGAGCGCCGCAGCATCTACGAGCGCCAGCCACCCCGAACGCAGATGACCGTCAACGGCGAGCAGCTGTGGGTCCGGGCCGTCGGCACCGACGACGCCGAACGCATCGTCCGTGGATTCACGCCCGAGGGTGGACGACCAGAGCCGCTTCGCGTGGCTCGACTCGCGGCTCGCGCCGGGCGGCGGTTCCGGACGGATTCTTAGGCATCCGCTGCGTCACTTCGATATGGACGGACTGGACGTGACGGCGTGTGAACGCTGTCCGGAGCTGTGCGAGTCGCGCTCGCGCATCGTCAACGGCGTGGGTCCGGCAGACGCGGAACTGTTGTTCGTCGGCGAGGGACCCGGCGCGAACGAGGATGAACAGGGCGAGCCGTTCGTCGGCCGGTCGGGAACCGTACTCGACGACGCGCTACGGGATGCCGGCTTGGCTCGGCGAGACGTTCGTATCACCAACTGCGTGCGCTGTCGCCCACCGGAGAACCGCGACCCAACGGTAGACGAACTCGATAACTGTCGTGCGTATTTAGAGACTGAAATCGAGCGACTGGACCCCAAACTCATCGTTACGCTGGGAAAGGTACCCTCAGAGCATCTGCTCGGACGGTCAGTCGGTGTGACGAACGAGGCCGGCGAACTGTTCGACGTGCGAGTCAGTGGGTCGTCATATCGGCTGCTCGTAAGTGTCCATCCGGCGGCGACGCTGTACGATCGGAGTCAGAAAGAGACGTTCGAGACGACGATTTCCAGCGCCGCAGAGATAGCAGGCGTCAGCGACAGCGAATCGGGCCAGTCCCGACTCGGCGACTACTGAGTCAGTTCGTGTCAGTGCGACCGATCCACTTGTTCCCATCCGTCAGATCGCGCAGCGATTCGATGAATCCCTTCGAATCGTGTTCGGAGGGTCGAAGTCGCGCCCGGAGTCGCGAGGAAAACAGCTCGATAGAGAGGACGAGCACCAGGAGCGTCACCAGTCCCGCACCGGCACGGTAGGCGTTGAACAGGTTCAGATTCTGCTGGATATACTGTCCGATTCCACCGGCACCGACGACGCCGAGCGAGACGGCAATTCGAGTGTTGATTTCGAGAATGTACAGCGTCCACGCGACGAACGACGAGGACACCTGCGAGAGCATTCCAAAGTTGATCACCTGCAGGCGGGATGCGCCGGTCGAGCGAATCGCCTCGATCGGTCCCTCCTGGATTTCTTCCAGTTCATCGGTGAACAGTCGACCCAGATTTCCGACGGTGTCGGTCGCAACGGCGAGCATCGCCGTCAGCGGTGACAGCGGAACGAGCGCCGCGAAGATGAACACCCACACGAGCGCCGGGATGGCGCGGATGGCGGACATAACGCCACGGAACAGGAAGTTGAACGGGAACGGCGTCACTCGCTCGGACCCGAGTACACCGAATAACAGCGCGAACGGGAAGCCGAGAATGGTACCGACGATTCCGATGGTTAGCGTCATCACGACCGCCGAGACGATGAGACTCGAACGCAACGAGGTGACTGTCTCAACGAACGTCGCCGGGTGGAGCAGACTCGCGACGATTGCGTACAACCCGCCGATATCGTTGCGTTGGGTGTAGAAGGTAAAGTCGACAAACGTCGGCTGCGTGTATTTCAAGAACTCCTGAATAAAGAAGTCGAACTGCGCGAACTGGAGAATCTCGGGAACCGGACGCGCACCGAGGAAGCCAGCTCCGAAGTACACCGCCAGGGCGGCGAGTGCGATACCAACGACGCTGAGTAGGCGGCGGAGGGCGGTCCGGCGCTCGATACGGCCGAGGATATCGTCGATAGCATCGCCGCTCACGGCTCGACACCTCCTATGCTAGCTTCGACGGTCTCCTCGTGCTCGGCGCCATCTGCGAAGGTGCCGCCGCCGTCTTTTCCGTAGTAGAGTTCATCGACGATCTCCATCGAGAGATCATCGCGGTCGCCGTCAAACACAACAGAGCCGTCACGAATTCCGATAAATCGGTCGCCGAACTCGCGGGCGATATTCACTTGGTGTAAGCTCGCCAGCGTCGTGAGGTCGCGCTCGCGGGCCGCCTGCTTCATATAACTCATCACGTCGCGAGCTGACTTCGGATCGAGACTGGAAACCGGTTCGTCAGCTAGCAGGAGCGAGGGAGTTTGAACAAGTGCGCGAGCGATGCCAACGCGCTGTTTCTGTCCGCCGGACATCGAGCTGGCGCGCTGTTCTGCCTCCTGTAGCAGTCCAACGGTTTCGAGTGCACGAAGCGCCTCACGTTTGTCTTCAGTGTCGTTGAGCGTCAACACGCTCCGGATGTCGTCCGTTCGCCCAAGTGCTCCAGTGAGTGCATTGCGATACGCGGACATTGACTCGATGAGATAGTGCATCTGGAACACCATCCCGACATCGCTGCCGGCGTTCGAGACGGGCTCTCCGCCGATTTTGACGGTCCCATCAGTCGGCGGCGTAAGCCCGTTGAGAATGCGGAGAAGCGTCGATTTCCCCGCACCAGAAGGGCCAAGCACGACGACGAACTCTCCAGAGTTAATCTCGAAGGAGACGTCATCGAGAGCGACGGTATCTTCGCCGTATATCTTCGTGACGTTCTGTAGCGAGACGCTTGGCATGTGTGTGAGTGTTTGTATTCGATAATAAAAACGCGACTATTCTGGTCTACGAGTCGAGAAGTTCGGCGCTGATGCCGAGCTCGTCGGCGACATCTACGACCGGCTGGTACGTCTCGTTCGACGCTTCGCGCACGTCGGAGAACCACAGATCGTCGTCGGTCCCTTCCTGACCGTCTTCGCCGTAATACAATGACTTGTCTGCGTCAAGGAACGCGTTTTTGACGGCCGTTTGCTCCTCGGAGGACAGCTCCGGGCTGACAACGATGGGAGCTCGCGGAATGTTGTCGGTCGTTTCGACGTAGCGGTATCCGTCCTTGAGTTCGCGATTATCATTCAGCGAAATAAACTGTCCCACACCGGCGGCAGCGACCTGGCCGCGCTCGAGCGCCGCGAACGCCTCTGCGTGGCTAGAGAACTGCGGTGTGAAGTCTGCGTTACCAGTGTCCGTCGGGAGATCACCGATATTCAGCCCGGCCTGCTTGAGCATATACAGCGGGTACAGCGCGCCCGATGCGGACAGTCGGTCAGCGAAGGCGACTCGTTCACCTTCGAGATCGGTGAGCGACTGGATGTCCGAATCCTGCTGGGTGACGATTACCGACGAGTAGGTCCAGGAACCGTAGCCGTACCGCTGGAGGATGATGTCACACCGGTCGTTCGCGACGCCGAGTGCGGCGGCGAATGGTCCGGTTTCGGCAATATCGCCTGTTCCGCCCCCGAGACTCTGGAGCACCGCGCTGTATCCAGCAGCGTACTGCAGCGTCGCTCGCTCCACCGATAGGTCGTTCTGGAGCGTCGCCTGCACTGGCGCGTACTGCGCCTGCATAAGCTGCTGTGGCTCAGACGGGGACATATAGAACGTCGCCCGATTGTCACCGTACGGAACCGGGGTGCTCGTCGCCGCCGGGGTATCGGTCGCGCCGTCCGTTGGCTGTCCACCATCGCCGTTACTATTATTCCCGCTACAACCCGCGAGAAGGCCGGCCATACCAACTGTCCCTGCGCTTTTGAGGAATGCACGTCGCTTCGACATGAACAGATGGACCTTCTGTACGACAGTGATAAATGTACCGGTTAGTTCTATATATATATTATTTTACCAATATAGACCATACTTCCGAGCGTCCGACGCTGAGATCCGATAGCGCAGTGCCGGAACCGACTTCTTCCCCCACCACGAATCACGGGTATGAGCGTCCAAACGACGGCCGATATCCTGCTCGTCGACTACGGACTGGGGAATCTCCGCTCTGCGACTCGCGGACTCGAACGCGCGGGCGCGAGCGTCACCATCAGCGACGACCCCGAGCAGTTTCACGCCGCGGACGGCGTCGTGCTTCCCGGTGTCGGTGCCTTCGCCGAGGGAATGGAGAACGCCGCCTCGATTCGCGACGGACTCGTCGAGTACGCGACCGACGGGAATCCGCTGTTCGGCATCTGTCTCGGGATGCAGATGCTCCTCACGTCAAGCGAGGAAGCCGACCGCGAGGGACAAGGTGACGTGGAGGGGCTCGATCTGATTCCGGGTCGAAACCGCCGCTTCGCCGAAGGACAGAAGATTCCACACATGGGCTGGAATGAGCTGTCGGTCGAGCGCGACCACCCCATCACCGAAGGTATCGACGGCGAGTACGCTTACTTCGTCCACTCCTACTACGCCGACCCCGACGACCCGGAGACAGTCGTCGCCTCGACCGACTACGGCGTCGAGTTCCCGGCCATCGTCGCCAACGAGGCAGGCAACGTCTTCGGCACGCAGTTCCACCCCGAGAAATCCGGCGAGACGGGGCTTCAGATTCTCCGCAACTTCGTCGACTACTGCGTCGAGTAATACATCGCCAGCCCGTGTAGCCGAGGCTTTCGCGCAATTTTCCGTTACAGGAACTCCCGCACGTCGGAGTACCACATATCGTGGCGGTCGACCTCGTCCACCCGATTTGCGATAGCGACCGCAAGCGCGTGCCAGCAGCGGGCGGTCGGATCGTCGGGGTCGAGATTGTACTGAGCGTCGCGACACTGACAGCCGCCGTCCTCGACGACGTGCTCCTCGGAGTGGCCGACGACGACGGTGAAGTCGTTGTACTCTTTGACCCGTGTCTCGGCGACGGCCTCAATCGCCTTCGCCCCGCGTTCGCCGTGTGTCGAGAGGATAGCGTCGACGATTTCGGGGGTAAGACTCCCCGTGGCTTCGAGGTCGGACTGCCACTCCTCGACGGCGTTCACGCCCTGCGGTTCTCGGGGACGGCGCAAAAGGGGTTCGGTGGCGTCGCTCGCCGAGTGGCAAACGCGGAGAAGCTGTTGATTATGCGGCGCGTCGTTCCTTCGCCTTCGGGCGGAGATTCTTGTAGCCACATTTCCGACAGCGGTCGGCGCGCTGTGCGTTGCGCGCGTTACACCGCATACAGATCATCTTTTCCAGCGTCCGTGCTTCTGCTTCCTCGAAACTGGCCATACCAGACGTAGCGGAACGGCGCGGTTAAACCTTTCCGAGTCCCTCATCTCGTATGCGCCGCTACGCGATGGTCGAATCGCTACCCGTCAGTATCGACTCGCTCACGCTCGCGCGCTGCGAGCGGGACGTATCGAGCGGATTCACCCGCGTCACGACTACTGTCGAGCTTTCCGGTGAGGGGTGTATCGGTCGCGGCGAGGACGTCTGTTATGAAGCCGAAGACCACGACGACTACCCTCGACCAGACCTCACCGGTGAGTGGGAGTTCGACGACCTCTCAGACGCCATCTCGGCAGCTGACCTCTGGCCCGACGACCCCTCTCAACACCACGCGCCCGCCTTCCGGCAGTGGGCGTTCGAGTCGGCGGCGCTCGATCTTGCCTTGACGCAGGCCGAGATGACGCTCGCCGACGCGCTCGACACCGACCCGGAGCGGGTCCGGTTCGTCGTCTCCACGCGGCTCGACAGCTTCGACCGCATCGAGTCGCTGCTCGACGCGAACCCCGACGCCGAGTTCAAGCTCGACCCCACGCCCGAGTGGGACGATGCGCTCCTCGAACGCCTAGCTGACCTCGACCGTGTGCGCGTGCTCGACCTGAAAGGGCTGTACGAGGGGACCGAAGTCGATACGGAGCCATCAGCCGAGTTCTACGAACGCGTCCTCGAAACGTTCCCCGATGCCATCATCGAGGACCCTGCCGTCACGGGCGAGACGATGGATATCGTCGAGCGAGAACGCGAGCGCGTCGCGTGGGACTATCCGATTACTGGGGTCCCGTCGGTACAGGCACTTCCCTTCGATCCCTCAGTGCTAAACATCAAGCCGTCGCGCTTCGGCACCGTCGAATCGCTATTCGACACGCTTGATTTGGCCGACCGGCTCGACCTCAAACTGTACGGCGGCGGGCAGTTCGAACTCGGCGTCGGTCGCGACCACATCCAGACGCTAGCCTCGGTCGCCTACCCCGACGGCCCGAACGACGTAGCACCGAGCGCATACAACGACCCCGAGGCGAGCGGGTCACTTCCCCGGAGTCCACTCGACCTGCCGGAAGGATTCGGCCAATTAGTTAATCGATAGATATATTGTAAAGTACCCATCGGATATATGTGTGAAAGAAAATGGTAGAAATAAAACCCGCCGTGACGTAATCAAGTCCGCGGGAATCGCGGGGGCAGTACTAGCTACCGGTTCCGGTGTATCATCCGCACAATCTAACGGACAGCCATCGTATCAAGAATTAATAGAGGAGAGCCAGCGAATATTAGAGACGCGGGGGATGGATGCACGAGATGAGTTTCTTGCCAACCGTGGTTTCTCCAATAGTCGTCAAACCATCACTGTTGGCGATCCAACTAGTTCAGATGATGAACCAACTGTATCTCCGCAACAGGTTGACTGCATAGACCCGACCAACTGTGATGGTGATATCTCACTAAGCCTCGGGATTTCATACTACAGATATAGCAATGTGTACTATGTAGATTTATCAGCACGGTTTAGATACGAGTGGTATCCTGTGGGGGTCTCGGACAATTACTACGGACCCGAAACCCCGGCAGACGGGTTTGGGCTCACCTGGGAGAGAGACCACTTTCAACTTTCAAACTACGAACCGGGGAGTACGTCGCCAGCGAATGTTATGAGTGAAGGGTCGTTCGTTGACTGGGACAACGGGAGTTGGAATCGTGAAGGGACTGGATTCACACTTGACGACAGAGGTTTGTGTAAAGATACGGGGACTACCGGAGGGTCACGATTTTCAAGCTCCAAACAGTGGTCAAATTGGACATCAGGTGGTGTTACTCTTGATTTGGGGCCTGACTGGACAGGAGGAGATACAATCAGAGGACTGTATTCATACACATGGAATGAATCAAACACCAACGTGTCTGTCAGCGTAGGGTATCCGCGCACAATTTCAGTTACAGCAAGTTCATCAGAGAAGATGGAACAAGAAACGTTACAAACAGATATTGATGGAATACAGTTAGCGGACACAATTAACCAATCGTAGTGTGAAAAATAAATAGGTATGTCCACCAATACAGATATCTTTCGCCGCCGGTTCCTCTCATTACTGCCCTCCGTGATGATACCGACCGCGCTTGCTGGATGTTCGGGAGAGGATCTCTCGTTGGGTCAAAATAATCAAGAGCGTCACAATGTTACAATAATAAATGAGAACCATACGCAGAACTTCGAGATGCAGATCTGGGGTGTGTCCGGTTCAAAACTTGTTGATAAATCCGTGACTATTTCAACCAATAAGGTGACAAATTTTGTGTTTAGCGGTTCTCCAGGCCGGATAACTGTCATTACTAATGAAAATAAAAAAACTACACAGTGGCCAGCGATACCCGATATAGGGCGATGCAACGAGAAGAATCCGGTTTCATTAATTACAACGTTAGGACCACATGGCAGACTGTTTCTCCAGTTTGGCTGTGAGCATCCGTATGAAGGGATATCAGAAGACAGCCGTTAGCCGTCCGCAAGGTCGAGATACTCCTGTTGGACGGCGACCACCTCACTGGAATTAGCGCAGTTTGCATACCGGCGAAGGGGCTCTTCGTTCAGTTCGAGGAAGGTGTGGCCCCACCGGAATTTGCTCATAACTCGTTCGGCCTGTTCCTGCTCGCCGAGGATGTAACAGCCGGCGGCGAACGCTTCTGCCGTGTTGAGCCGGAACGGCCGGCCGTGGCTGACGGGGTTGCCGGCGACGAGAAACGGGAGCGCGCGGTGTGGCCCGTCGAGTCTGAACGCCTCCTCGGTCGCCGTCTCCCACGAGCAGTCGAGCGCAACGAGCACGTCCGTCTCATCGGCCGGTGAGAGCGCCCGCTCTGCGTGCGGGTCGAGCACGACGCCGGACGGCACGCTTCGAGGTGAGTCGTGGAGACTCACCATATCGAACCGGGCGAGCTTCCGCGCCGTACATTTCTCGGGGTCGTCGTCGCCCTCGTACCGGACGTGTAAATCCACACCTGTGCTCGGTGTCGAGCCGGCAAAAGTCGCTCGCGTGTATCTCGCCAAGAGATTTATTCGGCCAACAGGCCAATCAGCAGTATGAGCACACGCACCACCGCGCTCGACAGCGTCATCTTCGGGGTGGATATCCAGAGTGGCGACATCCGCGGTGATGCACCCTCGTACGCAGTCGTCGCGTTCGACGGCGAGAACGTCGACCGCGACGCCGTCTCCTACCGAAAGCTTCGCCGGCTCATCGACCGGGAAGAGCCGGATATCCTCGCGACAGACAACGTCTACGAACTCGCGGAAGACACCGACGCGCTCGTCCGATTCCTGCGCGACATCCCCGAGGCGACGACGCTCGTGCAGGTGACCGGCGCACAGCAGCCAGAGCCACTCTCGCGGGTCGCAAAGCGCCACGGTGTCCCCTACGGGAAACAGCCCATCAAAGAGGCCGAGGCCGCGGCACGGCTCGCGGCCGCCAACGTCGGGCAAGAGGTAACGGCCTTCGCCGACCGCACCGAGGTGAAGGTCGCACGCGGGCGCTCCACTGGAAAAGGAGGGTGGAGTCAGGATCGCTACACCCGGCGCATCCACGGGAACGTTCGCAAGCGGAGCCGCGAGATCGAAGCCCAGCTGACCGACGCGAACCTCGACTTCGAGCAGGACGTGACCGAGAAGTACGGCGGCTACTCCCAGGCGATATTCACCGTCGAGGCCAAACCAAGTGCGATTCCCGTCTCTGCCTCGCGCAGCGGCGACGTACGCGTCGAGATCGAGCGCGAGCAGCGCGACGGTATCGAGTTCGAGCCCCTCGTCCAACGGCGCGATCACGTCATCGTCGGGATCGATCCCGGTACGACGACGGCCGTCGCGCTTGTCGATCTCGACGGAAACCCTCTCGACGTACACTCCACGCGGACCGCAGACCGCGCCGACATCATCGAGTGGATAATCGAGCGCGGGCGACCCCTGCTCGTGGCAGCGGACGTGGAGCCGATGCCAGAAACTGTCGAGAAGTTCCGGCGCTCGTTCGACGCGGCGGGCTGGGAGCCGGAGCGTGACCTCCCCGTCGACGAGAAGAAACACCGCACCCGCGAGGCGTCGTGGGACAACGACCACGAGCGGGACGCGCTGGCCGCGGCGCTGTACGCCTTCGACGCCCACGCCGACCAGTTCGAGCGTATCGCGCGCAAGATACCCCCGCAGTTCGATCGCGGCGAGGTGACGGCCACCGTGCTCCGGGAGGAAGCATCCGTCGAGGCCGTCATCGACCGGATGGTCATCGAGGAAGAAGACGACGAGGACGGCGTCGAACACCGCGCCCGCGAACTCACGGCCGAGGAGCGCGAGATCAACGATCTGCGGGACCGTATCGACCGGCTTGAATCACACGTCGCGGACCTGAAGCAGACGGTCGAGGAGAAAGACGCCGAAATCGAGGAGTACGAGGATGAGCTGTCGGCTGCCCGCCGCGAGGAGCGACGCGAAGCGCGCGAGCGCCGCGAGGTGACGCGGCTCCGGCGCGAGAACGAGCGACTAGAGGATGAACTCGACGCCGAGCGCGAGCGAACCGAGCAGGTAGAGACGAAGCTAGAACAGCTGAAGCGGCTCTGGAAGCTGGACCACTCGAACTTCGCGAGCGTCGCCGGCGAGGAGACCGACCTCGTTCCCGTGAAGCCGGTCGAGCAGTTCACCGTCGGCGACATCGAGGCCGCCAACGAGTCGTTCGGACTCGCCGAGGACGACGTGATTCTCCTGCGCGACGCCTCGGGTGCGGGGCGGTCGTCAGCCGAACAGCTTGCCGATATCGACCCCCGCGTCGTGTTGAAGAGCGGGACGTTCTCGGACCAAGCCAGGGAGGTATTGCACGCTGAGTCGGTTCCTTACGGCCCGGCCGCCGAGGTGACGGTGCGTGAAATCGACGAGCTTGCGGTGGCCGACGAGTCCGAAATTGAGGCGGTGCTGGAGGGGTGGCGCGAGGAGGAAGCAGCACGCCAACAGGAGCAGACCGAGTCGATGGTCGAGGAGCTTATCAGTGAACACCGCGCTGACCGCCAGCAGGAACAACAGTCCTAGAGCGCGCCTTTCATCCCCATCTTTTCGAGCGCGGTATCGACCAGCCCGCCGGCGATAAGTCCAAGACTGACCACGACCGTCACGAGACCGGCGGCGATACGCTTGTCCCGCGTTGCGACGACGAGCACGCCGACGAGGAGCGCAAGAATCCCGAGCTCGCCGCGACTGCCAAGCCACTCTCGAACTGCGTCGATATCCATACACCGACGCTCGGGGACAGAGGTCATAAAAGTGGGCCGGGTCAGAACTCGTCGCAGACCGGGATGCCGACCGTATCGTAGTCGCCCATCGAGGCGATGGTCTCGGGAACCTCTTCGAGCGAGACGGTCTTCGAGACGATTGCACCGGGGTCGATAGTGCCGGCATCCATCATTCGGAAGATGTCTTCGTACTCGTGGGCAGGCATACCGTAGGAGCCGAGGAACTCGCGCTCGTCGAAGACGATCTCGTCGACCGGCAGCGACACCTCACCTTCCTCCTCGCTGGTGGTGAGTCCAATCTGGAGATGCTGGCCGAGTGTGGAGAGACTGCGAACGGAGTTCTGACAGGTCTGAGCGATACCGAGTGCGTCGACGCTCACGTCCGCACCGCGGTTGCGCGGCGTGAACCCCTTCACTTCGCGGGGGACGTTCTCGACCTCGTCGACCTTGACCGTGTGGCTCGCGCCGAGCTCTTCGGCCTTGTCGAGGGCGTCCTGTTTCAGATCGATAGCGACGACGTTCGCGCCGAGTGCGTCGGCGACGTGGACGGCAGAGAGACCGACACCACCACAGCCGTGGACGGCGACCCAGTCGCCCGCGCCGAGGTCGGCGCGCTGGGTGATACCGTGGAAGGCGGTGGCAAAGCGGCAGCCGAGCCCGGCGACCGCGACCGGGTCCACGTCGTCGGGGAGGGTGACGACGTTGGTGTCGGCGGCGTGGACGGCGTACTCCTCGGCGAAGGCTCCTTTCGAGAAGTCAACGAATCCCATCGGAACGGACTGCTCACAGACGTTCTGGTGACCCTGCTGGCACATCGGGCAGGAGCCATCCGCGAGGTTGAACGGGTTCGTCACGCGATCGCCCACCTCGACAGATTCGACGTTCGGGCCGATCTCCTGGACGATACCGACCGGTTCGTGACCGAAGATGAGTCCGGGCTTGGACTCGACGCCGACCCACGACCAGTCGCCCTGCCACGCGTGCCAGTCCGAGCGACAGACACCACAGGCTTCCGTCTCCACGACGACGCCATCAGGGGGACACTCGGGAGTCGGAACCTCTTCGATAGACATCTCCTCACCGGGTTGGTCGAAGACAACTGCTCGCATACACGGACGGAGTTCCCCATCGATATAAATGCGCACGGTCGGGCGACCAGTTCGAAGCGTTATACGTCTCGATGTCCACGTCCAAGTATGGACGACGAGGAGTTACGGCTCCCCGAGGACGGCGAGCTGTTCGCTCGGGTGGAGTCGATGCAGGGGGCAAACCGCATCGACGTGCGGTGTGTGGACGGGAAACAGCGGACCGCACGCATCCCCGGCCGGATGCAAAAGCGCATCTGGATTCGCGACGACGATATCGTGCTCGTAGAGCCGTGGGACTGGCAGGACGAGAAGGCCGACGTGACGTGGCGCTACGACAACCGCGCGGCCGACCGCCTGCGAGAGGAGGGCCACATCTCGCTGTGAGCGACTACGATCTCGTTGACGCGGATGACGTCGACACGCCCGGCGACGAGTGGGAGGAGCTCGATGTGTCCGACGACGAGAGCGACCGCATCGCCCGTAGACAGGACCGCGAGTTCCAGGAGTTCCGCAAGCGCATCAAGGACGCAGACCAGTTCAAGGTCGAAGCCTCCGTCTTCGACGACGCCACGCTTGGAGCCCTCTACAAGCTCGTGCAGGACGGTCATATCCGCGCGTTCGGCGGCCCACTCTCGACAGGAAAGGAAGCGAACGTGTATCTCGCGGCCAGCGACGACGACGACGTGGCGGTCAAAATCTACCGCATCAACGCCTCCGACTTCCGGGCGATGCGAGAGTATCTCGACGGCGACCCGCGGTTCGAGGGAATCGGCTCGGACAAGAAGAAGGTCGTCGTCGCGTGGACGCGCAAGGAGTTCGCGAATCTCCGGCGCGCACAGGCGGCCGGTGTGCTGGTTCCGAACCCAATCGCCGTCCAGCGGAACGTTCTCGTGATGGAGTTCCTCGGAACGGACGGCCAGCGCGCCAAGCGGCTCAGCGAGGTCTCCGTCGAGAACCCCGAGACGGCATACGAGGTCGTCCGCGAGTATATGCGCCGACTCTATCGGGCGGGACTCATCCACGGCGATCTCTCAGAGTACAACATCGTCGTTGACCAGGACGAGATCTACGTGCTCGATCTGGGGCAAGCCGTCACCGTCCACCACCCGAACAGCCGCGAGTTCCTCGAACGCGACTGTAAAAACATCGCGGCGTTCTTCACCCGACAGGGCCACGACGCCACGGGCGAGGAGCTGTTGTCGTACGTGACGGAGCCAGAACCCGACCGATAGCCGACGTTTTTATTTACAGCTCCCAACAAAAAGTATGAGCGACAGCGACCCCGCCATCGAACACGAGCCACCCGAGGAGGTGTTCGGGCTGCTCGGCAACAGGCTCCGCGTAGATATTCTGCGCGCGCTCGCCGACGGCGATCCCCCGATCGTCTTTTCGACGCTCCGCGACCAGGTGGAAGAACGCGATTCTGGCCGTTTTAATTATCACCTCCGGAAGCTGGTCGACACCTTCGTGCGCGAAACCGACGCTGGCTACGAACTCACGCTCGCCGGCCGCCGCGTCGTCGGTGCGCTCGTCGCCGGCACCTACACCACCGATGCGACGCTTTCGGACATCGAAATCGACGATCCCTGCCCTGAGTGTGAAACCGCACCGATCACCGCCAGCTACGCCGACGACGTGGCCCAGCTCGCCTGTTCACACTGCGACGCGTGGCAGCTCACGTTCACCTTCCCGCCGGGCACGCTCGACCAGTACGCGACCGCAGAGCTGCCGGGCGCGCTCGACCGCTGGCTCCGGACGCTGTTCGAGCAGCTGACTGCCGGCTTCTGTGACAACTGTGCCGGCCGGCTCGACAGCGAGTTCGCGACTGACGGCGACACGCCACAGCTGGTATGGCGGTGTGACAGATGTGGGAGTGAGTCACGCACCGCGGCGGCCACGCCATTCGTCTTTCATCCAGCTGTCCAGGGATTCTTGTACGACAACGGGGTGGACCCGACGGCCACGTCGTCGTGGCGACTACTCAACAGGAAAAACATCGACTACGATATCGGTGAGTCGAGCATCGAGGTCATCTACCGAGCCGGCGCGGCGTCGATACGCGGCCAGGTCAACGCGGACGGCTCCGTGCAGAGCATCGAGCGATCGGACCGCAAGTAGTACCTGTCGGGACGGCGACAGTGGTGTATGCCCGAGATTCGTCCGGCGATCCCCGAGGACGTAGACGCGATTCGCGACGTTGCAGACGCGGCGTGGTGGGACACCTACCCCGGCACACTCGATGCAGCGCAGATCGAAACCGCCGTCGACCGGCTGTACGACCCCGAGTTCCTGACCGAGGTGCTCGGCGAGCGCGACGACTTGCTGTTTCTCGTCGCCGAGCGCGACGGCGAGGTCGTTGGCTTCGGCTCCGCCCAACAGACGTTCGCCGACGAGGTGGAACTGTTCACTCTCTACGTCGATCCCGATCACCAGCGCGAGGGCGTCGGGACGGCGCTGCTCGACGCGATACTCGAAACGGCGCGGACAGAGTCGATCGATCGGCTCCGCGTCGGCATCCTCTCGGGCAATCAGCGGGCGCGGAGCTTCTTCGAGAGCCACGGATTCGAGCGGATTGAGACGGTCACGACGGAGGTCGCAGACCAGCCACACCCCGAGGACCTCTTCGAGCGGACGGTAGCGTAGGCGCTCGTACCACTCGGAACGAACGCTTATCATTCTCGGTCGGCAACATCGGGTATGCAACACGTTCGTATTCCCGACGATCGCATCGGCGTGCTCATCGGTGCCGGTGGGGAGACGATGCGCGAGATCGAAGAGAAGGCAGAGGTGCGGCTCAACATCGATTCGGAGACCGGGAGCGTCGAAATCGAGTCGGTCGGCGATCCGATTGCCGCGCTCAACGGCCCGGACATCGTGCGCGCGATCGGCCGCGGCTTCCACCCTGACGACGCGCTCACGCTGCTCGACAACGAGATGCGGATGTTCGACCTCGTGGATATCGACGCGGTCACCCGCAATCAGAACGACCTCGAACGCAAGAAAGGGCGGCTCATCGGCGAAAACGGCCGCACCCGCGAGCTGATGGAGGAGCTGTCGGGCGCGTCGGTCGTCATCTACGGGAAGACGCTCGGCATCATCGGCAATCCGAAGGAAGTGGACGTGGTTCGCTCCGCAGTCGATATGATCGTCGACGGCGCGCCACACGGCGCGGTCTACTCGTATCTCGAACGCCAGCACAACGAGATGCAACAGGAGGGTATGGGCTACCACGAGTTCAACGACGGCAGTCCCGCCAGCCCAGAGGACGCAGATATCGAGTTCACCGTTGATTCTGACCCCGAAACCGACGTGGAGTTCGAGGAGCCGGAGCCGTGAACGATGAGTACGATACGACCGCAGTGTGACTGCGGTATGTGAACGAGTAGCGCGCTGTCGTGCGGTTTTCGGTGACTACGTTCGAAACACTTATATAGAATCGCGAACATTCATTTGATTGTCTATGGCTCAGCAGATGGGTAATCAGCCGCTTATTGTACTTTCCGACGACAGCCAGCGCACGTCTGGAAAGGACGCACAGTCGATGAACATCACCGCGGGACAGGCCGTCGCGGAGTCCGTCCGCACGACGCTCGGTCCGAAGGGGATGGACAAGATGCTCGTGGACGACACGGGCAACGTCGTCGTCACGAACGACGGCGTCACCATCCTCCAGGAGATGGACATCGAGCACCCCGCAGCCAATATGATTGTCGAGGTCGCCGAGACACAGGAGGACGAGGTCGGCGACGGGACAACCACGAGTGTCGTCATCGCGGGCGAGCTGCTCGCGAAGGCCGAGGATCTTCTCGATCAAGACATTCACGCGACGATTCTCGCACAGGGGTATCGAGAGGCATCCTCGAAGGCGAAGGAGATTCTCGAGGACATGGCCATCGAGGTCGACGCCGACGACACCGAGGTACTCGAGCAGATCGCCGGCACCGCGATGACCGGTAAGGGCGCGGAGAATGCCAAGGACACGCTCGCTGCGCTCGTCGTCGACGCGCTGCGTGCGGTCGCAGACGACGACGGCATCGATACGGACAACATCAACGTTCAGACGGTCGTCGGCGGCTCCGTCGGCGAGTCGAACCTCGTCGAAGGCGTCATCGTCGGCAAGGAGCGCGTCCACGAGAATATGCCGTACTTCGTCGAGGACGCCAATATCGCTCTCCTCGACACGCCCATCGAGGTCAAGGAGACGGAGATTGACGCCGAGGTCAACGTCACGGATCCGGACCAGCTCCAGCAGTTCCTCGATCAGGAAGAGAAGCAGCTGCGCAAGATGGTCGACCAGCTGAAGGCTGTCGGTGCCGACGTGGTCTTCTGTCAGAAGGGCATCGACGATATGGCACAGCACTACCTCGCCGAGGAGGGTATTCTCGCCGTACGCCGCGCCAAGAAGTCCGATATCAAGGCGCTCTCCCGATCGACGGGCGCACGCATCGTCTCGAACCTCGATGACATCACCGAGGACGATCTCGGCTTCGCCGGCTCCGTCGCCGAGAAGGAGATCGGCGGTGACACCAAGGTCTTCGTCGAGGACGTCGAGGAAGCCAAGTCCGTCACACTCGTGCTCCGCGGAGGAACCGAGCACGTCGTCGACGAGATCGAGCGGGCAATCGACGACTCGCTGGGCGTCGTTCGTACGACCCTCGAAGAAGGCAAAGTGCTGCCGGGCGGCGGCGCACCCGAGACGGAGCTCGCACTCGGTCTGCGCGAGTACGCCGACTCTGTCGGGGGCCGCGAACAGCTGGCCGTCGAGGCCTTCGCCGACGCCATCGACGTGATTCCGCGCACGCTCGCGGAGAACGCCGGGCTCGACCCCATCGACTCGCTCGTGGATCTGCGTGCACAACACGCCGACGGCTCCACGACGGCCGGCCTCGACGCCTACACCGGCGACGTGGTCGATATGGAGAAGGACGGCGTCGTCGAGCCGCTCCGCGTCAAGACGCAGGCAGTCGAGTCCGCCACCGAGGCGGCCGTTATGATCCTACGCATCGACGATGTCATCGCAGCCGGTGACCTCGTCGGAGGCAAGACCGGAGAGGACGACGACGACGGACCTGCTGGCGGTCCCGGCGCAGGCGGCATGGGCGGTATGGGTGGCGGCATGGGCGGTATGGGTGGCATGGGCGGCGCGATGTAAACGCCCGGCAGGCCATATCCACATCTTCCGTTCCGCACCGCGCGACGACCGATTTTTATTTCTCTTCGAATTGCTCCACGAGCGCCCGCTGAACTCGATTATCTGACATCGACCGCACGGTCAGCCAAACTCCCATAACTACCGAATCGCCCGTATCAAGCGTCTCACCGAGTTCTCGTTCAATCAGGGCAGCGATAGGAATCCTCGCGAAGTCGAGCGAGCGTTCCACCCGAGCCGGTGCCGTCATCGGCCATCGCGGCGACCCGGTGTGATTCGAGTGAGAAGATAGATGTCTCACTCGCAGAGAAGAACGCACTCGCGGCGAGCAGCACAGTGACGACGGCGACAGTGGTGGCAACCATACCCACGACTCACCGCCGGGATACAAGAGAAATCTGGTCGCGTCAGTCGTCGGCGGGAGCCGACTCCGCAGCAGCAGCAGCCTCCGCTTTCTCCTCTTCTTCTTTTTTATCTTTGATCTTCTTCATACGGAAGATCTCTTCGCGCTCCTGCTCTTCCAGCTTCTGCTCGATGTACTCCTGTCCCTCGTAGAGGTCGGGCAGCAGAGTGAACTCCAGCGCGTTGACACGGCGTTTGGTCTTCTCGATCTCTTCGAGCATCTCCTTCATCGCGGTCTCAACCTCTGCCGCGAGGATGACGGTCTCGATGAGCTCCTCGTAGGCGTCTGCAGCCTCGTCGATGTGTGCGGAGGTGCCGAGAACACCGTAGCCGCGCTCACCGAGGCTCTTTTTCACCTTCGAGGATTCGATTTGCGGGACGACGACGCCCATAATATTCATCGACTCAGTCGTAATCTCCGGATGCTCGGTAAGCGCCGAGGCAGCCCCGCGAACGGCCACGTCACCCTCTACTGCGCGAGCCAGATTGATGGTACGCTGGGCCCGCTCGTACTGGGCTTCGACATTCTCACGGACATCCTTCGCCTGATCGAGAATATCCATAAACTCCATAATGAGTCCATCACGCTTCTTTTCGAGCGTGTCGTGGCCCTGCTCGGAAAGCTCGATGCGATCTTCGATCGCCATCAGATTCTTCCGAGTCGGCTTGACGTCTGTCGCCATTGAGTATCTGTACCGACGCGAGGGAGTTAGTCGTTTCCTTCGCCAGCGGCAACCTTACACGTCACAACGGCAGGCCGCACCTCGGAAGGCGACGAGAGTCGTCGCTGGCGACACGGCGACACGCGAAGAAAGGGAGACGCGAATTAGTCTGCAGTGACTTCTTCGGCTTCCTCGTCCTGCCCGACATCCTCGTGGTAGTGCTGCTCGATTGCTTCCTCGTCGATACGGTTGAGCTCCGTCTTGGGGAACATCGAGAGGAGCTTCCACGCGAGATCGAGCGTCTCGTCGATATCGCGGTTCGTCTCGAAGCCCTGGTCGATGAAATCCGTCTCGAACCGGTCAGCGAAGTCGAGATAGCGGTTGTCGCGCTCCGACAGCGCCTCGCGACCGACAATGTTCACGAGATCGCGCAGGTCTTCACCCTCCGCATACGCCGCGAACATCTGATCTTTCACGTCGGCGTGATCGCCACGGGTCAGCCCCTCGCCGATGCCGTCGTCCATCAGCCGCGACAGACTCGGAAGCACGTTCACCGGTGGCTCGTACCCCTGACTGTGGAGGTCACGGTCCATCATGACCTGCCCCTCCGTGATGTAGCCCGTCAGGTCCGGAATCGGGTGCGTCTCGTCGTCACCCGGCATCGTGAGGATAGGGATCTGCGTGACGGAGCCGTCACGACCCTCGATGCGGCCCGCGCGTTCGTACAGCTGCGCGAGGTCGGTGTACATGTAGCCGGGGTAGCCACGGCGACCCGGCACCTCCTCGCGTGCGGCACCGATTTCGCGCAGCGCCTCACAGTAATTGGTCATATCCGTCAGGATGACGAGGACGTGATAATCCTCCTCGAAGGCAAGATACTCTGCCGTCGTCAGTGCCATCCGCGGCGTGACCGTCCGCTCGACTGCGGGGTCGTCTGCGAGATTCATGAAGACGATTGAGCGTTCGAGTGCGCCGGTGCGCTCGAAGTCGTCCATAAACTCGTTCGCCTCTTCCTGCGTGATACCCATCGCGCCGAAGATGACTGCGAACTCCGACTCGTCTTCACCCTCCTCTGGGACGGTCGCCTGTCGCGCAATCTGGAGCGCGAGGTCGTTGTGCGGCAGTCCGGAGCCAGAGAAGATGGGCAGTTTCTGGCCGCGCACCAGCGTGTTCATCCCATCGATAGAACTCACACCCGTCTGGATGAACTCCTCGGGGTACTCGCGGGCGGTCGGATTGATCGCCGCACCGACGATGGGTCGCTCCTCGTCCGGCTCGATGTCGGGACCGCCGTCGATCGGTTCACCCGACCCCGAGAGAACGCGTCCGAGCAGGTCCTCGGTCAGCGGCATCTGGAGCGTCTCGCCCAGGAACCGGACGGACGACTCCTTGTCGATACCTGACGTTCCCTCGAATACCTGAATCGCGACGAACGTACTCGTCGATTCGAGCACCTGTCCACGGCGGGTCTCGCCGTTCGGCGTCTCGATTTCGACCATCTCATCGTATTCGACCGGCTCATCCACTTCCGCGAACACGAGCGGCCCACTGATCTCCGTGATTGTCTTGTACTCTTTTTGCATGGTTCAGTACTTCTCCTCCAGTTGGGATTTGATATCCGATTCGAGATCGTCGATGAACTCGTCGTACTCCTCGGTCGTGTCCATCCGGTTGAGCCGGGGCGCAGCGTCGATAGCGGTGATCTCGTCGACCGGGACACCGGCTTCGAGTGCGTCGAAGGCCGCGTCGTTGAAGGCCTTGATGGCTCCGAGCATCTGGTACGTCTTCTCCGGCTCGGAGAAGGTCGCCACGTCGTGGAACGCATTCTGCTGGAGATACGCCTCGCGCAGGTAGCGGGCAATCTCGAGCGTGAGTTGCTGGTCGTCTGGGAGCGCGTCCTTGCCGACGAGCTGGACGATCTCTTGGAGTTCGCTCTCCTCGTCGAGCGTGTCGACGGCCCACTGGCGCCGTTCCGGCCAGTCCTCCGCGACGTTCTCTTGGAACCACGGATCGAGCTGGTCCTGATACAGCGAGTAGGACTCGTTCCAGTTGATGGACGGGAAGTGCCGGCGTTCGGCGAGATCCGCGTCCAACGCCCAGAACGTCTTCACGATACGGAGGGTGTTCTGCGTGACCGGCTCGGAGAAGTCACCGCCCGGCGGCGAGACAGCCCCGATAACCGAAATCGATCCTTCCGTATCGTTGATGTTCTTGAACTTTCCAGCGCGCTCGTAGAACTCGCTGAGTCGGGCGGCGAGGTACGCGGGGTACCCCTCCTCGCCCGGCATCTCCTCCAGTCGGGAGGAAATCTCACGCATCGCCTCTGCCCACCGCGAGGTGGAGTCTGCCATCAGCGCAACATCGTACCCCATATCGCGGTAGTACTCCGCGATAGTGATACCGGTGTACACACAGGACTCTCGTGCAGCGACCGGCATATTCGACGTGTTCGCAATGAGACACGTTCGTGACATAAGTGGGTTCCCCGTCACCGGGTCCTCCAGCTCTGGGAAGTCCTCAATGACCTCCGTCATCTCGTTACCGCGCTCGCCACAGCCGACGTAGACGACGATATCAGCGTCGGCCCACTTCGCGAGCTGGTGTTGGGTGACGGTCTTTCCCGAGCCGAACGGCCCCGGAATCGCCGCCGTTCCGCCTTTCGCGATCGGGAACATCCCGTCGAGGATGCGCTGACCCGAAATGAGCGGCGTCTTCGGCGTCTCCTTCTTTTGTGTCGGGCGCGGCTCACGGACGGGCCACTCCTGTCGCATCGCGATCTCTTCACCGTTCTCGAGCACGACGACGGGCTCGTCGACGGTGAACTCACCGTCTTTCGCCTCGTCGACGACACCGCCGTCGTACTGGGGTGGAACGAGTACCTTGTGATCGATCTGGACCGTCTCTTCGACGACGCCGACCTCGTCACCGGCTGCGACGGAGTCACCCGCCGAGACGGTCGGCTCAAACTCCCACTCTTTCTCCAGATCGATACCCGGAGCGTCGACACCGCGATCGAGGAACGCACCCATCTGCTCTTCGAGCACGTCGAGGGGGCGCTGGACGCCATCGTAGATGGAGTCCAGCATCCCCGGACCCAGATCGACCGTAAGCGGCTCGCCGGTGGTTTCGACCGGCTCGCCGGGCGAGACGCCCGACGTCTCCTCATACACCTGAACCGTGGTGATGTTCCCTTCGATTTCGATGACCTCGCCCATCAGACCCTCGTCGCCCACGTAGACGACATCGTTCATCCTGGCGGCGAGGTCCGTGGCGGTTACGACCGGACCGCTCACGCTCTCGATGACACCGTTTTCCGTGGTGTCGGTTTCCTGTGCTTGGCTCATATTAGTCTTCCTCCTCGTCCATTAGATCGATACCGATTGCTCGCTTGATCTGCTCGCGGAGACCACCAGACGCGGCCCCACCGCCGAGCGTGACGAGCACGGGTTCGACGCTCGTTTCGACATCCTGTCGCACGGTTCGTGAGAGATACTCCATATCGTCATCGTGCATAACGACGATGCCGACGCCCTCGTCGTCGAGCATCTCCTCGACCGCGTCGTCGAGCTGTGCTTCCTTCTCGTCTGCCGGGATGTTCGCGAAGCGACGCACCCCGGCGAGCCGGAATCCAGTCGTGAAGTTCGGGCTTCCGATAACGCCAATCTCCTGGCTCATATGATCACCAGCTCCGTTTCGATCTCTTCGGGACTGAGTCCGGCCTCGCGACCGCGTGCGATGGCACGAATATTGTCGACCTCACGCTCCTTCGCGAGCACGTATGCGAGCACCGGACACACCGACAGCGGATACCGGTTCGACAGCGTGTGTGAGTACTCAAGCAGCGCCACATCGAGCGCGTGTTCGAACGCGATGAGGCCCTGTGCGTCGTCGAGTTCGGTGAGCGCCTCGTCCAGCTCATCACCGTAGGTCGAATCACGGACGCGAGCAACTAATTCATCGGGGGTGTCCGCCAGCTGGCGCAACTCCGTCTCGTCGAACAGCCGACCGCCCTCGATGTAGAATTCTGCTGGGTCGATATCGGCTCCCGAGCGCGCGATACGCAGCGCGTTCCGGAGATTCCGGAAGTCAACCTCTGCCTGCACGAACTCGATGTACAGCTCCTCCGCGCGGTTCGGATTGTACGGGAGGTTCGACTGAAGATTCGCATAGTAGGCGCGGTCGACCGCGTTCTCCAGCGGCACGAGGATACCTGTCTCCTCGTACAGTTCGTACGCGTCCTCGAGTGCGTCGCCGAACAGCGTCCCTGAGAGTAGTTCGATGACGTTTTCGATGGAGTTCGCTTCGACCAGTCGACCGAGCAGTTCGTCGGACAGCTCGCCGGCCTCGATGAGGTCGTCGTCGATCTCCCTCGGAGTGGAGTCAGAGTAGATGCCACGAAGCACCGTCTTCACGTTCCATGCGTCGAATTTGCGGAGATACCGGGCAATGTAGTCGTACAGCTTCCCTTGGGCCCAGCCAAGCACGTCGTCGAAATGCTTGACCAGATTCTCGTTGAGTGCGTATTCGATGAGATCGACACCGGAGAAGCGAGAGCCGAGCGCGTTCATTTCGCGCTCGTACTCGGTCTCCTCCATAAAGCGAGCAATTTCGCCGGGGCCCATCCGAACGAGCTTCCGGTAATCGCTCTCATCGAAGAGGACCGAACGGCGCGAACGAACACGTGCGTTCACGTACTCGTAGTTCGCGGTCTCGTTCTCCTGTCCGAGCTTCATCGTTCCTCGAACAGCTCCTCGGAGATCGTTTTGAGGTTGTCCTCCCACACGTCCGCGAATACGGAGTCGAACGTATTGTTCACGCGGACTCGCGACTCCTCCGCCTCTACGACGACGCCGCCGAGACACTCCCTCTCGCCGGCGAACTCGAAGCCGTCGTACTCATCGAGAATTGATTCGAGGAGTTCGGCGTCGTCGGCGCGTCCGGATACCTCGACCGTCTCGACATCCTCGAACTCAGTCGCAGCCGCATCGAGGAGCGTGCGCGTCAGCGCCTCACGCTCCTCGCCGTCGATTTCACCGACCGCCGCTTCGGCCTGCTCACGAACGTCCTGCAACGCCTCGCGGCGTGCCTCCAGCCGGGTCTGTTTTGCGTTCAGCTTCGCCGACGAGAGTTGCTGTTCGTGCTCGCGTTCGATCTCCTGTTCTACATCCTGTTCTGCTATCTCGATGATTTCCTCGGCGTCCGCCTCCGCCTCCGAGACGATCTCGTCGGCGCGGCGTTCACCCTCTGCGCGTGTCTCTTCCGCACGCGCGCGGGCATCATCTCGAATGTCCTCTGCGACCGTATCAAGGCTCATTGGTTGGAAAAGTTAGCTGCGCTATTTAGAGCGTGAGGAAGACGACGACGAGTGCGAAGATGACGAGCGTCTCCGGCAGGACCGTCAGAATCAGGCCACGACCGAACAGACTTTCATCCTCGGCCATCGCGCCGACGGCGGCCGCACCGATACCTCGCTCTGCGTACCCCGCTCCCAGCGCCGCAAGTCCGACAGCGAGCCCCGCAGCGCCCGTAGAGGTGAGTGCCGGGGAGGTAGCAACCGCGTCGGAACCGCTCTGTAGTAGAGGTGCAATACTGCTGAACAGCGTGGTGGCAATCTCGAACATTGTATTTCGGAACAGGCCAAAGTCGTTGCGGCCATCAAATAAACCTTCCCAAACGTGTCGTGTAGCACCTCACACGCCCGAATACGAAACGCTGTGACTAAGTCAGTGGAGAGAGAAATAGAGCGCTATTCGTCGGTCGTGTACCGCCGTTCCTGTCCGAACGGAGTGTAGTCGCGCCCGCCACCCTCGTAGAACTTCCCGAAGAACTCCACGTACTCCAGGCGCACGGCCTGCAGTCCCGCAGAGGTGACACCCAGCACGAGCACGAGGAGGTGACCCAGCACAAGCACGAGAATGCCGGCGAGCACACCGAGCACCAACGCGAGTGCGCCATCGCCGTTCACCAGTCCGGAGAAGATGACTTCACCGGCGGCCTGTGCTTCTGCGACTTCGGTCTCGCTCGCGAAGAAGATGAGGTGGAACTCGCCGTCGTGTGCGTACGCACCGAAGACGAGCAGATTCACTGCGAGTGCCATCCCGGCCTTCGCCAGCAGCACCGCAGCGATTCGAGCATACGAGATGACGTGTCCAAAGCCCTGCGTGACGGACTCGACCAGTCCGATACCGCCCTCTGCCTTGACGATGAGGGCGAGCGACGCGACGACGACGAGCAGCACGGCGTCGATGACGATGCCACCGACAGCGAACACGTCGATAGTCGAGAAGCCGTTGAACCCGAGCGAGTAGACGATCTCGCTGGCGGCGATAGGGTCACCCGTAACCGGGTTCGTCTGCCCGGCGCTCGCGAATGACGTGTAAAGGAACTCCGGCTTCGCGTTCAGTGCCGTGTGGGAGAAGATCCACACCCAGAGACTGACAGTGAAGATGATCCACGAGCCGCTCTCGATAAAGGCCTCGCCGACGCCGTGTTTGAGATTGTTCACGAAGTCGAAGACGCGGCCGATGACGAGATGCAACACACCGGCGACAGCGCTGAGCAGCATCCACGCCAGTCCGTACTTCAGATAGTGCGGCTGGAGTCCCTTATGCATCGGCGGGTTCCCGCTTGGGTAGACGATATACCCGAGCTGGTGGAGCCCGAAGAACTCCCCGTAGAGGACACCGAAGATAGCGGTGAAGAAGCCAGAGAGCAGCCCGACCGCACCGAGCGCTCGCATAATATCCGAGTCAAACGCGCGCATCATCAGATAGCCGAGACCCATATAGATGAGCCCGTAGCCGAGATCACCGATCATAAACCCGAAGAACAACGGGAACGTGAGGAAGAAGATAATCGTCGGGTCAAGCTCGGAGTACTTCGGTTTGTTCAACACGGAGACGAGCGACTCGAACGGCTTGACCGGGCCGGGATTATCCTGCACGACCGGCGGTGATCCGTCGCTCATCGGCTGTTCTGCGTGGCCACCGTCTGCAGCGACCGCCTCCTCGGTGTTGTGTTCCTCGGCGTGGCCGTCCTCGTCGTACTCCGCCTGTTCGATTTCTTCGATATCCACGTGATCGCCCACGCGGTCCTTGAGCCGGTCAGCGAGGTCGACGTACTGCTCCGACGGGAGCCACCCCTCGGCGACGAAGGCGTTGCGCGTCGTCGCGAACGAGAGTGGTGCCTCACGTTTCTGGACATCGATGGTGAGCCGCTCCTCTGCGGCCAGCAGGAACTCGGCGTGGTCGTCAGCGAGATCGGCGAGCTCCGCTTCGATATCGGCGAGTTCGTCTTCGAGATCCGTTTGCTGCTCGCGGAGGGCTGTGACGTACCCTTCCGGATCGGCGTCGGTCTCGGGAATCTCGAGCTGCGTGAACTCGGCGCTTACGAGCGCATCGGAGACACTCGCGTCGGCCGGTGTGACGAACGCGGCGAGCGTGTCACCCTCACCGAACAGCTGGTACTGCTCTACGTCGTCGGCATCGACGAGTGCGCGCCGCACCTCGTCGCGGTCACCCTGTCCGACGATAACTGTGAGGTGGTCGTACCCCTGGAGCAGGTCGAGATCGATACCGAGCTCGACGAACGGCTCGACGCTGCCGAGCGACTCCTCAACCTCACGCAGTTCGTCCTCAAGCTCGTCCCGGCGGTCGTCAAGGTCATTGACTGTCGTCTGGATTGATTCGAGTCGATCTGAGAGGTCGGCGTCCTCAAGTCGAATCGGCTCACTATCGAAGTCGTCACCCTCGATGTCGAGCAGCGATTCGAGCGAGCGGACGGTAACGAGCTTCTCGGAAGCGTCGTCAGCACCCTCAACCGGGTCGCCGGGCTGGAATCCTTCCCACTCGTCGTCGTAGTCGGTCACGTCGAACAGTCGGAGCTCGTGGATGGTCTCGATAACCTCGTTCATAACGCCCTTAGATCCCGTTACCGAGACCCGACTCATCTGCTCAGGTCTGAGCATCGACCGCCTCCGTGAATCGTTCGAGGATGTCCTCGACCACCTCCTCCTCGCGGCTTGCCGCACGGTTCGTGAGCTTCTCGCGTTCGGCCTCACCCTCCTCACGAATCTCCGCGGCCTCAGCGTCAATCTCTTCGCGGGCCTCGGCGAGTCGCTCCTCTTTCAGCTCCGCCGCCTCGGTTTCGGCGTCCTCGCGAATCTCCTTCGCTTCGCGACGTGCGTCGGTAATCAGTTCTTCGCGCTCCTCTTCCCCCTGCGCGATGATTTCTTCGGCCTCCTGCTCGGCCGTCTTGACCTCTTTGAGAACATCTGGCCTCGCCATATTCGTATCGTGCGAGGTTTGTACCACAGTGTATATGTGAGTTGCGGAACGCGCAGCGGAACAAACGGGGGAATCCGCACACATTTGATGCTCGGGACCGATATACGGATAATGGGATTCCTAGAGAACAAAGCGCGTGCTCGGGTATTCTACCGGTACTTCTCGACCCTGTACGACACCGTCAACCCGTTCATCTGGAACGAGCAGATGCGCGATCAGGCGCTGGAGTGGTTCGACATCGAGGCAGGTGACCGCGTACTCGACGTGGGCTGTGGCACCGGCTTCGCGACCGAGGGAATCCTCCAGTACACGGACGACGTGCACGGACTCGACCAGTCGGACGGTCAGCTGTCAAAGGCATTCGCCAAGTTCGGCCGCGACGGCGACGTGCGCTTTTATCGTGGGGACGCCGAACGCCTTCCGTTCGCCGACGACAGCTTCGACGCGCTGTGGTCGTCCGGCTCCATCGAGTACTGGCCCAATCCCGTCGCCGCACTACGTGAGTTCCGTCGCGTCACCAAGCCCGGCGGCACCGTCCTCGTTGTCGGTCCGGATTATCCGGATTCCAGCCTCTTCCAGACGCTCGCTGACGCCATTATGCTCTTCTACGACGAGGCGGAGGGTGACCGTATGTTCACCGAAGCGGGCTACGAGGAGTTCGAACACCATATCCAACAGCGCAAGCCTGGAACACCACGCGCGATTACGACCGTCGCGACGGTCCCCGAGGCAGAGTCCGACGCCGAGACGGAATCACCGATTCCATCTTCATAATCCCTCTCGTCATCCGCGAGCAGTCGTGGACAGTCGAGCGACCACGCCACGTTCCGTTCTGAGGACGGCCCGAACCGTCGAGCCGTCGCGCAGTTCGGGAGCGTTCGTCGCAGCGAGTCGGAGCGTCGCCCGTTCGCCGGCGGTCCAGCGGCCGTCGCTGGCAGCGTTGAACACGCCCGTTGGCGAACCAACATAGCCGTGACTACCGACGAACGGGATGGACGGCTGGTGTGTGACCGGCTCACCGTCGACGGAGAGATGGACCGAGAGTCGGTCGGTTTGTACCGTCTCCCCGCCGGCGTGGACAAACGTGAGACCCCCGTCTGCGGTCGCAGATAGGTCGAACGCGGCCTGTGGGATTGGCTCTGCGGGCGAGAACGCCATCGCGGTCGCACCGACGCTGACCGTCGTGAGAAGGGTAACGGCGAGCAAGCAGATGGCACCGAGTGCAGGAGCGACGGCTCGTGTCCGTGACATACACCGGCTGGCGCGGCTCGGTATTTACGTGTCCGCACCAACCGTCGTAGTGATATTCCCGGTCGGTGTCGTCGCCGTGACGGTGAACTGTCCCTGTGGCGTGAGGGTCCAGTGGGTCGCGCTGTTGGTGATACCGAGCGATTCGCCGTCGAGGAAGACACTTGCTTCGACGGGGTCGCCGGTGGTAGCGTTCTCGACCCGAATACCGAGCGGGCCGTCGGTGTGGGTCGTCTGCACGACGAGTCGATAGTCGCCGTTTGTCTCGGTGACCGCCTCTGTCGGAATCGTGCTCACTTCCTTGCGTTGAATCTCGCGGAAGATAGCGTCGGTATCGGCGTCGTAGTAGACGACGAGATCGTCAGCTCCGGAGGCGCCGTGTGGATGATTGACGGCCATCGCGTAGATGCCGGCCTGCACGTAGTACGGTTCGTTGGTGAGCGCGGTATTCGACCGTCGGTCGGAGCCGAACACCCACGGATACAGTTCCTCCAGTCGCGGGAGGAAGTCCTCGGTGATACTGATCGGCTTGTCGGTGAATCGATCATCGAACGCGGATCCGACGAGCGCCTCACGGAGATACCGCGTCGAGAACTCGCCCTCGACGATCGTCGAGAGGACCAGCCCGTTGTCAGCCGTCGTGAGGTGGACTCGACGGGGCGTTCCGTCGCTCATATGCGTTCCGAGTCGGTGACGAACCGGCCCCTGCAGCGGGATGAGCTGTGCCTTCATCCGGGCGATCTCACGCTCGGGGACGGGAGTACCGACCGCGCTATCGTAGGTGTACAGCTGGTCGATCGTGGTCTGGAGTTCGCGGGCCATCGCATCGATCGCGACGAGTTCGCGGACGAACGTCGTCGCCGAGCTCTCGCCGCTGTTGTACGCGTCGAGAGCCGTCTGCTGGCGTGTTTCGAGGGCCGAAATCGCTACGTCCAGTCGCGCGGTTGTGTTCTCGATGACGAGGCGGCGAGCCGACTCGCTGTCGGCATTTGCGAACCGCGCTCTGAGGCGTTCAGTCTCGAAGGCACCACGGAGCCGTGCGGTCGTGACCGCGCTCGCGCCCGCGGGGTCGAGACCGACGATGACTGAATGGCTCGTCTGGATGCGGTCAGCGTCGAGGGCGAGATACCCCGACGTGTTCGCCTGCGAGACGACTGGCTGTTGGGCGGTATTCGTCGTCTTGTCCGACTGGATCGGCGTCGACGCGCCGAGGACGGGTAGTGCAAGTACGGACGAGACAACGACCGAGACCGTGATGAGGGCAACGAGGAGGCTGCGACCGGAGACGGTGGAGAGGCAGCGAGGACCAGCCATACGGTTACTGTGACTGGTAGCGATAAAAAAACCGCCGCTCCGTGACAGTTACAATGTCAGACGGATGGAAAGCGTTTTGCTGGCGGCAGGCACAGCCGAACGTATGCGGTCCGAGCGCCGGCCCCTCCTGTGGTTGCTCATTGCCGTGCTCGCTCTCTCGTCGGGAGCGGGTAGCGGCGTAGCAGCGGTCAACCCCGTCGCCCAGCAAGCGGAGCTTCGACCGGCGGCGACGACCTTCGACGTACAGCTGACGCCCAGCGGTGACGCCGACTGGACGGTCTCCACACAGTTCCGACTGGAGACGGAGAACGAGACGCAGGCCTTCGAGCGGCTCGCAGCCCAGTTCGAGAACGGTAACGCCGACCTCACGTACGACGTGCGGACGTTCCGACAGGCGATGGAAGCGACGACAGCCGACCGACAGATGTCGATTCGCGCCACCGAATACGTGTCGAACACGACGACGGTTGACGGGACGCGAATCGGTAAACTCTCGCTCCGCTTCCGGTGGACGAACTTCGCCGAGATGACGGGAGAGACGTACCGACTCGGTGATGCGTTCAACACGACCGACGGGACGTGGTTCCCTGGACTCGCGAGCGACCAGGCGCTCGTGATTCGTCCACCCGACGGATACAGCGTCAAGACAGCACCTGTCTCTGTCAACAACGGCGTGTTACGCTGGGAGGGCCGACAGAGCTTCGCACCCGGCTATCTCGGTGAAATCACGTACACCGGTGACACGGCGACACCGACGCCGACGCCGAACGGTCCGCCGACGGCGATGCTCGGTGGTGCCGGCGTGATCGTCTTGCTGCTCCTCGTCGGCGGCTATCTGTTCTGGCGGCGACAGTCCGGAGCGACCGGCGCGCTTGGTCAGATACGCGAGAACGGAGACGGTGGAGGGAGTGGCACCGGTGGTACTGACGGCGCAGCCAGGGCATCCGGCGGCGACACCACGACCGAAACGCGGACAGAGAGACCCGGCGAAACCAGCGGGGCGGCCACGCCCCCACCGAGTGGAGCGTCTGACGGCCAGCCAGACTCGGAGCTGCTCTCGGACGAAGAGCGCGTCCTCCGGCTGTTAGAGGCGAACGACGGGCGGATGAAGCAGGGAACCATCGTGGAGGAGACCGGCTGGTCGAACGCCAAGGTGTCACAGCTGCTGTCGGCGATGGACGAGGACGACGAGATAGAGAAGCTGCGCATCGGACGGGAAAATCTCATTTCCCTGCCCGGCGAGGGTGTCGGCGACCTCGATGACGAATGAGTGCGGTTCGGAAACGCTTAACCCCGAACCGGCGTCAACTGTAACCGAGAACGATGAAGGTACTTGTCACTGTAAAGGAGGTGGCCGAAGTGGACGACGAGTTTACCATCGATGGGCTCGACGTCGACGAGAGCTATCTCGAGTACGACCTCAACGAGTGGGACGACTACGCCGTCGAGGAGGCCGTCCAGCTGTCCGAGGCAAACGACGACGTGGAGGTCGTCACCGTCACCGTCGGCCCGGCACGCGCCGATGAGACCATCCGGATGGCGCTGGCGAAAGGCGCAGACCGCGCGCTGCGCGTGTGGGACGACGCCATCGCGGGGGCGGAGTTTCTCGATGCCGGCACGAAGGCACAGCTGCTGGAGGCCGTCGTCGAGGAGGAGGATCCCGATCTCGTCTTGACCGGCGTCCAGTCAGGTGACGATTCCTTCGGCGCGACCGGCGTCGCACTCGCCGAGCGAGTCGGCTTCGAGTGGGCCGCCGTCGTCAACAATCTCGACCACGATATGGAGACGAACGAGTCCTCAGTCCACCGCGAGCTCGAAGGTGGCGTCGAGGAGCTGACCGACGTAGAGGGGCCGTCCGTGCTCACTATCCAGACGGGAATCAACGAGCCGCGCTACGCCTCGCTACGCGGTATCCGACAGGCACAGCGCAAGCCGCTCGACGTGCAGACGCTCGAGGATCTCGGTCTCGACGAGTCAGTCCTCGAGACGTCGGTCGAACTCACCTCGATGTACGAGCCCGAGAGCGAGAGCGACGCCGTCGTCTGGGAGGGCTCCGCCGACGAAACCGCCGGGGAGCTTGCCAGCTTCCTGCGTGATTCGGGGGTGGTCGAGGGATGACTACAGTCAGACACGTAGTGCCTGACAACGTCGTGCTCTCCACCGGAGGTGTCCGAGTATGACGGTCCTCGCCGTCACCGAACACCGCCGCGGTGAGCTTCGTGACCCATCGTTCGAGCTCATCACCGCCGGTCGCAAGCTGGCAGACGACCTCGGCGGCGAACTCCATCTCGCCGTCATCGGCGGCGACGTAGACGGCTACGCCGACCGGCTGAACCGCGAGGGCGTGGACGCCATCCACACCGTCGCCGAGGGCGAGGAGTTCAACCACGACGTGTACACGCAGGCCGTCACCGCGATGGCAGAGGCTCACGAGCCGGACGCTATCCTGATGGCCAACACCGTGAACGGGATGGACTTCGCGCCGGCCGTCGCCGGCCAGCTCGATGTCCCGCTCGTCACCGACGCCGTCAACATCGACGCCGACGGCACGCCCGAGATTACCCGCGAGCAGTACGGCGGGAAGGTCGAGACGACCGTCGATATCGAGGCCGACCAGTTCGCGCTCACCATCCGTCCCGCCGAGTGGGCGAAGGCAGAGGGGACCGGCGACGCAGAGATCGCCGCCTTCGACTTCGAGCTCGACGAGTCGGCCGTTCGGTCGACAGTCACCGGCTTCGAGGAAGTCGGCTCGGGCGACGTTGACATCTCCGAGGCCGACGTGCTCGTCTCCGTCGGTCGCGGTATCGAGGAGGAAGACAATATCCCGCTCATAGAGGCGCTCGCCGATGCGCTCGGCGCGACCCTCTCCTCGTCACGACCCATCGTCGACAACGGCTGGCTCCCGAAGAACCGACAGGTCGGCCAGTCCGGCAAGGTCGTCACGCCCGACGTGTACATCGCCATCGGCATCTCCGGGGCGGTCCAGCACGTCGCCGGCATGAAGGGCTCCGACACCATCGTCGCCATCAACACGGACCCGAACGCGCCCATTATGGACATCGCCGACTACGCCATTGTCGACGACCTCTTCGACGTGGTGCCCGAACTCATCGAAGCGTTCGGCGGCGAAGCGCCGTAAGTTCGATTTCTTTTCTTTCTCTTCTCGATTTTTCGAATCAGATACAGCACCACGCTGTTTACCTTGGGTTCGACAGCACGGCGACCACCCTGATTGCTTGGCATCGGGTACAGTACTGACTGTCTGCATTGGGTTCGACAGCACAGCGACCACTGCGATTGCTTGGCTACGGATACAGCACCGCGCCAACCCTCCCCCGGACCGCACACGCGCTACGCGCGGTGCGGTAGGCCACCGCCTCGGGTGCTTACTCAAGCGAAACTGTGCGGTGGCGTGAGCCGGGAACCAAGCGACACGTTCCAGCCAACAACAGAACCAGAACGTCCAGCCCCGGTTCAGCGTTCGTGCAGTTCCACATCCACAGCCCCATCATCCAGCGTGAGCGTCATCATCGTTGGAACGTCAGCAGGGTCGGCACCGGTCGCAGAGCCGGGATTGAGGACGCGGATTCCTTCGAACTGCTCGTCGACGACTTCGTGGATGTGACCACCAATGCCGACGACGGTATCCTCACTCGCCCACGCGCGGGCACGGACGCGAGCAGTGTCGGCGATAGCCGCATAATAAGCCTCGGGACCGCTACCAATTGTCGTGGCGTCGGTCTGGTGGACTGCCGCCTTCACCGGATTGAGCGTCCCGTGGCTGACGACGAGATGAACGCCCTCGGCGCGGAGGTCGGCGACGGCCGGCAGCCCGATATCGGCAGCATCGATGTTGCCGTAGACGGCCGTGAGGTCGGTTGCGAGGTCGCGCAGGTCATCGAGGACGGCGCGCGTCTCGAAGTCGCCGGCGTGGATCGTGTGGTCTGCGGCGGCAATTCGCTCGCGGAACGGAGCGGGAATCTCTGTCTCGCGGGTCGGGATATGGGTGTCGGAGATGACGGCGATCTGCATGGTGGTGTATCGCACGGTCGGAACGAAAAGCTACCGTCGCATCGGGCGGTTCCGTCACCTACTTGCGACGGACGCCCGTACAGACAGGTAATGGAGTATCTGGAGCAGCGTCGCGAGCGCGTCGAGGAGCGACTCGAAGCGGTACTCGACGAGGTCGAGCCGGCGGCGCTGCGCGAGCAGGTCGAACACGTCTCGTTATCGGGCGGAAAACGAGTCCGACCAACGCTAGCGATGTTGGTGTGTGAGGCGGCCGGCACAGCGGGCGACGAGGCCGTCGATTTTGGCGTCGGAATCGAACTTGTGCATAACGCCTCGCTCGTCGTGGACGACATCATCGACGAATCGCCAATCCGGCGAGGGGTGCCTGCAGCCCACGCCGAGTACGGCCACGGCTCCGCTATCATTGCCTCGGACGGGCTGCTCGGCGAGGCGTTTAGCCTCTTCTCCGAGGATGAGCGAGCGATGCGTGTCGTCTCCGAGGCGATGGTCGAACTCGGTGAGGGAGAGGCGACAGAACTGGTCGCACAGCCGACAACGCGCGAGGAGTATATGGATCTCGCGCGCCGGAAGACTGGAGCGTTATTCAGGGCGGCAGCCGAGGTCGGCGCAATCGCCGCCGACGCGGATCCGGAGACCGTCGCGGCGTTCGGAGATTACGCCGAGCACGTCGGCATCGCCTTCCAGATTCGCGATGACGTGCTCGACGCGACGGCCGACCCCGAGGCGCTGGGCAAGCCGACGGGGCAGGACGAGGAGATGAAGCGCCCGTCGCTCGTGCAGGTGACGAACGTGGACCCGGAGACGGCGAACGACCTCGCGCGCAGCCGAGCGGACGCGGCGCTCGACGCGCTCGATTCGACCGGGGCAGACGAATCGCAGGCGCTGGCGTATCTGCGCGATCTCGCCGAGTTCGTCGTCGTACGTGAACGGTGAGCAGAACGAGACGGAGACAATCAGCGAGGTCACCCGACCCGCGGCTGTTCAGGTGCGAGTCGTGATTCCACGACGGCAAAGGCAAGCGTACTCGATACGGCCAGCAGCGTCCCTCCGGTGAGCGCAGCCGCGAGATACGGCAGCGTCGCGAACTCCAGCCCGAGCAGATACGCCGATAGCGCCCTGATGATGACCGCGATCGCGATGACGTAGAAGGGGGCATTGAGATATCGCCAGCGGAAGCTGTCGGCGAGATACTCGTCGGTGACGCGGCCGAACGCGGCCACCAGCCCGGCGGCCGCGACCCACGCGACCGCACCGTACGCGACCGCAGCAACCGTCTCCAGCGGTGCGCCGGGCCCGTCTGCCGAGTGAAGTGCGAGCGACGCCTCACCTCGAACGGCTGCGACGGCGAGCAGCGCGAGCGCGACCACACTCGTCACGAGCGTCACGCGGCCGGTGTAGAGTGCCGTGCGGAGCGTCTCGGCGACCCTGTCGACGGACTCCTCCAGTCCGAGTCCGCGAAAGAGAACGTACAGTCCCAACAGCGCGGAGCCGAGTCCGAGCGCCGATCCCGGTAGATCGAGCGCGTTCGCGATGACTGCGGTGGGGTAGACGAGGAGAAGAATACCGAGCGGGACGAGGATCGTTCCACGGGTCTCGGGGTCGTCGAGCACCTGTTTGAACGTGTAGTACATCGATTCGAGATCCTGTGCCTGCCGGACGACGACTCGGCGCACGGAGTCGATGGGAACCCGCGAGCGGATGACCGGAATAACCGACTCGTCCTGTGCGCCGTCGGTGACGACGATCGCGCGCACGTCCTCACCGGTCTGGAGCGAGGCGAGGATGCGGTCGATTTCGTTGCCGACTTTGCGGTTGGCGGCCACGTCGCCGGCGGCTTCGCCAGTGACGACAGCCACCTCGACGGACTCCCCGTCGTCGGTGAGTTCGTCGTAGAGGTGGACGCCCTCGAAAATGACGTTCACATCAGAGTCCTCGGGATCGGCAGTGGCGAGCGCAACCGCGCTCTCCTCGACGGCGTCGCGCCCCGTGACCGGCGTCTCGAAGCCGGTCTTGCGACCGAGGTCGTCATCGAGGTCTACGCACAGCACTAACAGCATTGTGAGTGGGTACAGCCTCCCACGTTAACTCTTTTCGGGGTATCTCGTGAACGCACGACTTTTGCGCCTGCGCCGTCAAATCGAGATAACAGATGATTTCGAAGGGCTGTGAGCAGTGTGCGAAAGGTGGAAAGATGGTGCTGTTCGTCTACGGCTACTGCGACCAGCGCGACTGCTTCTACTGCCCGCTCGGCGAGAATCGCAAGAATGTCACCCAGACCTACGCGAACGAGCGTCCTGTCGAGAACGACGAGGACATCATCGCCGAGGCCGAGCTGATGGATGCGCTCGGAACCTCCATCACCGGTGGCGAGCCACAGGAGGCGATGGAGAAGACCTGTCGGTATCTCCGCCTGCTGAAAGACGAGTTCGGCGAGGACCACCACACCCATCTTTACACCGGTATCACCGGCGGGCGCGAGAATATGCGCCGGCTCTCGGAGGCCGGCCTCGACGAGATTCGCTTCCACCCGCCGTACGAGCAGTGGGGCGACCTCCACGGCACCGAGTGGGAGGAGATACTGTACATCGCCCGAGAGGAAGGACTCACGCCCGCCTTCGAGATTCCGGGTATCCGCGCCGAATCGGAGTTTCTCGACTTTCTCGATGAAGGAGCCGCCGACTTCTGTAACATCAACGAGTTCGAGATGTCCGACGGGAACTACCGCCGGATGCAGGAGGAGGGGTTCGAGCTGAAGGAAGGTCATATGAGCGCGGTCGAGGGGAGCCACGATATCCTCGAGACGATGGGCGACCACGAGAAAGTGTACTTCTGTACGAGTGTATTCAAAGACGCCGCTCAGCACCGCTCACGGCTGAAGCGGATGGCCCGCAACCTCCGGCGTGAGTTCGACGAGGTGACCGACGACGGCACGCTCGTCTACGGCAAGACGTGGGAGACCGAGGGGCGATTAGCCGACCTCGGCGTCCCTGAGGAGTTCTACACCGTCAAGTCCGACCACGTCGAGCTGGCGTGGTGGCTCCTCGAAGAGATGGTCGACGAGGGCGACGTGGAGAAGGGCGAAATCGTCGAGCAGTATCCGACCTACGATGGAACGGTCGTCGAGCGAACGCCAGTCGCGTAGAGCTGACGTTCGGAGAGAGCATACGCCGAACGCAGTGAGGCGTTCACCGTGGCGAGCGAAGCGAGCCACGGCTGCCGTTTGGTGCAGATTTTCGTGGTGAGAGGTCGCGAAGCGCCGACCGAGGTCGAGGGAACGCCGGTCGCGTAGAGCTGAGATTCGGAGAGAGCATACGCCGAACGTAGTGAGGCGTTTCACCGTGGCGAGCGAAGCGAGCCACGGCTGCTGTATCTTACCGTCCGACCGCGAAGAACGCCCCGAGTAGCAGACAGACGCTACCGGTGACCAGCCCGAGCGTCGGCTCTGCAGCCACGATGCCACCGAGAACAAAGAACACGCTCCCGCCGAATAGCCCGACGACGACGCGCGTTCTGGCGACATCAGAGAGCGAGCCGCCACGCTGCTGGCGATAGTCGAGCCCAGCGAGCACGAGCGCGACGGCCGTCACGAGTCCGGGAACAGAGTCATCGGTAAACACCCCAAGTCCGACGACGGCGGCAGCGAACACGCCGACGGCCAGTAGCGTCAGCGTCGGCGAGAACGGATTGACTCGTTCGCCGTAGCGGGCGTGGTACAGCGCGGTCGGGACGACCGCCATACTGGCGACAGCGATAGCGAGCGACGGTGACGAGGTAACGAACCCATAGCCGGCGAGGGCGACCGCGAGGGCGGAACCGGCCGCGAGCACGGGCGTCGGCGGAATGGCGTCAGTAGGGTCACCGGAACGGACGATACCGATGGCGGTGAAGCCGTAGAGGACGGCGAGTGCGATCGCGACCGCGACGAGTCGTGTCTCGTCGGTACCGAAGAGGACGCCGAATCCGGCGATACCGAACGCGAGGACGAGACCGACCAACGGCGCGGCCTCGGGAACCGGCTCACCACGGCGTGACATAGCCGGTATTGGGGCGAGCGAGACGAAAGCGTTGCGTCCCGCAGCCCGGACCCGCAAACGTTTACTCACACCCTACGTACCTCGTAATATGTCCGGATGCCCACTCGCAGATCAGTGTCCCCAGTTTCAGGAGCAAATCAAAGGGATGGGCTGTGCTCACTACGGTGACCGCGGCGGGGCCGAGTGGTGTGGTCACTACAATCAGCCGATAAACGAGCTGAAACAGCAGCCCGTCGAGCCGGGCGAGGAGATCGTCATCACGGTTGAGGACATCCACGAGTCGGGAGCCGGCGTCGGTCGTACCGAGGACGGCTTTATCGTCATGGTCGACGGCATCCTGCCGGAGGCGCGGGCGCGCGTCAAAGTCACGAAGGTACTCGACAACTTCGCGCGTGGCGAGGAGCTCGAACGGCTGGAGCTGGAACCAGAAGATGAGGAAGGGGACGAGGAAGAAGCCGGGACCGGCGACGAAGTGGACGCGAGCGGGGAAGGCGAGGAGGAAGACGATGGGGGCCAGACACAGCGCGAGCGACTGGGCAGCCGCGAGGATTTCTGGGGCTCGTAACTCACCACGTCTCGACGCATCCCTCGCGGATATCCGCGAGACACCCCTGACAGTCGGAGTGGTCGGGGTCGAAACAGCGCGGCACGTCACCGTCGAGTGGGACGGCACGTTTTTCAGCGTGGCGGCGACACACCAGCCGCGCGTTTCCTTCCTCGTCGGTCGGCAGATTCGCCTTACCGGCGGCGTACTCGCCTTTCGCGCGTTCGTACTGACTCCCTGCAGCGCGGAGTTTCGACCGGAGCAGTCGCGCGAGTCGCCGTCTGTTGCTCATACTCGAACGTCGAGCGCCGGCCAGTAGAATCCGTCGGCGCGTGAGCGAGTGACACGCCCGGTGAACGCTTTTGTCCCGTCCGGCAGCCACACGAAATATGGCAGGACCAGTGTACATTGCGGGTGACCGTGTCGACCTCCGGACTGTGGGCGACGACGACCTCGATTTCTTCCACGAGGCGACGACTCACCCCGAGGTCCGGCGCTACATCGCGACATTCGACGGGCCGTACTCGAAGCCCGAGTACGAGACCGAGGAGTTCGAAAAATACCGCGACGGCGGGGTGAGCCTCGTCGTCTGTGACGAGAAGACGCGCGTCGGCAACGTCTCGCTGGCACCCATCGACGAGGAGCACGGCTGGGCGAATCTCGGCGCGTGGATCCATCCCGACCACCACGGCGAGGGGTATGCGACCGAGGCGTGTGCACAGCTCATCGAGTACGCCTTCGAGGAACACGGACTCCGACGGCTGCGCGCCCAGCATCTCGCCCCGAACGACGCCTCTCGGCGGCTGCTCGACCGGCTCGGCTTCACCCACGAGGGGACCGCCCGCGATCACTACCGCTTCGAGGACGGCGTCGTCGACGACGTGCGCTACGGACTGTTGGCCGACGAGTGGGCCGGCGTCGAGGCCGTACTCGAGTAGTTTCACTTTCGCCGCGGCAGGGGAATTTTAAATACCATCGGGAGCCAACCAACGTATGTCTCCCACTGAAAACACGCGGAGACTGAGCAAGCTATGAGTGTTACACAACACGCCAAGGAGATTCACGAGCAGTTTTCCGACCAGCTCGACGTGAGCGTCGAGGAGATCGAGGAGCGACTCGACACCCTCGTCAACGAGTACCGCATCCCGGCCGACGAGGCGCGCCGGTCCGTCGTCTCGAACTACCTAGACGAGACGGATATGGAGCGCGACGATCTCGGTGGCGGCGGGAACGAGACGGTCGCGGTCGCGGATATCGCCGAGGACGAGCAGTGGGTCGACCTGCGGGTGACGGTCGCGGACCTGTGGGAGCCACGCTCCGAGAGCATCTCGCAGGTTGGCCTACTCGGCGACGAGTCGGGCACTATCAAGTTCGTCGCCTTCGAGACCAGCGAACTTCCCGAACTGACCGAAGGGAAGTCCTACGCGCTCGGCAACATCGTCACCGACGAGTACGACGGCAACTACTCGGTGAAGCTGAACCGCACGACCGCTATCACGGAACTCGACGAGGAGATCGAGGTCGGCGACGACGACGTGAGCGTCGAGGGTGCGCTCGTAGACATGCAGTCGGGCAGCGGGCTCATCAAGCGATGCCCGGAGGAAGACTGCACGCGCGTGCTTCAGAACGGCCGCTGTAGTGAACACGGCGAAGGCGAGGGAGAGTTCGATCTCCGCATCAAGGGTGTCCTCGACGACGGTGACGAGATCCACGAGGTCATCTTCGATAAGGAGGCGACTGAGCGGCTCACTGGCACCGGGCTGGAGGAGGCCAAACAGATGGCGATGGACGCGCTCGATACGACGGTCGTGGCCGACGAGATGGCCGAGAAAATCGTCGGACGCTACTACCGCGTGACCGGGCCGACGTTCGGCCGGTACGTGCTGGCGAACGAGATGGAACAGCTCGGTGGCGTGGATGCCGAGGCAACACTCATCCGCGCGAGGTCGATGTAGATGTCTTCGATACCTACCCGCGAGGTCGCGCGCCGCGCGTTCGCACACGAGTACAACGACGCCAGTTACACGTTCAAAGAATCCGACGACGAGCGCGCACCGGTGTATGCACTCCTACCGACGGGGGAGCGCGCGAACCGCGTTTTCATCGTCGGCACCCTCACCGAAACAGAGGATATCGGCGAGGACTCCGAGTACTGGCGTGGTCGCATCGTCGACCCGACGGGGACGTTCTTCACCTACGCCGGCCAGTACCAGCCGGAGGCGGCGAATGCCCTGCGCGACATCGAGCCGCCGGCGTACGTCGCCGTTGTCGGGAAGCCGCGGACGTTCGAGACGGATGACGGTGACGTGAACGTCTCCGTCCGTCCGGAGTCCATCAACGTCGTGGACGCCCAGACACGCGACCGCTGGGTCGTCGAGACAGCAGACCGGACGCTCGATCGCATCGGGCGGTTCGACGCCGACGGCAACGAGTACGGCACGATGGCAGCAGATCAGTACGACCTGCCGCTGGACGAGTACAAGCAGGCCGCCGTCGAGGCGCTCCAGTCGCTCGAAACCGAGGAGAGCGAGGAGCCGACGGAAGTCGAAGCGTAACGGGTCGACACCCGTTTTCACGGTGCTGCACCGAGGGCACCGAGCAGTGCGTACAGCAGGTCACCGTACACTAGCGCGACCAGCAGCCCGACCGTTATCGGGACAATAAACGGGAGTCCAGGCGTGAGCCATACGGTGTCGCGCTCGGCGAGCACGTCCAGTCCCTCGCGCAACTGCTCGGGCGTCGTACCGTAGGCGCTAGAGTCGATCGCAGCGAGAAACGCCGCAGCTCCCCACGGGTCATCGGGGTCGATCAGTCGTACCGCGGGAACGGGAGTGTCAGCACCCGGAAGCGAGCCGTCAGCCACGTCTGGCCCGGCGGCGAGGGCACCGTCTGTCGGGTCGCCAGCGTCGGTCAAAATCGAGCCCGGATGCCGGTAGCGAGCTGGGTCCGCTCGAATGTCCGCGAGCGTCAACTGTCGCCACCGGAGATACATCCGGAGCGCGTCGAGATCGAGCCCGCGCCGAGTCAGTCCGTCTGGCGTTTCGAGCAGATTGCCGTAGGCGCTCCCCACGTCTGACACGCTGGCCGGGCGACCGACGAACATCGCGAGCGAGACACGCCCAGCGAGCAGATTCCGGCCCGCGAGCAGCAGCGGCGAAATCAGTCCGACCAACACCGCGTTCGAGAGAACGGTCATCGAGAAGACGCCAAGCGGTGTCTCCGTGAGCGGGAGACTCCCGTTTGCGAGCAGGTAGACGGGAAATTCAGGGAAGACGAGTGCGAGGACAATGATGGCCTTCGCGTCAGCGCCGCCGAAGCCGCCGAGTCGCCAGAACAGATAGCCCAGCGGGGCGACGATACCGAGCGAGACCGCGAGATGAATCCCGAACAGCTGGAGTCGGGGACCGCCGACGGAGACGGCGGCGAGCCCGTCGACGGCGAGCACGACGACGCCGAGCAGGAGGAGCGGTGCCCAGAGCTCGTCACGGACACGACGGGTCTGGATATCGCGATAGGCGGCCCACAGGAAGACGGGAACGACGGTAAGCCGGAGCAGATCCGTCGGCGGGCTGGAGAGCAGCGTCTCGACGGCGGTCGCGAGCATCACGCCCGTACGGTCTACGGGACGGCATAAGGTGCTGTGGGTCCCGAGCCACAACGGTCATACTCGATGACGGCAAACGACCGCTGTGCGTCCGACGACACAAGCGACGGCAATCGCCGCGCTCGCTGTGGCGGCAGTTGGACTCGTGCTCGCCAGCGGGGCGGCGGCCGGTCGCATCCTCGTCGGACACGCAGGCGTCGGACTCCTTCTCGGAGTCGCGGGGGCACTTGCCGTCCCGTACGCGTTCGGGCGCGAACTCACCGCGCACGTGGTCGGAGAGCCGCCCCTCACCCTGACCCGGACGGATGTAGGGTTCCTTCTGTCGATACTCGTGGCTGCGCCGCTGACCCGACTGGTTGCGCAGACGGGCGCGGGTGTCGTCGTCGGCTCCGGAATCGTCGGCCTGCTCGCGCACTTGTTCGTCCAGCGGTACGAGGCGTCGGCCTACTGCGGCACGTTCGTCGGGATGGCAGCGATGAGCGTGCTCTCGTGGCCCGAGCTGATGGTCGCGAGTCTCATCGCCGGAGTGGTCTTCATCGCCGTACAGCGCGCGTTCAACGGCTTCGGCGGTAAGCTCGGCACGACTGCGTTCGTCGGCTGCGGCGTGGCTGCACTCGCCAGCGGCTCCGGACCGGACGCGGTCGCTGTACCGAGCGTGGCGGTCGCCGCGGGCAGTCTCGCAGCGGCGACGGTCGGAGCGGTCGGGGCGTACCGGCTCGCTCGCCTGCGCGGGCTGGGCCCTGTTTTCGGGTCGAGCGTCGTCGGCATCGTCGCCGGTGGGGTGGCGCTCGTTCTCCCGGGAACGACGCTGCTCGCTGCAGCAGCCTTCTGTGGCTCGTTCACCGGGATGAGCCACTCCGGACGGCTCCCGAGCGTGGCGAGCGTCGCGCTCGCCGGAGTCGTAACTGGGCTACTGTTCACCGCAGCCGTCCCCGTCCTCGCCGGCTTCGGCGGCAAGCTCGGGACCGTCGCCTTCGTCTCGTGTCTCGTGACACACACTCTGCTCGCGGTCGCTGGCGGGCGACTCGGCGTTAGCGAGGAGTTCGGTTTCCAGCCGCTCGACGGGTAAGACGGAGAGGAAACTTGACGGGTAACACGGAGACGAACGACGAACGCACGTGCGAGCGGCACGCCGGTTCGACGACTAGGCGTCGGCGAACTGCTCGCGAACCAGTCCAGCGATAATCATCGCGAACCCGGTGTCGACGCTCCAGAAGGCGGCCTCTCGCTCGACGTGGGGTATCTCTGCGGTCGGTAACACGCTCAACAGCACCGTCGAGCCGTCGGCGACGAACACCCGACCGATACTGATTTCCAGTTCGTCGTCGCGGTCGACCGCCTCAACGGGCAATCCAGCGTCAGCCGCAGTCGCTCGTACCTCGTCGTCAGCACTTACCACGAGAACGTCGACGCCGCGGGCGTCGGCAGCGACGAGCGCGTCGAGGAGATCATCGTCGATAAGCCGGGGTTGGCTGGTCGCGAAGAAGATGCGACCGGCGGCGTCCTCAGCGAGCGTAGCGATGCGGGCAGCAATGCTTTCGGTTCCTTCGGTCGTCCAGATAGCCTCCTGTCCGTCGGTCGGCTCCTGTTCGTTCTGGACCGACTCCAGATACGAGAAGGCGCGATCGGTTGTCGTTTCGAGCCGCGCCCGGAGGATGTCGCGAGCGCGGTCGAGTTCGACCGGACGGTAGCGCTTGGGAGAGCCGGCTTGCACGTCCACGAGCCCGAGCGATTCGAGTTCGTCCGTCGCGCCGTACACCTGTGAACGCGGCACATCGGTGACGGCGGCGATATCGCTCGCTGCGGCCACGCCGAGCTGCTGAAGTCCGATGAACGTCCGGGCGGCGTACGTTGATAATCCGAGATCGGTGAGCGCTTCGACCGCGCCGTCGGCGGTCATCTCACTCTGCCTCGTCGAGTTCGCCCCGAACCCACGCGGTGTGGATGCGATCCAGCTGCGTCTCCGAGAGCTCGCCAGCCTCGTACGCCTGCGTGGCGCGCCGGAGGTCGGCATCGGAGACGACGCCCACGGCGGTGACGCGCTCGAACAGGTCCGGAATCACCTGAATCGTCGTCTCGCCCTCGACGGCGGTCGTCTCGTCGCTGGTAAGCACGTCACCTGACAGCTCGAAGCTCGCGCCGTCGGGCGCGTCGTCCGGAATCTCGACGGTGTACTCGACAGTCGCGGCGTCACCCTCGAAGGCGACGTACAGCGAGCCGTCGGCCGTCGCCGTGTCCACCGGAACCGGCGTGGCGTCAGTGAACGTCAGCGTCGCAGTGCTCTGCTCGTGGACGACGCTGCGTCCGCCGAGTCCGGTCACCTCGACTGTGACGGGAACGCGATCGCCGGGAGCTGCAACCGTTCGCTCGATGTGACGCGTCCCAGCGCACACATCGGATGTGGTCGTCGTGTCGTCGCTGTCATCGCTGTCGGCCATCGTGGCGACCGCACCACCATCGCCGTCAGTACCGTCGATATCGACGCTACTCACGTATCGCGTCCAGATGACGAGCAGGCTCGGGAGCACCAACACGCTCGCGAGGAACGCGTAGAGGATGGTCATCCCGGTGATGAGTCCGAACTGCTGGAGCGGCGGCAGGATGGCGAAGACGAGCACGCCGAAGCCGCCGATAGTCGTCGCCGCGGAGCCGAGCAGCGCACCGCCCGTCCCCGTGACGGTCCGCTCCATCGAGTCCCACACGTCGCCAGTCCGGGAGAGCTCCTGATTGTACCGCTCGGAGATATGGATGCTGTAGGCGACTCCCAGTCCGACCGTGAGGCTCGTAATCATCCCCGTGAGGACATTGAAGGAGATGCCGAGCAGATACATCGTTCCGAGAATCCACGCGACGGTGAACGCAACGGGTAACAGCGTCACCGCGCCGAGCGTCGCGCTCCCCTCGGTGAGTCGGTAGGCGGCCATCAGGAAGATGAACGTCGCAACCAGCGTGATGATGAGACTGTTGATGACCGTGTCGAGCAGTTCGTCCTGGACGATTTTGTTCAGGATTGCGCCGCCAGTCGCGGTGGCCTCGAGTCCGTTGCCGTCGAGTTCGGTCGCGACATCGCTGATCTGTGTCTGGATGGCGTCACCGCTTGCACCGCCTTTGACTGAGATGACGAGCCGGAGCGCCTCGTACTCGCCGGCAGTGGTGCGGTGGATAACGCTCGCCGCCTCGTCAGGTGCGGCCTCGTACAGCGCGTCGTACAGGCCCTCGATATTGCGGTTCGGCACGCCGTCGTCGTTGGTGTCAGCAGCCTCGAACGTCGCAGCGAACTGCTTGTTCTCGGCAGCGACCTCGTTCATAACGGACAGCGGCGTCCTCACGTCGGGCGCGCCGTTCGAGAGCGTCTGTGTCACGCCCTTATTGGCCGCGGCGAGTTCAGCAGCCTCCACCCGCTCGAGGACCGTGTCGGCGGTCACATCACCCTCGGCGAGAATCTGTGCCTGCGAGTCCTCACGGATGAAGTTCTCGTTAACGTACTCCAGATTCGCCTTCGCGGTGTACTCGCTAGGTGCGAACGGCTCGGGGAGGTCTTTCATCCAGTCGGCGGGCTCCTCCGCGAGGAAGTCCTTCTGTGAGAAGGAGGTGTCCACCTGCGTCGCGCCGTAGGCTCCGCCTGCAGTGAGCAGTAGCGCGACGATGAGGACGAGATACGGTGCGCGGCGTGCGGCAGTTGCCCCGACCGCGAGCACCGACGAGAACCGACCGCCGCCGGTCCCGAACGCGCGCTTTCGACGGTCGATGCCACGAGCTTCGAGCGCCTCGTCGAGTTCCGCTTTCACCGCCGGCATCAGGACGCCGAAGATTGCGAGCGCCGCGGTGATACCGAACGCACTCACGATACCGAAGTCGCGAATCGGCGGGATCGGGCTCGTCAGATTCGAGAGGAAGCCGATGACCGTGGTGGCGGTCACGTAGATGAGTGCGACACCGACGCCAGCGAGCGCGACGCGCATCGAACTGCGCGGAGAGTCGTCGGCGTTCCGCTCCTCGCGGTGGCGCATGAATATGTGGATCGCGTAGTCGATGCTCAGTCCGATGAGCAACACCGGCACGGCAATCATCAGCTGATTGAACGAGATGCCGGCCCAGCCCATAAAGCCGAACGTCCACGCCAGCACGCCGCCGATACCCAGCAAGCCAAGCAGGATATCGAGCACGTCGCGGTAGGCGATCGCGAGCGCGATGATGACGAAGATGATGGCCAGCGGTCCGACGATGAGGAGACTGTCCGTCATCGAACTGGTAATCTCGTCGCTAATGATACCCGCCCCGAAGACGAGATACTCCCCGCCTTCCGTGTCACCGCCGAGCGTTTGCATCGCGAGTTGAGCGTCGATAACTGGCTCGGAGGCAGCCGCGTTGTTGCCGGCCGGCGCGTCACTCGACTGGCGGACGAGCAGCATCGTCGCCTCCGCGCTCGTCGAGTCGGTGTCGAAGTCTGTCGGCATAAAGCCGAGCGCCTGCGTGTTCGCACCGCCGGAACCCCCATCATCGAGGACGGTTGCCACGGTAGACTCGATCTCGCTGGCGTTCATCGACTCCAGCTGCTGGTGTTGCTCCGCGAGCGTCGCATTCTGTGCGCTCTGGAGCTCTTCGCGCTCGGTCTGAAGCTGCTCGCCGATGGAACGCAGTTCCTCGACGGTCGCGTCGAGCGCGTCGGTCCGCTGTCGGAGCTGTTCGTACTGGTCGCTCAGGACGCCCTGCGTGCCGAGCGTGTACGCCTGTTCGGTTTGCTCCTGTGACTCCGCCTGTCGGAGCTGTTGGGCGGCCTGCTCGAACGTCTGTCTATCCTCGTCGGTGAACTCGACCGAGGTGTTCGCGCGCACCTCGTCGAACGCTGCCGAGATGTCGGCGTTCGGGTTCTCGCGCAGGAAGGTGAGCTGCTCACGAAGCAGTTCACTCGTCCGGGCAAGCGTCTCGTTGCGCGCATTGATCGCGGCGCGCTCTTGCGTAACCGTTTGATTCAGCTGCCGATACTCGGTCGTGAGCCGCTGCACGTCGCGACCCTCCGGTTCGCTGAGGGCCGTGATGGCGACGATGTTCGAGATGCCGATGGTCGGGTTCGACTCGACGAGCGTGGCGTTGACCGTCTCGTTGGCGCGGAGCGTCTGCTGGTACTCGATGCTTCCAAGCAGCGAGTTCCGGTCGAGGACGTTGTCGTCACGAATGATGACCTGTGCGGAGGTGGTGTTCTCGTTGCCCGTCTGGAAGTTCTCCTCCAGATACTCCAGCTTCTCGCCCGCCTTGGAGTCGGTCTGGAACTGGTCGAGCGAGGACGTCTGTTCGAGCATCGGCGCACCTGCACCGATAACGACCGTCAGCAGAATCATCACCACGATGACTGCACGGCTGTGGTCTAAGATACCGTCGACGATACCGTCTGTGAGGCTCACGTGACTCCCCTCGCAAGCGACCTGCTCTCGGCGATACTCATGTCTGTACTATTCTACTAACACTAGCCGTATAACGGTTCCGAAAAATCTGAATGCTCGTTCAGTTGTCGGCAGCCGTGGAGGGGGGTTCGCGGTCGAGCACGTCGGTCGCCCACGTTCCACGGAGATACCACGCGCCGGCGACGACGAGCGAGAGCACGTTCGAGGCGGCGATACCGTACCAGATGCCGACTGCACCCATCGAGAACACTGTGACGAGCACATAGGCGATCGGGAGCCGGAATACCCACAGCGAGAGGATAGAAAATATCATCGCCGTACGAGTGGAGCCGCTCCCGCGGAACGCACCCTGACACACCTGGTAAATCCCGAGGAAGACGAACGTCGGCCCGATAACGCGGAGATACGAGACGCCGATATCGATGACCCGCTGGGCGCTCTCGCCGCTAATAAACACCGAGACGATGGGTTCAGCGAAGACGACCGCGACGACGGTCACAGCGGCGAGGACCGCAGCAATCATCCCGACAGCGTACCGGACGGCCTGCTTGGCGCGGTCGGGACGGCCGTTGCCGAGGTTCTGCCCGACAACCGTCTCGATACCCTGAGAGAGGCCGATAGCTGGCAGGAAGACGAGCGAGTTCAACCGATTGCCGATACCGAAGGCGGCGACGGCGTCGTCACCGGCGACGGCGACGAGGGCCGTCAGCGCGGTGATACCGAGTGCGCGCATCGACTGTTCGATGCTCGCGGGCGCGCCGATGGCGACGATGTCGCGCAGCGTGTCGGGGTCCAGTCTGAGGTCCGACAGCGAGAGGCTGATACCGACCCGTCCGGAGAAGAGCCACGCCATCCCGATGATTGCGCCGACACCGCGAGAGAACACCGTGGCGATGGCGGCACCCTGCACGCCGTAGCCGGTGAACCCAGTCGCCTCGTACAGCGTCGTTTCGAGTTCGGAGAGCCCAAGCATCGATAGCGGGCCGGCCTCGAAGCCGAGAATCAGGAACGGATCGAGGACGACGTTGAGCGCGACGCCGAGGATCATCAGCGCGAGTGGGGTCTTCGTGTCACCCCACCCGCGCAGGAGTGCCTGAAAGATGAAGAATCCGAACATAAACACGACGCCGAGGAACACCGTCTGCGTGTACTCGACGGCGAGCGTATACTCAATCGAACCGGGAGTCGCACCGATCAGTCCGACCAGCCACGGGGTGAGCAGATAGCCGAGCGCGGCGAACGCGAGCGCGAGGATGCCGACGAACGCGATGGTCTGGCCGGCGACGAAGTCGACGCGGTCGTCGTTGCCTGCCCCCTTGTTCTGGGCGACGAGGACGGTCCCGGCGACGGTGAAGCCACCGGCGACGGAGATCATCAGGAACACCAGCGGCCACGAGTACGACAGCGCCGACACCGCTTCCTGCCCGAGCTGTCCGACCCAGAACGTGTCCGCGAGGTTGTAGCCGACCTGCAACAGCTGTGAGAGGACGATCGGCGCGGCCAACAGAGCCAGCGGCTTCAGGATATCACCCTCGGTGACGTTCACGTCGCGGCTACTCATTCAGTCCCTCTGTGAGCGCATCGATACGAGCGTAGAGGACAGCGCGTGCCGTCTCGGTCACCTCGTGGTTGGTAGTCGCGCTCTCCAACAGTGCGCCGTTCAACAGCAGTGTCAGTTCCGTCGCGACAGTTTCGGGGTTGTCAGTTGCGAATATTCCGGCTTCGACGCCGGCTTCGACCTCGGTGACGACGCGGTCGCGGAGCCGCTCATCCATCGCCGTGAACGTCGCCCGGAAGTCGGGGTTGCCGACGGCCTCGCCGCGGAGTTCGAGGATGACTCGGCGACCGGTGAGCACACCTTCATCGGGAGATTCGGGGAGCAGTTGGTCGACGAACTGGCGGAGGTTCACCGCGGCGTCTTCGGTCGATTCGGCGTCCAGCTCCGCGAGGAACTGGTCGGTCGCGTAATCGAGCAGGGACCGGAGGATGTCGTCTTTCCCGTCGTAGTGGTAGTAGAGCAGCGACTTGCTCTTCTCGAACTCGTCGGCGATTCGCGCGACCGTCAGATCGGCGTAGCCGTGAGTCGCCAGCGCCTCGAACGCCGCCCGCATAATCTGCTCGCGACTATCGGGGGCTTCGCTCACGCGTCGGCCTCCGCCACATCGAGCTGGTCGAACTCCAGTGTGCACCACGGACAGAAATCGAGATTGGCGTCGAGTTCGCCGCCGCAGGCCGGACAGCTATCGGTCGCAGACCGCGGCTGAAGTTGGTTGTGGACATTCGCGAGCACGAACGCGTCGACCGCCGAGACGCCGATTACGGCGAGCAGCGGCGCGAGCGGTTCGACGCCGGGCCACCGACCAGCGAGCAGTGCGTCGCCGGCGGTGGCCGACACGAACAGGATGCTCACGGCATAGCCGGCGAGCAGCCACGCGAGCGCCCGACTCCATCGGCCGAGGTAAACGTGACCTGTCCCCGGTGCGAGCACAGCCAGTATCGCCGCCAGCCACGGACGGCGCTGCGTCAGTTCGGACATATGCGTACTGAACGTTCAGTCAGTAATGAGTGTTGTGGGCTAGTCGCGAACGCATCATTTATCGAGAGCTGACGACGAGCCAGCAGAGCCCGAACGCACTCGCGAGGATGCCGGCGACGAGTAGCGTCTGTCGGTAGCCGACTCGCAGTCCGGTGACGGTCGCGAGCGGCGGACCGATAGTCGTGCCGAGTCGGAGTACGCTCGTCCGGACGCTCATGATGCTTCCCCGAAACTCGTCGGGAGCGAGTTCGTTGAGCGCGGTGTCGGTGATGGGTTCGGCGAAGCCCTGTCCGAAGCCGAACAGAAACAGTCCGCCGGCGGAGACGAGGACCGAGTCGGTCGTCGCGACGACTCCCATCCCGATACCGTACAGCAGGAAGCCGAACGCGATGGACTGGAAGCTGGTAATGCGCGCGAGGATACGGTCGGTCTGGGTGGCGGTTATTCCCATCCCGACAGCTGGTAGCCCGAGTAGCAGCCCGATTTGGGCCGAGGATAGCCCGTAGGTGTCGTCGAAGAGGAACGGCACCGCCGTCAGCTGTGCACCGTAGAGAATGACGAAGATACCGAGGATAGCGGTATAAAGCACGGCGTACGGTCGCATCGAGGTCGGTCCGGTGAGGAAGGCGCGAAGGCCCTCGCCGTCGCCGGCCGCCTTGCGCTCCGGCTCCGAGAGCACGAACAGTCCCGGAATCGCGACCACGATTCCGAGCCCGAAACAGAGGAACGGGACGGTCCACGCGATCGTGGCGAGCGCGCCGCCGACGAGCGGGTACGCCGCTGCGCCGAAGGCGAGAATCGCGGCGTTGGCTCCGATGAGCTTCCGGCGTGTGTCGCCGTCGAAGCTGTCGCCGATGAGCGTGATCGTGATCATCGCGATTGCGCTGCTCGCGGCTCCCTGTACCGCCCGAAGCGCGAGGATGATGGGGAACGACTCGGCGAGGACGACGGAGCCGATGGAGAGCGGAACGACCGACTCCACGAAGACGATACCGCTCCCACAGAGCCCGAACAGAACGAGCGACGGGACGAGAACCGGTTTGCGGCCGATACGGTCCGAGAGCATCCCGAGCGGGATCGTGAGGATAACGCCGGGGAGCGTGAACGCCGACAGCAGGAGACTCGCCTGCGAATCAGTGATATCGAGCGCGTCTTGTACGGCGGGGAGGGCGGGGCTGATGAGCGAGACACCCATCACGGCGACGAGCGTGCTTGCGAAGATAACGAGGACGGCAGGCGACTGCCGAACGCTGCGGACGACAGACATCGGCGTGGCTAGCAGGGTCGAGGTAGTAATACTGCCGGACGTACTTTCGCGAAGATCTGATACGGATTACGCTAAGTCATTTCCGTATTGACCGCACGCAGTCGTGCGGTCGTAGCGGTAAACAGTTAGCGTAATCCGTGTGAATCGTCAGTTCCGCTATCTCGGTGGTTCGATGGTCGCTCAGTGGAAAGACGATTCAAATAGTTCCGTCCGGCAGTATAAGCCGTCCGTTCTCAGAACGACTGTGTCACGGTCGCGCGGCTTTTGCCCGTGTACAAGGTGTGCATCGATACCAGAACGCATACCGAACAGATGATATCCCGGACTACGCCTGCGTCGCTGGCGCGTCCGACTGCTGGCGCATCTGTTCGATGTCGCCGCGAACCGCCTCCGCGATGACCCGGCCGAGTTCGACGGGGACAGCGTTACCGACGATCTTCAGCTGCTTGCTCTTCGGCCCTTGGAACGCGTAGTCGTCGGGGAAGGTCTGTAACACCGCACACTCGCGGACGGTGCCGACGCGATGCTCCACGGGATGAATGAACGGTGCGTTGTGGTTCTCCTTGACCGTCGGCGACGGCTTGTCCATCTCGAGCCGTCGCCAGCTGTCACCGAAGCTCTCGTAGAGGCTGTCGCCGGCCTCCACCTCAGCGATACGCTCAACCATGTCGTCGCTGTGGTTCGTCTTGTCGTGGTTCGGGAGTCCGTCGAACTCCTTTTCGACCAGCGCCTCCCGGACGGTGGCGTACGGCTCCAGCGTCGCCCCCGTGAGCGTCGTCTGGTCAGAGGGCCGGTGGGTGCGATCAGGGAACGTGGGGACCTCTCTGTCGGCGCGACCGATAAATACGACCCGGCGGCGGGCCTGCGGGACGCCGTAGTCTGCCGCGTTGAGCGTTTCGTGTTTGACGGAGTAGCCGATCTCATCATATCGCTGGTGAATCTTCCGCATCACGTCACCGTCTTCCATCGATTTGATGCCGGGGACGTTCTCCATCACAAACAGCTTTGGCTCCACGTAGGCGACGTGGTCGATGAAGCTCCCCACGAGAGAGTTCCGCTCGTCCTCGGGGTCGCGCTTGCCGGCGATGGAGAATCCCTTGCACGGCGGGCCGCCGATAACCACATCGATCTCGTCGGTGTCGATACCGTGTTCGTCGTAGAACGTCGCGGGGTCCACTTCGTTCAGATCCGCCTCGATGGCGAGTGAGTGTTCGTGATTGTGTTCGAACGTGTCCAGGAAGTCCCGATTGACATCGATTCCGGCCACGATATCGTAGCCTGCCTGCTCGAATCCCGTCGACAGTCCGCCGCCCCCACAGAAGAGATCCAGCGTCTTGACCGCGCTATCGGCTTGTGTCGTGTCTCCTGGCATCGTCGATTCCTTGGCGTAAGGACCGGGTCTTTGGATAAACACCTTTCGACCAGAGACACCCGACCGCGGCGTGAGTCGTCCAGCCGACGGCGGTCACACACTCGACTCGTCGAGAATCTCGTTCACCGCGTCGCGCCACTCGTGTGGATTGTACCAGCCACATCCCTCACAGCCGACGGCCTCCTCGTACTCCTCGCCCCCTTCGTAGTAGAAGTCGATGCCGTAGAAGGGCGGTCGCTCACCCGTCTCGACACACTGCTCGCACTTCCGACTCTTCAACAGATTGTTTTTTCCCGAGAGAATCTGGAAATGTTTCCGCACCTCGGCGTCCGAGAGCTGCTCGTAGTCGAAGTTCTCCGGTTCGTCCCACCGAATGCGGGGTCGCCGGTGGTCCACCTCGGGGGTCCCACCTGGAGTGGAGCAGTCGAAGGCGTCTCGGTTGTCGTAGAGATCTCGCACGCGCTGTTTGAACGATTCGGGCATCTCCTGTCGCGTGATGGGCTTCTGGCTCGGGAAGGCGTACTTCAGCTTCCGGTGAGTCGTCTCGTCCTCGCAGATTTCACAGTATCGGCGATCGTACTCGCCGCGCCCGCCAGTGGTACTCGCGAACTCGAACCCCTCGTCCCGGAAGTCGCGGATGTACGCCGCCGGCTGTGAGCCCGAGAGTTCACACTCCGAGCAGTGCCACTCACAGTCCGAGAGTACGTCAAACGTCCGCCCCTTCTTCGTACTCATCGCCGACGGGTTCCAGTCGTCGACGAGGACGAACTCCGCCGCCCGCTCACCCCACTCGGTTAGGGTGAGCCGGCCGTCGTCATCGCGCTGGAGTAGCTCCTGTTCCAAGCCCGCCTGCAAGATGGGTCGAAGCTCCGGCTCGTCCAGCCCCGTCTCCCGGCGCAGTTCCCGTGTCGTGGGCATCCCCTCGGAGAGCAGTCTGACGACGTGTCTCCGGGCGTCATCCTGTCTGAGTTCGTCGAGTAGTGTAGCCGTCGTGTCGTCCATAGGTAGTGCCTCAGCGTGGCGGCGGACGGATGTTAAGTGTCGTCCTGACCAAGAGAGACACGACAGCGCGATGGCCGTGGCTGGTCCGTGTACTGAACGATTTCTCTGTACCCGACGTTCAAGTACGATACGGACGTAGAACCCGTATGAGCCAGGCAACGAGGCGGATCGTGCGAGAACTACACGACGAGCCACATCTCGAAGGTCGACGGATTACCGTTCAGTTCGTCAAAACGCAGGTCGAGGACTGCGGTCTCGAACCGCGGACGGTCGCCGACCGCCACGATATCGACGTGGCTGATATCTACCGGGCACTCACGTACTACCACGACCACCCGAACGAGATGCACACTGTCGAACGGCAACGTGAGGCTGCCATCGATGACCACGAACATCTGACCACCGACCCGGACGACGTTCGTGGCTGATTGCGTACCGAATCCTCGCAGACCAGAACGTCGAGCGTGCAACGGTCAATTATCTCCGAAAGCTCGGTCACGACGTCGAACGGCTCGATGAGGGTTCCGAACTCGGACTCGGTATCGAGGACGAGTTGATCGCCCAGTACGCCCGAGAGCATAATCGATTGGTCCTTACGCAGGACGATGACTTCTTCACCGAATTAGCAGTCGAGCGTACGGCGGGTATCCTCTTTCAGAAAGACCAGACGCTGTCCGCACGCGAAGTCGGGAATATCGTCCACGAGATGTCCCGCTATCTCGAACAGTCCGACGTCACCCTCGAATACGTCAGCGAAAACTGGTTGTGAGAAAACGTCGGATCCTCGTCGATGTGCCGTGATTGTGAACTACCGTAATTTAGACTATCGTAGTCCAAACTACGTTATCAGTCCGTTCTGAACGCAGTTGCCGCTAAAGGAGAAAGCGTTCAGGGGAGAGGTAGTTCAGGCCGGAAACGGCTGGCCTGAACTATCGATACCCCTCCAAAGGGCTGCGTTCGTGAAACGTGCGTTCGAGGCTGTTACTTAGATGACGCGGTTCTGGAGGTAGTCCAGATGCTTCGCGTTGTAGACGATTTTCACCTCGTCTGTCGCGGCCGATCCGATACAGGTGAGTCGGACGTCTTTCTCTTCGACCTCTTCGTCGGAGAGGATCTGCTGCATATCCATATCGATGTCGCCCTCGACGGCGATAGCGGCGCAGTTTGCGCACGCGCCGGCACGACACGAGAAGGGCCAGTCGTAGCCCTGTGCTTCGGCGGATTCGAGGATATACTCGCCCTCATTCACCTCAAGTTCGCCGTAGTCCTCGTTATCGAGACCCGCGCCTGCGGCCTCCTCGAACAGGTCGTCGTCATCCATCGACCAGCCGTGGTCATCGAGCACTTCGTAGTTGAGGTATTCTACAGTTGGCATCAACAGGTATGTTGTATCCCGCTATTGTTAAAGCTCGCCTTTTCGCTGGCGCTCAGCCTAACACGGCCGGGAACACGACCGCAAATACGACGAAGGAGCTGACCGCCGCGATCGTCGGTGTCGCCAACCACAGCGTAATAACTCGGGCCGTGGCGGCGGGGTCAAAGAGGTCGTTCGCCGATAGCTCGTCGGGCTCCTCCTCACCGATGGGCTGGACCTCGTCTTCGTCTTTCGTAAGTGAGTCCACACCGGGCTGGACCGCCTTGCCGGTGTTTCCCTCCATTGCCGTCGTCGCAACGTCGACCAGCCGGGTCGTTCGAGTGGCACGTCCCCACCCGAGTCCGATGATACACATCGTCGCGGAGACAGCAAGCGACGCTGGAATTCCGATCTCCGAGAGGAAGGTGATGAGCGTCGCCGAGACCGTCTCGACGATGAGTGCGGCGAGCAGCGGCAGGTCAGTCAGTCCCGTTCCAACGGTATCGAGCGTACGTCGGGCGATCGTAAACGCGCCGACGGCGATAGCGCCGCCAGCGAGGAAAACACCCTGGCTCGCGGTCAGTTGGCCGGTACCGCCCGCGACGAGGGGCGCGACCGCGTTCGCGACGTTCGATGCTCCTGCCGAGTATGCCATATAACAACCAATAGCGACGACGAGAAACCGCGTAGCCGTTCGCTTGAAACCAGTCGCTTCCTCCAATCCGAACCAGGAGTCCAGATACGGGTAGAAGTAGCGGCCGATCATCGTACAGATCCAGAAGCCGATGAGCGGGGAGACGAGCCACCACACCATAATTTGGCCCATCACGGCCCACTCAAGCGCCCGCTTTGCGAGTCCCATTCCGGCAATCGCCCCGACAGCTGTCATCGAAGTAGAGGCGGGCACGCCGAACAGATTCGACATAAGCAGCGCCAGCCCGACGAACAGCAGGATCGTGACGCTGGCAACGAGCGTGAAGTAGCTCGCCGGGACGATATCACCGCCCATCGTCTTGATAACGTTACGGCCGGAGAACCACCCACCGGCGAAGGCGAACACGGTCATCAGCGCGGCAGCACCCGACTTTCCGACGATATTGCTGCCGACTGCCGGTCCGAACGCTACCCCTGTCGACGATCCCCCGATGTTGAAGCCGACGAACGCCGCGACGAGTAAGCCTAAAAGAAGCAGTGGCGATATCATATATGACTAATAGCGAACTCGGCTTTTAATCTCCGGGATTTGATCGAACCGGCGGATTTACCAACTGAGGGGGCAAGCACCGGATATGTACGACTCGTTTTCCGTTATTCCCGCCGTCGATATGCAGGACGGCGAAGTAGTCCAGCTGGTCGGTGGCGAACGCGACACCGGTACCCAGTACGGGGATCCCGTTGAGGCGGCCGAACGCTGGGTCGACGCTGGCGCGGAGACACTCCATCTGGTCGACCTCGACGGGGCTTTCGAGGGGGAGCGTGTCAACGCCGACGCGGTCGAAGCCATCGTCGAGGCCGTCGACGTGCCGGTGCAGGTAGGTGGAGGTATCCGCACGGCATCGGATGCAGATGACCTGCTCTCGCTCGGCGTCGAGCGCGTCATCCTCGGTACCGCGGCCGTCGAGGACCCGGACATCGTCACGCGCATCTCCGAGATGCACGCCGACAGCGTCATCGTGAGCCTCGACGCGAAGAACGGTGAGGTGGTCGTCGACGGCTGGACTGAGGGGACGGGACTCGATCCCGCTGAGGCGGCTGGTCGCTACGAGGAACTCGGCGCAGCAGGTATCCTCTTCACCGATGTCGATGTCGAAGGCCAGCTAACGGGCGTACGTCGTGAGCCAATTGAGGCCGTCACGCGGGCGGTCGATATTCCGGTCATCGCCTCCGGTGGTGTCGCGACGCTCGACGATATCCGGACGCTACGGACGACCGGTGCGGCGGCGGTCGTCGTCGGTACCGCACTCTACGAGGGGAAGTTCACGCTCGAAGCGGCGATGTCGGTCTGATGACCGCGGAGCAGACTGTAGACGATTCCACTCGCTGCAGCGGCCGTAACGGGGGAAGAGGCCAGCAGCTGGGGAGTAGTGCGTGCCGCCAGCCGTATCGCCGTTGGAACGACTGCCTGATGCATATCACGGGCTAAGACGCCACGAACAGTTATAAACGCGACTGGAACTTCATCTGGTGAAGCTACCCACGCGACCACAACCGTCATACTGCCGCCCGCGGAACAGCGCGTATGAGCGACCGAACGGCGGCCGTCACCCGCGCCACCGGCGAAACGGATATCGAGGTGACGCTCGCCATCGACGGCGACGGCGACGCGACCATCGACACCGGCATCGGCTTCTTCGACCACATGCTCCGGGCCGTCGCCACCCACGGACTGTTCGACCTGACGGTCCGGTGTGACGGCGATCTGGAGATCGACGATCACCACACCGTCGAGGACGTGGCCATCACGCTCGGCGAAGCGTTCGCCGACGCCGTCGGCGACAAGCGCGGTATCGTCCGCTACGCCGACCGCCGTGTTCCCCTCGACGAGGCCGTCGGCTCCGTCGTGCTCGATATCTCCGGTCGCCCCTACTTCGAGTGGAACGGGGAGTTCTCACAGGAACAGGTCGGAGCGTTCACGAGCGATATGGCTCGCCACTTCTGGGAGTCGTTCGCGATGCACGCGAACGTCACGCTCCACACCGAGATTGAAGGAGCGAACGCCCACCACGAGATCGAGGCGCTGTTCAAGTCCGTCGCGCGTGCGCTCGACGACGCCACGCGCTACGACGAGCGCCGGACAGATACCCCTTCGACGAAGGGAACGCTCTAGGGCCGGCGAATCTCGTCGCCCGCGACCGCGAGCCGGTCGCGAGTGTCGGCCTCCGTCAGAATCTCTTCTACCTGCGACTCGTCGAGGTCGTAGGCTCCAGCGGCCATCTCCACCGCGTCAGCGTGGGGAATGGGAAGTTCGCGCCCGTCCAGAAACCGGACCACCTTCCGGTAGCCCGACGGAACCGTCGTTCGCTCTCGCTCTTCGGAGTCAGCCGACTCGCCGTCGCTGTTGTCGGGCTCCGCGTTCTCCTCGCTTTCTGCGCGCGCCTCCGCGTCGGAGACCGGTGGATCCGTCTCGCCGTCGAGGGCGGTGTCGGCTGGTTCGGCGGTTCGCGTCGCCACGTCCTCCCGGGCCGGTTCCACGTCGCTGGCAGCCGTCGCATCGAGCAGCGGGTCGAGAATAGATGCGAGTGCGTCCCGGCAGTGAGCACACAACACCATACGTTTTCCCTCACCATCGGGGTCGTACTTCGCCGGAAGCACGTCGAACGCCCCGGTCGGCGGTTCACCACAGAAATCACACCCAGCTACCTCGCGCATAGTCGTCGTGGGACTGGCTATCGTATTAGTTCGTTGCTATCCGGAGTCGTGCGCTCGTCAGCTGTCCCACCCTACACGACTTCGGCGCATTGAGGGTAGGCGTTGATGCTGATAACGGCGCTGAAGGAGTTCAGTCGCCGAACGGCCCCATCCCGCCGAGACCGCCACCACCACCACCACCGCCCATCTGCTTCATCATCCGCTGCATATCGCCGTCGCCCATCCCGGAGAACTGGTCCATCATCCGGTCCATCATCTTGTGCTGTTCGAGCAGCTCCTGCACCTGCGCTTCCTCCTTGCCGGAGCCGCGGGCGATACGCTCGACCTGCGATTTCGAGATGGCGCGTGGGTACTGAAGCTCGGCGTCGGTCATCGAATCCATAATCACTTCGAAGTCGCGCATCCGCTCTTGGGTCACGTCCATCGCGTCGTCCGGAAGCTGGTCCTTCAGCCCACCGCCCAGCCCCGGAATCATATCCATCACCTGCGAAAGCGGCCCCATATTGTTCATCGCTTCCATCTGCTTGCGCATATCGTGGAGGGTGAACTCACCGTCCATCATCGACTCGGGGTCCCAGTCGTCTTCGTCCTGGCCGGTCTCCTCCATCGCGCGCTCGACGCGCTCGGTGAGCTGCTTGAGATCGCCCATCCCGAGCAGCCGGGAGATGAAGCCGTCCGGCTCGAACCGCTCGATATCCTGTACCTCCTCGCCGGTTCCGAGGAAGGCGATAGAGGAGTCGGTGCGGTCGACTGCGGCGAGCGCACCACCACCCTTCGCCGTCCCGTCGAGCTTGGTGATAGCGACACCGTCGATACCGACGGCGTCATCGAAGCGGTCGGCCTGCTCTTTCGCACCCTGACCGATTGCGGCATCGAGGACGAGCAAATTCCGGTCCGGCTCGACGACCGACTCGATCTGTTCGAGCTCGTCGATGAGTGTGTCTTCGAGGGCGTGTCGACCCGCCGTGTCGACGATGAGCACATCCACGTCCGACAGCGCCTCCTTCCCGTTCCTGGCAATCTCGACGGGATCGTCGTTGTCCGGCTCGCCGTAGAACTCCACCTCGGCGCGCTCGGCCATCTGCTTGGCCTGGTCGTACGCGCCGGGGCGGAAGGTGTCCGTCTGGATGACACCCGGGCGAAGTCCCTTCTTCGAGAACCACCACGCCATCTTCGCCGCGGTGGTCGTCTTCCCCGACCCCTGCAGGCCGGCGAGCATAATCGTCTGGTCCTCAAGCGGGAGGTCCGTCGACTCGCCGACGAGGTCGACCAGCTCCTCGTAGACGATACGGAGGACGTGGTCGCGGGCGGAGGTTCCCCCCGGCGGCTCCTCCTCCAGCGCGCGCTGGCGGATATCCTCCGAGAGGTCCATCACGAGATCGACCGAAACGTCCGCCTGGAGGAGCGAGCGCTGAATCTCCTTCACGATGTCCTCGACGTCCTCCTCGTCGAGACGGGATTTGCCGCGCAGCTGGTCTAAGCTGCCGCGGAGTGAGCTCCCCAAGTCGTCAAGTACCATTTGTACGACCTAGATTACCGACACGGTAAACCCTTTTCCGTCGGTGCGGGCCGGCGGTAGCGTTATCTGCCGGCCGAGCAATACGTTACACTGTCCGTCGGCACTCGCCGACACCATTCAATTATGTCAGACGAAGTAACACAGCTACTCCGGAAAGCGTACGGCGACGAGATGGAGACGGTTATGAACTATCTCACGAACAGCATCATCCTCGACGGTGTCCGCGCACAGGAGGTGAAGGAGGGACTCCGGCAGGACGCGACCCAAGAAGAGATTCAACACGCCCAGATGCTCGGCGAGCGACTCAAGCAGCTCGACGCGCGTCCGCCAGCCAGTGGCGAATTCGTGGCCCGACAGGACAGCCTCCAGCCGCCGGAGGACACGGCCGACGTGCTGTCGGTCATCGACGGCGTCATCGAGGCCGAAGAGGGCGCTATCCAGACGTATCGGTCGCTCATCAAGGCCGCACAAGCCGCAGATGACCCCGTCACGGAGGACCTCGCCGTGGAGATTCTCGGCGACGAGGAGGCTCACCGGACGGAGTTCAAGAGCTACCGTCGCGAGTATAGCGACGAGTAGATGCCCGAAACGGTCGCGTATCTCGCCGCCGCGACCGCGCTCGTGTTGACGCCCGGCCCGGACACGGCATTCGTCCTCGCACAGGCTGTTGGAGCCGGGCGAACTGCAGGTGTTCGTGCCGCACTCGGCGTTGCCAGTGGCATCTGTATCCACACTATCGCTGCCGTCGCCGGCCTCGCTACGCTGCTTCGCGCCGCTCCGACCGCCTACGATCTGCTTACGCTCGCCGGTGCTGCGTATCTCGCGTATCTCGGCGTCGCAATGCTCCGGGGCGACGGTGAGTTCGACCCCGAGACGACGCCCGAGGTCGCGGGCGGATTCCGGCGTGGCTTCATCACGAATGTTCTGAATCCGAAGGTGGCGATTTTCTTTATTGCCTTCCTCCCGCAGTTCGGCTCCGGCGTCGAGCTACTGCCGCTCGGGGGAGCCTACGCGCTCATCGCTGCCGGCTATCTCGGCGGGATTGCCTTGCTTGCTGGGCGGGCACGGGTGCTCCTCGCGAGCACGCGCGCTCGCCGATGGCTCGGTCGCGTCGCCGGCGGCACAACGCTGGCGCTCGCCGGCGTAGCCGCGAAGGAGACGCTGTGAGTGTCGGAGTCTCGATATCGAAAACGCGGGTGACTACTCCGTCAGCCGCTCGACGATAACCTCGGGGTCGAACTTCTCGATATCGTCGTACCCCTGCCCGGTGCCGAGGAACAGAATCGGCTTGCCAGTCACCTTGGCGATAGAAATAGCCGCACCACCCTGCGAGTCGGCATCGGCCTTCGTGAGGACGACCCCATCGATTTCGGCCGCGTCGTTGAACTGCTTGGCCCGGTGGGTCGCGTCCTGTCCGGCGACCGCCTCGTCGGTGAAGATGGTCATATCCGGCCCGACGACACGTTCGATTTTCTCGAGCTGTGCCATCAGGTCGTCGGCAGTGTGGAGCCGACCAGCCGTATCGCCCAGCACCACGTCCACGTCGTTGGCATCAGCATACTCGACGGCATCATAGATGACCGCCGCCGGGTCGCCGCCCTGTTCGTGGCTGATGAGCTTCAGGTCGATATTGTCGGCGTGCTCCTGCAGCTGCTCGTTTGCGCCGGCACGGTAGGTGTCACCGTTAGCCAGAACCACGTCGTAGCCGCGGTCGTCGAGGTATTTTCCGAGTTTTGCGATGGTCGTCGTCTTCCCGACGCCGTTGACGCCGGTAAAGATGATGGTGACCGGCTTCTCGCGAGCAGCAATCTCCTCGTCGAAGTCCATCCCACCAACGTCGATAACATCGAGTAGCGCCTTGCCGATTGCCTCCTCGACGACGATCTCGCCGGTCTTCACCTGTGCGCGGGCTGTGCCGACCAGTTCGTCGCGTAGCTGCTCGATAATACCGTGCGCGACGCTCATCTCTACGTCACCCTCCAGCAACGCGAACTCCAGCTGTTCAAGCGGCTCCTCCAGCTCTTCTGCCGTAATCTTCGTCTGCCCGGAGGCGAACAGCTTCGCGCGCTCGGTGATCGAATCACCTTTCGGGTTCACGTCATCATCGTCGGCGGCGGCTGCGTCGGGTTCGTCATCCGAAGAGTCGGGCGTAGACGCTACCTCCTCGTCGATCGGTTCGGATGCCGTCTCCTCGTCGGTCGGTTCGGATGCTGGCTCCTCGTCGGCTTCCTCCTCGACATCGTCTTTGAACCGCCCGAGCGTCTCTTTCAGGGAGTCGAACATACCTTACTCCTCGTCGCCGTCCTCACCGCCCTCACCGCCGAGACCGCCCATCTGCTGTTGCATCTGCTGCATCTGCTGTTGCTGCATCTGCTGGGCCTGCTGTTCGAGCTCCTGAACCTGTGCTTCGACCTCAGAGGCCTCCTCCTGGAGCTCTTCGATGCGGTCGTCGATAGCGTCACGCTTGCGTTCGAGCGTGTCGATAGCGTCGTCCTGCTCGTGTTCGGCCGCGTAGCCGCCACCCAGCGAGACGATGATTTCGTCCATATCCTCGATGCTGGCACGGACGTATGCGTCGCCGCCGAGCGGCACCTGCACCGTCGCGTCGTCTTCGAGCACGTCAATGGCCTCGGTCGCTTCGTCGATCTCCGACTGCTCACCGCGCAGGTCATCGATTTCGCCCTCGATGGAGTCGACTTCCGCGTTCATCGCCTCGATCTGCTGTTGAATCTCCTGCATCTGGCCGCCGCCACCGCCACCACCGAGGCTCATGCGTCCACCCCGTCGATTTCAATCTCCGTTCGGTTGAGTCCGTGCTGGGAGCCGAGGTTCGCGTAGGTTCGCTCCTCCGCGACCGACTCGTTTTCCGCCTCGATGTACGTCTCAAACGCTTGCCACCCGTCGCGGGCGACAAATCGACCGCTCACTGTGTACTCACTCATACTCAAAATGGGCCGCGCGAGCGGGAAGTACCTTCCGACCTGGGATGACTACAGATAGCCGAGGGCGGATTCGATGCGTCCCAACTCGGGCCCGGTCGTCGGCTCACCGCAGACGAAGCCAGCTTCGTTGGCAACGAGGCCGGAGCCAACGAGCGCGCCGCCGTAGTTGATGGTGCCGATATCGGCGGGCACATCGAGGTGGGATGCGAGGAAGTCCAGTGTCTCGTCGCTCGTCTTCGGATGACAGAGGACACCGTTGTTGGTCGCGACTCCCGCCATCGAGACGGTGTGGATATCGGCGACCGTGCCGCGCTCGATGGGGACATCGAGAGCTATCTCGATAGTCTTGAGCGCCTCACGGGTCAAGTCAGGATGGACGTACGCGCCACTGTCGTTACAGAGGACGACGTTTCCGACGGCGTTGATCGTCCCTGGCAGTTCGTGGACCGGGAGGTCCGTCACCTCGGCGATACGCTCGCGCTCGTTCTCGGTGATATTGCTCGAGACGAGCAGTCCGTTCTCGTTGCCGGTCGCGAGCGAACCGACGGTGCCGGAGCCGGCGACGGTGGTCGCACACACCGGCACGTCGAGTTCGTCGCCCAGTGCCTCACGTTGTGACTCGGCCGTATCGGGGCGGACCAACAGAACGTCGTCGGTGGCGCGCGCGAAGACGCCGACGGCTGACGAGCCAGAGAGGGCCGCCCGGAGCACGTTATGCGGTCTCCGCTTCGACGACCGTCTCGCCGTCCTCGTCGAATCGCGCCGCGCGAACGCGGAGCTTCGACGGGGGCTTGGCGCGACCGCGCTCCCAGATCTTCTCGTTGATGGACGGGTCGAGGCGAACGTCGCCTTCCTCGACGGTGAAGTGCTTCGCGAGGTGCTCGCGGACGATACTCATCGCTTTGTCGGCGCGGGCCGTCTTCGCTTCCGCCTTCGCGTCGCGGAGCGGAACGGTGACGACACGCTCCTCGAAATCGTTCGCGCTCATTCGTCCGTGTTGTTACGCCGCCAGTTGCGTCGCTTCGGGTTGCGGACGGTGTCCTGGTCGGTCTTCATGATGACCCACGCCGGCACGCGACTGTTCTGCCGCTCCAGCTTCCCGAGTCGCTTCTTTTGCGCCTTCGACTTCTTACCCATAGTGCACGAGGATTTGACGCCCGGGCATTTATCCCTGTCCTTTCTCTCGGGCGTGAGATCCGATGCGACCCCCACAGCGCGAGAATAAAGACCCGAGCGAAGTAGGCCCGCCGAATCACAGTGGTATCTCGGCGACCGCTTCGTACTCGGGTCCGTCGTCCGTGAGCGTCGAGCGCGTGAGTTCGACGCTATCGACGTGGACAGTTCCGATATCGGGGTCGCGTTCGGTGACGACTTCTTGGATAACGGACTTGCTCCGTGCGTCGCGCATCCGCGCGAGCGTCGCGTGCGGGGTAAAGCTGTGCTCGTCGGGATCGAACCCGAGCCTGGTCGTCTCGCGCTCGACGTGTTCGTGGAGCCGCGTGAGCTCGTCGGCTCCGTCGGTGACACCTGCCCAGATAATCGAGATGTAATCAATCGAAGGGAAGACGCCGTAGCCGGCGATACGGCAGTCGAACGGCTGTGTCTCACTGGTCGCAACCGCACGCTCAATCGCTTCGACGACGGCGTCGGGGGTTGCAGTCTCGCCGAGGAATTTGAGCGTGGCGTGGGCCTGCTCGGGATCGGTTGTGTCCACACCAGACATATCCAGTGGAGCCTGTGCGTCCGCAATCGCATCGGAGAGCTCGTCAAGTGGGACAGAGACGAACGTTCGCATACTGGCTAGTGGGACTCATCAGTGATAGGTGTCGGGCGTTCTCGGAGCTGTGAGATTCCTCTCGAACGGAATCCCACGCCAGATCGACCCGGTATAGCGGACGTAGCGCTTTTGCCGCTCAACACCCCAACAAAGATAATGACCGACGAGCACGACGACTACCAGTTCTCGGAAGGCGAGGGATTTGACGACCCGTACGAGGGGTTCGACCTCGACCCGCCCGAGCTCAGCGTCGATCCCGGACAGGTGGATCCGGTGGACTCACGCGTCATCGCAGATACGCTCGACCGTCGCCAGACGGTCGCCGAAGACGTGGACGCGGACGAACTCATCGACGTGGGGCTGTCGTATATGGGTATCCAGCGGTACGAACAGGCAGTCGACACCTTCGACCGCGCGGCCCAGTTCACCGACGACGACAGCGTCCGACAGGAAGCATGGGTAAACAAGGGAGCCGCCCACGCAGAACTGGAGGAGTGGGAGGCAGCCATCGACTCCTACCGCGAAGCGCTATACATCGACGCGGAGGGCGACCACGCGGCGGCTGCGGAGACGAATCTCGCGTACGCGCTCTGGGAGGACGGTCGCACGGAGCAGGCGCTCGAACACGCCGAGAACGCCGTGCAGCTCGATTCGCGAAATCCGCAGGCGTGGTACAACCGCGGCTTCTTCCTGCTGGAGCGCGGGCTGGCTGAAGAGGCCGTTAACGCCCTCGAGAACGCCCAGCGGCTCGGGTTTCGATCGCCGGAACTACTCGAAGAGCTGGCACGGGCGTACGAGAAGACTGGCAAGGAAGAGCGCGCCGAGGAGCTGGTCGATGAAGCCGAGGAGGTGCGCCAGCAGCGCGAGGAGGAGATGGTGCGGTGAGTATGCTACTCGTCGAGCGGGAGACGCCCGAAGGCGTGCTGGTGTCGGTCTGTGACGCCGACGATTTGGGCAAAACGTTCGAGACGAGCGAGGCGTCGATTACGGCCGATCCAGACTTCTACGATGGCGATCCCGCCGATGAGAGCGAGGTGACGGACGCGCTTGCTCGGTGTACAGTGGCAAATCTCGTCGGAACGCGCGCGGTCGGGGTTGCGATCGAAGCAGGGTTCGTCGCCGAGGAGAACGTGCTGGAGTTCGAGGAGAGCCGTCACGCCCAGTATCTCGAGCTATAGCCGGTGACTACCGTTGTCGCCCACCGCTGGGAAGTCGATGGACACGACCGCGAGGACAGCGTGACTCCTATCGAGGTGGCGGGTAGCGAGATGCCATAGACTGCACTCATCCAGGCGAGCTGAACCGTTTTCCGTAGACGGCAAAGACGAGGACACCGATCAGTCCAATCGCCGTCGCCGTCCCGAACGCGACCGTCGGCGAGCGCGCGTAGAGCAGACCGCCAACGAGTGCCGACGGAATCGTGACCGTGTTCCGGATGAGATAGTAGCTCCCCGTCGTGCGACCGGCAGCGTCCCGCTCAGTAGGACCGGCGATGAGCGCCTTATGTGCCGGCAGCCCTGCAAATCGGAGCCCGGAGAACGCAAACAGCCCGACGAACAGCGCGGCCGGCGGGAATCGCATCCCGGCGATCACCAGCCCGTCAGTGGGTGCGAGGACGAGCAACGCGGGAAACAGCGCGTAGACGAGGAAACCGAGTCCGACCGCCGACTTCAGCCCGGCGCGGTCGGCCAGTCGGGAGACGGGAAGCATACTCACGACCGCGACAGCCATCTCGATGGCGAGCAGAACGCCAAAGAACGCCGCCGGTGACAGCGACCCGACGAGCGGTATCGTGACCGGACCGGCAAGCGCCGCCTCAACGTAGATGACGAAGAAGACGTACACCATCCCGTTGGCGAACCGGACGAGCGTGTCGGCCGCCAACAGGGGCGGCAACTCCGACGGGAGAGAGCGCAGGTCGGCGAGCACCGTCGCGACGCCGGCGAAGGAGTCGCCCAAGGAGTCGGCCGATGCGTCGTAGAGTCGATGTTGGACGAGCGTGCCGAGGAGTGCGAATCCGGCTGCACCGGCCAACACGAGCCGGAAGCCGCGCTCGAACTCGAAGATGGAGAGTGTGCCGGCGACCAGCAACGGCCCGAGCAGGAACGCGAGCCGACGGAGGGTCTCGGGTGCGGCGAAGCCGGCCGCCAACTCCCCGGGCGCGCTCGCCTGCCGGACCACGGCGAACGTGGCTCCCAGCCCAAACGACTTCCAACACTGGACGAGAAATAGCCCGAGGAAGAGCAGGACTGGAAGCGTTAGCGACGGAATCGTACCGACGCCGAGTTCAACGGTCGGCGTCACGAGTGGTGGTATCGAACCGGCGACCGCCCACAGCCCGAAGCCGACCGCAGAGAGCAGGCCGAACAGCGTGAGCGCGCGACGGGAGCCGATGCGGTCGCTGATGACACCGCCCGGATACGGGTACACCGCGGAGATGAGATTCCCCAGCGAACCGAACAGCCCGACGACGACCGGACCGGCACCGAGCGCGTACAGATACGCCGCCATATACTGGTTCGTTCCCTGATAGCCGAGCGAGAAGGCGAACATCGCGAGCGAGAGGACGAGCACGTCGCGTTCGAGCGCGAGAAACCGTCGGGCCGCCGCGAAGACGCCTGTCTCGACCGCGACCCGATCGTCGGAACCGCTCATACTCGTCGCTCGCCGGGGAAGGTAGTATCTCTTGCCCCGATACCTATTGGCATAGCGGTTAGAGAGACGGTATGGATTACAACTCGCTTATCGGACCATCACAAAAAGGGATACATCTGGCCGAAATCGCGGTCGCATACATCCTTATGGGGCTGTTCATCATCGGGGTCGGTGACCTACTCGTCCGCATCGCGCAGGCCGCCTACGAATCTGTTCAACCGGGGCCACCAGCCGGAATCGCTGACCCAGAGGTCGTCGTCGGTTTTATCGACACCGCACTACTGTTGTTCATCATCGTCGAGATCTACCAGACGGTTATCGCCTACTCGCGTGACCAGGACGTTGTCCGCATCGTCATCATCGCGGCGCTCATTGCCGTCTCTCGGAAAATAATAAGCTTCCGTCCCGGCAAAGTCGCTGGCACGGACGACTTGGTGTTCGCCGGCACGTTCTCTATTCTACTTTTAGTGTTGACCCTCACGCTCTACGTGCTCCGGACGACCGAATACGGCATCGAGGAGCCATAGTAACTGATTCCGGTTTCGGCCTGCATAGCTCTGCAAACGACGTGCGTTCACTGGCGTCGATAGCTCTGCAAACGACGTGCATTCCCAGTCGTCGTTAGCTATGCCGATGCCGGCTTGCTCAGGCCGGCATCAGCTATGGCAACGACGTGTGTTCACTGGCGTCGTTAGCTGTGCCAACGACGTGTGTTCACTTGCGTCGTTAGCTATGCCCCGGATAATCTCGCTCGAACCGATTCCCAATCTCCTCGCGACCCAGCTCAATGATGACGGGTCGCCCGTGTGGACAGGCGTAGGGATTTTCGCAGGTATCGAGCGCAGTGAGCAGGTCCGTCACCGTCCCCTCCGTCAGCGAGGTGTTCCCTTTGATCGAGGGGTAGCAGGCCAAATCGCCCAGCAGGTCATCGACGGCGCGCTCGACCGTACGCTCTGGATCGCCGTCGGCGAAGTCGTCGATGAGGGCCCGCACGAGCTCGGGGCCGGCGTCGTCGTGCGGCTCCGCCGCACTGCTCGTGGACCAGTCAACGGCGTCGGCCAGCAGCGCCGGCACCGTCGAGACGCGCAACGCCCGGTCGCCGGTGAGCGTTGTCGTGAATCCGAGCCGCGAGAGCGCCTCACTCGCCGGCTCGGCGAGTGCGGCTTCCTTCGCTGTCAGCGAGAGTGTCACCGGCTCGGCGAGCGTCTGTGTCACCACGTCGCCGGAAAAGCGCTCGCGCAGACGCTCGAAGTTCACTCGCTCGTCGGCCGCATGTTGGTCCACCAGCACGAGCCCATCGTCGGTCTCCGCGACGACGTAGGTGTCGTGGAGCTGGCCGAGTACACGCATCGACGGCAGTCGGTCGAACGCCGGAATTGGCTCGTCCCCATCGAACGTGGTCTGATCGGGAGGCTCGCGGAACCGACGACTCGCAGCTGTAGACGACTCGGCCCCAGAGTCTCCACTGGAAGAGTCCCATATCGGTGGCTCGCTCGCGTCCGGACCACGTGAATCCGAGTCGACCGACGCTGACTCGGAAGGAGTCGACGCTGTCGTAGTCACGTCGCCCAGGTCTTCAGGTCCGGACGAGGCTGTCGGCTCGGATGGAGCATCTGACTGGGCGCGCGTCTGGTCGCGGGACCGTGTCGACCCCTCGCTCTGCTCGCCCGGTGAGATTTCCGTCTGTGCGGCCTTCGAGCGTCCGCGGGGCGCGCTCGTGCGGAGCAGCCCGGCGTCGAGCAGCGCCGACTCCACCGCGTCACGCACCTGTCGAGCCATACCATCCTCGTCAGCGAACCGAACTTCGAGCTTTCGGGGATGGACGTTCACGTCGACGGTGGCCGGGTCAACATCGAGGTCGATAACGGCGAACGGGTAGCGGTCGCCGGCGAGCTGGCGGCCGTACGCCTCGACGACGGCGTCGCGGACGGCAGTCGCCGTCACCCATCGCCCGTTGACGAAGACGTTGACGTACTCGCGTGTCGAACGATTTGTCTCCGGGTGCGAGACCAGCCCGCCAACGTCAGCGAGCGGACCGGGTTCGTCAGTGCCATCGACAGGGACCATGTTCGCAGCCACGTCGCGACCGTAGACGGCCATAATAGCAGAGCGACGGTCGCCTCTCCCCTCGGTGGCGAACGTCTCGCGGTCGCCGTGCGTGAGCGAGACGGCGATATCGGCATTGGCGAGCGCATACCCCGAGACAACGCTGTTGACGTGACTGAACTCCGTACTCTCGCTCTTGAGATATTTCCGGCGCGCGGGCACATTGTAGAACAAGTCTTCGACGACGACCGTCGTTCCTTCCGGACAGCCGACGGCCTCCTGTCGGACGATATCGCCGCCCTCGACGCGGAGTTCGCTTCCGCGTTCGGCACCCTGCTCGCGCGAGCGAACGGTGAGCTTCGACACTGCGCTGACGGCGTGGAGCGCCTCGCCGCGGAAGCCGAGACTTGCGACCCCGCTTTCGAGGTCGTCGATATCGTGTATCTTCGAGGTGGCGTGTTCCGTAACGGCGAGTTCGAGGTCGTCGGGTGACATTCCTGCTCCGTCGTCGCGCACCTCGATTCGATCGGTCCCGCCCGCCTCAACGGTCACGTCGATGCGGTCTACGCCGGCGTCGACGCTGTTCTCGACCAGTTCCTTCACGACTGAGGCGGGGCGTTCGACCACCTCGCCGGCGGCGATACGGTCCACCGTCGCATCGTCGAGTCGGCGGATTTCGGTCATACGAGATGGGCGCGGCGTGGGCGTATCAATCCCGCGCTGCGTCGAGATGCGTCGTTGCCTCCTCGCGGGTCATCCCGCGCACGCCACAAATGCACGAAAACAGCTCCGGCTCGGGTGGGTCGATGCGCTCGCGATCCGACTCCACGAGCTCGTCGTCGGTGTATTCGAAAAAGAGACGAACGCTCGCCTGCACGACCGACTCGATGCGGTGGTCGGCGTCGGGCGCTGGATTCCGAATCTCGGCCTCGTGGTCGGCCTGCATCGACGCCTTCCACTCGTCGAGAGTGGCCTCTGGGTCGCGCTCCTCCGTCATCCGAACTTCCCGGTGATGTAATCCTCGACGCGGTCGGAGTTCGGATTCTGGAACACCTGCTTGGTGTCGCCAAACTCAACGAGTTCACCGCCAGTGAGGAACACCGCTGTCTTGTCCGAGATTCGGGCCGCCTGCTGCATGTTGTGAGTGACGATGATAACTGTGTACTCCTCAGCGAGATCGTCGATGAGGTCCTCGATCTTCGAGGTGGCGACAGGATCGAGCGCGCTCGCCGGCTCGTCCATAAGGAGAACCTCGGGGTCGGGTGCGATAGCACGGGCGATACAGAGCCGCTGTTGCTGGCCACCCGAGAGGTCGAGTCCAGACTCGTGGAGCTGATCTTTCACCTCGTCCCACAGCGCGGCGCGACGAAGCGACTTCTCGACGATTTCGTCGTAGTCGCCCTCGATACCCTGAATCTCGAGCCCGTAGGCGACGTTCTCGTAGATGGATTTCGGGAACGGATTCGGCGTCTGGAACACCATCCCGACGCGCCGGCGGAGCGCGACTGGGTCCACGTCGTCGTCGTAGACGTTCTTTCCGCGGAGCAGGAGTTCGCCCTCGACGCGGGCGGCGTCGATTCGATCGTTCATTCGGTTGATACACCGGAGGAACGTGGATTTTCCGCAGCCGGAGGGACCGATCATCGCGGTGACGCGCTGTTCGGGAATCTCCATCGAGATATCGTTGAGCGCCTGTACGTCGTCGTAGAATACGTCGATATCGCGAGCCTCGACGATCGTCTCGGCGCTCAGTCGCGACCGATCGTGGGACTGTACGCTCTCGCTCACGTCTGTTTGGATGGCGAGGTCATCGTCTGTTGGATCGGCGGTTCCGCCGTCGGTACGTCGTTCCTCGCCGCTCATTGTGATGTACTCATCTCTGTTACTGATATTTGTTACGCAGCACGATTGCCACGGAGTTCATCGCGAGCAGCACGCTCACGAGGACGACCACGCCCGCGGGGACCGCCCGCTGATAGAACTCGGGCGTGGCGTAGAGACTGGCCCACGCGAACACCTGTAAGGGCATCGCGGAAACTTTCGACGACAGCTCCGTCGGCAGCGAGAACAACACGTCGGGCGCACCGATCATGATGAGCGGTGCGGTCTCGCCGATTGCACGGCCCAACGCGAGAATAGTACCAGTGAGTATTCCGGAGAATGACCGCGGCAGGACGACGTTCTTTACCGTCTGCCAGCGGGTCGCACCCATCCCGTAAGAGGCCTGCCGCATATCCTCGGGCACCGACCGAATCGCCTCTCGCGAGGAGATAATGACGATGGGAAGAATGAGGAGTGCAAGCGTCGCACCGCCGACGAGTACGGTCCCGGTCGGCTGACCGAAGTAGCGCACGAACACTCCGAGACCGAGCAGTCCGTAGACGACGGATGGGACGCCGGCGAGGTTTGAGATGTTCACATCGATGAGCCGCGTGAAGCGATTGTTCGGAGCGTACTCTTCGAGATAGATCGCCGCGCCGACACCCAGCGGGAACGAGAGGAGCGCGACGGTGATCATCAGGAGAATGGAGCCGCCGATTGCGGGGTACAGTCCGGCATCGATCGCGTTCCGACTGTGTGCGCTGGTGAGGAACTGCCAGTCGACCCACGACTGCGGGCCGGCGAACCCGAGCGTCTGAACGAGCACAGCACCGAGCAGCGAGCCACCGACCACGACCATCGGAAGCGTAAGTCCGATTCGGTCGTGTGACCGGGAGAGCGCAGTCCGGCTGATGTAGCCGCCGGTCGGCACCAGTACGAGCGTCGTGAGAACGATTGCGGGGACCGGCGTGAGTCCGACGGTCGAGCTGAATAGCGCTACGCCGGCAGCAACCGCGACGCCGGCACCGACGAACGCGAGTGCACCCCGGTCGCTGGTGCTCGCGCGAACGTAGTTCCCGACTACGGCCGCCACGGGGAGCGTGAGCGTGACGACGAGAAGAATCCAGTCAGACGGGAGCACTGGCACCGACGAGACCAGCGCAGGGACGCTGGGCAAAATCTGTCCGAGCCCGACGGTTCCGGCGAGCAGCCCCGGGAGCCCGAACAGCGAGGCGTAGTAGCCGAACACGACTACGGGAATCCACGCGAGGAACGGGAGGTCGACAGTCCGACGCACCGCCAAGAGAGCGACGGTCGGAACGGCCAACGCGAGCACGTACGCGGCCCACATAATCGGTGAGAGGATATCGACCAGTATCATTGCCAGTCCACCGGCGAACATCGTCGAGACGACAGCGAGACCGAGCGTGCCGACACCGACCATCAGCGCAGACTGGGAACGCGACGCGAGATAACCGGTCGTCAATAGCGTCGGAAGGACGAGCGTCACCAAGAACACCAGATGCCATCCGGGGTCGGCCGTCAGCGGCTGAATCGCATCGTTCGCGACGAACAACAGGAGAATCGTCAACGCGACTACGCCGGCGAGCGTCGCAAACAAGAGCAGATACCGGAATATCGTTCCGACAGTCTGGCTAACCTGTCCGAAGCTCTCGATAACGCGAGAGTCTGTCGCCATCTCAGTACTCCTCCCGATACCGCTGTGCGATGAGATCGCTGATGACGTTCATACTGAGTGTGAGCACGAACAGCGTGAGTCCGATTGCATAGAGACTGCGGTAGCCGAGTCCACCACCGGTGACATCACTGAGCAGGAGTTGAATCATCGCAGCGGTCATCGGAAGTGCGCCCTCCAGATACGAGGCCGGGTTCCACGGCTGGAGGAACGTCGCCTGTGAACCGGCCGCGACCGTGACGGCCATCGTCTCACCGATGGCACGTGAGATCGCGAGGATGAACGAGGAGAAAATCCCTGACAGCGCGGCCGGCACGACGATACCGGTGGATACATCGAACTTCGTCGCGCCCATACCGTAGCCGGCCTGTCGGAGTTCCTCTGGTACGGCAGACATCGCGTCCTCGCTGATGGACGCGACCATCGGGATCGTCATAATCCCGACGACGATACTCGCGGAAGCGAGATTGAACGTCCCGGTCTCCGGGAACACCGCCTGGATAATCGGCGTGATGTACAGCAGAGCGAAGAATCCGTAGACCACAGTCGGGATTCCCGCGAGAACTTCGAGCGCGGGTTTGAGCACACGACGGGCGCGCTGGCTCGCGTACTCACTGAGATAAATAGCCGTCCCGACCCCGAGTGGAATCGAGACGATGCCGGCACCGATCGTGATGAGCAAGGTTGCAGAGACGAGCGCGAGCACGCCGAACTCGCCGCTGTTGACCTGCCACGTCGTCCCGGTAAGGAAGTCGATGATTGGAACCGTCTCGCCGGTGAAGCCGACGAGCGGCGCAGTCAGGGAAAAGAACCGCGCCGCCTGGCCGACCAGAAGGACGATGATACCGACGGTGGTGACAACAGAGAGTGCCGCACAGAGGAAAAAGAACACCCGCGTTAGCAGCTCCGAAGGCGCGTTCTTCGTGTTGCGGGTCAAGTCCGTCTCGATATCGTCTGTGCTCATATAGCTATATATCTGTGTTCAGTTGAGGGGTGAAAAAGCTCTTTGTTTGCCCGGATTAGCTGTTCGCTCGCTCGATCGCGTCTTCGAGCGTCGACAGCTGTTCGGCCTTCTGCTCTTCGGTGAGCGGGACGTAGCCGACATCCTGCGCGACAATTTCCTGGTTGGTCGTGTTCTCTACGAAGTAGCGAGCGAACTCCGCGATATGGTCCTCGCTAAGCACGGAGAGCTTTGGATAGGTGAACAGTGGTCGCGCCAGCGGTGTGTACTCGCCAGAGCGTGCCGTCTCCAGCGATGGTTTGACCGGCTGCCCGTCGCCGTCGTCGATCGCGACCGCCTGCACGCGGTCGGTGTTCTCCGAGTAGTAGGCGAAGCCGAGATAGCCGAGAGCGTACTTCGAGCCCTCGACACCTTGGATGATAGTGCGGTCCTGTTCGGTTCCGGAGTAGTCCTGTCGGTGGCCCGGTCCGTCCTCACCGAGAACGGCCTCAATGAAGTAGTCGTACGTTCCCGATGCATCACTCGGCCCAAACAGTTCGATCTTCTCGTCCGGCCAGTTGCTATTCACGTCCGACCACGTCGTCGGTGGCGTCTCTGCCGACCAGATTTCTCTGAGCTGGTCGACCGTCAGCGAGCTCACCCAGTCGTTGTCGTTGTTCACGATGACCGTCAGCGCGTCCGTCGCGACCGTCAGCTCGACCGGCTCGACGCCGTTCGAGGCACACTGCTCCTGCTCTTCGGGTTGAATCGGACGGGAAGAGTTGTTGAAGTCCGTCTGGCCCGTACAGAAGAAGTTCGCGAAGCCACCGCCCGACCCCGTCGACTGAACGTTGATTTTCACTTCGGGGTGGTTACCCTGGAAGATTTCGGCGAACGCCGTCGCCAGCGGGAACACCGTCGAGGAGCCCGCGATGTTGATATCGCCCGACAGCGTCTGTGACCCGCTGCCGGTACTGGTAGAGTTATTGCTGCCACCGTTACCGCCACTGCCACCGTTGCCGTCGTCGGTATTCTGTGTACAGCCAGCAAGTCCCACCGCACCGAGCGCGCCCGCCGACACCAGGAAGTTTCGCCGCGATGCACTGGTACGCGTCCTGTCGTTTGCCATCACCGGAGACCACCCGATATCAAAATAAAGAGATTTGTAATATTGGTACCGTGGTATAGGTAATCCGGCTTCGAAAAACATACTCAAATATATTGCTATATAGATTTTTGCCAAAATGAGTAAGTCGTGGGAACCCGAGGTGGAGAGTATGCTCACAGTCGGCGATCCAGCACCGGAGATTCGCGCGACGAACCAACACGGCGAGGACGTGACGCCGGAATTCGAGGAACCGACGGTGGTCTACTTCTATCCGAAGGACTTCACCGGCGGTTGCACCATCGAGGCGAACGAGTTCCAGGATGCGCTACCGGAGTACCGCGACGCCGGCATCACCATCTACGGTATCTCGATGGACGATACCGAGTCACACGCCGACTTCGCCGACGAACACGGCCTGGAGTTCGAGCTGCTTGCCGACCCCGACGGCGAGGTGGCCGAAGCGTTCGGGCTCGACACGAGCGAGGGATACACCGAGCGACTGACGTTCGTGCTCGCGGACGGCGAGATCGTCGCGACGTACGATCCGGAGATGGCCGACCCGGCCGGCCACGCCCGCGAGGTGCTGGACGAGACGCGCACGCTCGCCGAGTAGCCTACTCCTCCAACTGCGACTGCCACTCCTGCACCTGTCCGAGCAGCTCAACAGGCGAGGTTTCGGCTACATCCACCTCACGCAGCGCGTCGAGGACAGCTTCAGCCTCAGAATCGAGAGTCGGCTCGGGCTCTGCGCCCTCGTCCCCCGATTCGAACTGTCCGGAGCTCAAGATCGAAGGTGACCTGGGTCGTCTCGTCGCTGGACTGCCGGCCACGCACATCGATAGCCTCGTCTTTGCGGAGCCGGTCGAGCACCTCCCGAGCGCGGTCGACGACCGGCCCGGGGACGCCCGCGAGCCCGGCGACGTGGATGCCGTACGAGCGGTCGGTCGCGCCCGGTTCGACCGTCCGGAGGAAGGTCACGTCGTCGCCTTCGCCATCTGCTGCGACGTGGATGTTCTCGACGCCGGCGATATGGTCGGCCAGCCGCGTGAGTTCGCGGTAGTGGGTCGCGAACAGTACCTTCGGCGACGGCGAGTTCGGCTGCGCGGAGGAGAGGTACTCCGTCGCGGCCCACGCGATGGAGATACCGTCGTACGTCGCCGTCCCCCGGCCGACCTCGTCGAGAATCACGAGCGAGTCGTCGCTCGCGGAGTGGAGGATATTCGATAGCTCCTGCATCTCTACCATGAACGTGGAGCGACCCTGCGCGAGTTCGTCCAGCGCCCCCACACGGGTGAACACCCCGTCGACGAGTCCGACAGTCGCGGCGTCTGCCGGAACGAACGAACCAATCTGTGCGAGCAGCGTGATAAGCGCGGCCTGTCGCATGTACGTCGACTTCCCGCTCATATTCGGCCCGGTGACGAGCAGGAAGCGACGGTCGCGGTCGAAGTGGAGGTCGTTGGGGACGAATTCGACGGACTGCTCGACGACGGGGTGGCGACCGGCTTCGACGGCGAGCACGTCGTCGTCAGTGAGTTCGGGCCGAGTCCAGTCGTTGCGGACGGCGTGGGTCGCGAGCGCGGCGTACACGTCGAGTTCGGCCAGCGTCTCGCCGACCGCCTGACACAGCGGCGCGGCCGCGGCCACCTGCTCGCGAAGCTCTTGGAACAGCTCGTACTCCAGTTCGCCCCGCTGTTCCTCCAGCTGGATCACGTCGCGCTCGGTCTCGCGGAGCTCCGGCGTCGTGAACCGCTTCGAGTTCTTCAGCGTCTTCACCGGCTCGTAGTGGTCGGGTACACCATCGGCGCTGGATTTGCCGACCTGGATGTAGTAGCCGTCGGTCTTGTTTCGATCGACGCTGACGTGCGAGAGTCCGTGTTCGTCTCGTTCACGGGCCGCCAGCGAGTCGAGCCAGTCGAGGGCTTCCTCGTGACGCTCCACGAGCGCGGCCAGTTCCTCGTCGTATTCGGGGCGAATCAGCCCGCCCTCAGTGAGCGTGGAGGGCGGGTCGTCGGCGATCGCCTCCGCGAGGTCGTCGTGAAGCGAGCGAGCCGCTTCGCCGTCGAGCGAATCGAGCACGTCTGCGACGGCAGAGTCCGCGAGTCGCGGGCTCGACTCGACCGCATCGATGAGGTCAGGGAGAAGCGCGAGCGTGTCACGGACCCGGAGCATCGCGGGCGCGTCGAGACTTCCTGAGACCGCACGGGAGGCGAGCCGTTCGAGGTCGTACGCGTCGGCGAGTGACTCCCGCAGTCGTTCACGACCCATCGCGTCCGAGGCGAGTGCGTCGATGGCCTGCTGGCGCGATTCCAGTTCGCCGCGGCGGCGAATCGGGCGACCGAGCCACTCCGTCAGCAGACGGCCACCGGCACTCGTCTCCGTATGGTCGACCGTGTCGAACAGCGAGACGCCGCGGTCGGTCATCGGCTCGGTAAGCTCGAGATTCCGCTGGGTCGTGCTGTCGAGCGTGACGTGGTCGTCGGGCGTGTACGTCCGGATTCGGGTGACCGACGCGAGCACGCCCGTCCCCGTCTCGTCGACGTACGCGAGCGCTGCGCCCGCCGCCTGCGTCGCCGCCTCGCTGTCAAGCCCGATGGCATCGGCCGCGTCGCCGAACTGCTCACGTAGCTGGTGGGTCGCCCGACCGGGCGCGAAATCGTCGGTTGCGTGGAGCGTGAGCGTCGCGTCCAGTCGCTCGCGGATTCGATCGAGAAAGTCGTCGTCACCTCGAAGCTCGGGGCCGGGGAGAATCTCCGTCGGCGCGAACCGGTACAGCTCCGTCAGCGCACGCGCCTCGCTGTCCTCGCCCTCGGTGGCCGTGACGTGGAATCGTCCGGTCGTGATGTCGAGGAACGCCAAGCCACGTTCGTCGCCGTGCTCGCCGCGCACGACAGTCGCGAGGTACTGGGCGTCGTCGCCGGTCGGGTCCACGAGCGTGCCGGGCGTGACGATGCGGTCGATATGGCGCTCGTGACCCCCCTCGACTTCGTGTTGGTCGGCGACGGCGACCCGGTAGCCGCGCTCCACGAGCGCCGTCAAATACGGCGTCAGGTCGTTCACCGGGACGCCGGCCATCGCGTACGACTCCCCGCCGGAGGAGCGTTCCGACACCTTCAGGTCCAACTCCTCGCCGACGAACTCGGCGTCCTCGCCGAAGAACTCGTAGAAGTCGCCCATCTGCATCGCCAACACATCGGCGTCGGCCTCCCGTCGCAAGGCGAGATACTCGCCGACGATACCCTCCGCAGTCATATCCTCTCTGACGGGGTCGCGAGTATGAAGCTGTGGATACGTCGTGGATTTTCATACCGAACGCTTATTTCATTCTTTCACTAATATCACGTATGTCGATTGATCGTGAACAGTTCGAATCAGCGAGCGAGACGGAGCTGTCCGCGCTCTCGGTTCCCGACCAGGTGCTCGGCTTCCTCGCAACACACGACGACCGCGCGTTCGAGGCGAGCGAAATCGCACGCCGGCTCAACGCGGAGACCGGAGCCGTCAGCACCGCACTCTCGCGGCTGAAATCGCGCGACCTCGTCGAACATAAGGGAACCTACTGGGCGGTGACGACCGACGAGAGCCGGCTCACAGAGCACGACGGCTACGAGCGTGCGACCGCGCTGTTCGACGACCAGCTCGGAGAAGAAGACCCGGAGGCGTGGGAGGATGAAGCACCCGACGAACCGCATCCGAGTGTCACCAGCGAGCAGTGACAGATCCGGTCTTCGTACCGGGAGATGTCGTGTACGGCGCGGCACCGTTCAAGCCGGACGCCGTCGCTCGTCCGTGGCTCGTAATCGAAAATCATAAGGGGCGTCCGTTTCACGGCGATCAGTATATCGTCCTGGCGTTGACGACACGCTCGTGGCACGACGGACTCGTCACTATCGAGGCTGAGCAGTGGCTCCGGGGCGGAACACCGGAGCCGAGTCGAATCGCTCCGTGGAGCGTGCAGTCGCTCGCCGCAGCGGATATCGAACGGTGGCAGGGGCGTATCGCACGCGAACCGCTGCAGTCAGCTATCGGCTCGCTGCGAGAAATGTTGCGAGCAGAGTAGCTACGACGTGGAGAAGCCGCCGTCCACGCGCAGCCCTTCGCCGGTGATGTAGGAGGCTTCGTCGCTGGCGAGGAAGGAGATGGCGTCGGCAATCTCCTCGGGTTCTCCGAGCCGGCCCAGCGGATACCGCTTGAGCATCATCTCCTTCGCCTTCTCGGGGTCGTCGCGCGTCTCGAAGAACTGGTTTCCTAGCTCCGTGTCGGTGAACGCGGGACAGACAGCGTTACATCGAACGCCCGACCGGCCGGCCTCGGCGGCGACGGCGCGCGTGAAATTCAGAACGGCACCCTTCGTCAGCGAGTAGACACTCTGTTTCGGCAGCCCGTAGTAGGAGGCCAGCGAGCCGATGTTGACGATATTGCCGGAGCCCTGCTCTTTCAGGTGGGGAAGCGCGGCGTGACAGCCGTTCCAGACGCCCCGGACGTTCACGTCGAAGACGAAATCGAAGGTGGACTGATCGGTGTCCTCGACGTTGGCGGGTGGGTGACCGACGCCGGCGTTGTTGACGACCACATCGAGTCCGTACTCCTCGGCCGTCGTGTCGATGGCAGCCTCGAACCCCTCGCGATTCGTCACGTCGAGACTCGTAAAGGTGGCCTCGCCGGGCGTCTCGTCGTTGATGTCGGCAGTGGTCGCCTCGCCCGTCTCGTCGTTCACGTCCGTGACGACGACGAAGGCACCCTCGTTGGCGAATCGCTTCGCCGCGGCCTCGCCGATACCCTGTCCCGCACCCGTGATGAACACTGTTTGATCCTCGTGTCGCATACGCGTACAACCGAAGCGGGGCGCAAAGGTGTTGCTACCGATGGAAGTTCACAGCGTCGTGTCGAGGAACGTCCGCTGGCCGGCACCGTCGGTCGGACCGATCCAGATCACCTCGATTCGCATCCCGGGTTCGGCAGCCGGGGCATAGAGACGGATCGTGTCGCCGGCAGCGAAGGGAAACACGTCCTCGTCCGTCTCGATACGACGACTCGCGACGACGGTCCCGTTCCCGTTGGTCACGTTCGTGACGGAAATTTGGAGTGCACCGGTGTTAGTCGCATCGAGGGTGTCACCGCCATCGTGGACGACCGCGACCACCGTTTCGTTATCGCTCGCGCTCAGCTCGACGGACAGCTCTCTGCCAGCGAGATAGTCGCTGGAGCTGTACGTGACGAGCGCAGCGGTCCCGACCGCCGCGAGCAGAATCACCAGCACGAGGACGGCGACGGCGGACCGTTTCATACTGGGTGGTGTCGCGTGGTCATAAAAAGTGTATTCGAACCCGGAGCGTTCTTCGGCCCGCCACACGAGAGATGGAGTATGCTCGAATCCGGCGACGACGCACCCGACTTCGAACTCCAGAACCACGCTGGCGACCTCGTTGCGCTCCCCGAAGAGGGGACCGCAGTCGTCTACTTCTATCCGCGTGCGGATACCCCCGGCTGTACGACGGAAGCCTGCTCCTTCCGCGACGCGTGGAGCGAGTACGAGGCCCGCGGTATCGACGTGTTCGGTATCAGCGACGACCCCGTCGAGGACCTCGCCGCCTTCCGCGACGAGTACGACCTCACCGTCGAACTGCTCTCGGATCCCGAGGGAGCGGTCGCGAGCCAGTACGACTCCTACGGCGAGAAGAACGTCTTCGGCAACACCGTCGACGGCGTGTTCCGGAACACGTACGTCGTCCGTGACGGCGAGGTTGTGCTCGCGTACGAGGGCGTCGACCCCGAGGACCACGCCGACGAACTGCTGGCCGATATCGAGTCGCTATAGCCGAAAAAGCGAGGTGGCTCCGCCGTGAGCTACGGCTATGGAGATTGGTCAATCCCTCGACGACAAGACCGCGATCGTGACCGGCGCGAGCTCCGGTATCGGTGCCGAAACTGCACGCGAACTCGCAGACGCGGGCGCGAACGTCGTCCTCGCCGCGCGCCGCGAGGACCGACTCGACGCGCTCGCGAACGATATCGAATCGAGCCACGACACGAATGCTGCGGTCGTCCCGACCGACGTGACCGACGAGGCGCAGGTAACGGCGCTCGTCGAGACCGCAGTCGAGCAGTTCGGCTCGCTCGACGTACTCGTCAACAACGCCGGGCTCGCGGCCGGCAGCGACGTGGAGTCACTCGCGAGCGACGACTACCATCAGATGATGCGCGTCAACTGCGACGGGATGTTCTTCGCGACGCGAGCCGCGCTCCCGCATCTCCGGGAGTCGGCGGGCACGCTCGTCTTCATCGGGAGCTTCGCGGGCCAGTACCCTCGTCCGTTCAATCCGGTGTACGCCGCGACGAAGTGGTGGACGCGCGGCTTCGCGAAATCCGTCTCCGGACAGGTCGGCGGCGATATGGCCGTGACGGTCATCAACCCTGCCGCAGTCCGCACGGAGTTCGCCGTCGAGACTGACGACGACGCCTTCGACGACGCGCCGTTCGCAGAGCAGTTCGAGCCCGGCGAGGCGGTCGAGCCGACGGAGGTCGCCGAGGCCGTCCGGTTCGTTGCCACCCAGTCGCCTTCGATGGTGAGCGAACTCGACCTGTACGACCGCGAGAAGCTAACGCTGTTCTAGACGAGCGAGACGGACACCGCCGTCTCCGGCGTCTCGTTCACCCGTTCGTACGTCCCGGCCGCTGCGAGCCGGAACACCCGGATCCGGACGAGCAGTCGCTCGTCCAGCGTCGCCCGGAGCAGCAGCCCCTCGCTCGTCGTGACGACGTAGGGTGGAGCAGCGACGGGGTCGACCGACAGCCGCGCACCCGCGGCAGACACGCACTCGCGCAACACCGCGGGCGCGGCTGCGAGTACGCCTGCCCGGTCGAGCGTCGCCCGATACGGCGGCACAACGGCCTCGCTGTCAGACGTGTGCGCACCGTCCCAGCCGCTCGCCACGGCGTCGGCACAGTCGATAGCGCGCGCCACCCACTCGCGGCGCTCGCCGAGCAGGTAATCGCGGACGGCGACGGTGTCCATAGCTCGTGTTGGCCTGCCCGTCGCTAATCGGTTTGGATGTGACTCGTGGGGCGAGCGGAACAGCCAAACCCCGAGGACACAACGCCCACGTATGTTTGACCAGATTATGGCGAAGTTCGCCGACTCTCCTGGCCAGCGGGCAGTCGTGCGACTGCTGCTCGAACGCGGCTTCTCGGTCAACACCGATGGTCGCGTCGTCTCCGGGGGAATCGAGATTCCCAACACCGGGCTGGCGCGAGAGGTAGGGGTAGACCGACGGGTCGTCGACGCGACAACCGACGCCATCCTCGCGGATCCCGAACTCGAACGCGTCTTCCGCAACATCTCCGCAATTCCGTCGCTGATGGACCTCGCACCGGTGCTCGGGCTGACAGTCGTGACGATCCATCCGAACACTGCAGACGTGCCGGGAATCGTCGCGGCAGTCACGACACGCATCGCCGACCACGACATCTCGATCCGCCAGACCGTCTCCGAGGACCCCGAGTTCACCGACGAGCCGAAACTGTACATCGTCATCGACGACCCCCTTCCCGGTGAGCTGGTGACGGAGCTCCAGACACTCGAGTTCATTCGGAAGCTCGAACTGGAATGAGCAACGATGAAGACGGTCGCGAGCGGGAGAGCTACCGGACCGTCACGGAGCCGGCCAGTGCGGCCTTCGAGGTGCGTGGCTCGGAGTTCATCGGCCACGTCCGCCCGGTCGAATCCGTCGAGGCCGCCGAGTCGTTCATCGAGGAACTGCGCGACGAGTACGACGACGCCACCCACAACGTTCCCGCCTACCGCGTCCGTGCCGACCCGTTTCGTGAGTACAGCAACGACGACGGCGAGCCCTCCGGCAGCGCGGGAAAGCCGGCACTGAACGTGTTGCAGGGACAGGAGCTAGAGAACGTCGCGGTCGTCGTGACGCGCTACTACGGCGGGACGAATCTCGGCGTCGGTGGGCTGGTCAGCGCCTACGGACAGGCCGTCAAGGATGCGGTCGAGGCAGCCGGTGTCACCGAGCGCGAGCCACACGAGCAGTTCGCAGCGACCGTTGAGTACGACGATTCGGGGACGGTACGCGGCGTGCTCGACTCCACAGGCGTCGACTACGATGCCGACTACGGCGAGCAGGTGACGTTCACCGTCGAGGTGCCGGTCGCCGACGCCGCCGGGCTCCGTGACCGCCTGCAGAGTGCGACCAGCGGCCGCGTTAGTCTCGAGTGACCGCACTGACGAATCGCAGGACGGCACAGCGTCTGACGTACGACAGACGAATCTTCCGGTGGAGATAGGAAGCCGTCGCAGTCGGCCATATCTGCATTCGAAGGAAGGGGGTTCCCGCCGCTATCGGGCGATGACAACTGCGGATCTATCGATAGTTGGGTGGTGTATATCAACCCATCGAAGAAGGCGGCCTGGCTCAGCCGAGTCGGAAGGACGGTTCGTCCTCCTGTTCGCCGTCGAGGTCCTCCAGCTGGATGACCTCTTCGTCGGACTCGTCTTCCAGCTGCCGGGAGAGCTTCGTCACGTACTGTTTGTACTCGTCGAGCTGCTCGCGCAGATGCTCGGCCTCGAGTTCGAGTCGCTCGTGCTCGCGGACGAAGCTCTTCGGTACCTCAACTTTCGGCGGGAACGACTCCTCGTCGGCGTCCGCATCACCGATCTCGTGTTCGGGGACGATCGCCACCTGTCCGTCGTGGGCAACGAGCGTCTCGACGTAGTCGCGAAACACCGCAGACAGCGAGATATCCCGCTGTTCGGCGATCTCACGCAGGGTCTCGAACGCGTCCTCGTTGACCCGAAAGGAGATGGTCTTATTCTTGTTGCCCATCGTTGGCGCTAGCTCGCTTCCCCATCCGTATAAACGTTCGTCAGACACTCCCACGGGTGAAAAGACCTATTCGGCGGGCTGACCCATTCGCGGTATGAGCGAATCCGTGACAGTCGCGTTCGACGAGGACGGCCTCGTCCCCGCCGTCGCACAGTCCGCCGAGGACGGCACCGTCTTGATGCTAGCCTACGTGAACGAGAAAGCCCTCGAACGCACCCGCGAGACCGGTGAGGCACACTACTACTCGCGCTCGCGCGACGAGCTCTGGCACAAGGGCGGCACCTCCGGCCACACCCAATCCGTCGAGGAGATCCGCGTCGACTGCGACGCAGACACCCTCCTCTACGTCGTCGAACAGGAGGGCGGGGCGTGTCACACCGGCTTCGAATCCTGTTTCCACCGTACGCTCGACGGCGAAGAGATCGGCGAGCGCATCTTCGACCCCGATGAAGTGTACGGCGACGGATGACCGCACGTGATGGGGCCGACGCGCCTGACCCCGAGCACGTCCGCGCCGCGCTCCGCCGGGCTGCGGCCGAGTACGAGCGGGTGCGCGAGGCGGTCGAGGCGGCAGGCGGAGAGTCGGCCGTCCGTGCGACCACAAGCGCGTACCGTCGGTTCCGGCAGCTGCTCGCCGATAACGAGGAGTCGGCGACCGGCTCCGGTTTCAAGGAGTATATCGAGTTTCAGGAGGCCGTCGCGTCCGCCACCGAGGACCTCTCGGAGTCGATGCCCGCATACGAGGCGTTCGAGGCGACCGACGACGCCGTCCACGTGAACCGCCTCTCCGCGAGTGACTTCGAGAACGCCCGCGAGGCACTCGATCCGGCTCGCGAGTACGCCGACCTGCTCGTCGAGTGGGAGGCCGCAGAGGACCTGCTGCGGGAGACGCGCCGCACAGCGCGCGACCGGCTGGACACGCTGGACGAGGAGATCGAGACCGCAGAGCGACTACTCGAACTGGGCGACGCCGATCTCGATGCGTCCGTCGAGCAGCTTCGCGACCCCATCGAATCATATAACGAGGACGTGCTCGCCGACTTCGACCGACTCAAACACGAAGCATCGGCCCGCGAGCTGTTCGGCGTCATCGAGAGCGCGGACAGCTACCCGCTCGTGGAGTTTCGCGACCCGCCGACCCGGATGCGCAAGTATATCGCCGACGATCCCGTCGGCGAAGAGTCCGTGAAGAGGCTGCTGGAGTACGCCGACTACTCCGCCGAGAAGCTGGGCCACTACGTCGACAATCCGGGCGATCTGAGCCGGTTCGTGGCGACGAATCAGACCTATCTCGCGAACCTGGATGCCACGCCCCTGACCGTCGCGTACCCCCCGCCAGAGGCTGGCGAGCTGGAGTACGAGTGTAAGGAGTATATCGCCGTCTGCAACCGCTTCGCCGAGGAGGACGGCTGGCCGCGCTCCGCGAGGTCCGGTCGCTCCCGAGCGAGACGGAGTACGAGCGACTCCGCGAGGCCGCCGAGGCACTCGACGCACTGACCGACGACGAGCGCGACCGGCTCCAAGCCGGCGAGGTTGAGCCACAACTGGAGCGGTATCGAGCCGAACGCGAGACGCTCGACGACGCGCTCGATTCAACGCCAGAGCCGTGAGCAGACGACGACCAGAACAGCCAGAATCGACTAGTCGAGCGCGGCGTCGAGCTGTGCGTACGTGTCCGCGACGAGCGACTCGGCGCGGTCGCGGTCGCGCGCCTCGGCGTAGATTCTGACGACCGGCTCGGTCCCGGAGGGACGCGCGAGCAGCCACGCGTCGCCGTAGTCAAGCCGGTAGCCGTCGGTCGTCGTCGGCTCGGCGTCGGCCTCCTCGGCGTAGCGCTCGACGGCTGCGAGGAGTGCCTCACGTTCGGCGTCGGAGTCGTACTCGACATTCCGCCTGACGTTGACGTAGCCGTCGTAGTCGGCGACCGCCTCGCTCGCGGACTGGTCGGCAAGCAGTTCAAGGAACCGGGCCGCGGTGTAGGCACCGTCGCGCGCGAGCCGGTAGTCCGGGAACAGAATTCCGCCGTTCCCCTCACCGGCGACGGGGACGCGCTCACCTTCGTTCTGGAGTTCGCGGATGCGGGTGATGATGTACGTCGAGCCGATAGGCGTGAGCTCAAGCGATGCGTCCATCCGGTTCGTCACGTCGACGAGCCGCTGTGAGACGTTGACTGCAGAGACAGCCGTGTCACCGGCAGCGAGAGCTTCCTCCGCGAGCGCAGCGAGCGTGGCATCGCCCTCGATGCAATCGCCGTGTTCGTCATAGAAGATAGCGCGGTCGCCGTCGCCGTCGTGGGCGATTCCAACGTCGGCGTCAGTCGCTCGGACGAGCGCGCCGAGATCGCCGAGATTCTCGGCGACGGGCTCGGGATTGCGACCGGGAAAGTGACCGTCCGGCTGGGCGTTGACCGTGACGACTCGACAGCCGAGTTCGCGGAAGAAGTCGGGGGAGGTGAGCGCGCCGGCTCCGTGGCCAGGGTCGAGCGCGACCGTCAGGTCGGCGTCTGCTATCGTTTCGCGGTCGACGGCGGCGAGCAGCTGCTCGGCGTAGCTGCGGTTGGCGTCCTCGACACGTTCGCTCTCGCCCGTCTCGTCCCACGGCTTGGTTTCATAGCGGTCGGACAGCAGGCGGTCCTCGATGCGTTCGAGCGCGTCCCGCGACAGCTCGATACCGTCAGCACCGATGAGCTTCACGCCGTTGTAGGCGGGCGGATTGTGGCTCGCGGTTATCATCACGACCGGGACAGCTTCGCGCTCGGCGTACGCCTGCGCGGCGGGCGTGGGGACGGTACCGAGTCGGTGTACGTCGCTTCCGACGGCAGCCAGTCCGGCGGCAGCGGCGTCGGCGAGCATCTCTCCCGTGCGGCGGGTGTCACGCGCCACCGCGACCGTCTCGGCTCCGAGTGACGAGCCGGCGGCCTTGGCGACGCGGCCGACGAACGTCGGCGTGATAGTTTCTCCGACGACGCCGCGAACCCCACTCGACCCGAAGACATTCATACAGACTGGTACCGCAGGCGTGCCAAAGTCGGTATCGGTCCGAAGAGACACGGCTTTGCCGGCGGGTGCGACAGGTGGGGTATGAGCGCAGACAAGGACATCTCGCTGGAGGAGAAACGCGTCTACGCCGGCGGCTCCGCCCGTCCCGCCTTCGTCGCCACCGATGCCGGGCTCGCCCGCGTCTCTATCTCGGGCGACCTGGTCGGCGAGTTCGGGCTGGCCGTGCGCGAGCCGTCGCGCGACGTTGCCACCGACGACGGCCGCGTCGTCACCGCGACCGACGAGGTCCGACTGCTCACCGACGACGGGAGCCGACGGCTCGGCTTCAAAAATCCCACGGCGGTCGGCTTCGCGGACGGTGTCGTCGCCAGCAGCGACGGCCGGCTCGCCCGGTACGAGGGCGGCGAGTGGACCACTCTCGCCGATATCGAGGACGTGACCGCAATCGGCGACGGCGTCGTCGCCACCGACCACGGCGTCGTCGGCTTCGACGGCGAGTCCCGAGGCCTGGACGCAGTCCGAGATATCGCCGACGACTACGCAGCGACCGCAGACGGCCTGTATCGGGGTCCCGACTGGGAGCAGATTCTAGAGGGAGATATCCGCGCCGCCACCGTCGGCGAGGATCGACTGCTCGCCGTCACCGAGTCGGGCGACGTGCTCGACCGGGATAGCGACGGCTGGACGGACCTCGACGCGCCCGGTGACGTGGCTGATGCTGCGATTACCACTGACGGCATCTACGCCGTCACGACCGACGGGACCTTTCTGGCCGACGCTGGCGACGGCTGGCGCTCGCGCGTCCTCGGCCTTCCAGGGGCCCGCCGGCTCGCCGTCCCAACTGCCCGCTCCAAGTAAGAATCCGGGTGGGACTGGAAGGGGCTGGGCCGCTACGGGACGGCGCGAACGAGCAAGCACCACAGCGAACAAAGTGAGCGAGGAGCGCAGCCGTCGCACCGACTGTAGCGGCCCAGGGGCTTCCGCGGTGTTGTCACCAGCAGTCGGCTGTCACCACGAAAGGACATCCACGTTAGCAAGAAGCGCGACGAAGAACAACACTTGTTAGCGAGCGGGCGACACGGTCGGATATGATACTGCCGGGGTCGGCCTCACAGTCGCTCGCCGCTGCGCTCGCCGACCAACTGGACGAGTCGCTCGCCGTCGTGGAGACGGAACGGTTCGCCGACGGAGAGTTCAAGCTCCGCGTGCCCGACGCCGGCGGCGACCGCGCTATCGTCGTCGCCGCGACGACCTCCGCCGAGGCGCACCTCGAACTGCTCCAGCTCCAGGATCTCGCCCGCGAGGCGTTCGACGAGGTGGTGACCGTACTGCCATATATGGGCTACGCGCGACAGGACAGGGCGTTCCGCGACGGCGAGCCGGTGTCGGCCCGCGCAGTCGCGCGGGCGCTCTCGGCGAGCACCGACCGCATCGTCGCCGTGAATCCACACGAGCCGAGCGTGGGCGACTTCTTCGACGTACCGTTCGACGTGGTGGACGCCGCGCCGCGGCTCGCCGAACCGCTCCCCGCACTCGACGATCCGCTGTTTCTCGCGCCGGACGAAGGAGCAATCGAGCTGGCCGAGACGGTCTGTGACGCGTACGGTGCCGGCGTGACCGACTACTTCGAGAAGACACGCTCGTACGACACCGGCGAGGTGAGCGTCGAGCCGTCCGGGACCGAGCCGGCCGGCCGGACCGTCGTGCTCGTGGACGATATCGTCGCGACCGGCTCAACGATGTCCGCGGCTATCGGACAGCTTCACGACCGCGATGTCGGCGAGGTGTACGTCACCTGTCTCCACCCGATGTTCGCCGCGAACGCCCGGTCGAAGCTCGCCAATGCGGGCGTCGCGGGCGTCTGGGGCACCGATACTATCGAACGGCCGGCGAGCGCCGTCTCCGTCGCGCCGTCACTAGCCGACTACTTCTGACGACGGGCGAGGAGTCCGGCGGCAACGACCGCAGCGACCGTCACCACACCACCAAATCCGGGCTGTCCTGACGACTGCGTTGTGCGGAATTCAGTCGCGGAAGCCGTCGCGCCGGTGGGTGTGGCCGTCGATACTGCTGTCTGTTCTGGCGTCTCGATAGCTGTGGCCGTTGAGATCGCCGTTGGAGTCTCCGTTGAGATCGCCGTTGGAGTCTTCGTAGCTGTGGCCGTCTGTGTAGCTGTCGCTATCTCCTGTTGGAACGCCGCCCGATGTTGCTCCTGTGACCACGGCCGCGGCGTCGATGCCGTCTCGACGAGGCGTTCGGCGTTCGCGCGGACGGTCGCGTTCCCGGCCGACTCGACTGCATCGTAGAACAACGGCAGCGATATCTCGCCGTCGATACCGTTCAGCGCCGTCGCAAGCGTGGCGGAGCCGTCGGAAGCGACCCGTATCTGCCGGTCGATTTCGCCCGCGACGAGCCGACCCTTCACGTACGGGACGAACGGACTAGACCACGTATCTGGTTTCGAGAGGACGGCCTCGTCGTAGCGGGCCGCCCGACCGAGGAAATGCTGGAACTCGGCGAACTCGATTCGCTCCTGTCGGAGCGTTTCCAGCGCGGCGTAGTAGTCAGCGCCCCCCTCGATTGACCAGCGCATCGCAGCCGTGGTCTCGGTCGGCTGGCGCGTGTGGACGTACTCGTGGAGCCAGACGTTGTTGGCTGTAGCGACGGGGAGATCGGCGCGAACCCAGAAATCCGACGATCCGCGGGCGATCCCGGACGGTCCCCAGTCCACGCTCGTCGGCGCGGCGATGACGACGTGGTCACCGGCGGCAGACCCCACCTCGATACCGTCGACTCCGGCCGCCAGCGTGTCGAGTATCGTCTCAGTGTTCGCTAGTGGATCGGCCGACTCGGGGACGACGAGTCGGAACCGCGTCTCGCTCGTGGTCCGCTCGTGGACGGTGTTGGGACCGAGATACAGCATCGACCGGCCCGCGACGCCCGCACCGTCGATTTCGTAGTCGGTGTCGATACTGGGTGCACTCCCCCGATACTGGTAGGAGAATCCCGCGCCGGGTGTGGGTGCGATTGCCCAGCTTCCGGTGTCGACGTACTCGTACCCTCGGTCGGTCGACCGATTCACCGGGAGCGCGTAGCGTATCGACGGGGAGTCGCTCGTCGAGCGATACCCCTCGGCCGTCTGCTCGAAACCGGTCGTCTCACGGACGGTCGCTCCCACGGGCAGTTGGGTCGTCACCCGCGACACGTCCGGCGGGAGGTCGAACGCCATCACCACCTCGACCTGTCCGGGCGTCTCGGGCGTCAGCGAGACCGTGAACGTCCGCAGTATCGTCCCGTCCTGCGTAGATTCTGCGGGCGCAGCCGACGCCCCGACGGGCGCGGTGCTCGCCGGGGCGACAACGAGCGCCAGCACGAGAAGAACGGCGAGTCGCGTGCGTCGTGACATATCCGACGAACGCGACCCGGACGCTTGTGTATGTGGGTCAGTTCACCGGCTCGACGCCGAGAGTCACCTCGACGCCTTCGATGTCGTACGTCTCGCGAAAGCCGTCGTCCACGTCGGTGAGCGTGGCCCGCGTCTCGTCGGTGACGAGGTCGTGGTAGTTCGTCACGAGGTCGGCAATGCGGTCGTCAGCCACCTCGATATCGAGGCGAATCTCCGCGTCGAGGTCCAGTTCGAGTTCCTTGCGAGCCTCCTGCACCCGGCGGATGATTTCGCGGGCATACCCCTCGGCCTCGATGTCGTCGGTGAGTTCGGTGTCGACGTAGACGACGCCGCCCGACTCGCCGGCGACGCGGAACTCCGTCCCCTCGATGCCTTCGGGGGTCTCGGTGACGAACTCGATCATCTCGGGGTCGAGTTCGACCGCACGACCGAGCTCGTCGGCGACAGCGGCTTCCAGCGCGTCGAGATCCTTCCGGTCGACGGTGACGCTGTTGAGCGCGTCCATCACTTCGCCGGCGTCGCCGCCGAAGGCCGGGCCAAGCACGGACATGTCTGCGCGGGCACCGTAGGCGAGCTCGCCCCAGTCCTCGGTCGCCTCGATAAGCTCGATTTCGCGGGCGTTGAGTCGCTCTCGAAGCAGTGCGCGCTGACGATTCACGCTGTCGGCGACACCGTCGGCGTCGGCCGCGACGACGACCCGCGTGACGGGCCACCGGAGCTTGCGACCGGCCTGCTGGCGGGCGTTCGCCCCCGCCTCCTCGACCGCGCGGACGGTCTCGATATCGGCTTCGAGCTGTGGCTCGTACCACGTCTCGTCGAATTCGGGCCAGTCCTCCATATGGACGGTCGGGTGACCGGAGTCGCCGGTGAGCGTCCCGTACACCCGCTCAGCGACGAGCGGAGCGAAGGGTGCAAACAGCGCCACCGTCTTCGTGAGCACGTGGTGGAAGGTGGCGTACGCGGCGGTCTTCGACTCGGAGTCGGCTTCCGCCCACATTCGCTCGCGGACGACCTGGATGTAGAAGCGCGACACGTCCTCAACGAGGAACTCAAGCAGGACATCGAGCGCCTCGTCCTGTCGGTACTCGTCCCACGCGGCGGTCATCTCCTCGACGGTCGTCTGGAGCCGCGAGAGCAGCCACTCGTCGACGGCTTCCAGCTCGCAGTCGGCGAGTGCGACCGCATCGGGATCGAAGTCATCCATCCGCATGTACGGCAGCGGGAACCGGAACACGTTCCAGAGGATATTGAGATCTCGCTGCATATTCTGCGTCTCGTCCCACGAGAAGCGCATGTCCTCGCCCTGCGGATTCCGCGAGAGCAGGAACAGCCGCATCGGGTCCGCACCGTACTCGTCGATGACCTCGCCGGGTTCGACGGTGATGTTCTTCGATTTCGACATCCCGCGGCCGTCGGGCATATTCGCGTAGCCGTGCATCAACACGTCCGAGTACGGCACCTGGCCGAGCGCGGCGGTTCCCATCCCCAACTGCGACCAGAACCACCCGCGGGTCTGGTCGTGTGCCTCCATAATGAGGTCGGCGGGCCACAGCCGGTCGAAGGCCTCCTCGTTACCCGGGTAGTCGAGCGTTCCCCACGAGGCGACCGACGAGTCGATCCACACGTCGAACACGTCGGGGACGCGCTCGTAGGTCGTGCCGTCTTCGGTGATCGTGATGTCATCTACGGTCGGGCGGTGGAGGTCGATATCGCCGGGATCGACCGACTGGTCGGCCCGGGCTGCCAGTTCCTCGCGCGTGCCGACGACGATGGCCTCGTCCATATCGCCGTTCCATCCGTCGGCTTCACCGCCTCCTTTCGCGGACGAGTCCGCGTTCCCTTCCGGGAGCCAGATGGGAATCGGCGTCCCCCAGTAGCGCTGGCGGGAGACGTTCCAGTCTGGCGACTCCTGGACGAAGTTTTTGAAGCGGTCCTCTCTGGCCTCGTGTGGATACCAGTCGCTGTCGTCGATGTTGGCGAGCAGTTCGTCTTTCACGTCGGTGACGGTGATGAACCACTGGTCGGTCGCGAGGAAGATGATATCCGTATCACACCGCCAACACTGACCGTAGTCGTGGGTGTACGTCTCGCTCGCGAGCAGATAGCCGTTGGCATCGAGGTCGGCGATGATATCATCGTTGGCGTCGCGGACGAACTGGCCGGCGTACGTGCCGGCGCGCTCGTCGTACACACCGTCGGAGCCGACGGGACAGAACACGTCGAGCCCGAGTTCGTCACCGCGCGCGAAGTCTTCCTGTCCGTGACCCGGCGCGGAGTGGACGAGTCCCGTGCGGTCGACTTCGACGTAGTCGGCGTGGTACACCTCGCCGCTTCCCTCGAAGTCGGGATACTCACTGACTTCGTCAGCAAGCGGGTGGTCGTACGTCCAGCCGAGCATCTCCGCGCCCGACAGCGTCTCCAACACGTCGTACTCCTGATAGCGCCCCTTCTTCAACACGTCCTCGACGACGCCCTCGGCGACGTACAGTACCTCGGTCTTGCCGTCCTTCGTCGCCTCGACAGCGGCGTAGGTCACGTCCTCATCGACAGCGATGAAGGTGTTCGCCGGGACGGTCCACGGGGTCGTCGTCCACGCGACGAGCGATCCCTCACGCTCTGCCAACGGGAACTTCACGTAGATCGAGGGGTCCTCGACCTGGTGGTACTCCACCTCGTTCTTCGCGATAGCCGTCTCACACCGGGGACACTGCGTGATGGAGCGTTTGCCGCGCTCGACCAGCCCGCGCTCGTGGACCTGCTGGAACCCCCACCAGACCGCCTCCATGTACTCCGTCGAGGCCGTCTTGTACGGCGAATCCCAGTCCATCCAGACGCCGAAGGATTTGAAGTCCTCCTGAAGCCCCTCCAGCTGCTCGTCGGCGAACTCCTGACACGCCTCGATGAATTCCTCCATCCCGTACTCCTCGATATCCTTCTTATTCTCGAAGCCGAGTTTCGACTCCACCTTCGTCTCGATGGGGAGCCCGTGCATATCGTAGCCGGGGCGGTCGGTGACGTTGTACCCCTGCATTCGCTTGTAGCGGATGTAGGCGTCCTTCAGCGTCTTGTTCCACGTCGTCCCCATGTGGGCGGCTCCGGAGGTGTACGGGGGGCCGTCGACGAAGAAGAAGTCCTCGCCGTCGCGGCGATGCTTGCGCGTGCGCTCGTAGGCGTCTGTCTCCGCCCAGTACTCGAAGATGTTCTCTTCGAGCTCGTCGGGGTCGTACTGCTCGGAGACCGGAGCGAATCGTTCCATACCACCTCTGGCGGGTGCGACCACAAAGACGAATCGGTCTCGCAGGTGCAGTTGTCCGTCAGTTCGCGAGTGCGCGCAGCCGTGGGAGCAGTCGCCCGTGACCCAGCATCAACGCCGCGTACAGCGCAACTGCTCATCGAGTAGAGTATCTGATAAATCGGTAGCTACTTTTCCGTGGCTGCTGCCCACGTACCCGTATGCCCTCCCAGACTGCACTCCTCGCGTCGATTCGCCGCTGGCTCGTCGTTGTCGTGCTCGCGCTCGGTATCGTCATCTTCCAACTCTCCTCGATTCAGGCCGGCGTCGCCGTTTCTCAGGGCGGCCTCCACGACCTGATGCGGCTGGTCGGCTTCGTCGTCGTCGCCGCCGCGCTGTTCGCGCTGGTGAATACGCTGTCCGACCAAGAATAGCCCACGTCACCGGTCGCTCACAACAGCACGACCGCCGGCTCGATATCGTAGACGGTCGCGAGATACAGCAGCCCGAACAGCGTGGCGTTATAGACGGCGTGGATCGCGACCGGAACGGTGAGATTGTCAGTGTACTCGTAGAGTCCCCCGAGCACCACCGAGACGACCGTGAGCCGCCCGATCGTCGCAGCGATACTGATCGGCGGCGAGCCGAGGAAGTTGGTAACGTGAATCAGCCCGAACATAACGGTCGCGAGTCCGATAGCGGCTTTCGGTCCGAACACCTCGCGGAGCCGACCCTGCACGACACCGCGGAAAAAGAAATCCTCACCCGGTCCGATGATGAGGAAGGAGGCGACGAACAGGACGAGGATAACCGTCGGATTGCCGAGCGCGAGATCGGTGACGGTGCTCTCTGGCGTGGGGATGTTCGCCAGTTGCGTGAGCAGCCCGGTGACGAGGTTCGCCGCGAGCATCGCGACCCAGCCGACGAGAACAAGCCCCCACTGATTTAGCGACGGGAACGCGATCGGAACGCTCGGCCCACCTCGCCAGTACAGATACGCAAGTCCACCGCCGACGAATCCAACCCCTTGCAGGGCAGCCAGCGAGAGGAGCACGGTCCGGAGTGGGGTGAGTTCAACGCCAGCGAAACCGGCTACCACACCCGCAACGACCAAGACGAGATTTCCGAGCACGATCGCCCCGGCAGTCAACAACAGAACGGCGACGGCCGCGACAACGCGCTCATTGGTTCGAACCGCGGCGAGCCGAGAGGGAGGCATAGCTACTCGTGTGAGCGCGAGCGATAAAGCGTTCGTGCCGGATTAGCTCCCGGTTCGCGGCGTGCGGCTAATCCGGTAGTGCAGCGCGAGCGCGACGAGTGTCGCCAGCAGCGCTGTACCCGCACCGGCGAGAAACGCAACTCGGTAGCCTGCAATCGTGTAGGTGGGCGCACCACCGACCGTCTCGCCGGTCCAGTAGGCGTCGAGAATCGCGCCCATCACGGCCGGAAAGATAGCCGCGCCAAAGTAGCCGAGACTGTTGATGACGCCCGTCGCCGTCCCGCTGACCGCGGGCGGATGTTGCTCCTTCACGACGGTGAACGCCAACGTCACGGACCCGTTCGCGAAGAGCGCGAGAAACAGCGCGAGTCCGACGACCGGCAGCGGCGGCACCGTCGCGAGTACGATATAGACGACCGTCCCGGTCGCGCCGCCGAGAATCATCAGCGGGGTTCGCGTGCCCAGCCGGTCGGAAATTATTCCGAACACCGGCGAGCCGAGTATCGTTCCGACGTTCCCCACGAGGACGAACAGCGAAGCGATCTGGACCGAGACATCGTACACGTCGGCGACGAACGGGACGCCCCACAGTCCGAGCACGGTGAAGTTCATCCCAAGTGCGAGAAACAACAGCCCACCCAGCAGCCACGTCTCGACTTCGGCGAGCACCGTCCGGGTGTTCGCCAGGACCTCGCCAGCCGAGGGCGGCTCATCGTCGGTCTGTTTCGATGGTGGACTGTCACGCACGACGACCCACACTGCGCCCGCGAGCAATCCCCCGACGACACCAGCAACGAGAATCGACGACCGCCAGCCGACCGCACCGATGGCGTACGCGAGTGGCGTCGTCGCGAGCACGCCACCGATCCCCGACGCCGCGATAGTGAGTCCGGTCATCGTCGCGTACTCGTCGGCCCGGTACCACGCAGCGAGAAACGCCAGCGTCGCGATGTAGATGGTGCTCCCCCCGAGCCCGATGAGCGCGCGGGCGAGAAACGCCGCCGGAAAGGAGCCGGCACTCGCGAACCAGACGACGCCGACGGTCATCACGACAAGACTCGTCGTCGCCGCCCGCCGGGGACCGTAGCGATCCACGAGCAGTCCCGCCGGCAACTGGAGCGCGGCGTAGATGTAGAAGAACGACGAGTGCAACACGCCGAGTTCGGTGCCGCTGGTGTCGAACGCGACCGCGAGACTCGACGCGAGCACGCCCGTCGCCGTCCGGTGGAAGTTGACGAGCAGGAACGCCGTCGCCAGCAGCGACCACATCAGGAGTCGGCGACGACTGGTCATAGGTGTTGGCTATCAGACGAGTGGAAAGAAGCTACCGCTTGCGACCGGCGGCAGTATTAGTAGCCCGCCGGACCATCCACCGATATGAGCGACGACTGTATATTCTGTCAGATCATCGACGGCGATATTCCCGCACGCACCGTCTACGAAACCGACGAGACACTCGCATTCCTAGACGTGAATCCGCTCGCAGAGGGTCATACGCTTGTCGTCCCGAAGACGCACGCGGGAACGCTTCAGGAACTCGACGCCGAGACGGCGACCGCGGTGTACGAGACGCTCAACCGGCTCGTTCCAGTCGTCGAGGAGACGGTTGGCGCGGACGGCTCCAACGTCGCGTTCAACAACGGTCCCGCCGCCGGACAGGAGATTCCCCACGTCCACGGCCACATTATCCCGCGGTTCGAGGGCGACGGCGGGAATCCGGTCCACGCGGTCGCCGGCACCCCGCCCGAGCTGAGCGACGAGGATCTCGACACCATCGCGGCCGAAATCGAGTCGAACAGCTAATCTCCGGAATGGTGAGCACGCCAGAGAATTTTTCACAGTAGAATAAAGAGAATAATCAATGAGTGGAGCAGCAGCGTTCGTCGGGACAGCCGGTGGAGCAGGAGTCACACGACTCTGTGTCGAGAGCGCCGCGCTGCTCTCGACGGAGGGCGCGGGCGTCGTCGTCCTCGACGCGTCGTTCGCGACGCAAGGGTTGGCGACGCACCTGTCCGGACGGCTCCCGACGGACGTGACGACGCTGGTGACCGAGGAGCGACCGCTGGGCGACGCGGCGTACGAACTGCCGACCGAGGGGGACGGAACGGTCGTCTGCGTCCCGGCTCGTGCGCCCTTCGAGCGACTGGCGCGAGCAAAGACCCCGGACGCGGCACAGGCGTTCGAGCGACTACTCGACGAAGCTCGCGACCGTGTCGAGCACGTCATCGTTGACGTGCCGCCGGTCGCCTCGAACGAGGCGGTAGCGGGGGTCACCGCGGCAGACACCGTGACGCTCGTCACTCCCGGCGACCGGACGGAGACGGTCTCGCAGATGCGCGACCGGCTCACCGACATCGGTACGAGCGCCGACACCGTCGTCGCGACGCGAACCGAGGAGTCGACCGTCGCCGACGTGACCGTCCCGAGGGACGCGACACCGGCCGGTGAAACACCTGTTGCCGACAGCGAGAGTGGCCCGTTCACTGCCGGTGTCGCGGCAGTCGTGGAGCACAGCTTCGGTATCACCGTCTCGCAGCCGACCAACGAGGGACTGATCTGGTAGCTACCCCAGATCGGTCAGTCCAGAGCGCGCATCTGAGAGCGAGTCGGTCGGTTCGACGGTAAGCAGACTGTCGAGCGCGGTCGTCGCGACGGGGAGCGGGTCGTGCGTCTCGACGTACACCGCGAGCGCGAAACTGTCGTCGTCCGTCTTGGTGAGCGTCTTCGCGTCGGCCCGCGAGAGAGCCGCGTCGAGCCAGTCGCGGACCACCTCGCGCCCGGTCGGACCGAGCGGCGAGGTGTCCTCACCGAACAGGTGGAGCGTCTTGGCCGCCGTCACGGACGCGACGTTCGCGGTCTCAGCCGCCGTGCCGACGCTCGCTCCGTCGGCGTATGCTTCGACGAGCGTCGCGGCCGCAGCAGGTGTACACGGCAGGTCGTCGGCGACCGGCTCCAGCCGCTCGACAAGTGGTGTCTCCGTCCGGTCAGTGACGGCGACCCCACGCTCGCGCTGGCTGGTCGTCACCGCCACGCCGGCGGCGATATCGTCGAGACTCATACGCTTCCACTCGAGTATTGTTACTAATTTATTTCGATTTTAGATAGGAATAAAGATATTGTACGACGGCGGTTCCACGATGATGCTCATCGTGGAAGAACAGTCCACTCGTTCGAACACGCCGTCGCGAGAATCAAGCAGTCGCAGATCGACGCGTATCCGAACGCCAGACCGTTAGAGCAGGCCGAAGGGTATCTCAGCCGGAGTGTCGAGCGGTCAGTTGTCAACTACGGAAAGCGCATCTGTCGGCGTCGGTGTCGGCTCTGCCACCGGCGTCGGCGTGTCTGTCGCCGGCTTTTCCGTCGGCGTCGGTGTCGGCTCTTCCGTCGGCGTCGGTGTCGACTCTGCCACCGGTGTCGGTTCTGCCACCGGCGTCGGCGTATCTGTCGCCGGCTCTTCCGTCGGCGTCGGTGTCGGCGTGTCCGTTACCGTCTCGTTCTCACCGTCGATTGGGATCGGCGGGTCGCTCGTCGCGTCCGACTCGTTCGTGCTCACGTTCGTATCCGGGACGGGCGTATCCGGGACAGGCGTATCTGGCGTAGCCGTCTCCGTCGTATTCATCTCCGTCGTGTTCGTGACGTTGGCGTCGAGTCGGTTCACGTCGGTCGTATTCGTGACGTTCACGCCGGGTCGGTCCACGTCGGTCGTGTTCGTCTCTGTCGTGTTTACGTCGATTGCAGGGTCATCGGTGGTGAGACTCGTAGGAGCGAATCCCTGTGGAGACGGCGCAATGTCGGCGCTGAACTGCACACTTGTCGACTCCTCGTCAGCGAGGAAGGCGACGACGCCCTGCCCGCCCGTCGCAGTCGCGAACACGAGGAACGCGACGACGACAACCGCGAGCAGCTTACTCATCGTCCGCCTCCATAGCGTAGCCGCCGTCGGTCTGTGCGACCGGCGTCGAAACCGGCCTCCGGGCCGCCCGCCACGCGGTGAGCGTCACCCAGCCGGCGAACAGGATGCCGACGATCCCCGCCGTTGCAGCACCGACGGAGATCGGGTCCGGTGCGCCGGTCAGTCCCAGCTCCGCGCGGATGTTCCAGCCCGCGTACGCGAGCAGTATTCCCAGCGCGGCGACGGTCAGCTTCAGGTCCACGAGCGCGAGCGCAACGGTTCCCGTCGGCGAGTCGTCGACGGCAGGCGTCGGCTGTTCCACCGCTTCCTCCTCGATAGGTCGAATCGCCGGAATCGGCGACTCGACGGCAGCGTCCTCGTCGCCGTCGCCCCCGTCGCCGCGGCGCGCCCACTCGAACAGCTCGTTCCCGACGAGCAGCACGAGCGGAACGATCACCAGCCCGAGATAGCCGAGTGAGGTGTTCGCCCAGAGGACGACGCGACCGATAACCGGAATCGAGAACGTGACCTCACCGAGCACCGCCTCGCTCGTGACGAGGCCGGAATCAGGGTTCTCGTTGGCGTCACCCTGCGTCACGAAGCCGCCGTCGAGGCTATCGATGACTCGGTGGGTGACCGGCACGTCAGAGCCGTAGGTGATGATATCGCCCGACGCGATGGCCGTATCGGCATCGACGAAGACGATATCACCCGGCGAGAGCGCCGGCTCCATACTCCCGGAGAGCACGACGAACGCGTGTTCTGCACCCACGAGACCGGGCACGGCAAACAGTACGAACGGAACGACAGCGACCACCAACGCGACCGTGGCCGCGATGGCGAATCCTCGTCGCAGTGAGCTACGGCTCACGCTTTCTCCCCTCTACGTCTGTCGTTTTTGTGTGTGTCATCGTCGTGTTTGTCCTTGTTGCTGTTTCCGCGTCCGAGCTTGTCGTCGTTATTGTTCCGTTTACCATCATCTTGACACTCGTCCCCGTCCGCGCAGACGAAGACGGTGATGTGGCTGATGCCCTTCCCGTCGGGGGCGACGACGATACCGTCCTCGTCAGCCCCGGACAGCGCGGTGGTCTCCGAGCCGGTCCCGGTGTACTCCAGCGCGTTGGGGCCGCCTTTCACCTCGACGCGGCAGAGCCGCTCTGCGGGCGCGCCGTTGCGCTTGACGAGCCGGAACGCGACGCCGGTCGTCTCCGTCCCGTTGTCCTTGGTCGTGGTGTCTGTTACCACGATACCGTAGCGCCCGTCGCCCTCGTCGAAGTAGTACGGCCCACCGGGGGCGACGAAACTGTCGTCGATTCCCTGCCGGCCGTCGTCCTCGAGATTCAGCTTCCCGAGGTAGCGACAGCAGACACACGGCTCCTCGATGACGACCTCGTCACAGGGTTCGGTGGACCGACCCGCGAAGGGGTTCGTCCCGTCGTCGTAGCGACACTGTCTGGCGGCGAACTCGACCACCAGGTCGGTCGTCTCGCTGCCGACGTAGTCGGTAAGCTCGTACTCGACGAGGAGTTCGACTGCGTCGGCGACACAGTCGTCGCCGGCAGTCGTCGGCTCGCCGTCGAGCCGATAGCCGCCCCGGAGCGTACTCGCGACCGACCGGAGCGACCCCGTGAGGATCTGTTCGCCGGTCTCGGCGTACGAAATCGTCAGCGAGAGCGCCTCCGCGAGGGCCGTCGCGTCAGACGGACAGTCGGTCGCCAGCCACACCGCCGCCGGATTGGCGACGGCGTCGGGCTGTGCTGGCACGCCGATGGTGATTCGTGTCGCCCCTGTCGATGTCGATTCGGTGAGCGTACCGAGCGGGAGCGGGAGCCGTGTCCCGTTCGCCGTCCCGGTTTCCCCGGCCGTCGAGCCGGTAAGTATCTCGTAGCTGATGTCGATATCGAGCGCACCGGCTGTGAGTGCTCCCGCCCCGGTTTCGCGGTCCGTGAGGACGGCTGCGGTGCCACTTCCGGTGAGGGCACCACCGGCCCCAGCGGCTGCAAGCGCGGCGAGCACGCGTCGGCGACTCACGTCACCGCTCATTGCTGGCCCCCCGTCTGTATCGCGAACGGGCTGTCACTGCCACACGCGACCCCGCCGAGTTCAACGGCGAACGCGGTTGTGTCGCCCTGCGCGGCGTTCCCGGTCGCTTCCGGGAGCGTCCACTTGAGGGCCACACACCGGAGTGCGCCGACGGGGAGACAGTCGAAAGCGAGTATCCCCTCGTCTGCAATCTGGCCGGTGAAGCCGGCGTCGGCGGTCGTCCGGGCGAGTATCGCCGGTTCGAGCCCCGGGCCGAACTGTCTGACACCGTCACAGCTGCCGAACGGTGAGCCGTCACGCCACACTTCGACCGTCGTGACCGTGTCGAGCTCGCCGTCGTCGGGCGTCGTATCGCCCGCGACAAGCTCCGGTTCGTTGATGCCGTTCTCCGAGTCGTCGGTGATAGCTGCTCGAAGATACACGTCAAGCGGTGTTGCCCCGGCCTCGTCGACGACCTCGATGCCGACGACGAGCGTTCCGGTGTCACCGGGGAGTACGTTCCCGACGGTGACGACTGGGCCGGCGGTGTCCGTCACCAACGTCGCCTCCGTGACGTACGCTGGACCGTCGACCGGATCGAGCGAGTCTTCGCGCGTGGCGAGCGTGCCCGCGTGGTTCTCCGTCACCGCGCCGTTGTACGTCTCGTACCACGCGACGCGCATACGCGCGTCGTCGGTATCGTCGTCCGGGGCGGCGTAGGTGTACTCCGTGAATCGTGGCGGTCGCTGTCCGAAGGCGATACCTCCGAACGCGAGGGACCCGCCGCCGAGTCCTGCCAACAGTTGCCGACGTGTTAGTTTCATCGTATGTCAGTCCGCCACCGATCGGGTGACAGATATCGGGTGTTCCCGGAACACGCCGGGGCGGTGTCTCGGGTCGGTCCCGTACAGTACATAGAGTGGTGGACGCTGTCCCACCTCATAGGTATGCGCCGATGACGGACCGGTACGGTGTGACTACCGCCAGCGTCACTCACCCAGTTTGTCCGTGGTTCAGGCGGTGATTTCAGGTCCGGAGCCGTCGTTGTGCCGCTCCTGCTCGGTGTAGAAGCCGATATCGAAGCCGAGCGTGTCGCCCTGCACTTCGTTGCCGACCTCGAAGGGGAGCTCCCACGAGAGCGCGACGCAGTGCATCACGCCGTCGCCGCGGAACGCGTCGCGGTCCGGGTCGTCGGCCGAGTCGTTCAGCTCGTCGTACAGCGTCGCGCGGTTCCCGTCGAGCGGAATCCCGTTGCCGTCCGCCAGCTCGCCGAGGATGGTGCCGAGGCTGTCCTCCATAATGACTTTCTCTTCCGTGGCCTGTGCTGCGAGGGTTCCGAACACACTCGGGATATCAAGCGGATCGTTGACATCGTTGAAGAACACCGGGTCGCCGCCGGACTCACCCGCTCCACCGGCCATCGCCTGGAGCGGTGCTCGCGCTGCCGTTCACGTAGATCGTGTAGACGTCGGTCGCGGGCGACGGCGACGCCGCACGGGCGTCGTCGGCCGCGCCGACCGGCGAGGAGAACGTGGTGTTCCCGGTGCCGTTGAACGACTCGCCGTCCGAGAGGACGATGTTCCGGTACTCGACCCCGCTGCGGCCGTTCGTCGCGAGTTCGCCCTGGGCGTCGTCGACGCCCTCGCCGATGTAGGTGCCCGTGGCGATGCCGTTGCTGGAGAACGGGTCCGGGTCGCCGTCACCGTCACCCGGCGTCGATGGGGCACTGCCGGTCACGACATCTGCGAGCTTCTGCCGGAGCCCCGTGAGCGCGCCGTCGACGACCGAGAGGTCGGTCGTCAGCGGCTGGAGGATCCCGGTCCGGGGTATGTTGTCGTCGCTGCCCTCGCCGTCGAAGTACGCGACGCCGACCTGGACGTCGGCGTTCGCCGACTGAAGGAAGTCGACGAACTGGCGGGTCGCCGAGTTCGACGAGGTCGATCTTCGTGGTCTCGTTGTAGGTAGCTGCCGTTGATCGAGATGCCGTCGTCGCTGACGACGCCGCCGTACTGCTCGTACAGCATCGAGCCGGAGAAGTCCAGCGTCAGCATGATGTCGACCGGCTCGGCGGCGTCGTAGACGTTGTCGCAGTCCTCGTCGTACCACAGCGTCGCCTGGATGGCGTCGCCGAGGTCGCCGAGGTTGTCCGGATCGACGATGGTCTCTGGCTCGGTGTGTGCGCCGCCGTCTTCGCTGACGTTGTCCGCCTGCATCCAGATGTAGCCGGGGTTGTCACAGAGGTGGAGTGAGAACGTGACCTCGCCGGAGTCGCCGGGTTTCACGTCCGTAAACTGCATAAGCGTCTCCATCTCCTGGCCGGTGACGGGGTCGGTCCCGAAGTTTGCCTCCGAGAGCGGCGGGATGTTGTCACAGTTGAGTGACGGAATGTTCGCACCGTTGCTGTTCTCGTCCTCCTCGTCCGGGAAGTCGCTGTAGCGGATCTGGCCGGCGTCGTTGTCGGCCGTGATCGACTGTTCACCGTCGCCGTCGTGGTCCGGGTGTGCGCTGACGAACTGGTGGCCGTTGCCGGAGTCGTAGGTCTGCTGCCAGTCGACGAGCAGATCGAGCTCGCCAGCGACGAGCGTGTTGTCCTCGAAGCTCTCCTCATCAGAGAAGAATGCCGAGGTGCCGAGGCCTGCGCCCGCGGACGCGAGCCCGATGGTCCCGAGACCGGCGAGCACATTTCGGCGTGAGAGGTTGTACAGCTGTGGTTCGTTGTCGTTTGTCATGATTGCTCCCCATAGGGGAATCCCACTGGGGGAGTCGAACCCCCATCCGTCCTGTATGGGATACCGAACGTTGGTCGTCGCTTACTCGCTGAATTCTACGGCGTTACCGCTGTTGTAGAAGTCCGGGCCCATCGACGGGTCGTCGTTGACCTTCGCGATGGGGCCTTCACCGCCGGTGCTCCCGTACGCGAGCAGCCGGAAGGTCGAGGAGATCTCGGTGCGCGGGATAGTGAACACGATTTCGTTCCCGGACTTCGCAGCCGAGAATCCGGCTGGGAGAGCCGTCACTGCGGAGTAGCTGCCGCTGTTGTTCTCCTGGTAGCCGAACGGTGCATCCGGGAAGCCGGCGTTCGGCTGCCAGATGAGCTGGAAGTCGTGGGTCCCGTCAGCGTCCCCGTCGATTATGACCGGGAGGTTCGTGCTCGAGTAGTCGGCGGGGTCGAGGAAGTCGACGACCGTCGCCATCATCGTCGAACGTGAACCGCACGGCGACATCGTCAGCACCGAAGAAAACATCGGTGGTGACCGTACCGTCGGTGGGGTTACCGAGCGTCTGGCCCTTCCAGTCGTTATCGTACTGGGTGACGGCCGTCCCGTCGATACACGGGTTCGTCGTGCCGTCGTTGTGTCGGGACTGCAGCGCGTAGAACTCGAAGTTCATACTCAGCGAGTCGGTCTGGATCTCGTTGCCGACGGTCTCGTAGGGGATCTCCCAGAAGAGACAGACACACGCGCCGGTCACGTAGGCTGCACTCCCCTCGGGCGTCATTTCAGTGTCGTGTGGCGACTGTTCGCCGGGCGCGAGGCCCGGGACACCGTCACCGTCGAGTGCCGCACCGAAGCGAATCGCGTCAAGGACCTCAGCGAGCGAGCCGGAGACGATTTCGCCGTTCTGGATTGGGTCGCCGTTCTCATCACAGTAGACGAGCTCCGCCTCGATGCTGTCGGCCAGCTCACCCTCGTCGGGCGTGTTGTCGACATCCATCTCGGGTTCGCTCATATTGTTCTCTGCTTCGGAGTAGTTCGCACACGCCCACATGTACGCGGGGTTGTCGACGATCTCGAAGCAGAATTCGACGTGGCCAGAGTCGCCCGGCTTCACGTCGTCGAGGTCGTAGAACATGCTAGCGGGCGTACCGTCCTGCGTGCCCATCGCGGCGTTCGGCGAGGTTCTGCACCGCGCCGTCGCTGTCGTAGCTGGCCTCGTACTGGACGAGGAGGTCGAGCGAGCCGGCGGTCAGCGTGTTGTTCTCGAAGCTCTCCTCATCGGAGAAGAACGCGCTCGTACCCAGACCTGCGCCTGCGGACGCGAGGCCGACGGTCCCGAGACCGGCGAGCATCTTTCGGCGGGAAAGACGGTACAGCTGTGGTTCGTTGTCGTTGGATTGCATGGTTGTGTCCCGATTGGACCACCTCCCCACCAGGGGACGCTTCGGTCGTCTTCGGGTATACCTCCCCCCAGTACGCACCAGGTATTAGATAATCGCCAATTCAACGCTTTCAGGCTCTGTAGTGCCCATTTACAGGAACTTCCTACCGATGAATAGGGGCAAAATAGTGACGCCCTACCACCGATTGGTGGAGACCCTACCGCCGTTTTTGATGGGTGTGTGGTGACCCTACCGCCGTCGATATGGATTCACGCCGTTCGGATATGTGACCATACCGGATAGTAGCCGGCACATATCTAATCCTCATTCGCCCGTTCACACAGTTATGTTCACGCAGTTGACGTTAACGGAGCCTGAGATATACGGTGTGTTGAGCAATCCGCGTCGCCGCGAGACCCTCGCAGTGTTGGGAGAGAGCTCGACGACGTATACACTGCGCGAGCTCTCGGAAATGCTTGCGACGGCCGAGTCCGGGCTCGATCCGGCACCGCGTGCCCTCCGCGAGAGCGTCTACAACGCACTCCACCAGACGCACCTGCCGAAGATGGACTCACTCGGGCTGGTGGCGTACGACGCCGACCGGAAGACCGTCACTGCGCTCCCGCAGTCTCGCCAGCTCACGCCGTACATGGATGTCGTGACACGGGCCGGCGTCTCGTGGGGTGAGTACTACCGCGCGCTCGGGCTCGTCGGGCTGGTCGCCACGACGACGACACTCGCGGACGTTCCCCTCGTCGGGGCCGTCGACCCGCTCGTCCCGGCGACGGTGTTCCTCGCGCTGTTTGCCGTCTCGACGGCGTACCAGCTCATCGGCGACAGCATCCGCTCGCGGGTGCACCGACTGCTGCGCCGAGAATAAAAAGCGTCGAGTATATAAAAAGAGATTTTTCACTCAGAGCGTCTCATTCCGATAGCCCAGCGGCGCGTATCTCGAAGAGCCGCGCGTCACAGTCGTTACACGTCGCGGCGACGACCTCGTGTTCGCGACAGCAGGAGGCGACGAGCGCTGTGTCAAGCGTAATCGAACCGGCACAGACCGGACACGTCTCCAGGCAGGCGCGCACGGACGCGAGGACGGTCCCGCGTGCGCTGTCGGGGAGATCGTCCCACGCGTCCCGCTCGGAGAGCACCTCGTACGCGGCGAGATCGGCGACGAACGCCGCGCGCGATTCCCAGTTGCCGACACGCTGGTCGTCGAGAAGGACGCGCCACGCGTCGCCGACCTGCGTCGTGTATACCCGATCGGGCGACACGTCGAGCATTCGCGCCGCGACTGCGTCGAGGTCGGTGATGGCCAGCGCCCGCGCCGCGATGTCGGCCTCGAACGTCGGTGTGAGCCGCACGTCCGTCCCATCGTCCACGAGCATACCGGCATCCAGCAGAAACGCCGTCGGGTCGACCGGCTCGTCATCCGCCGGAATCGCGGCTGAATCGAAGCCGACCGGCGCGTCCGCCTTGTCGAACCACGCCAGCACACGGTCGGGGAGATATCGCTTCGTCAGCGTCGGCGTCCCGGGGACGAGATAGCCACGGAGCCAGATGCTCGCGAGCGAGAGACCGGCGACCCCGACGGCCGCGGGGACGGAAACAATCATCACGCCGCCCGTGAGTACCGCGGCGAGAACGAGATTCACCGCCGTACAGGGAAGACACCGATTGACGCCGGTATACTCAGGTTGTCTGAGCATCGCCAGCGCGCGCGCCGTGCGTCTCCTATTTTGTGGTACATCATCACGCTGCTGGTGTTGCATGCTACTCGTTCGCTCCTGCTGTGGTTAGGTATGCGTCACATACCGGACGAACCACCCAAAAATGGCATTTATATTATATTAATCGATATACTAAATATCAACGCGATGAATATTATATCATATCTAAGAGAAATATATGACACAAATAGGGACACAGATCAGCAAAGAAGCACAGTCCGAAGGATTATCGACCGACGCGGTGTTCGAGACGCTGAGCAGTCGACGTCGACGGTATACGCTACATTATCTGACTCACACCGGCGGCGAGACGGCGATTCGAGCGCTCTCGGAACAGCTCGCGGCGTGGGAGAACGGTGTCACGCGCGAGACGGTGACGCCGAAACAACGAAAACGGGTGTACACTGCACTTCACCAGACGCATCTGCCGAAGATGGCGAAACTGGGCATAATCGAGTACGACCGCGATCGGGGGACGCTCACGCTGGCCAGTAACACCGACGAGTTCGATATCTATCTGGATATCGTTCCGTCGAACGACCTCCCGTGGAGCGAGGTGTATCTCGCGCTCGGGGCGGTACTGACCGCACTGTCCGTCGTAGCCGTAGTCGGCATCCCTCCATTCGCGTCGCTATCGGGATCCGTCTACGCAGTTGGGACAGCTTCGCTATTCGTGCTACTCGGACTGTATCAGACGGTTCGCGAGCGCAGACTGCTCATCGGGACGACGAAGATCACCACCGGTCCCTGTCCGCCCCCCGCAGAGGCGGTCGACATCGCATACGACGACGAGACCGATATCGAGGCGTTCCCGCCACAGCCCTGAGCTATGACGTGACGTGGAGACGGGTCAGCCGAAAAGAAGCTAGTAAAAAAAGGATGCCGCGTCTCAGCTCTGTTTCGACGGTTCGGGCTCCGAGCTCGCGGCTGCCTCCGCGCTGTCACGAATCTCGCTTTCGAGCTGGTCACGACCTTTCTTGAACTCACCCATAGCCTGCCCGGACGAGCGGGCGAGCTTCGGGAGTTTGTCCGCGCCGAACAGTAGGACTGCGATTGCAAGGACGATCAACATCTCCGGGCCGCCGAACGCACCGATGAACGCTGGTGTGAGTGCCATATCCTCCGATAGACGGCGACGGAGATAAGTACGCACCGCGTATCACCCGGTATGGTCGCGTTATCGGCCGATTTTCCGGTTTCACAGCTCAGCTCGTACATCCATAGCGGGCGTTCCACCAGGTATACCCACCGGTGACCGGTAGGTAGTCGGCTCGCATTCGGGTTGTTTTCCGGCGAATCGGCTTCGTTTTTAACCCCCTTCCGGCCCCATCTTAGAGTATGAGCACGACGGCAACGACGTGTCCAGAGTGTACAGGAACGGTCACAGCACACGGTACCGAGCAGATCTGCTCGGAGTGTGGACTGGTCGTCAGCGAGGATACTCTCGACCGTGGCCCGGAGTGGCGTTCGTTCAGCGACGACGAGCACAATCCGAAGCGCACGGGCGCGCCACTCACCCGGTCGCGCCACGACAAGGGGCTCTCGACGGAGATCGGCCACTCCACTCGGCTGAAGGGGCGCAAGCGCCGTCGCGTCGCCAGAATGCGCCGCCAGCACAAGCGCGCGCAGATCGCGACGAAACGCGAGCGCAATCAGGTGTACGGCTTTACCGAGATCCGCCAGCTCGTGAGCGGGCTGTCGCTCGGGGAAGCGATGCGCGAACAGGCGTGTGCGCTGTTCGAGTCCGCCCAGTCAGCGGACCTGTTTCAGGGACGCTCGCTCGAAGGATTCGCCGCCGCAGCGGTGTACGCTATCTGTCGCGTGAACGGGCTTTCGCGCACCCTCGAAGAGGTCGCCGAGACGGCCAAGGCCACGCCCGACGAGCTCCGGGTCGCCTACGACGCCCTGAACCGCGACCTCGGACTCCCGGTCGGCCCGGTCCACCCGCGGGAGTATCTCGCACGCTTCGCCTCGGAGCTGGGAGTCGAGCCACGCGTCGAGCAGCGTGCCCGCGAACTTGCCGAGCGCACCCAGGATGAGCAGCTGTTCGTCGGGCGTAATCCCGCCGGCGTAGCCGCGGGCTGTCTCTACGCCGCGACGCAGGAACAGGATCTCTCGATGACACAGGCCGAAATCGCCGAGGTCGCGGGGGTGACACCCGTGACGCTCCGGCGGACGTACACGGATCTGTGTAACGGGGAGTAGTCGAGCGACCGGTCAGTCGTCGGAGACCGCGTCCCCGATATCTCCAGCCACGTCACGAATCGCGTCGCGGGCGGTGTCGACTTCCCGCATTGTCAGGAAGCCGTGGACCATATCGTCGTAGTTCACGTGCCGGGTCTCCACACCGTCGGCAGCGAGCTGGTCAGCGTAGCGTTTTCCGCCATCGTGGAGCGGGTCGAAGCCGGCTGTGATAACTGTGGCCGGCGGGACGCCAGACACGTCGACCGCGTTCGTCGGATCGGCGTACGGATTCCGGCGGTGGATATCGTTCCCGTAGTAGCAGTCGCCGAACCACTCGATATCCTCGCGTGAGAGCACAGTTCCGTCGTTCTCAACCATCGAGTCCTGTTCCGGTTCGACGCCCACACCCGGATACAAAAGCGCCTGATGCTCGATAGCCGGGCCGTCCTGTTCGGACGTCATCAGCGAGGCGACGGCCGCGAGGTTGCCACCCGCAGAGTCGCCCGCCACGGCGATATCTCCGGTACCGGCGAGCGCATCGGTGTGTTCACTCGCCCACTCGACGGCGGCATACGCGTCCTCGACAGCCGCCGGAAACGGATGTTCGGGCGCGAGTCGGTACTCAACAGAGAGCACGCCACAGCCGCTGTCGTTCGCGAGATGGCGACAGAGCCACTCGTGAGTCTCGATAGTGCCGAAGACGAAGCCGCCACCGTGGAAGAAGACGACTGTCGGGAACGGTCCATCACCCTGCGGGAGATACAGTCGTGCATCGAGGTCGCCATCCGGTCCCGGTATCGTCGTGTCGGCCGTCGCACCGATATCGGGGAGAGTCCGATTGCGGAGACGGCTCACCCCTTGCATCAGCCCGCGGAACAGCTTCAGTACGTAGCGGTTGTGCGGTATCGGAATTCTGGACTGTCGTTCGACTGCGGCGGCGGCCTGTGGGTCCATCTCGTCGGCTCGCATGCGCTCCTGTTGGGTAACTGTGACTAAACTGTGTGGGTTCGACGCACGACCGCTGCGAGTTCGGCTATCGCCCTCGCCGCCGGAGAATCAGGGGTATGTGTCGTCACCGGCAGGCCGTGACGGGTCGCCTGTCGGACCGCCTCGTCGTCGGGGACCGGCACTGCCGGCGCGCCGAACCGTTCGCGCGCCGCGGTCGCGTCCGTCGCGCCGGTGACGGCAACAGCGACCAGTCCTGTGTCGAGTCCCCGTGCCAGCGTCTGGACCCGGTCCGTGTTCGTGAGCGCACCGTCGGTCCCACGGGTGGTGAGCACTACCGAATCGGCACCGGCGAGCAGCTCCCCAACGGTGCGTCCGAGTCCGGCTGGACAGTCCACAACGACCCGTTCGTACTCACACTCGACCGCACGGAGCGTCTCCTCGATTCGCCCGTGATCACAAGCCGCCGCACCTGCGAGCGTCCGGCCGCAGGCGAGCAGCGCGACCGGCCCGGACTCGTCCACCGCCTCGGTCGGGTCGGCACGACCGGCAAGTACGTCGTGGAGATCCGGACCACGCGACTCGGGCAGGTCAGCCATCGCGAGGTCGCCGTCCACACAGACGGCATCGAGTCGCTCCGCGAGCGCGAACGCGACCGTGGAGGTGCCGACGCCTCCCGCCCCGCCGGCAACAGCGAGTATCACGACAGCCACTCTGGCGCGACCGAGTCCGCGGGCGGGTCGGGACCGACGAGCGCCCGTCGCGGCGGGCGCGACTCGCCGAGGGAATCGAGCAGCCGTGTGGGATCCGGAGCGTCGGGAACTGGCTCGTCGCCCACCAGTCTCGCGAACGGCTCGGCGTCCGGCGGCGCGGTCGTCGTGAAACCAGTCCCGACGGTCACGCCCGCCGGAACGCGAACGCGAAGCCTCCCGTCGGGGTGTTCTGACGGCGTCACCGCAGCGTGGGGACTCGCCACTGTCGCGAGTCGCGGCTCCGTGCCCGAATTCGTGAGTCGGCAGGTGACGAACGTCTGATGTTGTGCACGGGTCGCGGTCGTCGTGAGCGTCAACACGGCGGGCGTGGTGCGCTCTCGGTTATAAACCTCGACAGCGAAGGACGCTCGCACCGGTGATTGCAACGAGGTCGGAGGCGCCCAGCGGGCCAGCGGCGACGACCACCGGCGCAGAAAGGCGAGCGACGCGAACCGCGGCGAGTCGCCACGCCAGCTCAGAGTCGCAGTCGAGTGGCGTCGTCTCGGCCAGTCCGTCCAGCGCGCGCTCTACGCGTGGCGCAACACGGGCTGCCAGCGCTCGTCGCACGTCGCGCTCGCAGTTCGCCACCCGGTCCTCGAGTTCGAGCCGGCGCTGGTGGGTGTCGTACCGGTCGGTTACCGCCCGTCGCTCGCGGGCGAGTCGTTCGGTCGCCGCGGTCGCCTCTGTCCCGATCTCCGAGAGTCGCGCCGCTGTCTCGCGGTACGCTGCGAGCGTCTCATCGGGCGGATCGTCGCCGTCGCGGCGAGCGTCTACGACACCGCGGAGCCGGGCAACCTCCTCGCGGAGCGCGGCGCGGTTTTGCTCACTCGTGGCCGCCACTCCCTCGCGCTCGGCGGCGAGGCTCGTCGTCTCGGTGGTGTGGGTGGCGAGCGCGGCGCGCGCCTCGGTGAGTGAGTTCTGTGCGGGGACTCGAACCCCCCGCGAGCGTGCGACCGCCGCCAGCGTCTGTCGTCGAGACGGCGATGTATCGATGCCGACAGCGCCGAGTGTCTCGTGGAGCAGAGTCGCCCGCCGACACCGGACTCCGTCGTCAGTCGGATCGCGCACAGCCGCGAGCACGCGCTCCGGGTCGAGGTCCGTGTCACGGCAGTCGATGGCACGGCCAGCGCGGTCGGGATCGGTGAGCCGGACTCTCACGCGTCGGTGTCGAGCGCGCGGTCGCGCAAGGCGTCGGGATCGGGATGGTCGGTCCCGGTCGCGAACCGTGCATACGGCGTGTACTTCGACGCCTCCGTCTCGTAGGCGACGGCCGCCTCGTGGATGTCGGGCACCGTGAATTCGTTGAACGGTCGGGTGCGTTCAACCTGAACCGCGTCGGGGTAGCGTTCACGGAGCCGACACGCGAGCAGCGCACCGTAGCCGGTCGGCGCGAACAGCGCCGCACGCCCGAACTCCCTGACAACGGTCGCTTCGTGCTCGCGACGGAGATTCCGTAGCGTGCGTCTGGCCGCCCGCGAGTATGTGACGACGAGCAACATAGCTCCGCTTCGGGCAACTATATTTAGAAGTTTTATGATTGGATTTTATTTGGCAGTCGGAGTCAGACCTCCTCCATCTCGAAGTCGGGAGTCTCGGAGAGCAGGTCGGCGAGCCGTTCGTAGGCTGCACCTGCGGAGGGTGCGAGCACCACTCGCCCGTCAGCCGGCTCTTCGCCCGTCGCCCGATAGGCGCGCGTGTCACCATCCAGTTCGGTCGCGTACGTGCGGAGCATCCCGCGGACCCGACGTTCGAGTTCGGACAGATCACACTCACCGTCTTCGAACTCGGCGAGCGCGTCCTCGATGTTGCGGAGTGCGGAGATACGATCCATTGGGCTTAGACGGTCCGGAGATGGTCGGTTGTCGGCTCGTAGATGTCACCCTGTCGCCGGAGCTTCTCGATCTCGTGTTCGGCCTTGTCCCGCTCCATCCCGACCGCGTCCGCCCGCTCGTACACCTCGTCGATGGGCGCGCCATCCTCGTACTCCTCTTCGAGTTCGTTGATAATTCCCTTGATATTTTTAATCCGATCACGCTGGCTCTTCGAGGAGCCGGCCTCGACCATGTCCACGTCGAACTCGCCGGTTTCGGGGTCGACACCGATAGCCTCCAGCGAGTCGCGCACGATACCGACTACTTTCTCGGCGTCGTGCTTCTCGACGGTATCAGAGAGCCGGACTCGGGCGGACGCCTCCGCGAGCCGCACCAGCGCCTCCAGCTTCCGAGCCGTCACTGGAACGGGCGCATCCTCGCTGGCTCCCTTCGCCCGGAGGTCGACGTAGAAGTCGCGAATCTCGGCTTTCGCCTCCTCGGTCATCGTCGGGAAGCAGGTGCGCTTCGCGTAGGCGATATACTTGCGGAGCAGCTCCGCCTCGATTTCGGGCTCGACATCCTCGGTAACGCTTTCTACTTCTTCTTGGGAGATATTCGAGGTCGGCACGCTCTCCCGGTGGGTGAACAGCTCGCCCGCGTAGTTCGTGTTGATGATGTGGTCCGCGAGATCGCGGTCCTTCTCCGGATTCGGCTTATCAGTCACCGTGAAAATGAGATCGAACCGCGAGACGAGCGCCGGCTCGAGATCGATCTGCTCCGAAATCGGCTCGTACTCGTCGAACCGGCCGTATTTTGGATTCGCCGCGCCGAGCAGTGAGCAGCGAGATTTGAGCGTCGCGTTGATTCCGGCCTTGGAAATCGAAACCGATTGCTGTTCCAGCGCTTCGTGCATCGCAGAGCGGTCCTCCGGGCGCATCTTGTCGAGTTCGTCAACTGCTGCAATTCCCTGGTCGGCGAGCACGAGCGCCCCGGCTTCGAGGGTCCACTGCTGACCGTCGCCAAAGTCGTCGCGCACAGCAGCCGCAGTAAGCCCGGCAGAACTGGAACCTTTTCCAGAAGTATACACGCTTCTGGGCGCAAGTTTCTTGACGTATTGTAAAAGTTGCGATTTTCCAGTTCCAGGGTCCCCTATTAGAAGTATATGCAAATCCCCGCGAATTCGAGAGCCGTCGGGGAGCGACTTCTTCACGCCCGAGAATAACTGGAGGATAATTGCGAGCTTCTCGTCGGGGTAGCCGAAAATGGAGGGAGCCATCGAGTCGACCATCTGCTCGTAGATGTCGGGGGTGTTCGACAGCTCGATAATTTCTTTTTTATCTTCCTCGTCGATATCCATATCTTCGAACTGCTCATCCTCGATAGCGACGGACATCCCCTGCATATAGAAGTCGAAGATGGAGGACTTCTCCTGTTGACTCCCCTGCTGTTCGAGCCGGAGGATACCGGAGACGGTGACGTGGTCGCCGGCGGTCACACGCCCGGTGATGTCGTCTTCGATATTCACATCGATAGCCTGGGGCGTCTCGCCGCCGCGCAGCCCCTCGGGGGACTCCTGGACGCGAATCTTCTGTGAGTCGATGAACTCCGACTGGTCGAAGTTGATCTGGAACGGTCCCTGTCGCTCACAGCCCTGACACTCGTGGGGCTCTTGGAAGTCACCGTCTGACTGCGGGATTCGGGTCATCGTCCCGCATCGTTGACACTCGAAGGCAGCCTGTTGCATCTTCGGGCGCACGTCGGTCGCCTTCCGGACGATGCCCTGTACAGAGACGAGATTGCCGACGTGGTCGGCGCGGATTTCACGGATACCGGTCTTGTCCGACAGGTTCCTAACGCGAACGTGCGCGGAGCCGAGCTTCACGTCGACCGGGAGGTCGTAGAGTCGGAGTGCCTCCTCGGCGTACTCGCGCATCTGCTGTGGCTGGGCGATGAAGTCGTCTGCAATATCGGGGTCGAAGCGGTAGAGGTCGTTCCAGTCGACGTACAGCGATTTCTGCTCGTTAGGGTACTTCTGTGCCAGTTCACCGATTTCGTTCCGGTAGTAGCTCCGGTAGAACTCGTCGAACCGGTCGATAATCTCGGCGTTCTCTGCGCGGGCCATCAGTTACGAGATGTTGTGCGCCTTCGGGTATGAACGTTCCTCCCCGGTCGCGTCATACTGCTAGACATATTGTTTTGCATCGTATTTTCGCTGAGAGACCATTGAACCGCCGAGACAGTGGAGTTACCGAGTCAGCAATTCGCGAACGTACGTCCGGCAGTAGCAGGCGTCTCGACGGCGAAGGGACGCCGGCAAAGATAGAAGATCAGGACGAGCGCCACCGAATGAGTGGCGCGGTAGCTTTTTGCCTCCGTCTTGCTCGTTTTTAGACGTGCTTGAACAGGTGGTGACAGAGCTGCGTGCTTGCGGCCACACAGTCGAGCGACCGGTCGATGCAGGCGAGCCAGAGGCAATCGCGGCGGGTGGGAGCGGCCCGCTCGACTTCGCTGCGGATCCGGTCGCGGTTGAGCCGGTCGGCTCCGACCCCACGACGCTCGTGGAACGCGCCGCCGACGCCGCCCGCAGTGACCGCGCAACGCTGTACGTCACCTCCGCAAACGAGGCGACAGCCGTCGGCAATATCCTCTCGACGCCCCGATTCGTCGCCGACGAGCGCGATGGCTTCCGGCAGTTCTATCCCGTTCCCGATCGCATCCAGCTTTCCGACGGCAGCTACGCCGCGGTCCGGGCCACCCAGCCGACCGCCCGCTACGGCGAGTCAGCCCGCGCCCGCGCCGACCGCGTACTTACCTGGCGCGAAGCCCCTGGTGACGACGACCCGTCGCTCGTGCTCGACGTGAACCGCCAGTCGGCGGTCACCTTCGACTCCGTGGCGTCGCTCACGAACCCCGGTCTAGCCTCCGTGTTCCCGTACCGCTACACCCGCCGTAACGGCTCATTCCGCGTCCTCAAAGAGAGCGAAGAGGTCGGTCGCTTTGCGAGCATCGGCGCGATGCGCGACCACGGCTACCAGCCTGTTCCCGTCCCGCTCGTCCCCGAACACCATCTCCGGGACGGAACACCGACGCTCGGACTCGCTGTCGTCGACGGCCAACAGGTCCACTACGAGCGGATTACCAAAGCTGAACAGTAGCTCTCGTCGCAGTCGCCGCGAGAAGTACAGTGGGATCGCCCGGATTCTGAACCGGAGAACAACTCGCTCCGCTCGCCGTTCAGGGTTACAAATCCGACCCCACCGCATAACAGCGGGCGCTCGCTTTCGAGCGCCCGCAGAGGATGGGATCGCCCGGATTTGAACCGGGGTCTACAGCACCCAAGGCTGTGAGTATACCAAGCTAACCCACGATCCCTGTGTTCGTACGTTCGCGAGTATCGATGAAAGCGTTTCGTTTCACCTGTTCACGGAGTCACGCCGTAGAGGGTCGCAATACCGAGCGTCGTCACGACGGCGAACAGCAACTGCAGCGGCGTGCCGACACGCAGATAATCGGTGAATCGATAGCCACCTGGACCGTAGACGAACAGATTCGTCTGGTAGCCGACAGGCGTCATAAACGCCGTCGAGGCCGCGAACGTGACCGCGAGGATGAACGCGAACACGTCGCCGCCAACCTCGGTCGCGACCGTCGCAGCCACGGGAATCATCAAGACGACCGCGGCGTTGTTCGAGATGACATTCGTCAACACGGCGGTGACGAGATACAACAGGCCGAGCACCGCGATCGGTGGTAAGCCGACCGACGCAAGCACAACCGCCTCGGCGATGAAATCCGCCCCGCCGGTGTTCTGCATCGCGATACCGAGCGGGATGACGCCCGCGAGGAGGATAATTACGTCCCACTGGACGGCGTCGTACACGTCACCCGGGTCGAGACAGCCGGTCAGCACCATCCCGAGCGCGCCCGTGAGAGCAGCGGCGACGATGGAAATCGGCGTGAGTGCCGCGACCACGACGACGCCGAGCACGAGTGCAACGGCGATGGGAATCTTCGATTCGCGGAAATCCGGACGCTCCACCTCGCCGGCGACGATGAAGTCGGGGTTCTTTGCGAGTCGCTCGATGGAGTCACCCGTCGCCTGTACCAACAGCGTGTCACCGACGCCGAACTGAACGTTGTCGAGCCGCTTGCGGACGAGATCGCCGCCACGACGCACCGCGAGCACGCTCGCGTTGTACCGTTTCCGGAAGTTGGTCGAGGTGAGCGACTCGCCGACGAGGAACGAGCCCGGCGCAACCACTACCTCGATGAGATTCTGTGTCGACTCCGCGAGCTCCAGTTCCGCCTCGTCGACGGTCACGTCCGCGAGGTCCAGCCCCTCGGCGTCGAGAAGTTCGACGAGCGTATCCCGGTCGGTCCGGAGCGCGAACACGTCACCCGCGTGTATCGTCTTCGCGCCGAGCGGTTCGAGAAACACGTCGTCGCCACGAATTAGCTGGATAATGTCCACGTCGAACTCCGTCTCGCGCAGCGTCTCCCCGATCTGCTCGCCGACGAGCGGAGAGTCCTCGCGCACGACGGCCTCGGTCAGATACTCCCGGAGCTCGAACTCCTCGGTCAGGTCGTTCTTCGGCGGAATGCGCGCCGGGGTGAGCCACCGACCGATGGTCAGGAGATAGATCGTGCCGGCAATCGCGACCACGACACCGAGAGCGGTGAACTCGAACATCGAGAACGGCTCGCCGAGATACGGGACAGCGAGCTCGGACGCGAGCACGTTCGTCGAGGTACCGATGAGCGTGAGGGTCCCGCCAAACATCGAGGCGTACGACAGCGGGAGGAGGAGCTTCGACGGGGAGTTACCGCCCTCGTGTGCGAGATCGGTCACCATCGGCAGGAGGATGGCGACGGCTGCAGTGTTGTTGATGAGCCCCGACAGCGGCGTCACGGTGCCGATAATCGCACTGAGCTGCTTCGACTCGGAGCCGCCGGTCAGGTCGGCCAGCTTCGCACCGAGAATCTGAACGACACCCGTCTGCTGGACGCCGGCAGAGAGGATGAACATCGCGAGCACCGTGATAGTCGCGGAGGAAGCGAAGCCGGACAGCCCTTCAGTGGTGTTGATGACGCGCAACGGCGTACCGAGGAGACCGGCGTCGGCGAGGGCGAGCGACACCGGCTCTGCGAGCAGGAGCGCGACGAGTACCGACAGCGCGGTGATGTCGATAGGAACCGGCTCAGTCGCGAACGCGACGAGCGCGAGAAAGATGAGCGCGAAGACGAACGCCATCTCGGGCGTAATCGGCGGAAGTGCCACGCTCAATAGTTACGGCCGGAGTGGAAAAATTGACCGCCTACGGCGAACCCAGCGGTACAGTTTTCTCGCTCGCGTCAGGTGTACGCATATGGATATCGCCGCCGCGACACAGCGGAGCCACGACGTGCTGACGGAGGTCGGCTCGGCAGTCATCGCAGACGAGGAGTTCCTCGAGACAGTTATGGCCGGCGTCGTCGCCGGCGGCCACGTCCTGTTGGAAGACGTACCCGGGACGGGAAAGACGCTCACCGCCCGGAGCTTCGCAGAGGCGCTCGGCCTCTCCTTCCGGCGCATCCAGTTCACTCCCGACCTGCTCCCGTCAGATATCACCGGCTCGACCGTCTACAACGAATCAACTGGTGGCTTCACCTTCCAGCAGGGACCCATCTTCGCGAACGTCGTTCTCGCCGACGAGATCAATCGTGCACCGCCGAAGACACAGGCCGCGCTACTTGAGGCGATGGGCGAAGGACAGGTGACGGTCGACCGCGAAACGTACGACCTGCCGGACCCCTTCTTTGTCATCGCGACGCAGAACCCCGTCGAGCAGGAGGGGACGTTCCGCCTGCCCGAGGCACAACGCGACCGCTTTATGTTCAAGACCTCGGTCGGCTATCCCGACGCCGACGGCGAGCGAACCATCCTCGATATGCGCGCGGAACGCACCGCCTCGGCACCCAGCGCGTCGACAATTCTCGACGAGCCGGCTGTCTCGGGACTCAAAGCCGCCGTCGAGTCCATCGAGGTCGAGGGCGTCCTGCGTGACTACATCGTTTCGCTCGGGCGGGCGACCCGGGAGGAGCGCTACGTTCGGGTCGGCGTCTCACCCCGCGGCATCCAGCGCGCCTTCGAGGCTGCCCGCGCGATGGCGCTGCTCGACGGCCGCGAGTACGTCGTCCCCGACGACATCAAACGCATCGCACAGCCGACGTTCGCTCACCGACTTGTATTGACGACAGAAGGAAGCGTCGAGGGAGTCGAGCCGAGCGACATCGTGGCGCGCGTCCTCGACCGCGTCGAAGTGCCGCCGATCTGAATCTGCGCTCGACTACCGCCACAGTACGAGTACAAGCGCGGCACAGCAGCCGACGGCCCCGAGCAGTGGGAGCGTCGCCGGCAGATTCGTCACGAAGCCGTCGATGGCGAACCGCTGAACGGCGAGCGTCGCCGCGAGCGCACCGACACCGGTCACCGTCAGGAAGCCGACTCTGAGACTCTGGACTCGCGTCGTGTCGGCGTAGCGGCCGAGCTCCGCACCGAGCGTCCGCCCGTCGCGCCCGAGATCGCTGACCAGGAGTGCAGCGACAAGCACGACCGCCACGACACCGACCGAGACTGACCGGGCGGCCGCCAGCCCGGCGGCGACGAATAGCCCACCACCCGCGAGTGCTGCACCGGGCTGTGCGCGTGCGACCAGTCCGAGCCGGAGCAGCAGCGAGAGGCCGGCGAGCAGCAACACCGTAACGAACAGCGTCGCGGTGAACAGCCCGACCAACAGCGTTCCCGAGCCGTAGAAGTCGACGATACCCAGAGTGAGCCGTTCGAACTGCGTCGCGAACTGGCCGATCCGACCTGCGACCTGAGCGATGAGCGATGACACGACACCCGGAGCGACAGTAACCGTCGCCGCAGTTGCGCCGACACCGACGAGCCACGGAAGCAGCGGAACAACCGTTTCGGCCGTCGAGCGACGGACGAGCCGACGAAGCTGCGCAAGCAGGAGCGCAGCAGCGACCGCCCCGACGATCGCGCCGACAGCGAGCCAGCGGAGAAGCCTCGTCGAGACGATATCAAAGAGCAAGGTCGCGGGGGTTGGCCCCGAGCGTCGAGACAATCATAACAGGCGAGACGACGATATCGGCGACGGCGACGAACGCGACCGGGAGGAGTGCGAGGAGTCCAACCGTCGAGAGCAGCGAGACCGTACGTCCGACCAGCTCGCGCGCTCGTTCGTCGTCCATCTCCCCGACAGTCGCGATGAGCTCCGCGACGGGGAGCCGGGCGAGGAGACTCCGAACGCCGAACAGGCCACCGAGCGCGAGCACGGCGAACGTGGCGATAGCGATATCGGCAGCGAGCCCGGCGACGCCAGTCGCGTCGACAGTCGGTGCGGGCGGCGAGAGCAGTATCGTCGCGAGCGCGTCGCCGCCGACCCCGAGCGCACGGACGACATCGACTGTCGGTTGGACGGATGGCGTCGAGAGCACGGCGAATGCGGCGGTGGTAACCGCGTAGAGAAGCGGCGGAGTCGCGAGCTTGGCGACAGTCCAGAAGCCGCGCGAGACGTTCTTCGAGGCGAGCGTGGTGCCGGTCGCGAAGCTGCCGAACAGCGCGACGGTGCAGCCGGTGACGATGAGCAGTGCGAGCCCCAGTCGCGCCGCCGCGAGCGTCAGCCCAGTCAGCGTCGTTGTCGTGAGGAGCATCCCCGCCTCCCCAAGCACGGTCTGGAGTACCGTCGCGCCGACGGCGAGCCCGACGGGGACGAACAAGAGCGTCCCGAGCGCGACGGCAGCCGGTCGGTAGCGGTCGCGCTGGAGCAGCCACAGTCCGGCGGCACCACAGCCCGCACCGACGACCGCGGGCGCGAGCGCCTGCCGGAGGCCGAGCCGACCGAGCAGGAAGAACACGGTCGCAAGGGAGACTGCGGCGACGAGCGCGCGAGAGAGCCGCGGCGGTTCCCACACCCGGTCCGGCAGCCCGTCGTCGCTCATCGGCCGACCACCTGCTGGAGCGACTGCTCCAGACTCGCCCGGAGCGGCTGGTCGCGGCTCCAGTTCACCGTCTCGATACCGCCCCGGCGGAGCGTCCGGAGCCGCGTCTCGCGTTCGAGCGCGGCCACGGTTCCGCCGGTCGTTGCCCGGCTCGCGTGCTCAGGAGAGACGACCGTCGTCTGGTGGCCGTGCGCGTGAAGCCGGGTGGCGAACTCGACGGGCCACTCGTCAGCGAGCGGCGAGCAGAGGATGACGTGCGTGTTCGGCTCGATGCGGGCGAGCAGCCGTCGCTGGTGGCGCTCGGTCAGCGTACCGGCGCTTCCCTCGCGGTCGCCGGCGCGTTCGGCCTGCTCGAAGACGGTCGTCGGGTCACGGGGCGTCGTCTCGTCGGCCCACGCGACACCGTCGCGAGCGTCGGCGGTGAGCACCGACCGCGGGAGCCCGAGTGCAGCCGCCCCGACGCTGTGGCCGGCGTCGGTCAGCGCGTCGTACAGCAGTCGCCCGGCGTACGCGACCGTCTCCGTTGCGGTCGGGTAGCCCGGCTCGGGCACCTGTCGCGTCGGCGGGCGACAGTCGAGCAGGAGCACGACGCGCAGCGACCGCTCCTCGCGGTACTCGACAGTCGCCAGCTCACCCGTCTTGGCGTACTGTCGCCAGTTGATTCGGTTGACGGGGTCGCCGTGCTGATACTCGCGGACGGAACGGAACTCCAGTCCGTTGCCGGAGTCGTCGGTGCCGAGCGTTCCGACCCGGAGCTGCGTCACGTCGGACTCCGGCGGCGTGGTCACGCCCCGGCAGACGAACTCGGTCGCGCCCGCAGCCGTCACCGAGAGCGTCTCCTCGTCGTCACCGAGCGAACTCCGGAGTCGGAGGTCGACGGGCGCGTACTCGTAGCGGCCCCGCTTGGCGACGAACGCGTAGGAGACGGTGGCGGTCGAGCCGGGCCGGAGCGCGACCGCTCCGCGAGGAGAGCCGTCGACGACGGTCAGCGGCTCCGGAACGGGATCGACAAACCGGAGATCGCCGACCGGTGAGTCGCCCTCGTTCGTCACCGAGAGCGTGACCGTCGCGCGCTCGCCAGGAGCGGGATTACTCGGCTCGATGGTGCGCGTCACTCGGAGATCCGTCGTGGGGACGGCGCTGAGTTCGGTCGCAAGCAGATAGACGAGCGGAACGACGGCCCCGAGCAGGGCCGTCGGCGCGGCGAACAGGAGCCCGACCGCGAGCAGAAACAGCGTCCCGGCGAGCGCGAGCGCGCGGGTCACGGCTCCTCCTCTCCGAGTGCGTCGATTGCCGTGACGGTTGCTGCCACCCGCCGCCGGTACTCCGTTTCGGGGTCGAGCCACCTGCGAAGTCGTTCGAACAGCGTCGGCGACACCTCGCTCCCGAGAAAGACCGCCGCGGGTCGGCTATCGGTCCACGTCCCCGTTGCGACGGCCCGTTCGGGGTCGTCCTCGCTCACCGCCCGATAGTGGCCGACTGCCACCGGTCGGAGCCGCTTGCGGAGTCGGGTCGGGTCGTTGCTGAGTCGGTCGAGCGTCGTGTCGAACTGCTGGCCGACGCGCTCGCCCCGCTCGGCGGTCGCGACCTCCGGCGGCGCTTCGCGGTACTGGTCGAACGTCGGGTCGTCGATCGACGGCGACGGCGTGAACAGCAGTATCGCGGCGAGCACCAGCCCGAGTGCGATGCTCACGACGAGCCCGATCAGCTTCGGGTCCAGGTCGGCGGTCGCGTCGATCGCCTGTCGCGCCGTGGGAATCTGGAGCACGGTCTCCGGCGCGAGCGTCGCGACGACCACCAGCCCGGTGAGGAGGACAAATAGTCCACCGAACAGCCGCTGGAGCAGCGAAAGCCCCACTACTCGACACCTCCGTCGTCGTCATCGCCAGCGAGCTGCGTCTCGACGGCATCGAGCGCCTCGGTCACCGCCGCGCGCTCAGCGTCGGGGTCGAGCCGTCCGTACTCGACCCCGCGGAACGCATCTCGGAGCGTTTCGACGGCGTCGGGTGGGAGCCCGTCCGTGTGAATCGCGTGGTCGGCAATCTCTCCCGGCGTCCGGGTGCTCGGTGTCCGGATCGAGGTGTGTGCGACGAATCGGTCCCAGTTCTCTCGGAGCGTGCGCCGTGAGTCGGTGACCGTCGGCTGTGTTCCCGCGGCCGCACCGACGGGCGTCTCGCGCGCCGTCACCTGCCGAAGCCGCGCCTCTTGCTCAGCGACCCACGCCCGAAGCCGGGCGAGCAGTCGTCGAAGCACCACCTGTGGCGGCTCCTGTCGTGCCACCAGCGCCTGGAGTTCGGCGACGAGCGCAGCGAGCGACGTTCGCAGTCGCGTGGCCGCCGCGAGGACGGCTCCAACCGCGCCGTGGACAAGCAGTCCGACGAGTCGATAGCCCCGAGCGAGCAGTTGACGCGCCGAGGTATCGAGTCGCCGGCGCACGGTGACGAGTGCTCCGACGAGCAGAGCCAGCGGGACGAGCGCGAGCGCGAGGTTCCGGTAGAGGCCCGTCACAGTCGTCGAGACCGACTGCCCGAACTGGGTGGCCGTGACATCGACACTTCCGGCGATGGGGAGCCGCGCCGTCGCGAAGCCGTTCGGCCCGGTCGTGACGGTCCGGCCACCGACGGTCACCGGGACGCCGCCGACGCCCGATCCATCGAGCGTGACGTTCGCCGTCACCGTGGAGAACGGGAGCGCGAGTGGGAGTGACGGCGACACGTTCACGCGCAGGGGCGCGAGATCGAGCGTAGCGTTGCTAGAGAACTCACCGCGCGAGACAGCGTAGGTGACGTTGCCGGGGGTCGACGGCAGTCGGAGGCTGGTCCGCCCGCGGTCGTCGGTGGTGGCGACCTGCTCGCCGTCACGCGTGACGGTCGCATCCCGAACGGGGACAGAGCCGATGGTCGCCACGAGCGTTACCGTCGCGTTCGTTCGCGCGGTCCCAGCGATCGTGACGTTCAGCTCCCCTTCGGTCGGGACGGTCGTCGTCTCGTCGTCCGGCTGTGTCACCGGCGAGCGGACGGCGAACTGTCGATCGTCGGACGACGGTATCCGATCGGCGACAATCGAGGCGGGAAGCTGGACAGTGATGGTCAACTCGCGTGTGTACGGCACGGTCCCGACGACGGTCCCGTCAGCGTCGGTCGTCCCGATAGTCTCGCCGTTGAACAGGACGGTCGCTCTCGGAACCGGCGCGCGTGCGGTGTCGTATATCCACTGGGAACCATCGGGCGCGACTCGCTCAACCGTGACCTCGACCGTCGCGCCGGGCACGGCACTCCGGTTCAGGCTCACGTTGTACTCGGGGGATGCTGTGGGTGTCGGCGTTGGCGTTGCCGTTGTTGGTGTCGGCGTCGCGGTCGATGTCGGCGTCGGCGTTGGTGTTGGCGTCGGTGTTGGTGTTGGCGTTGGTGTCGGCGTGGTCGCTCCGCTCGGTGTCGGTGTCGTTGCAGTCGACGACGTGGTCGTCCCGCTCGATGTCGGTGGCGTTGCGGGCGACGACGTGGTCCCCCCGTTCGATGTGGAAGTCTCGGCTCCGGTCGGCGGTCCTGTCTCCGTCACCGTCGTCGTAACGGGAACCGGTGTCTCGGTCCCCGACGGCTCGTCCGTGTTCCGGGTGATCTCCTCGCCCGGACTCCCCGACTCCTCGACGGTGTACTCACCGGAAACCTGCTCGGCTTCGGCGCTGACGCGCTCGTCACCTGGCGTCGGGTCGAACTTCACCCAGCCGACGCCCTCGAAATACACCTCGACCCACGCGTGGGCGTTCATTCCACGGACAGTGTAGCTCGTCTCTCCGGTCTTCTCGCCACTCGTGTAGCCGACGACGTAGCGGGCCGGGATGTCGTCAGCGCGCAGCGCCGCCGTCATCGCCGTCGCGAAGTACTCACAGTACCCTTGCTCCATCTCGAAGATGAACTGCGAGGCGATGTCATCGGAGGGAGCCGTCGTGTTCAGCGAGTACTCCTTGTTGGCTTCGAGCCATCGCTCGACCGCGACGGCCGTCTCGTAGGGATTCTCCGTGTCGGGCGTCAGCTCGTCGACGAACGGCGCGAGATCACTGCTGGTGGCGTCGGGAAGCTGTGTATACTGCTCGGTGATATCGTCCGGATACGCGCGACTGGTGGCTCGGAGCACGGACGGGTCGCGCTCAGGGACCACCGAGCGTCCAGTGTAGATCGTCCCCGGCTGGAGCGGCTGGCTCGCCCGGAGCGCAAGCGACTGCGACTGTAGCTGAGGGTTCCGCGCCGAGAATTCGACCGACTGTGGCTGCCAGCCCGTCGGCACCGCCTGTGCCGACTGCCGGAGGCGCACCCGGTACTGTATCTCTTCGCCAGGGAGCGCGGGCGGCTGTATCGGTGGGTCGTACGCACGCGACTGTGTCGTCTGACTCCACGAGTCGCCCGCGTACCGGTCGTACGCACCCGTTCGCCAGTAGGTGCTCGCGTCGCTCTCGACGGTGAAATGCGTCTCCGTGCCGAGTTGCTTGTAGGGATTCGAGCTGTTCTCGCCGGCAAGTGAGCCGCCGATACCGGTCGTCTCGCCGGGATTGAGTGCACCGAGACCGCCCGCTGCGCCGGCAGCCGCCTGCGCCGCACCGCTACCAGCGCCACCAGTCGCGGGTGCGCCACCGGGCGTCGGAATCGGGAGCGCACGCCCGAATACCGAGCCGGAAAGCCCGCTCCCAAGCAGTAGGGGTGCGAGTCCGGCTGCGAGTACGACGGCGACAACGCACGCGACGGTGAGGACTGACCGCCCGAGTTCGCGACCGCCCCCGTCAGTTGTCACTCGCCCGCTCATCGTGACTGGTGGCGGCTGGACGGTCGAGGCGTCTGCGCGTTCATACCGTACGGGGAACTGAAACCGCAAAGAGTGTTGTGCCGGTCACAACGCTACGCTGCACATCCCCGAACGCCACTCTCACTCCTCGTCAGCGAGTTCGAGATCGGCGACGATATCGTACGGGTGCGTCCCCTTTCGGATGCCATCGAGCATTACGAACGCCTCACCGGGCGCGAGAAAGTGTCGACACACCGCGTAGCCGAGCCGACTCGGATCCAACCCCTCGATGAAGCCGAACTCTAGCAGCTTCCCGAGGGCGTGTTTCGTCGGAATTTCACCGATCATCCGATCGTTGAGCCGCTTTGCCTCTCTACCGGCGACGACGAGATTCGCCAGCGTCTCCTCGATGGCCGACGACTCGTCGTACACCGTCCGGACGGACTCCATCTCACCTTTCAGGAGCTTGAACGCCACCTCGTCTTCGGTCATCTCCTGTGAGCCGTGGTAGGAGCCGTCCGGCTCCACGAGCAGATAGACGGTCCCCTCGTCGTGGTAATCTGGTCGTCCCGCCCGCCCGAGCATCTGCTCGAACTCCTGAACCGAGAGCCATTCGATCCCCATCGCCAACGAGTCGAAGATGACCTGCGAAGCCGGGAAGTCGACGCCGGCCGCGAGCGCCGCCGTCGTCACGACCGCTGCGAGGTCCTGATTACCGAACTTCCGCTCGACCGTCTTTCGACGACCGTAGTCGAGCCCGGCGTGGTACGGCGCGGCGTCGTAGTCGAGCTTGCGCGCGACCTCGTGACAGCGACGCCGCGAGTTCGTGAAGATAATGGTCTGGCCGCGATACCCCTTCGAGGATGTCTGGTCGAACGCCCGCCGGACGAGCTTGTTCTCGATACGCGGCTTCTCCTGTCCGTCGGCGAAGGTGACGTGGCGCTCGATGGGGATGGGCCGCTCCTCGAACTCGACGAGATTCGCTTCGAGCTTCCCCGCCAGCTCCTCGGGGTTGCCGACGGTCGCCGATAGATACACCCACTGAGTGCCCTGATTCCGTGATTCGGTGTAGTACTTCAGCCGGGAGATGAGTCCGTCGAGCCGGTGGCCGCGTCCTTCCTCGCCGAGCGTGTGCACCTCGTCGATGACGACCGTACCGATGTCGCCGAGGTCTTTCCCGGTTCGAAGGGCGTGGTCGATGCCCTCGTACGTGCCGACGATGATGTCGGCGTTCGGGTCGAAGCGGTTGCCGTCGTCAGCGATGCGCGAGGAGCCGACGCGGATGGAGACGTTCGCGATATCGCCGTACTCGTCCTGGAAATCCTCGTGTTTCTGATTCGCGAGCGCGACCAGGGGAACGAGAAACAGCATCTTCCCCTGGCCGTTGAGCACGCGGTCGAGCCCGGCCATCTCGCCGATGAGCGTTTTGCCCGTTGCCGTTGCGCTCACGATGAGCTGGTCTTTGCCGTCGGTCGCGCCGTGATCGACAGCGAGACTCTGCACGGGGAGGAGCGTGTCGAACCGGGATTCGAGCTTCGACTGGATACCGGGATGGAGCGACAGCGAGTCCGTCGAGACCAGTTCCACCTCGTCGGTCGTCGCGGAGACGGTGTCGAACTTGGTCACGTCGGGATCGAGATTCCCCGAGAGGAGGTCCGTAATCTGTTCTAAGTCCTGTACGTCGAGCAGGAGCGCTTCGAGCCGGTCGCGCGCGCCCGAACGAAGTCCCCGGAAGTTCGCCTCCCGGTCGAGTTCGCGCATCGCGCAGTCGAGACAGATGTGTTCGTCGTCGGCGCGGATGGCGCTGTCTTCGGTCAGCGGCGAGTAGCGTCCGTCGTTGGCGCAGTAGCGACAGGTCCGGACGGCCTTCACCTTCTCGTCGAGCTGATAGCCGGCGAACAGCTCGCGCAGCCGGTCGCGCCCCTCGCGGGAGGTCTGTTGTGAGATGCGGATGCGCTTCGCGCGGCGCGCGATTTCGACGAACTGGTCCGGGGAGCGCGGGTCCTCGTCGCTGCCGGATTTGACGCGGAGACGTGCGGGTCGCGGGCCGGCGCTCGTCTCCTTCAGTTCGAGCCGTCCGTGGAGCACTCGCTCGCTATCGCGCTCGACGGCGACGGTGAAGTCACCGTCGCGGCGCTCGTGACAGAAGAGCGTATCGACGCCAGCGACCTGCTGAGACACATCTGCTCTCGGTCACCGGACGGCAAAACGCCTCCGACTCATACTGCCGGACGGCTCTGTTGAAATCCTCAGATGCGAATATGATTGGGGGAGTATTCGCTAAGTACAGGTGACGACCCGGCAATCTAACTGCGTCCAGCTGACTAGCAGTCGATCAGCTACTGATCAGGTAGCGAGATATCGGCGAGACGTTCGCCCGTTCTGTCGATTGGTTCACGTGAAGTTTTACGTCCGATAACAACGGTGCTCGATGACTCGGCAGTGGCTAGGACGGATCTGCGTGAATCTGGAAAAGCGTTTAGCGACCATCTGTAAGCGACGCCGAGAGCGCAGATCGCCAGTCGTGCGAGACCGACGGTCTTCTCTGTCGGTCGTGGATGGGAGAGTGTTCGACATCTCTTGAACGGCTGTCGAAAGCGTAGCTGTACGGACAATCGCTGACTGCTACCGGACAGCACTCGCAGGTCGGCGCCACGGCCAGTTCCACGGACATCTTGACTGGACTGACCGATGACCGACTTAACGTCGCTTGATGCCCGGTCTCCAAGCACACAGATGAACTGCTCTTGATCGTGATTTCACGAGTCACCGTAGCATCTCGCACTTTAGGGGATGGCCGCCTCGATAGCGCTCAGCGACTCTCGACGGCTGCTGACGGGTACGGCACCCGCAATCGATGTACGGAGCAGCTCGGATGGCACGCGGTCGGACGCACGTCTACGGGTTGACGACGCGCTCAGATGTCACCAGTCAGACGTACATCCGTGCATAGTGCGCGACGTACAGTCGGCATATCGGCGCTCGATGTGGTTGTCGCGTTCATCGCGGAGCGACCCACTCGAGCTCTGTCGATAGCTGATCGCACGACGATTGCGGCGACTCGTTGCGGATCGATATTGCCAAGACGTCTGGCGTGCGACGTCTGGACATTCTACGGACGACCACGGGTGTACAGCGCATCGCAGTCGATACTTTGATGCAGGCCCGATGCTGCACAGCGGCGTCGCGTTCACACGCGAACGTCGAATCGACTAGTATTTCCTCAACGCGGGTCGTCATCGCTCGCGATCGAATCTGCGTGGAGGCGTATCCCGTAACTGTCCGGCCGGCTGTGCCCACGAAAGCATCTAACTGATACACGATTTCGACAGGAGCACTGCCACGAGCGTACCGCACTTGAATCGTCTTTCCACTGAGACGCGTATCGAACCGCCGATACCGCGGCACTGACGATTCAGCTATTCGCGAGAGTACGTCCGGTCGTATCACTACACCAAGTCAATGGTGTCGTCGCCGTTCGGCACCGCACAGATGAACGCGCCCGGCTCGTCGCTCTCGTTACGGTACCAGTGGACGGCCCCCGCTGGGATGTGGACTGAATCGCCCGCGGAGACGGTATACTCCTCGTCTTCGTCGACGACTTCGCCGTCTGCCGGAGGCGTCTTTGAGGCCTCTCTGATTCCAACGACGTACTCGCCCGCGAGGACGTACTGCTCGTGTTCGATTTCGTTCGTGTGTTCGGGCACCGTCGCGCCGGGTGCGAGTTCGAATCGCCGGAGCGAGAGGGTCGGCGTCACGTCCGGCCCGAGCAGGACGCCCTTCGACAGTCCGTCTGCCGCGTCGACCGATTCGTACTCGATGTCCTCGCCGCGAACGACGTGTCCGTTTGCCATATAAGCGAATCGAGAGCGAGCGAGGAAACGGTGTCGGCGCGCCTGACGATAGTTAAGTAACCGGGGCTACTACCGCCTGTATGCGAAGCTTCCGGATTGGGCGAGTGTTCGGCATCCCAATCGAACTCGACTTGACGTTCCTGCTCATTCTCCCGCTGTTCGCGTATCTCATCGGGACGACACTCAACGAGTACGCCTCGCTCATCAACGAGGTACTCACACCGACGAATCTCGTCGAGGTGTCGGCGCTCACCGGCGACTCGACCGTCGCACTCGTTATCGGCCTGCTCGCCGCGGTCGGGCTATTCGCCGGCGTCACACTTCACGAGCTCGGCCACTCGGTCGTGGCGATGCACTACGGCTACCCCATCTCCTCGATCAAGCTGTGGCTGTTCGGCGGCGTCGCCCAGCTCAGCGAGATGCCAGAAGACTGGAAACAGGAGTTCAACATCGCCGTCGCCGGCCCCATCGTCAGCGTGCTGCTCGGCGTCGTCTGCTACGTCGCCTTCACCGTCGTCCAGCCTAGCGGCACCGTCATCGCCGCCCTCCGATTCCTGCTCGCGTATCTCGCCGTCATCAACGTCGCGCTCGCCGTCTTCAACATGCTCCCCGGCTTCCCGATGGACGGCGGGCGCGTGCTCCGTGCGCTGCTCGCCCGCAATCGCCCGCACGCGCAGGCGACCCAAATCGCCGCCGAGGTTGGCAAACTGTTCGCCATCGGTCTCGGCCTGTTCGGCCTGTTCGGCGGCGGCGGCCTCTTCCTCGTCGCCATCGCCTTCTTCATCTACATCGGTGCCTCCTCGGAGGCACAACGAACCGTTATGGCTGCGGCCTTCGACGGCGTCACCGTCCGCGATATTATGACGCCCGCAGCAGAGCTCAAAACCGTCACGCCCGAGACCTCCGTCGCCGACCTGCTCAGCCGGATGTTCACCGAGCGCCACACCGGCTATCCCGTCGTCGAGAACGGCCGTCCCGTCGGCGTCGTCACGCTCGGCGACGCGCAGTCCGTCAAAGAGGTTGAACGCGACGCCTACAACGTCGAGGAGATTATGAGCCGCGACATCGAGTCGGTCACATCCGATGACGGCGCGATGGACGCACTCGAACGGATGCAGGAGGCCGGCGTCGGCCGCCTCCTCGTCATAGAGGGTGACGACGAACTGGTGGGGCTGCTCTCCCGAACCGACCTGATGACCGCACTCGACATCATCAAGGAGGGCGGTGCCGTCTCGCGGTCGGCCGACAGTCCGCGGCCCGCACTCAGCCGCACGAGCTAAATCGCCGTCCTGGGCGCTGTATTCTCGACGCCGTCGTGTTCGACCCGGCGGTGACAGTCAACACAGAGCGAACAGACGTTGTCGATCGTATGTGCGTCCGAAACGGTGAGTCGCGGCTCGGCGAGAAACGCCCGAACCGGAATGATATGGTGTACGTCCGGATTCTGCCCCAGCGTCTCGGCGTCCGTCCCGCACAGCACGCACGCGTACCCGTCGCGTTCGAGTGCCAGCATACGCACCTCACGCCAGCCTGGCCCGTACGGTCCCGTCGGCCCGCCTCGCCAGTTCGGATGCCCCTCACCCGTGAACGCCGCCGAGAGCCAGTCGGCCTGACACGACTCCCCGCAGAGATTCACCGTCTCGTTCACCTGTGCCGGATACCGCTCGAACGGCTCGCCACACTCGTCGCAGGCGAGAGTCGTCATCCCACCAGCGTAGTTCGGGTTCGACTCGCCAGTCAGCTCCGGCGGCTCCTGCCAGTCGTTCGTCGCGACGCAGTCTGCACAGAATCGCCCTTTCTTCTCGGACGGGTAGTAGTCGAAGCTCGCCTCGCGCCGGTCGCAGGTCATCTCCTCCTTCGCGTCAGAGTAGTTAGGGTTGTTCTCTCCTGAAAGATCGCGTGACCGCATCGCATACCAACACTCGTCAGAGCAGTGCTTCCGCTGATGGACACAGAAGAACCGCTCTCCACATCGGTCACACTCACGGTTCGGAAGAGAGCAGTCGTGTGCATCGAGATGGTGAAGTCGGAGTTTCTGCCACGAGTCACGACAGACATCACAAGTAGGACAGCCAGCCATAATTCTACACTATTTTGAACGGATACAATACTGTGCAGAAAGATAATATACCTGATATTGAAATATAGATGTTCGAATTAGAGAGACTCTAAACCACGATTAATGGATAGTAGAAAGTGTCAGTCCAGGCGTGGGAATCGAACCCACGTCATCACCGCCACAGGGTGATAGGATACCACTACCCCAGCCCGGACACGCAGTTACAGATTCGTGGCTGCGTTTGAATACCTTACGAAACGCCCCTCACTCGGGGAGGGCGTCATCGAGTGCGACCGCCGGATGGACGGGATCTTCGTCGAACGACGCCAGCTGCGAGCGACAGGAGGCTCCGGGCGCGATGACACGGTCGCACTCCTCGGCGGCGACCTGTTCGGCCAGCTGCTCGCCGATCTCCTTGCTCATCGAGTAGTGTTCGGTCTCGTAACCGAACGAGCCGGCCATTCCACAGCAGGTCGAGTCGATAGGTGAGACCGCATAGCCCGCTCGTCGGAGCACGCCGACAGCGTGGTGGTCCTTCTGCGTCGCCTTCTGATGGCAGTGGCCGTGGTAGGCGAAGTTCCCGTCGCCTGCCCAGTCGGCGTTCTCGTCGAGTCGGAAGCTATCGAGATACTCACACAGCCCGTAGCTGTGGTCAGCGAGATACTCGACGTAGTCGCGGGCCTCGTGGTCGGCTGGAACGACATCGAGTGCGTCCGACTGGAACATCACGGCGTCGGAGGGCTCAACGAGGACGATATCCTTCCCGTCGGCGTCAGGGACGATTTCGCGGGCGTTCTCGACCATCGCCTCGCGGGCGGTGTCGATGAATCCCTTCGAGTAGGCCGGGCGACCGGAGTCGCGCACATCCGCGAGTTCGACTCGGACGTTGGCGGCTTCGAGCACGCGGACGGCCGCCTTTCCGACATCGGGATGATTGTAGTTCGTGTACGTATCGGGGAAGATGATAGCGGTGCGATCGGCCTCTTGTTCGGATACCGTCGAACCGCGGCGCGCGAGCCACTTGGTGAAGGTACCGCGCTCGAAGCTGGGAAGCTCCCGCTCGCTCTCGATACCGAGTTTCGACTCCATCAGCGTTCGCACACCGGGAAGCTTCGGCCCGAGATTCGATAGCGGGGCGAACAGACTGCCGAGTCGCGAGAGCGAGTCGATATTAGCGAAGATGCGGTCACGCAGGCTCGCGCCGTCGCGCTCGTGGCCGGCGTGTTCCACCTCGGCCTTCAGCTTCGCCATATCGACGCCGGATGGGCAGTCCACTTTACATCCCTTGCAGCCGACACAGAGGTCCATCACCTCGGCTCCGAACTCCGAGCCGAGCAGTTCATTCTCGTCGAGCGATCCGTCCATAGCCGACCGGAGCAGATTCGCCCGACCGCGCGTGGACTGGATCTCCTCCTCAGCAGCGCGGTAGGTCGGACACATTACGCCACCGGTCGTAGACTGCGGGCCGCGACAGCCGCCACAGCCGTGACACAGCTCCACCATCCCCTGAAGGCCGTTCTCGTTGGCCCACTCCAAGGCGGGGTCGAAGCCGGCCTCGAACTCGTAGCTCGGTGAGAATCTGAGATCCTCGGTCATATCGTGAGCGGCGGTCGCAGTGCCGTAGGACTCCTCGTCGGGCATCACGCCACAGACGGTACCCGGATTCAGCAGCCACTTCGGGTCGAAGGCAGTCTTCAAGTCGCGGAAGACGGCCCAGAGTCGCTCGCCGTACAGCTTCCGGTTCCACTGGGTGCGGGCGCGCCCGTCGCCGTGCTCGCCGGAGACGCTCCCCCCGTACTCGACCACGAGATCAGTCACGTCGTCGGCGATACCTTCGAGCTGGTCGATTCCCTCGACGGTCTTGGTGTCGATCAGCGGGCGGACGTGGAGCACGCCCGGGCCGGCGTGGGCGTAGAAGGAGGCGTGGGTGTCGTGGTCGTCGAGCACGTCCTGAAAATCCTCGACGTACGCCGGCAGATTCTCGACCGGGATGGCACAGTCCTCGATGAAAGAGATGTGTTTGGCGTCGCTGGTCCGTGAGAGCAGAATCGGCATTCCCGACTTCCGCATCTTCCAGAAGGTGGCGCGGGTCTCCGCGTCGTGGGCCTCCATCGCGTGGGTGGCGTACAGTCGCTTGTTCGTCGTCGGGCGGTCGTCGCGAGCGGTCGTCTCCGTCGACACGTCACCCACCCGGTCGGCGATAAGGTCGGCCACCTGCTGGCGGCCGTGGTCATCGTCTTCGGCGTAGAACTCCACGAGCAGCACCGAATGCGCGTCCTCGGGGAGCAGCCCGACGACCTCCTCGAACTCCGGGGCCTCACGCGCAAGGTCAAGCAACACGTCGTCCATCACCTCAACGGCACAGGGGTCGTGGTCGAGAATCGGCGCGACGTCCTCCATCGCATCGGCGAGCGAATCGTAGGTGAGCAGCGCGACGGCCTTCGTCTCAGGTTCGGGTTCGAGCGAGACGGTCGCCTCGGTGACGACCGCGAGTGTCCCCTCGCTACCGGCCAGTAGCCGGGCGAGATTGACCGTCCCGGCCTCGCTGTCAGGGTCCGTCCCGGTGCCGTCGGCCAGCGGGCGCGTCCCCTGCGCGTCCTCGATGAGCGCGTCGAGGTTGTAGCCGGAAACGTTCCGTTTCAGGCGCGGATAGCGGCGGTCGATTTCGGCCCGCTCCTCCTCGAGAATCTTGACGACGGCGGCGTAGACGCGCTCCCGGATGTCGTCACTCGTCGGGTCGGCACCGTCACGCAGCGTCTCGATCGCCACCTCGCCGAACGTCGTGACGGTACCGTCGGCAAGCACCGCCTCGACCGTCTCGATATAGTAGTCGGTCTTCCCGTAGACGAGCGAGTGCGAGCCGGTGGAGTTGTTGCCGATAGCGCCCCCGAGCGCACTCTTATCGCCCCACGCCGGGTCGGGACCGAAGGTGAGTCCGTGCTCCGCCGCAGCCTCGTTGAGCGTGCCGAGCGTGATACCAGCCTCGGCCGTCGCAGTCTCGCTCTCGGGGTCGATACTCACATCGTCCATATAGCGCGAGAAGTCGAGAACGACCGCCTCGTTCACCGTCTGGCCCGCGAGCGACGTGCCGCCGCCGCGCGGGAGTACAGGAATATCGTGCTCGAAGCAGTAGTCGACGACGGCGGCCACGTCGTCGGTCGAGCGGGGGAGCACGACACCGATAGGTAGTCGCTCGTACGCGCTGGCGTCGGTGGCGTACAGCTGTCGAGAGTAGTCGTCGAACCGCACATCGCCGTCGACGAGGGGCGTAAGGTCATCGACCAGCTCGGGGCGCTCCACCTCGCCGCCGGTGTAGTCGTATGCATCTGTTCCGTCGGCCGGAACAGTGTCGTGGATTGCCATTATGATATGATCGGACCTGAGGAGCATAAACGTCGGCACCATCGAGCGAGCGGAATGTTTTCGCCGCTGGCTCTCCGACCTTCGATAACTGTGGCCATCACAGACAAAATCTATCTGAAGAACCACCGGCAGATCGCCTCACAGCTGGAAACCTCGATTCCCAAGAGCGCGTTCTCCGGAGCCACGCTTGACCTGCTGTTTCAGGGTGAGAACCTCGCTCAGCTGAACGAGACGACACAGGAACGCGTGCTGGATTTTGCGACCGACTTCCTCGACTGCAGCTGCCAGGCGAACCCCCACTGTGGCCACCCCGAGGAGAAGTTCATCCACTATCTGCTCGAACTCCGCGAGCAGGGACTCGATCCCGGTGCAATCGTTGACGTGATGGGGGACGACTATATGCTGTACGCCTACTCCGGCGACATCCTCTCGTTTCTCGACGATTCGGTGCGAACGCTGGAGGCGGTCGAATCACTCGCCGAGGTCGACGGCCATCCGGAGGCCGCAGAGCGCGCGGGAACCAAGCGTCGCCAACTGTCTCGGTAGATGGACCGCGCTCTCATCATTCGGCTGCTCGCCGGCGCGCTCGTCATCGCGCTGCTCGCGCCGGGCGTCGCCGCGTTTGCCACCCACGAGCCGACGAACGTCAAGCCGGGAACTATCACCGACGAGCGGGGTCAGACCGTCGTCTCGGTTCAGGGGTTTCACTTTCAGGGCGGTAGCGAGAAGACGCGGGCCAGACTCGTCTCGATCAACGACGACGACGTGAGCTGGCAGTACGGCGGACCGTCATCCAGCGAGACGTGGTTCTACGACGTGGACCCGCTTGCAAACGGGAATCTGCTCGCGACGACCGCCCGCGACGGCCAGACGTTTATTTTCGAGTTCGATCCCGACAGCCGCGAGCGCGTCTGGACCGAACGGTTCGACATCGAGGATACCCACGACGCCGACCTGCTCCCGAACGGCAATCTCGTCATCGCGAATATGCGCGAGACGACCGACGGCGTCGCTGACGACAAGGTGTTCGTCTACAATCGGACGACAGACGAGCGCACGTGGGAGTGGCGTTTCCGCGACCACTACCCCGAATCGACGGAGGGCGGCTACAACGACGACTGGACCCACGTCAACGACGTGGACTACATCGGCGGCGACCAGTTCCTGCTCTCGCCGCGCAACTTCGACCAAGCGATCATCGTGAACCGGTCCACCGACGAGATCGATATGCGACTCGGAAGCGACGGCGACTACGACACGCTCAACGAACAGCACAATCCCGACTATCTCACGAGCGCGGACGGAACGCCCACCCTGCTCGTGGCCGACTCCGAGAACGATCGCATCGTCGAGTATGAACGCAGCGAGGAGGGGTGGACCCGGACGTGGACTGTCGGCGTCGACGGGAAGCTGAACTGGCCGCGCGACGCTGACCGGCTTCCGAACGGAAACACGCTCGTCACCGACTCGCTGAACCACCGGGTCATCGAGATTACGCCCACCGGCGAAATCGTCTGGGAGTACTACGTCACGTGGGGACCGTACGACGCTGAACGAATCGGCGCGACCGACGAGGGGAACTGGACCGGCGGCTCCGCGCGGTCGCCGACGATCACCGACCTCGGTGCATCCGGGAGCTACGCGCTCTCGGGGAGTGCGAACGACCCACCGATACCGGGTGAGGGCGGCCCGAGCGGCTTCCTCTCGTCGGTCGGTCTCGACGGGCTAGCGTCGACGTGGGACCACGTCATCCCGTGGGTGAAGCCGGTGTGGGCTGGCGGCTGGACGTTCCTCGCGGGCGTTCTCGGGTTGCTGCTGGCGCTCGCGTGGGGAGTGACAGAGATGTGGATGCATCGAGCGGCAATCCGAGCGCGACTTACGGAACGGAACTCAGGCTGATTCGGCCTCACGGTCGACGCGGCCCTGAATCAGGTCGCGGAGGTCGTCAGCGTCCTCCACATCTTCGAGTTCGGAGCGCTCGATGAGCGCGGTGTCGTCCACGGATTCGCGCCCGCCGGCGCGGTCGTCGACGACGTACACCGACTGCATCCGGGTGATGGCACCGAGCGAGGACATAATTTCGGCGCGCTTCTTGGCCGTCCGGGTGAACGAGGAGTGGCCGGTCAACAGCGACTCGGTCGGGTCTTCGTCCTCAGAGACGGTCTTGAACGGCGCGCGCTCAGTCGGGTGCACGTCGTAGCCGACTCGGGTGAGCACGGTGACGATCCGCTCGTCGTCTGGATCGTGTTCCGGCGGCTCGCTGGTGTCCTCCTCAGCCAATTCGTCTGCGCCGTCGAGGACCTCGACGGGTGAGGAGAGCGGCTTGTCGAACACCTCCTCCAGTTGGGCGGCGACCTCGACGCTGGCGTTCATTCCGTCCTCGTACTTCGAGACGGTGCGTCTGGAGACGCCGAGTTCGGAGGCGAGCCGACCGAGCGACCAGTCGCGCTTCTCGCGGACATCGTGGAGCACGTCGCCGTCGATGTCGACGTAGAGCCCGCCGGGTGCGGCGTAGATGAGCGGCGGGACACCTTCGACGAACATATCGACTGCGGTGTCGGGGGAGATCGCGGGGACGCCGTGACGGAAGTAGACGACGCCCGGCTTGAGGTCCTCGTCGCGGGTCCGGAGCGCGAGGACCATCGGCGTCGCGTTGAGATAGTGGCCGAGTCGGCGCATCTCTATCCCGGTCGCGGCATCGAAGGCGTCCACATTGGCGAGCACCTTCACCAAGAGCACGTCCTCACCGCGCCGCGCTGCGAGGTCGAAGCTCTTGGGTCGGACGGCGATGCGGTCGCTGACGGCGAATCCGGCGTCCGACAGCATCGCAGAGATGTTTCCGACCAGTGCTTGCCGTGACATACAGAGAGTATAGTCTGTTCCGTACATAAGAGGGTTGTGGCGATTCGACAGCGAAACCGCCTTACTCGCCGGCGAACGAGGTGAGCTATGACCGTCGTGGGCATCGACGACACCGACTCCCGCGAACGCGGAATGTGTACGACCTACGCGGCCGCCCGCCTCCGCGAGCAGTTGGGCGGTCGGTGTCTCCTGGTCCGGCTCAATCCCGCCGTCCCGTACAAAACGCGGGGGAACGCCGCGCTCGCCATCGTTACCGACGCCACTGTTGGCGAGGCGTTCGACGCTGCCCGCACCCTCGTGGCGTCCGACGCCGAACTCGGTGACGACCGGACGAATCCCGGCGTCGTCGTTGCCCCCGAGACGCCCGCAGCCGTCCCCGCGGAGGTGGCCGACTGGACCGACCGCGCGATGCGCGAGTTGCTCTCGCCCGAGACGGCCCGCGACATCTGTGCTCGCCACGGCTACCGGACCGCCGGCTGGAAAACCGGGCAAGGGCTCGTCGGCGCGCTCGCGGCCATCGGAGCCGAACGCGCATGGACGCGCTCGGTGTCGACACCAGCTACGAGACCATCAGCTACCGCGAGCGCGACCGCTGGGGGACCGACCGGCAGGTCGACGCCGAGTCGCTGTTCGACGCCGCCGACACACACTACCCGACGGTGTGGGACACCGTCGACCGGACGACCGGCGACCTCGTCGCCGTTCCACACACGCCCGGACCCGTTCTCCACGCGATTCGTGGCGACAATCCAGATGCTACTCGCGCCTGCGCCCGCGCGGTCGAGTCGGAGTCGATCGAGCGCCGCTGCACCTTCGAGACGAATCAGGGGACCGACGCGCATCTCACTCCGGGTACCGTCGCCAAGGTACGCGATAGTCGGAGCTACCGGCTCGACGCCACCGTTTCGACTGCATCCGAGACGCGCCGGGGCGGCCACGTCTTCCTCGAACTCGCAGACAGCGACGCGGCGATCGACGCGGCGGCGTTCGCTCCGACGGGTCGGTTTCGCGATCACGTTCGCGCGCTCCGAGTCGGCGACGAGGTGACCGCCTGCGGCGAGGTGAGTGACGGAACCGTGAAACTAGAGAAATTCGCCGTCCGGTCGCTCGTGACAACCGAGCGCGTGACCCCCGAATGCCCGGAGTGTGGCCGTCGGATGGAGTCTGCCGGTCGCGAACAGGGCTACCGATGTCGCGGAGAGTGCGGGACGACCGCTCCTGGGAAGGTCGAGCAGCCGGTCGAGCGCGCTCTCGAGGAAGGGTGGTACGAGGTGCCACCACACGCCCGCCGACATATCGCCCGACCGCTGGTCCGTGGGGGATTCGACGCGCGCGTCCATCCCGAACGATAGTCGGCTGTTTCCAATCGGAGGAAGCCCCTGTTTTCCACTCTACGAGCACCCGAGGCGGTGGCCTGACGCACCGCGAACGGAGTGAGCGTGTGCGTCGCGGGGAAGGGTTGGTTGGGAGAGTGGTTGAATGGCCGCGCACCGTCTGCTGTCGCGGGTACGGTGCTGTATCCGGAGCCAAGCAATCAGCGTGGTCGTGGTGCTGTCGAACGAAGTACAAACGGTGCGGTGCTGTATCCGGGGCCAAGCAATCAGCGTGGTCGCGGTGCTGTCAGAACTGTCTCTACAGAATCGGACAGTCTCGGTAGCGAAGCATTCAGAGAAATCGCAGTGCTGTCAAACTCGTCACCACAAAATCGACCGATTCAGCCCTTCAGCCCACTGCCGGTGAGCGGAACAACCACATCTGCACCGGCGTCAAGTACACCACGCTCACGGTACTCCTCAAGCGCGGCGGGCGCGACAGCACACGTCGACTCAGTGTAAAATCCGGCCGCGTGGAGCGCGTCGAGCGTCTCGCTCACGGCCTCCTCGGAGACGGCGATTGCGTCGCCGTCGGTCGCCTCGATAGCCTCGTGAATCTGGGTCTCGCGGGCTGGGTCGCGAATCTGGATGCCGTCGGCCACATCGTTTTGCCCGTCGCTCGGCCCGTGCAGATCGTCGGCGATAGGTGCGTAGCCGGCCGCCTGCGCGCCGAGCAGTCGGGGAATCGAGTCGGTCCAGCCCGCCTGCTTCAGTGCGCGGAAGCCGCGGTACGCGCCGAGAAAGAGGGTGCCGTGCCCCAGTGGCGTGACGACAGCGTCGGGGACTTCCCAGCCGCGCTGGGCAGCCACCTCGTAGGCGAACGTGGCGGTTCCGGCGAAGAAGGCCGGATTCCAGGCGTGGCTGGCGTACCAGCCCGCGCCCGACTCAACGGCATCGACACAGGCGTCGGTCACGGCCTGCCGGCTCCCCTCGACACGAATTACCTCCGCGCCGGCGCGCTCGATAGCTCGCAGCTTCGAGGCCTTCACCGAGGCGGGAACGTAGATACTGGCGTCGATACCGGCGCGAGCAGCGTAGGTAGCGATGGCCGCGCCCGCGTTCCCAGAGGAGTCCTCGACGACGCGCTCGACGCCCTGCTCTGCCGCGAACGACAGCGTCGTCGTCGCACCTCTGTCCTTGAACGACCCCGTCGGGAACACGTACTCCAACTTGAACTGACAGTCCCACTCCGAGCTCTCAGTCAGGGGAGAGAATCCTTCGCCGAGCGTGACTGCCGGACCGGTCGGGAGGAACGACTCGAAGGCCCACAGCCCCCGCATCGGGTCGATATCCGGCGAGCCGTCGGGGAGTGGCTGGTCGGCGAAGTCGAGGGGTTCGCCGCAGTCACACCGCCATACCGCGCCGTAGCGGTCGTAGCGCTCACCACAGGCGGAACAGACGAGCATACCGGCCGAACGGCTGTCGGCGGTTTGGCGCTGTCGGTATCGAGGGTGTCATCGAACGCTTGCCAAGAATTTGTTTATACTCTGACAGTGCTGGCGCAGATTTGTAGCAATTTTCTCAAATGCTTATATAGCTTGGCTATCAATTGATCGACAAATGGCAGCATTATGAGTACGTACTCACCTACAATCCGAGTTCTCCACGTAGACAACGATCCGGATTTTACGGAGATGACTGCTATGTTCCTCGAACGCGAAGATGAACAAATCACCGTTGAGACGGCGACCAGCGCCAGTGAGGGTCTCAATTATGTCGCGGAGAATCAAGTCGACTGTATCGTTTCTGACTACGATATGCCTTCTCGAGATGGGATTGAATTCCTCGAAGCTGTCCGCGAGGAACACTCCGATCTCCCCTTCATTCTTTTTACCGGGAAGGGATCCGAAGAGGTTGCCAGCACCGCCATCTCAGCGGGAGTTACCGACTATCTCCAGAAGGAATCCACGGCGAGCCAATACACCGTTCTAGCCAATCGGATTCGTAACGTCGTCGAAGGGGCCACTGCCGAGCGTGAACGCCAGCGACATCTCAACGCTATCGAAACAGCACGAGAGGGTATTAGCATCCTCAACGACGGTCAGTTCATCTATGTGAACGAAGCATACGCCAACTTGTACGGATATGAGCCGGCGAAACTAATCGGCGAACGCTGGGACCTGATTTATCCTGACGAGAACGTGGCCGAGTTCCGGGACGAGATTCTGCCGATAGTAGAGAACACAGGTACGTGGCACGGAGAGACGGTTGGCCTCCGGGCAGACGGCAGCACGTTTGTACAAGACCAGACTATCGCGGAGACCGACAGCGGTGAGCTCGTCTGTACCGTTCGGGATATCACCGAGCAGGAAGAACGAGAGAAACGTCTCGATCAGATCACCACTCGCTTCGAATTCGCAGTTGAGGGAGCGAATCTCGGGGTCTGGGATTGGGACATGTGTACCGACGAGGTCCAGTTCAACGAAAATTGGGCCGAGATGATCGGTCACACGCTGGAAGAGATCGAGCCCCATCTCGATGCGTGGGAAAGTCGCGTTCACCCGGACGATATTGATGACGTTGATGCTGCGTTACAGGCCCATATCGAAGAGGAAACAGCATATTACGACACCGAACATCGGATGAAAACAGCCGATGGCGACTGGAAGTGGATACGTGACATCGGCAAGGTTGTCGAGCGAAACGATGCGGGAGAACCGATTCGTGCGGTGGGAATCCATCTCGACGTTACCGAGCAGAAACAGCGGGAACAGGAACTCGACCAGCAAACCAAACAGTTGGAGGAATTAACCGCTCAACTCGAAGACCAGTACCAATACTTGTTCGAACAGGCACCGGTCATGGCCGTCGTGACCCGAACCGAAAACGGGAGACCGATTATCGAAGACTGTAATCAGCTATTCGTCGAAACGCTGGGTTACAGCAAAGATGCGGTTCTCGATCGGGAACTGGCGGAGTTCAATACGTCAGAGTCACGTCGGAAACTGTTGAGTGAAGGAGGCTACGAACGGGCTCTAAACGGCGAATTCGTCCAAGAGGATAGAGAACTGGTCACCAACGACGGGGAGACTGTAGAAACCCTCTTACGAGCCGTCCCGCGGTACGGCGTTCACAAGGATGTCAACGGAGCACTCGCGTTCTATATCGACATCAGCGAGCGAAAGGATCTCGAACGGGAGAAAAATCGGCTCGAAGAGTTCACGAGTATCGTCTCTCACGACCTGCGAAATCCCCTGAATATCGCAGGAGGACGGGTAGAACTGGCCCGTGATGAGTGTACCAGCGAACATCTCGAGTATGCCGAGGAGGCGCTCGACCGGATGGAAGAACTGATTGATCACCTCCTCCAGCTCGCAAAGAGCGGAGCTCACATCGACGAAACAGTCCCCATCGACCTCGAAACCATCATCAACAACTGCTGGCAGAACGTTGAGACTGCCGACACAGCAATCGTGACGGAAACAGAACGGGTGATCAGGGCCGATCGAAGTCGGCTGAGCCAACTACTCGAGAATCTCTTCCGAAATGCTGTTGAACACGGTGGGACAGCTGTGACGATTACCGTTGGTGAACTGAATGATGGGTTCTACGTCGAAGACGACGGAAAAGGGATTACCGAGGCGGATCGAGACGACGTGTTCGAGACCGGATACTCGTCGTCGGAGGATGGGACCGGCTTCGGACTCTCAATCGTGAAACAGGTCGCAGATGCTCACGGGTGGACGGTTCAGGTAACTGACGGCTCCGAAGGTGGGGCACGATTCGAGATTACGGGTGTTGAATTTGTTGGGAAGTAACGATCGGTACCGGAGATCACCTGTACGTACTGTTCGAGACAGGTATGCGAACCGTTCGGATAACATCCCCACTATCGGTATCACGTCGCTCGCTCGATGTGAACAGCTCGGAAATTGAGGAGGCGAGCCGCGAACGAGCAGCGTTATGCTGCCGGACGTACCGATTTGAATCGTTTTGCCACTGAAGAGCATCGAAGCCGCCGATACAGCGGAACTGACGATTCATACGGATTACGCTAAGTCATTTCCGTACTGACCGCACGCAGTCGTGCAGTCATAGCGATAAACAGTTAGCGTAATCCGTATCAGCTATTCGCGAACGTACGTCCGGTAGTATCAGTACGAGTCGATGCCGGTGCCGACGGAGCAGACGTACTCCCCCTGTGCGACCTGCGGGAGTCGCCGCGCCGCGCCAGAAAATGCCGCTGCTGTCTGCCGTAATCGTCTCCTTGACACTGCCGAACACGTCGGTCACCTCGAACAGCGTATCGCCGCGACTCACGTCATCGCCGAGTTCGGGATGGAAGTCGACGATGCCACCGGCGGGTGAGCCGTACTGGTCGAAGTCGCTGGCGCGAGTCTGTTTCGACCCTTGGACGCTGCCGTCGAGGAAGCCGTAGTCGGTGAGGACGTTCATCGTGCCGCGGACGCCGTAGCGAATCGACTCCTCGTCCCAGCCGACACAGCCGCCCAGCTCCGGGTCGATAGTTGGAACGCCTTCGTCGGGGAGCGCGCGTGCGAGCTGGCCACTGGGACCGCGCTGGTCGAGAATGTGACCGCAGTCGAACGTCTTTGCGAGGTCGAGACAGTCGCGGTGGAGTCGGTGGCGGCGACCACATCGCACCCGAACCTCGTTTATCATCTGACTCGTCGAGCCCTGATGGAGGTCGATAGCGATGTCGGCACCGACCGCTGCGGAGAATGTCGCGTGGGCGATGCGCTCGGTCGTGGTGCCGTTCTCCTTGCCGGGGTACGCGCGGTTGGTCTTCGTGTCGTCGATAGGGTTGCGATGCTCCGCGATCTGGAAGCCGTACCAGTTTACGATGCCGACGATGAGTATCTCACCGGCGATATCGGTGGGGTCGAGCCGAGGGACGAGCCGCTGGATAACGCCGAGTCCGTTGAGCTCGTCGCCGTCGGAAACCGCCTGCATATAGAGTGTCTTCCCGTTGCGCTCGCCGTTGATAACGCAGACCGGGAGCGCGACCTCGGAGCCGTCGCGAGCCTCGCCGACGGGAAGCCGGCCAGTGGCCTGCTCACCGGGGGCGGCCGTCGCGGTTCCGAGCGTCGTCATGGTGCGAAATCGGGGCCCACGCCGGCATTAACTTACTCGATAGCCGACGAGTCATCCGGTGACGCTGCCGAGAATTCCGCCCGTGCGCACGAGGAAGTATGCGACGAATGCGAGCGCGAGCAGCCACTGGCCGGTCGAGATTTCATCGCGACGGCCGGCGGCCGCCTTCACGAGCGGGTAGGAGACGATACCCGCGGCGATTCCGTAGGCGATGGAGAAGGTGAACGGCATCACGAGCACGGTCAGCCCGGCCGGAATCGCGTAGGTGATGTCGTTCCACGCGACCTCGGCGACGTTACGCAGCATAAGCACGCCCACGACGACCAAGACGAGATCGAGAGGCGTACGTCGGAACGGCCGCTGCGAGCGGGACGAGCGCGAGCGACGCCGAGGAAGAGCAGCCCGACGACGAGCGCCGTCATTCCCGTGCGGCCACCCTCCTCGACGCCAGTCGCGGATTCGATGTACGTCGTGACGGTGGAGGTGCCGAGAATCCCGCCGACAGTCGTGCCGACGGCGTCGGCCATCAGCGGCTTGTCCATATCCGGGAGATTGCCGTCCTCGTCGAGGAAGCCGGCATTCTGTCGAGACACCGACGAGCGTCCCCGCGGTGTCGAAGAAGTCGACGAAGAAGAACGTGAAGACGATGAGCGCGAACGAGAGCGGCTGAATCTGCTGGAGCCCGCCGATGAACGCGCCGGCCAGTGGCGCGATGTTGTAGCTCGACAGCTCGTAGACGATGGGAACGTTCGGCGCGACCGGAATCGGCGTCTTTAGCGTCGCGCCGGCAGCACTCGCCGCCTCAACGGCTGCGCCGCCGGTGAAGCCGGCAGCCTTGGCCGCGTAGCCGGCGACAGAGGTAGCGATAACGCCGATGATGATGGAGCCGCGAACGCCGCGGGCGTACAGCGCGAGCGTGAGGAACAGCCCGATCACCGACAGCACGGCGACCGGGTCCGTCGCGAGGACGGGGCTGAAGGTGAGGAACGTCGCCGGGTCACCCGCGACGACGTGCATCTCTTCGAGCCCGAGCAGCGCGAGAAAGAGCCCGATACCCGCGCCGACGGAGAGCTTGACTGGTTCCGGAAACAGCCGAATAATCGCCTCACGCGCGCCGACCGCGGTGAGTATTGATAAAGATCGACACCCTCGACGACGACGGCGGCGAGTGCCGTACTCCCACGGAATGCCCAGCCCGAGGACGACCGTGTACGCCGAAGAAGGCGTTTAGTCCCAGTCCGGGCGCTTGCCCGAAGGGACGATTCGCGTACAGCGCCATCGTGAGTGTTGCGACCGCCGCCGCGATGAGTGTCACGACCGCAATCATCTGGAAGGTGCGCGTCTCGGAGACGCCCTCGATGGAGATCGCGTCCGAGAGGATGCTTCGGATTCACCACAACGATGTACGACAGTCGTGAAAAAGTGGTCAGCCCGGCCAACATCTCCGTCCGGAGGTCGGTATCGTGTTCGTCGAAACCGAAGTACTCGCCAAGCGACTCTGAAAGACCCATGTATCGCACAGATGCACACAGGAGTGTGTTAAGAATTGCTGTCCGGGAGAAAGAAATATGCAGGATTCTGCTATGTGTCGTGATATCGTGTTACAATGTCGTGAGCGCACCGACGGGAGCCTCGACGCGAGCTCGTGCGCGCTCGATACCCTCTTCGCCGGCTGCGATGAGCGCGAAGACACCGGCGATGTCGGCCCCCGACCGTTCCGTGATGTCGAGCAGCAGCTCCTGTGTCTCACCCGACCGGATGAGGTCGTCGACGACGAGGACGCTGTCGCCGGCGTCGATTGCCCGCGCCGGGAGATAGTAGGTAAGTTCGATACCCGAATCGAGTCGCTGGCGCGACTCGATGAACTCCTCGACGGCGGTCTCCTTCGACTTCTTGGCGTAGGCGACGGTCGCGCCGAAGTGTCCTGCCCATCGCGGCTGCGAGCGTGATGCCATCCGTTGCGGCCGTCAGGACCACATCCGGCGTCTCGAAGGCGAACGTCTCGCTGGCGACGGGAGCGACTAACTCCAGCAGCGACTGGTCGAAGACGACTCTGGAGTTGTCGATATAGCCGTCGTCGTCCCGTCGAATACGGGCTTCGAGCTCGGCCTCCAGCGTCTTCGCGCCCAACGGAGCCGACGACCGCCTCGGCGCGGTCGACGCCGGGGAGGACGTGCCCGTTGACGTATCGGTTCAGATCGCCTGCGGGCAGTCCCGTCTCGGCGGCGAGTTCGTCGTACGTTCGCGTCTCCTTCAGCGTTCGGAGCACGTCGACCGCCTGCAGCTGGAGCGTCGCTTTCTCTGCACGGTTCATACGTCTATGCGTCGTTGTGCAACTATGGGGGTTACGGTCTCCAGCGAGCGTGAGCTATCCACTCACGTGTCTCGATTCGCGAACCGAGTTCAGAGCTCGTCGTCAGGGTCGTGGTCGCGTCGGACGCGCTCGACTTCCTGTCGGTAGCGGTCTGGATCGTCCGCAGCCGTGAGGTTCTCCTCGGCCACGTCTGTCGCGGCCGTGACCGTCACGGCACCGTTCCGGATGGCAGTTATCGGCATCTCCTTGCGGTTCTGTCGCTCGCCGTCGGGCGTCGCGTAGACGAGCGTGATGAGGTTCCGCGAGCCGTAGCTCCGTTCGACGAGCCAACACTGGACCATAGCTCCCGTTCGCGCACCCGACAGTTCACCCTATCGGTCGCGACACGCTGAAAGCCACGAGCCCCCTACGAGGGCTGTGGACACCGACGCCGTGCGCGAGCGGGCGAGTGATCTTCCCGACAAGCCCGGCGTCTACCAGTTCGAACGCGGCGACACCGTCCTCTACGTCGGGAAGGCCGTCGACCTGCGCGACCGCGTTCGCTCCTACGCCGACCCACGGGGCGAGCGCATCCGTCGGATGGTCGCACGCGCAGAGCGTATCGACTTCTCCGTCACGGAGACGGAGACGCAGGCGCTCTTGCTCGAAGCGAATCTCATCAAGCGGTTCCAGCCGAAGTACAACGTCCGGCTGAAGGACGACAAATCCTATCCCCTCGTCCAGCTGACCGACCACGACTACCCTCGTATCGAAGTGACGCGCGACCCCGACGACGCCGCGACCGTTTTCGGCCGTACACGGACAAGGGCCGCGTCGAGACCGTTGTCAAGGCGCTCCGAGAGACGTTCGGCGTGCGCGGCTGCTCGGACTACAAGTTCGACGGTCGTGACCGCCCGTGTCTCGACCACGAGGTCGGTATCTGCACCGCCCCCTGCGTGGGCGAAATCAACGCCGAGAGCTATCTCGCCGACGTGGACTCCGTGCGCCGATTCCTCGACGGCGAGACCGGGATATTGGCCGATCCGATGGAACAGGCGATGGAGGAAGCTGCGAGCGAACAGGAGTTTGAGCGCGCGGCGAATCTCCGCGACCGGCTCGCCGTCGTCCAGTCGATTCCACGAGGGAGGCGCAGCGGCCATCCAGAGCGACGCTCCCGAGGAGCGGGTCGCGGTGCTCGGCGTGAGTATCGAGGGGAACGACGCGACCGTCGCACGCCTCGTCAGCGAGCACGGCAAGCTCGTGGATCGCGAGCGCCACCGCGTCGCTGCGGGCGATGTGCGTGAGGTCGCTCCCCTGCTATCGGCGTTTCTGCCGGCAGTTCTTTGCCGAGCGAGAGCTGCCCGACGCGATTCCGCTTCCCGAGCGCCCCGACGATGCGGACGTGCTCGCGTGGCTGGAGCGCGAAGGAACCGACGTGCGCGTCCCCGGTGCGGGTCGTGAGGCCACGCTCGTCGACCTCGCGCTCAAGAACGCGCGCCGGCAGACCGGTCGCCGCGACGAGTGCGCCCGGCTCGCGGAGGCGCTCGGCATCGACGCCGCCGACCGTATCGAGGGGTTCGACGTGAGCCACGCACAGGGGAAGGCTGTCGTCGGCTCGGACGTGTGTTTCCTCGACGGCGACGCCGAGAAGGCCGACTACCGCCGGAAGAAGCTCACCGACGAGAACGACGACTACGCGAATATGCGCCGGCTCCTCCGGTGGCGCGCCGAGCGAGCCGTCGAAGGACGTGACGACCGCCCGGACCCCGACCTGCTGCTCATCGACGGCGGCGAGGGGCAGCTGAACGCCGCGCGCGACGCACTCGACGCGGTAGGGTGGGACGTGCCCGCCATCGCGCTCGCGAAGGACGAGGAGCTGGTCATCACGCCCGACCGTACCTACAACTGGGACGACGACGCCGACCACCTCCAGCTCCTCCAGCGCGTGCGCGACGAGGCCCATCGGTTCGCCGTCGCCTACCACCAGCAGGTGCGTGACGAGGTCTCGACGACACCTCGACGACCTGCCGGGGGTCGGCCCCGAGCTCCGGAAGCGATCTCCTCCGCCGGTTCGGCAGCGTCGAGGGCGTTCGCGCCGCCAGCGAGTCGGAGCCAGGGGATGTGGCGGGTGTCGGCCCTTCGACGGCGGCGACGATTTCGGCCCGCTCGCGACTCAGCTTCGGGATTCAGCGGTACTGCTTGACTTCTGTCCACTCAACGCGATCACTCTCGTAGTTTGGTTTCGTGTTCAGTATCGTGCTGTTTCGTTCCCACCGACAGCTCCGCAACCATCCTGATTGCTTGGCAAGGGACACAGCACCGCCAGCGATCGAGTCGCGCCCTATGTGCGAGAGTCAGCGCGAGGTCGTATTTCCACTGAGAGACCATCGCAGACACACCGATACAGCGGAACTGACGGTTCAGATTTTCGCGAACGTACGTCCGGCAGTATTAGAAAACGGTGAAACGCAGACAGCGTCGAGACTCAAACGGAGAGAAAATCGGGGAGAAATCGCAGCTTTAGGAGACGAGCAGTTCCTGACCGCGCTCGACCTTGATGCGGCACGGCGGCGTGACCTTGTTGTAGGCGCGGCGGAACGCGTCCTTCAGCGTGTCGGCATCCTCCGGGTGACACCACGCGGTGAACAGCTGGTCGCCCTTCTTCATACGGGCGGCGGTGCCGACGATCTTTCCGAACGCCTGTCGCATTCCGTCAGAAACGCGGTCTGCGCCCGCGCCCGTCGCCTGCTTGTTCTCGCGCAGGACCTGGCGCGGGAACTTGCGCAGAATCATCTTGTAGTCGCCCTCTTCGCCGAGGAGCTTCAGCATACGACGGAGTTCGCAGAGAGCCGGGAGGCCTCCAGCGAGCCGTGACGAATCTGGACGTCCTCCTCAACCACGAGGCTGATCTGGATCTCGTACTCGTCTCCGTCCTTGTCGGTGCGACCCATCTTGTACTGCGCGATCTTCGAACCCGGGATACCAGTGATATACTCACGTCGCGTGTACGACGGCTTGTCGATGTCACGGTACATCGAGGCAGGCTTGTCGCTCATATTATCGGAGAGAACGCCGACAACGCATTTGAAGGCTTCGAAACCCCGGCTCCGTCGGCACACGCCACCCTCACGACGCTGTAAGCTAGTGACACCCGTGTCGCCACACGCCTATACGCCGCGCGCGCGAACACGACGATATGGTGAATATGTACGTCGACGGTGAGTGGAAGACCGACACCTACGAGTTCAGCAACGACGAGCGGTGAGTTCGACCGCTCGCCGACGACGTTTCGCGACGAGCTCGGCACGGCGCAGTTTCCCGCCGAGTCCGGTCGGTACCATCTCTACATCTCGCGTGCGTGCCCGTGGGCACACGGCGCGGCGATGGTCCGGTCGCTGATGGGACTGGAAGACGACATCTCGATGGACATCGTCGACCCGTACCGCGACGACCGAGGGTGGCAGTTCACGCCGGAGAAGGATGGCTGCACGACAGACGCCGTCAACGACCACCGACTACCTCGGGCGAGACGTACATCGAGGCGGACCCGAACTACACGGGCCGCGTAACCGTTCCGGTGCTCTGGGACCGCGAGCAAGAAACCATCGTCAACAACGAGTCAATCGAGATGATGCGCCACATTTCGACGGCCTTCGACGGAACGGCGTCGACCTCTACCCAGAAGCACCTGCGCGAAGAGGTCGACGAGGTCGTCGACGACATCTACGACCCCATCAACAACGGCGTCTACCGCGCGGGCTTTGCCGGTACACAGGAGGCCTACGAGAACGCCGTGGAGGAGCTGTTCGACGCGCTCGACCGCTACGACGAGCGACTGGCTGACCAGCGGTATCTCGTCGGCGACCAGCTCACGCTCGCGGACCTCCGGCTGTTCGCGACGCTCGTCCGGTTCGACAACGTCTACCACACTCACTTCAAGTGTAACGTCCAGCTCATCCGCGAGTACGACAATCTCTGGCCGTACGTGCGCGACATCTACCAGACGCCCGGTATCGAGCAGACCATCGAATATGGACCACATCAAGGAGCACTACTACACCACCCACACCGACATCAATCCGACTCAGTTCATCGGCGTCGGCCCAGACCTCGACTTTCAGGCCGACCACGACCGCGCACGTCTGGGAAGCGAGTAGCCGTGTTACTTCTCCCCGTGATACTGACCAACACACTTATTATCGTGTGAACTCTTGACACGGTTGCAATGGGAGATACCAAACGCGGCCGTGAACGGAAAGGTCGAAGCAAGCGCGAGCAGCGTCGTCGAGCGGATATAGAGCGGGCAGCCTCGACACGGGAGGAGGAGCTCGACTTCGACCAGCTCTATGACGAGGATATCGAGCTGTAGTCACGGCATCGCGTTGGACCAGAATTATTTTCCATCGACGGTAACCTTTCGTCGGTATGAATCGTCGGCGGCTTCTTCAGACAGTAGCGGCGGGCACCGCAGTTCTCGCCGGCTGTTCGAGTGCTGACTCCGGGGCTGAGCCGACAGCGACGACCACATCGACGCCCACCGGAGCCGACGAGTCGCTTCCCAACGGCATCTACGTCCAGTCGTTCCGCGAGTCGATGTCGATGCAGGGGACGGCCGACGCGGGCCCCTATCGCGTCGCGTTTATGTACGCCTCGCCGCACGTCTTCTGGAATATGACCGGGCGCGACCGGTTCGCGAACGCCACGCTCGGGTGACATCCACGCGATGGCGGTCGTTTGGGACCGCGAGACCGGGCGCATCGTCCCCGAGACAGGACTGTCGCTCACCATCCGACGCGACGGCGAGCTCGTCTCCGAAGAGGTCATCTACCCGATGCTCTCCCAGACGATGGGATACCACTACGGGGGGAACTTTTCGCTCGCGGCGTCGGGCGAGACACCGACCGACGGGCAGTACACCGCGCGTATCTCCGTGGGCGGCGTCCCAAGCGGCGTCGACCTCACCGGCAGCTACGCGGGCCGGTTCCGGAGCCGGCCACCGCCGAGCTCGACTTCTCGTTCACCGAACGGCCGACCGCGCAGCAGGTGCGCGTCACGAGCCGCTCGAACAGGCAGGGCAGCCGGGAGCGCTCCGCCCGATGGAGATGGAGATGGTACCGCAGGCGACCGCGCCCGCAGTCGACGAGCTCCCCGGGAACGGTGTTCGGGGAACCGAACAGCGACGACGCCATCCTCGCGACGGGCGCGACCGATGCCCGCGCCGACGGTGACGACACGTATCTGTACGTCTCAGCACGCACCCGCTATCACGGGATGGTGCTGCCGGCGATGGCGCTCACCGTCGAGCGCGGGGACGAGTCGAGCTCGCACTCACCCGGACGCTCGATCCCGAGCTCGGCTACCACTACGGTGGCGACCGTCTCCGCGCTCGATTCTGGCGAACAGCTCCGGCTCGTCACCGACGTTCCTCCACAGACCGCACGCCACGAAGGGTACGAGCGAGCGTTCAGACAGATGCCGCCGGTGACGGTGACCGTCTGAATGCGCCGCGCTGCCGCGCCGCTCACGGTCGTAGTTGTCCTCGCGAGCGCTCCGATTCCCGTCGCCGCGCATCTGAACCACGTCACCGCGGGCTCGCAGCAGTCGCCCCGACGGGACGCTCGTCGTGGAGTCCGCCTTCGCGTCGAGTGACGGCTATCTCACCGTTCAGCGCGACGACGGCGGCGAGCCGGGGGAGATTATCGGCGTGGCTCCGGTTCGGAGCCGGACGTATCTGGTCGATATTCGCGTCGACATCGACGAGCAGGTCGTGGGCTGACTGGAGACTACAGTCCGTTCACCTGGTCTTGCGACGCGACGACGGGGACGGCGAGTTCGAGCCGGGAGAGGACACCGTCGTCGAATCGTTCCGGCTCGGCGGCCACCCAACAGCTGACCGTCACGAAGGATGACCGAGCCGTCGTCACGGCCAGTGAAACGCTGAATCCCGATGCCAAGGGGACGGTCACAGTTCGACGGGCGACGCTCCCGGCAGCGGGCCACCTCGTCGTCCAGAACGCGACGACCGGCCAGACGCTCGGAACGACCCCGCTCAGCGCCGGCACCCACGAGTCGGTGACGCTCACCGTGAACACAACCGCCCGAACCGACGCGCGCGTGCTGCTCGCGCACGACGCGGCAGGGCGTCGCCCTGCTGGCCGGCGACAGCTCAATCGGGACGAACGTGACTGTGGCCGAACCACCTGCAGACGGCGGGACCGCGACACCAGCGCTCGTCACGACGCCGAGCGGGACAGCGACCGCAACCCAGACCACGACGGCGGGTGAGCCGACGAGTGCGACGACCACAGGGAGTCAGCCGGGCTTCGGTGTCGGCCTCGCGCTCGTGGCCGTGCTCGCGGTCGCGCTCGTAGGAACGGGCCGGCGATGAGCCGGCGACACCCTCTTCGGCTCGACGACCGACATAAGATAGATGGCGACGGTCCTACTCTCGGTGCTGTTGGGCGTGGGGACGGTAGCGGCGGGGCTCGTCGTCGCAGTCGCGCTGGCCGCGCTCCTCCAGCGCCGGTCCATACCGTATCTGCTCGTCACACTCGCGCTTGCGAGCGTGCTGGCGCGGGCGCTCGTAGGCGTCGCGCTCGCGCTGGGCGTCTTCCCCGACGAGACCCACCACACGCTCGAACACGCGCTCGACGCGGTGATGGTCGGACTTGTTATCGCAGCCGTCTACACCGCCCGTCGCGGAGGTGGATCTGAATGACGAGCACGCGCGACCGCATCGACGACCGCATCCGCGCAGACCCCGGAATCCACGTCAACGCCCTCGTGCGTGAGCTGATCCTCGCGCCCGGCAGGTACAGTACCATCTCCGCCGACTGGACGTTGTGGGTGACGAACAGTTCGGGCGGAACCCACTACTACCCGCCGGACTACGACGCGTGGGAGCGAGCGGCCCTAGCCCTACTCCGCCGAGAGACCGCCGCCGAAATCGTCGCCGTCCTGCTCGCTGACGGCCCGCTCACGGCGAGCGAGACGGCAGACCGGGTCGATATCGCCGACTCCACCCTCTCGTGGCACCGGGGCCGCGCTGGCGGAGGCGGGACTGCTCGCGACCGACGAGGGCCGACTCGTCGTCCCGGAGCCAGAGCGGACGGCTGCACTCCTCGACCGCGCGGAGCCGTCCGTCCCCGTGCGACTCGTGGACCGCTTCACCCGCTCGTGGACGACCTGCTCGACTGAGACGGTCGGACCAGAGTCGGTTTTTGCTCGGCGCGGCGTACCTGTGGGCAATGAATCGACGTACCCTCCTGCGCGCCGGGGGCACACTCGGGCTCGCGACGCTCGCCGGCTGTTCGAACCTCATCTCTACGCAGCCGGCGGGAAATCCGCCCGTACTCGACAACCGCCCCGACGCCGTCTACTACCTGACACACGTCGAAGGGATGGATATGGTCGGAATGAGCGAGAGCGGCGACTACCGGTTCGGGCTGATGTACTCCTACCCGCACCGCTTCTGGAACGTGGCGGGAAGCGACACGACGCGCACGGGCATCGAATCCGGTGACGACGTGCATATTATGGCGAGCGTCTGGGACGGCGAGACGATGCAGGTACTCCCCGACATGGACTGTCGCTCACCATCCGGCAAGAGGGTGACCTCGTCTTCGAGGAAGTCGTCTATCCGATGCTCTCACAGCGGATGGGAACCGACTACGGCGCGAACGCCGGATTAGCCGGCGACGGGAGCTACGAGGTGACCGTCTCCTGTCGGCGGGATGTCCACCCGTCGGACGGGGAGCTTCGCTGGCCGGTTCGGCGAGCCGGCGAGCACAACCATCACGTTCGACTACTCGCAGTCGGCACGCGACGACCTCTCGCGGCGGATGACGCCCGACCGCGCCGGCGAGCGCGCCGCCGTCGAGCCGATGAGTATGGGGATGATGCCCACCGGCACTGCCCCCGCCCGTGACTCGCTTCCGAACGTCCACGGCTCCGCGAGCAGCGGTGATGCCGACTTCGTCGTCGGCACGCTCGACTCACCGCCGGCGGGCATCGACGGCTCCGGCACCTACCTTGATGTCTCTGCGCGAACACCGTACAATCAGATGACGCTTCCAGCGATGACCGTCGAGGCGACCACTGGGAGCTTCGACGGCGAACTCGACACGAACGCTCGACCCCGAGCTCGGCTACCGCTACGGTAGCATCGTCGAGACACCAGACGACGCGGTGACGATAACCCCGACGGTGCCGCCACAGACTGCCCGCCACGAGGGATACGAGACGGCCTTCCTCCAGTTCGATTCGATGGAGGTGTCGCTGTGACTGGGGAACGGAGTCGCCGGCAGGTGCTGAAGGCGGCCGTCGCGGCCGGCGGTGCGGCGAGTCTCTCTGCCTGTCTCGATGTGCTTGGCGACGAGTCGGTCGACCGGCCGACCGGCACCGACGACTGGACCACGCCGCCCTGAGCGCCAGTTCGCGTGGGACAACGTGGTTCGCCACGACCAGTACGGCAACGAACAGCTGCCGCGCCACCAGATACGGCTGTACTCTACGCTGGAGCGCGACGGCAAGCCGACCAGCCAGGACCGGACACAGGTCGAACGGGCGTTCGCCTCGCTCAACCGCGCCTTCGAGTGGAGCCACGAGGGAGTCGTCTGGTCGGCAGCCTACTCGCCGGCGTACTTCGGCCGGTACGACGAGTCGCTTCCCGACTCCGTGGACTGTCCACCGCCACACTCGCTGTCGCCGTTCGAGCAGCCGACGTTCGACGAGCAGGATATGCTCGTCCACCTCGCGAGCGACCACGCCGACGCCGTTATCGCCGCCGAGGAGGCGCTCCGTGGGAACCGCGACAGCGCGAACGGCATCGAGTTCGACGCCTCGCTCTCGGGGGTCGCAGCTCTCGCCAGCGACGACGACCGACGGACGGGATTCGTCGGCGCGGGAATGCCAGCTGAGCGGCAGTCGAATCTCGAAAGGGATCCCCGACAACGGACCGGTATCCCCGACGCGAGCCCGCTATTTATGGGATTCAAAGCCGGCTTCGCGCAGAATCAGGCCACCGAGAACCGCGTCAGCATCGAGTCGGGTCCCCTTCGCCGACGGGACGACCAAACACGTCGCGCGCATCCGCCAGCGGCTCGACGACTGGTACGGCGAACAGAGCTTCGATGAGCAGGTCGCAGAAGATGTTCTCGCCGGAACACGCCCAGAAGGGCTGGGTCGAGGGAATTGGCGAGAATTTGGGTGACGACTCCCGCGTGGAAGAGACGCTCGATGACATCCGCGAACAGGCGAAGGATTCCGGACGGGTCGGCCACGCACAGAAGGCAGCCCGCGCCAACCGCGACGACGACGGGAGCGTCAAGCTGTTGCGCCGGCACTTCGAGTCAACCGACGAGAACGTCGCCTCGCTGCATTTCCCCTCGCTCCAGCGCGAGATGAGCAGCTTCGACGCCGTCCGCCGTGCGATGAACGGAACCGACCTCACCGAGGTGACGCCCGTCATCCGCCAGCGTGTCAACAACGGGATCTTGGAGTACATCTTCGTCGCGCAACCGCGGAAACTGGCCGTGCCGCCGCTGTCGAAGCGCGCGCTCCCCCAGCCTCGCTAATCGTCGCCGAGCAACGGGACGAACCGGACACCGCCGTGGTCGGTTCGTTCACGAATCGCTGTCCCCTCGCCGACCGTCACGCCGACAAGTCGTTGAGCGGCGCGACCGACAGGAGCGACCACCTGTCCGCCGGGTCGGGTCTGGTCGAGTATCGCATCGGGTATCTCGGGTGCAGCACAGGTGAGATACACTCCGTCGTAGGGAGCGTGTGTTGGCCAGCCCTCGCGACCGTCGCCGTGGCGCACTCGCACGTCGTAGCCGAGCCGGTGGAGCCGGTCGCGGGCCTCCTGCGCGAGGGATTCGTGATACTCGACGGTGTATATGTCAGCGCCGAGTTCGGCCATCACCGCGGCGTGATAGCCACAGCCGGTCCCGATTTCGAGGATGGAGTCGCCAGAGTCGGGGTCGAGAATATTGCACATTATCGCCACGATATGTGGCGCGGAGATAGTCTGGTCCTCGCCGATGGGGAGCGGACGGTCGGCGTACGCCTCGTTCGTCCGTGCGTCGGGGACGAACTCGTGGCGCGGAACGCACTCGACGGCGTCGAGAACGCGGTCGCTCGCGTTCGTGCGGGTCGCGAGACGTTCGCGAAGGCGGGCGCGTTCGGTCTCGAACTCGGAATCGGCGTCGCTCACGGCCGGCCTACCAGGCGGACCACGCGGTCGTCTTGTCGCGGGCGTACACCCGCTTGAGGTCCTTTGCGAGCGCGGAGTCGCCGGTGTAGTGGTACTGCTCGCGGTCGTAGCGGTCGATGCCGTCGCGGACGACGAAGCTAGTCACGGTGAACTTCTCGTCACCGTACTCGACCGTCTCGTCGATCATAAACTGCTCATCGCCCGGCACCTGGAGCGCGACGGAGCGGGTTTCCTCGCGCTTGCCGTCTTTGGGGTTGACCGTCACGTTGACGGTGACGTTGCCGACAGCGCGGGTCCACAGCGTCCCCACGTCCTCGAAGTCGGCCTCCTCGAGCGCGGCCCTCGTCAGTCTCGATGGAGGTGACGCGCACCTGCATCAGCGCCTCGGGCGCGTCGAGCAGGAACTCCTGGCCGACCTCGAACCGTTCGTCGGGGTCGCCGCTGTGTCGTGCCGAAAGGAGTCGCCCGACTGCGAGACGACCACGCGGCGTTCGATTGTTTCGTCTTCTGGGGAGCGACTCCTTGTGGACGTGGCCGCACTCGCCACACCGGACGGTGGCGGGGTCGGCCGCTTCAGTACCTCGTGTGCGGTCGGCCCGTCCGGCGAACACGACGGACAAGCGAGCGCAACGCGTGCATCAACTCATTACCGGTAGTCGTGTCCGAACCTAAAGCGCGTCGTGGGCGCGTCGTGGCTACGCCGGCCGAGATTTATAGACAAAGAAGCCCGACGTGGCGTATGGTCGAAATGCTGAACGTTCCGATCGTGCGTGGCGGTATGCCGCGAATCGGGAAACACGCGTCGCTGTGCTCGACGTGTACGAACTCGTCGTCGAAGGGAGCCACGAGCCAGCCGACATCGCAGACCAACTGGATATTCTCGTTGCGGCGGTGTACACCGCCTTAGCCTACTACTACGAGCATTCCGACGAGACCCAAACCGTTCGGGCAGCACGCGAGCGCGACGAAGCGGTACTCGATGCCGAGAGCCTCTCACCACCGGTGAGCTCGTCGAGTGAACGTCGTCACCGACGAGCACGTCCCGCGAGTGTTCGTCTCGACGCTTCGGCTCAACGGATACATCGTCCACCGCGCGAACGACCTGCTTGGTGAGGCGACTGACGACGACGCGTTGCTCCAGCGAGCGACCGAGGAAGATGCAGTTCTCGTCACGCACGACGTGAAAGACTTCGGCGGCCCAACCGCTGAGACCATCAATCACGCCGGCATCATCGTCTACACCGACGCGAACTGGATTCGCGACAGCCCGGCAGCCGCAGTGTCTGCCCTCGACCGCGTACGCGAACAGTACACGAGGAAGGCGCTTCGTGATGAAATCGTCTGGCTCGATCAGTGGCGATAGATTATGCTGGCTGTGGAAGCGAGATTTCCTCGCCGTCGACGTACACCGTCGGGTCGCGAATCACGCCGTCCCGAGCCGATGGGCGCGTCGGTGTCGCCGCCGATGGAGGCGTTGTCGCCGACGGCGATGGGTGGAGCCGACCCGGCGGCTTCCTCGTCCAGCAGAACCGACCCAACAAGCTCCGTGACGGCGACGTTCGTCCCGATACCGAGTTCCGCGAGATCGTAGGCGTCCCGTTCCCGACGTGCTCCTCGCTGGCGCGCTCGAACTCGGCAGCGACCTCGGGATCGGAGAAGTCAGTGACGTAGCCGTCCTCCACCGTCACCTCGACAGTGTGACCCTCGTCGAGCAGGCCGTGCGGGCTGATAGTGCCGTCAACGACGTACGTGCCCTGTAGGCGGTTTCTGGAGCGACGAACACCTCGCCGGCAGGGAGATTCGAAGAAGTCGCCCGGCTCGTGGATCTTGCATGCCGGTGTCGTCGTGCCACGCGCGGTCGCCCGGCTCGAACGTGATGTCGGTACCGTTGTCGGCGGCTGACACGAATCTCGTCGCGCGCCAGCCACCTGTTCGAGCATACTCGCACACTCGGCAGCGATTTCCTCGTAGTCGGCGTCCGAGCCCGACGGCGAACACCTCGTCGGTGCATACCGGGAAGCGTCGCGCCACGCGCGCCGGCCTCGCAAGCAGCTGCCCGAGCACGCGTATGCGAGAGGGATTTCGTCGTCGGCGCGCAGGAAGGTGTCAGCAGCACGCATCGCCGCGGCGTCCGGCTCGGCGGCTCCTCGGCGTGTCGCTTGGCATACACCGGGGCGGAAACTGGGCACGATGCTGGCGTCGTCGGTGATGGCGGCCTGCGGCCTCGTAGAGCGCACGACCGAGCGGGCTCGCGCTTGTCGTCGGCGCGCTGACGAGACACGTCTCGTCGGGCTGTGGAGTGCGAGGAACACCTGTTCGACGGCGGTGCGGGCGGGCGCAGAACGGTCGGCCTGATGGAGCACAGACCTCCACACGCCCGAGATTCGACCCTTTCGGAGCGGCCTCGAAACGATTAACGGCACACCAGTTCGAAGTAACACGTATGATTCCAGGTCGGAGTCAACGGCTATGGGACGATCGGAAGCGCGGTCGCCGACGCGGTCGCGCGCCCAGACCGGATATGGAACTGGTCGGCGTCGCGAAGACCCGTCCGAACCACGAGGCCGAGACGGCCGTCGCGAACGGCTATGCGCTCTACGCTGCGATTCCGGAGCGGCGTGAGCTGTTCGACGAGGCCGGCATCGAGGTGGCCGGTCCGGTCGAGAACCTCGTCGCTGACGCAGACATCATCGTGGACGCGACGCCCTCGGGCGTCGGCGCAGAGAGCAAATCGCTCTACGAGGAACACGACACGCCCGCGCTGTACCAGGGCGGCGAGGACGCCGACCTCGTGGATGGGAGCTTCAACGCCCGCTCGAACTTCGAGACTGTCGAGGGAGCAGACCACGTCCGCGTCGTCTCCTGTAACACGACCGGGCTGTCCCGACTGCTCGCACCACTCCAGGAGGCGTACGGCGTCGAGAAGGCGCGCGTCACGCTTGTCCGCCGCGGTGGCGACCCCGCCCCACCAGTCGCGGACCCATCAACGACACCCTGCCGAATCCGGTGACACTGCCCTCGACCACGGCCCCGGACGTGGACGACCATCTTCCCCGAGCTGAACATCGATACGCTCGGCGACCAGGTGCCTGCGACGTTGATGCGCACCCACTCCGTCAACGTCCAACTCGAAGCCGTGCCGACGGCCGAGGACGTTCGTGCAGCTCCTGCGCGAGGAGTCGCGACTGTTCCTGATTCCGCCCCGAGTACGACATCGACGGCGCTGGTAAGCTGAAGGAGTTCGGCCATGGACCGCGACCTGACCGCGGGGCGATATCTGGGAGAACGCGATCTGGACAGTCAATCGCTATCCAGGACGAACGACCTGGATCTGTTCCAAGCCATCCATCAGGAGTCCGACGTGGTCCCTGAAGAATGTCGACGCCGTGCGCGCTGTACTCGGGTGAGACGGACGCGGGAAGCCTCCATCCAGCGGACGAACGGAACTGGCTGATGGCGCCTCGGCTTCGTAGCGTTATCGGTTGGCACGGTCAGAAGGCTTTTCCACGGGACTCGCTGTGATCCGCGGCGTACGAGAAGGGACGACCGTGACGACCCGTTTGATGACATCTTCAGCGAAATCCAGCGTATGATGGAGGAGATGACGGGCGAGAACGTCGACATCTCCGCACAGCCGAACGACGCCGGCTTCGGCGCGGATGCCCACTTCTCCGTCTACGAAGAGGGGGAGACCATCCGGGTCGTCGGCGATCTACCCGGTATCGAGAAGGAAGACATCGATATCCGGTGTGACGGCCAGAACGTCACGCATCGCTGCCGACACCGCCCATCGCCGAGTACGAAGAGCATCTCGACCTCCCCGCACGCGTCGACGAGCACACCGCGAGTGCCTCGTTCAACAACGGCATCCTCGACGTGGTCTTAGAGCGCGTCGACACCTCCGCCGATATCGGCTTCGAATAATCACTGACGACCTGCCGAGATCTGTTCCGCCAGCCGGTCGTAGAAGTCGCTCGTACTTCATCGCCGTATCCACCGTCGGCTCGCGCGTTCGTCTCGTTGACCACCGCACCTCGTCAGTGACGAGAATATCGACACCGAGCCAGTCGATCTCCAGGTGTCCGAGCGGCGCGTTCGGCCACCCGCTGAAGTTCCGCGTCAAGGTCCACACCCGTCGCCTCCGCGCCGCGGTGGACGTTGTGTTTCCAGCGTCCCTCGGCAAGCGCGGCGTCTGGAAGCCGGCGTTCGACCGCGCCGACGTACTCACCGTCGATCGTCGTCCACTCGGTAGTCGCGCGCGTCGGGAAGCAGACTCCTGAAGTCGAGATACGACCGGTCGCCCGTCGCGCGGTAGTCGTGAACAAGATCGGGATGATCTGCACGCCGAGCAGGGAGTCGAAGTCGGACACCTTCGCGATGCCCGTCCCGCGGGTCGTAGAGTTTGGCTTCACCACGACCGGCGGGTCGAACCGCTCCCACACCGCTTCGAGGTCGGTGTCGCTCACCGGGGTTCGAGACGCAGCACTGACGGGGTCGACACATCCGTAGCCGACAGCCGAGCGAGCACACCGGCCTTGTTGCGCGACCGAAGAATGTCTTCCCGGCTGTTCACCCACAGCACGTCGAGCATCGCGTCTGCGACGCCCCCTTCCATCACCGAGAGGGAAAGACGAAGCCGACATCGAACTCGCCGAGCGAGCCGTCGAGCGGGAGCGTTCGCTCCGAGACGGCGACGTGGTCGGCGGTGATACCGCGGTCGGCCAGCGGCTCGCGGATGCGGGCGAGCGTCTCGGCATTCGTTGCGACGGCGAGACGGATATCGGCGGACACGGCCGAACTGACGGGGCGCGTCAGTATGAATTCGACGGCGCGGCGAGCCGGGCGGCTCACAGTGTAAAGTGACGGCCCCGCCCGACCCACACGAACCCCATCCACCGGGTACCAAGCAGCGGTCAGGCCGGCCGGTGGCCGTACCGACATCTACCCGCGATAGTGCAAAAGGTTGCGTCGTTTGTTCTAAGACAATTCGATTTGCGTTACAGGTCGTCGGGCGTCGGAACACCGTCGTCTGTCACGTCGAGGTCGAACTCCGCCTCCAGCCGCTGGATGCGGTCGCGGACGTGGTCGGCCGCGAGCTCGAACTCCAGATTCGCAGCCGCGTCGTCCATCCGAGCTTCGAGCGACTCGACGAGCTGTTCGGCCTCGTCGGCCGTGTCAGCCTCCAGATTCGACGCGCCGCCCGTATCGGTCTTCGACCCCGGCAGCGAGGTCTCACCGACCTCCTTGTCGATAGTCGCCGGTGTGTAGCCGTGGGTCTCGTTGTAGCGCTCCTGAACACGGCGACGGCGTTCGGTCTCCTCGATGGCGTCGAGCATCGCGTCGGTCATCGAGTCCGCGTAGAGGACGGCTTTTCCGTTTCGTTTCGCGCGCCGCGCGCCCCATCGTCTGGACGAGGGTCGTCGTCGAGCGCAAGAATCCCTCCTGGTCAGCGTCGAGGATGGCGACGAGACTCACCTCCGGAATATCGAGCCCTTCGCGCAGGAGATTGATGCCGACGAGCACGTCGATATTGCCGAGTCGGAGGTCGCCGGGATGAGTCTCGTGGCGTTCGAGCGTGTCGAGTCTCGTCGCGCATGTACGCCACGTCGATGCCCGCCTCTTCGAGATACTCGGTAAGGTCCTCCGCCATCCGTTTGGTGAGCGTCGTGACGAGCGCGCGCTCGCCGCGGTCGATGCGGTCGTCGATGCGGTCGAGCAGGTCCTCGACCTGCCCCTGCGCCTCGGTTACCTCGATTCTCGGATCGAACGAGGTGGGTCGGCGCGGACGATCTGCTCGTACGATCTGGCGTGGAGTGCTTCGCGCTCGTAGTCGGCCGGCGTGGCGGAGACGTAGAGCCGGCGGTCGCTCTCCGCGAACTCCTCGAAGGTGAGCGGGCGGTTGTCGTAGGCGGTCGGGAGCCGGAAGCCGTTCTCGACCAGCGAATCCTTGCGCGATTTGTCGCCCGCGAACTGCCCTTCTATCTGGGGAAGCGTCTGGTGTGACTCGTCGACGACGGTGAGGAAGTCGTCGGGGAAGTAGTCGAGCAGGGTGTACGGCGCGTCGCCGCTCTCGCGATTGGACATATGTCAGCGAGTAGTTCTCGATGCCGGAACAGTAGCCAGACTCGCGGAGCATTTCGAGGTCGAAGGCGGTGCGCTCTTCGATGCGCTGGGCCGCGACGAGGTCGCCCTGTCGCTCGAAGTAGTTCACGCGCTGTCGCATCAGCTCCTCGATTTCCTCGGTCGCTTCCTCGATTGTCTGTTCGGGAATCGAGTAGTGTTCGGCGGGTGCAAATCATCACCGGCCGGCTCCTCGCTTTTCACCTCGCCGGCGACCGTGATCCACCTTCGTCGAGCCGGTCGATTTCGTCGCCCCAGAACTCCACGCGACGGCATACCGGCCGTACATCGGGAAGACTTCGACCGTATCGCCCCGCACCCGGAAGGTGCCCTGCTGGAAGTCCACGTCGTTGCGCTCGTAGTTCAGGTCCACGAGCTTGGCGAGCAGTTCGTCGCGGTCGATGCGCTGGTCGCGTTCGAGCTCCAGCGACAGCTCGGTGTAGTTACCCGGGTCACCCAGCCCGTAGATAGCTGAGACGGAGGCGACGACGATGACATCATCACGCGTCAGCAGCGACCGGGTCGCAGAGTGGCGAAGCCGGTCGATCTCTTCGTTGATGGAGAGCTCCTTGTCGATATAGGTGTTCGTTGCTCGACGTACGCCTCGGGCTGAGTAGTCGTAGTAGCGAGACAAAGTACTCGACGGCGTTGTCCGGAAACAGCGACCGGAACTCCTCGTACAACTGGGCGGCGAGCGTCTTGTTGTGCGCGATGACGAGCGTCGGCTGTTGGAGCTCCTCGATAGTCCACGCGACGGTGTCAGTCTTCCCGGATCCGGTGACACCGAGCAGCGTCTGCTCCTGTGCGCCCGAGTCGTAGCCGTCCACGAGTTCACCGGATGGCGTCGGGCTGGTCGCCGGCGGGGTCGAAGGGAGCCTCGACCCGAAACGGCGTCTCGGCGTCGGGACGGTCCGCGACGCAGGGGTCCGGTCTCGGCGTCGACTCATTGCGCGACGATAGGGGTGGCGACTACTTCAGGCGTGCGGCCGGATAGTCAGAACTCGCTCGCCAGCCGAGCAGGCGGGCGTAGTTTTTTGCTCTCGGCCGGAAGCTATCGGGTATGCCGACAAAATCACTCGCCGAACTGGAAGCGCAGGTCGGGGAAGACACACCGGACCGCGACCGACCTCGCCATCGAACGGGAAAAGTCGCCGAGTTCGCCCGCTCGATTCACGATCCCGCAGACATCTATCGTAGACGAGACAGCCGCGCACGAGGCCGGGTACGACACGATTCCAGCACCACCGACGTTCACCCGAACTGCGGAGTTTCCCCGCTACATCCCCGATGACGGAGGGTTCGAGCTGGGCTTTGACCCCGCCCGCGCTCATTCATGGCGAGCAGGCCTATGAGTACGAGCGCCCGCTGTACGTCGGTGACGTGCTCACCGGCGACACGACCCTCACCGACGTGTATCAGCGCGACGGAGAGGGCGGAGGGACGATGACGTTCGCCGTGCTCGAAACCGCCTTCACCGACGAGGACGACGATCTCGTGCTCACGGCGACAGGCACTTCCATCGAGACTGGACAGGCTATCTCGGAGGGAGACCGATGAGCACTGCCCACGCCATCGGCGACCAGTTCACCGAGACGACCGGTCCCGTCGAACGGAAGGATTTCGTGAAGTACGCCGGCGCAAGCGGCGATTTCAACCGCATCCACTACGACGAGCCGTTCGTCACCGATGCGGGCTACGACTCCGTTTTCGGCCAGGGGATGTTCACGGCGGGCGTCGCGTCCGGGCTCGTGCGTGAGGTGTTCGGGCTCCACGCGCTGGCGGAGTACCAGACCCGATTTGTCGCGCAGGTGTGGCCCTGGCGACACTCTCACGACGACCGTCGAAATCGATGATATCGAGGAACACGACGACGAGACCAGAATCGAGGCGTCGGTGACGGTGACGAACCAGGACGACGAGCCGGTCATCACAGGGAGCGCAGTCGCCGTTCAGTGAACCGGAACATCGAACAGGGTCGATCCCCCTATAAGACATATGTCTCAGGAGCGACCGACGCATCGCGACCTTGCTTCCCTCGGCGACGGAGATCGTCTACGCGCTGGAGCAGAGCCGGTCGCCACGTCACACGAGTGCGACCACCCGCCGGCGGCGGCCGACAAGCCGAACGCGAATCGAGCACGCGTGGACCCGACCGCTGCGGCCGACGAAATTGACGCCCAGGTGCAGGACGCCGACGACTCTGGCGGCGTCTACGAGATTCGCGGCGACGTGCTCGAATCGGCTGCCCCCGATATCGTCGTCTCACAGGGTATCTGTGACGTGTGCGCCGTTGACGAGGTGCTCGTGCGCGAGGCCATCGAGGAGTACGATCTCGACTGCGAGCTGCTGACGACGGACCCACACTCACTTTCAGACCTCTACCGCGACATCGAGCAGGTGGGGACCGCACTCGGTCGCGAGGAACGCGCTCAAGCGCTGCAGTCGACCGGCTCCAGTCGCGCGTCGCGGCCATCGTAGTCACGGGTGCCGAACCGCGAACCGGAGCGAGTGGCCGTCTTCGACTGGACCAGTCCCGTGATGGTCGCCGGCCATCGGATACCGGGGATGGTCACGCGACTCGGCGGTGAGTTCGGCCTGCAGGAGCCGGAGGCCGCCTCTCGCCCGCTCGAATGGGAGACCGTCCGCGAGTACGATCCCGAAGTCATCGTGGTCGCCCCGTGTGGCTTCGACCTCGAACAGATTCACGAGAATCTCGGTGACCTGACCGACCGCGACGGCTGGGCCGACCTGACCGCAGTCGAGAACGACCGGGTCTACGCCGTCAACGGTCACAGTCTGATAAATCGCCCCGGGCCGCGGCTGGTCGAGTCGCTGGAGGCGCTGGCGTGGGTGCTCTACCCCGATACGTTTGAGCGGCCCGCCGGAGACTTCGCCGAGCAGCTCTGATGCGACTGGCCGACGCGGCCCGCACGGACCTGCTCGCACACGCGTGCGAGGGCCGACCCGAGGAGGTTGTCGGGGTATTAGTCGGTCCGAACCAGGAGACGATAACGCGAATCGAGCGGGCCGAGAACGTCGCCGACGATCCGCAGATGCGATACGAACTCGACCCCATCGAACAGGTAGGGATTCTCGACGCAGTCGAAGGGCAGGGGGAGACGGTCGTCGGCTTCTACCACTCACATCCGCGAGACCCACCCGTGCCGAGCGCGACCGACGAGCGGCTGGCGACGTGGAAGGCTACGTCTATCTCCATCCGATCTCGCCGGCGGAGTCGACGCTCGCCGCGTACCACTGGACGGGCGAGACGTTCGAGCTGGTCCGACTCGACGAACTGATCTCGGGACGTACAGCGGGCGTGAGCGAACCAGCACCGGTCCGTGCGGAAGTCATCCACGTCGTCGCTCCCGACGAGTTCGACGAGTACGAGCTACAACCGGCGCTGGTCGAGCGCGCGACCGACCGGTATCTGCTCGTCTGTCGCAAGGGCGGCTCACCCTCGTGGTTCGAGCGCGTGAAGCTGTTTCTCCGGCGAGAGGGTATCGAAGCGATCACGCTCGTCAGCGACGAGCCCCGCGAAGAGGGCGACGAGATCGACGTGTCGGTGACGGAGACGGAGCTTGCGGGCGTCTACGAGGTCGTCTCGGAGGACTGAACGGCACAACTGTCGGTGTACTCCACCTCGTGGATAGAGTCGATGCCGTCGCCACAGACGGGGCAGTCCGGCCGGCGCTGGATCGGTACCTCATCAAAGCTGGTGTCGCCGGCGTCGTAAAACAACAGTCGGCCGTCGAGTGTTTCGCCGTAGTCCAAGGCGAGCTTCAGCGTCTCCGTCGCCTGAATAGAGCCGACGACACCTGGCAGGACGCCGAGCACACCGACTTCAGCACAGTTCGGGACGGTTCCGGGTTCGGGCGCTTCGGGGAACAGACACCGGTAGCAGGGACCGTCGCCACCCTCGAAGGTCGTCACCTGTCCTTCGAACCGAAGGATTGCGCCGTGGGTGAAGGGGATATCGGCGAGCGTGCAGGCATCGTTGACAAGATATCTGGTCGCGAAGTTGTCGGAGCCGTCGACGACGATGTCGTAGTCGTCGATGAGCGACTCGATATTCTCGCTGGTGACGCGCATCTCGTGGGATTCGACCGTCACGTCAGGATTGAGCCGTTCGACGTAGCCACGGGCCGAGTCCACCTTCGGCGTTCCCACGTCGGCGTCCGCGTGGATGATCTGGCGCTGGAGATTCGACCGCTCGACGACGTCGTCGTCGGCGATACCGAGCGTGCCGACGCCGGCGGCGGCGAGATACTGGATGGCCGGCGACCCGAGCCCGCCGGCTCCGATACAGAGCACGCGAGAGTCGAGAAGTTTCGACTGTCCCTCCGGGCCGATTTCGTCCATAATGATGTGTCTGGAGTAGCGGTCGAGTTGGGTGGAATCGAGCGAGAGCGACATACCACAACTGGGGCGACAGCTACCTAAACACGTATACCTGAGTTGGAGCGAACCAGATGAGTATTCGAACGGTCCAAGCAAGAAAATCGCCGTTACTAATAAGCTTTTTGGGGTGGTATCATGGAGCACGCAGCCGTACCTGGTAGTGGATTATGGTCCAACCAACGGGAACACAGTCGCTAATCCTATGGGTCGGTACGGCCCTTATGGCGCTCGGTACCATCGCGTTCATCTCGATGGGCTGGGGCGAAGAACGAGCGGAAACAAGAATTCTATATAATCACGATCTTCATCACCGCGATTGCCGCCACGTCGTACTTCAGTATGGCGACGGGGTATGGCCTGATAGAGGTGGAGTTGGCCACTGGTGAAGTGCTCGATATCTACTGGGCACGCTACGCGGACTGGCTGTTCACCACGCCGCTACTGCTGCTCGATATCGCACTGCTCGCCGGGGCAGACCGCAACACCATCGCGACGCTCGTCGGTCTCGACGCCGCGATGCATTCTGACCGGCTCGCAGGCGCACTCGCACGCAGCAGCGCGCTCAACCGCATGCTCTGGTGGGGTATCAGCACCGCGTTCATGATTGCGGTGCTGTTCTTCCTCGTCCGCACGCTCAGCGGACAGGCAGCACGCCAGTCCAGTGCCGTCGCGGCCACATTCTCCAAGCTCCGCACGATGATCCTGGTACTGTGGTCGTTTTACCCGATCGTCCGGCTACTCGGTACCGAGTCGACGATCAGCGTACTGACACTCACGCAGGAGACTGCTGCCTTCGCCGTGCTCGACGTGCTCGCGAAGGTTGGCTTCGGCTTCGTTCTCCTTCGCAGCCGCGAGGCGATGGACGACGTGTCGGCGTCCGCACAGGCCGCCGACTGACGGACAACCGCGGACAGCCGTCTTTTTATTTCTTCCACGACGATTAGTGGTATGGCCGTTCCCCCGTATCTGGGGTTCCACCTCGTCTTTCTGGCCCCGCTCCTGTTCATCCTCCTGTTGTCGGTGTGGGTGCGCCAGCTCCGGCTCCCCCGCGCGACGGGTGCAGTGGGCCGGTATCGCCATCCTCGCCGCCGTCGCGTTCACCTACACGATTCCGTGGGAGATACTCCTCATCGGGAAGGGCGTCTGGTCGTACGGCGAGGGCGTCGTCCTCGCGCGATTCATCAATATTCCCGTCGAGGAGCTCTCTTCATCCTCGTCCAGCCGTTCATCACGGCGCTGTGGCTGTATCAGTTCGTCGAGACGAGCGACCGCCCCCTTTCGGTGTCGCTGCCGAAGCGACTTCTCGGCGCGCTGGCCGGACTCGCCATCACCGCCATCGGTATCCGACTGCATTTCGCCGGCGGGACGACGACGTATCTCGGTGCGCTCCTCGGTGGGCCGGGCCGGTGCTCGCGATTCAGTGGGCGTTCGGCTGGCCGTATCTCCGCGAGCACGCGAAGACGGTCGCCATCGGCGTCGGCTTGCCGACCGTGTATCTGTGTGCGGCCGATATGGTCGCCATCACCCTCGGTATCTGGGAGCTATCGCCGACGTACACGACCGGGCTGACCGTCGGCGGACTCCCAATCGAGGAGATGCTGTTCTTCCTCCTGACGAATCTGTTCGTCGTGCAGGGACTCATATTATGGCTGTGGGCGACTGACCGACTCGGTATCGACACCACAGAGCCGTGACGCTGCTTCCACCTGCTGGCGGCGACGAGACGGTTCGTCGGCTGACGCTGTGGCCGGGCTGGTGCTGCTGTGGGCTGCTCGCGCTCGTCTTCGCCTTCGATCCGGACGTGTCGCGCAGGCTTCAGCTGGTGCCGCTCGTCGTCTCCGTCGTCTTGGTGGGGCTTCCCCACGGCGCGATAGACCACCTCGTTCCCAGCCGGCTGGCGGCCGTCTCAACCGGTGCGCGGCGCGCTCCTCGTCGGGCTGGTGTATCTCCTTGGGTGTTGGCTACACGCTCGTGTGGTTCCTCACGCCGGTCGTCGGCTTCGTCTCCTTCATCCTCCTCACACTCGCACATGGGGGCAGGGGATATGCACGCGCTCGTCGCGTTCGCCGGGGGAAACCACCTCGTCTCACTCCCGCAGCGTGCACTCGCGGCAGTCGTCAGGGGTGGCTTCCCGATGCTCGTTCCGTCTGGTGGCGTTCCCGACCGAGTACGAGCGCGTGGCAGGACTGCTCGTCGCCCCCTTCGCCGGTGACGTGGGCGCTCTCGAACCCGTCTTCACGCCAGCAAGCCGATTCGCCGTCGGCGTCGTATTCAGCGGTGCTCGTCGCCGTCCACCTCGGCGTGGGCTACCGACGACGGACGGGCGAGGGATGGCGACGCGACGCCGGCGAGACCCTTCTCCTTGGAGCGTACTTCCTAACCGTGCCACCGCTGCTCGCTGTCGGACTCTACTTCTGTCTGTGGCACGCGCTCAGACACGTCGGCAGACTCGCGCTAACTGACGAGCTGTCAGTCGAGGCGTTTGCCACGGGTGACCTGTGGACGCCGCTGCGACGGTTCGCGCGGCAGGCCGCGCCGTTGACTGCCATCGCACTCGCCTTCCTGGGCGTGTTCGACTGGTTGGTACCGGAGCCGCCGACGACAGTCGAGGGTGTCGTCGGGCTGTATCTCGTGCTCATCGCGGCGCTGACGTCTCCCGCACGTCGCGGGTGGTAGCGTGGATGGATATGAGACAGAGAGTTTGGACCCGGAACGTATCGGAACGTGCTTGAAGCAGACGGGAAAACCGTCGATGTGAACGACGACCGGCTTCAGTTCCTCAGTCTCTATCTCGTTCGGTTCGCCGGCGGCTTCGGGCTGGCTGCACTCGCCACGCTCCTCCCCACGTACATCAGTCTCTACGACCCCTCTGCGCTGCTGCTCGGGCTGTTCACCTCGGGCTACACGCTCGCCTCCACGCTCGCCATCGTCCCGTTCGCGTGGGGTGGCGACGCCGGAGATAAGCGGACCGCACTGGTCTCTCGCCATCGGGCTCGCCGCGCTCGCGTGCACGGCCTTCGCGTTCGTCTCCGGCTCGTGGGGCTTCGTCGGTGCGCGGGCGATGCAGGGCTTCGCCGCGACCGGAGCCTCGCTGCTCTCGCTGTCGCTCGTCGGCGAGCTCGCCCCGACTGGTGAGCGAGCCAACCACATCGGGAAGGCGAACGCCGCGCGGCTCGCATCGGGCACCATCGGCGCGCTGTCGGTCGGCGCGCTCTTGACGAGGTGTACGGGTTCCAGACCGTGTACGCGCTGCTCGTCGGGCTGTTAGTCGTCTCGATGGTCGCCGTCGTCGCGTTCGTCCGACCCGACCCCATCCGCATCGAAGGGTTCCCGTTCACCTCGCTATCGGTGAACGAGCGGCTGCGAACGCTGACGACGTTCCGCGGTCAGTACGCGGTCGCCGTCACGCTCGTCCGGACGTGGGTGCCCATCTACGCCGGCGTCGAGGTCGCACAGGGTGGACTGGCGTACGCCCCCTTCGCCGTCGGCGTCGTTATCACAGCAGAGAAGACATCGAATATGCTGTTCCAGCCCTACACTGGCCGTCTCTCGGATAGATTCGGACGAGCCGCGTTCATCGCACTCGGTGGAGCGGGCTACGGGGCTATCGCGCTCGCTGTCCCGTTCACCCCCAGGATCGGGGCGGCACTCGCACTTCCGCCCGGAATTCCGGGATGGAGTGGCTGGCGACGACCGCCCCGGTGGAATGGACCGGCATCGGAGCGGCGGTGGCCGGACTCGGAAATCTCTCACCGGCGTTCCTCCCGCTGGTGGCGTGTAACGCGCTGCTCGGGGTGACGGACGCCTTTCGCGAGCCGGCGAGTATGGCACTGTTCGCTGACGAAGGTGAGAACACGGCAGGGAGCGGCGTCGCCTCCTCGTTCGGCGTCCCGGGAGTTCGTCTGGCGGCCCGGTTCCGTCGGCGCGCCGTTCGTCGGTGGTTGGCTCCAGACCAACGTTAGCATCGACTGGGGTGTTTCGATCTCGGCGGTGGCTGCAGCGTTCTCAGCCGCGTCGCCGTGTTCGTGCTCGTGTTGGCGAGCAAACACGGGGCGAGCGCGTCTCCGCCGGTGGTAGCTCATACTGCCGGACGCAGCCATTCGAATCGTCTCTCCACTGAGAGAGTATCGACCCGCCGATACCGCAGAACTGACGGTTCAGCTATTCACGGAATTACGTCCGGTAGTATCACTCGTCGTCGAAATCGATTGCCGTGGAGTTGATGCAGTAGCGTTTTCCCGTCGGATTCGGTCCGTCATCGAAGACGGTGACCGAGGTGGCCACCACACTCCGCACACACCGTCTCCGTCCGGGTCATCCCAAGCGAGTCGTCCTCGCGGAACTCGATTGCGCCCTCGACGGCGTCGTAGAACGAGGGCCAGCCCGACCCCTCCTCGTCGAACTTCGTGTCCGAGTCGAACAGCAGCGCGCCACAGCCGGCACATCGGCAGGCACCCTCGTCGTCCTTACCGATGTACTCACCGGAGAACTTCGGGTCCGTCCCCTCCTCGCGGAGAATCTCGTACTCCTCGTCGGTGAGTCGCTCGCGCCACTCCTCGTCGGTCTGTGGAATTTCGCTCATACCCGTTGTACGCACTGGAGCGGCTTGGGTTCGTGGATGTGACTCGTTAGCAAGCGGTACGCTGAATACTCCCGGCGCGCACGGGTGAGTATGCGAACCGAGGAGAGTAATCCGCGAGCGCATCGCTGCGCTCGAATCGGAGTACGACCGTCACGACCCGCCCGTCTCACAGCTAGGAAGACGAAACAGAGGTGGCGCTGTTGCGCGCCATCGAAGAACTGGAGTGGGTGCTCGAAGAGTTCGATGACGAGGAGTTTCACGCGCTGACGGCGGCGGCGATCATCTCGATGTGGCCTTCTTCGCGGAGCTGCTGGGCGTCCTGCTCGTCGTATCGCCACTCGACATCGCCCTTCTCGTCTTGCCAGTCCCACGGCTCGATGAGCACCACGTCGCCCTCGTTGATCCACGTCCGGAACCGCATCCGACCGGGAATGCGACCCATTCGTTCTTTCCCGTCTGCACACCGAACCTCGACGCGCCCGCCGCCCAGCATATTCGTCACGACGGCGAACTGCTGGTTGTCGTCGGGCATCCGTAGGGGCTTTCGCCCACCACTATCGTCACTCATTATCGGTGTTACAGTGTCCAGCCTGATAAAGCGGTTGTCTCTCGCGTCGACAGACGACCAGCCGAACGAACGGCGCGACCGCGGGCCAACTACAGTGTCGTGAGAAGTGCGGTCTGCTCCGGCTACGGTGAGCACCATCACGGCCGTCAACGAATCCAGCTCGTCGTTTAGCGTCTTGAGGTTCATCAAGACAACTTCGCATTCTGATGTCAACAGAGAATAGAGCTGTGTAGCCGTCAGCCACGGCTGATCGGTGTTGAAACAAAGCCGCGAAGGGAAAGTCAGCTTCGTCAGTTAGTTCGGAACGGAACTGGTCGCGAGTGTCTGGGAATGATTCACCAGACTGCAGATGTCCAGATAACGCTTACTTCGTTAGCAGCGGCAGTGACGGCTCAGAGGGCCCGTTGAGTCGCCTGCGGATACTGAGCTATCACTGCCAGTACTGAATGCATCGGGACCATCACTGACACCAGCTCACCGACAGATGCGCTGGGTCAATGGAGTCACCACCGTCGTGGGTGATAGTGGCAGTGGGAGAGCCACTGGTATCGTAGTCGAAGCTAAACTGTGTCGTCGGTGCACTCGAAATATTACTCCCGAGCCCAAGCACGAACGTGCCGATGACGGCCGCCAGAATCACCGTAATTGCCACCATCAAAATCACGCCGATCACCGGCGAGACTGCTGAGTCGTCCTCGAATAGGTTTTTGATATTCATTGTTGTGTACAGCGACGCCACCTCAGGCGGAATCACCCTCGTAACGCGGTCGATAACTGCGACGCAGCCACCACCGCGCTATCGAGGTGAGTCGCATACCTGTAATAACGAGACGTTGATATATAAATTGGGTGCGTCAAAGACACTGTATGACGGTGAGAGCGTCTGACACAGTAATATGGTGGTAAATCAACAAGTGATTGGTTTGAATATTATGCACCGAAGTTCGGAGAATTTGAGAGGCTGCATCGAATTTGAACCGGAGAAAGAGGTTCACTTTGCTCGTCTTCTCAAGATGCAAATCCTCCCGGGAGGCGTGACTGCGCAGTGCTGGCTCGTCACCACGTTCCTGCAGTCACCGGGAAAATACATGGGCCTGTCGGATTTGAACCAACGACCGCTCCGTTATGAGCGGAGTGCTATACCGGACTAAGCTAAGGGCCCTGTATCCCGATGTCGGCCGGCGGCGAACTTCAGCGTACCGAATCGACAGACACGTCGGTACCGGATGAAATTCCGAAGGACGCCACCGCCAGGGCTCGAACCTGGGACAACCTCGTTAACAGCGAGGTGCTCTACCAACTGAGCTAAGGCGGCTCACGCTCCGATGTAGTCGCGATCTGTGAGATAGGGCTTTCGCTTCGGCCAGAGCGGACACCGACACGGCCGTTTCACGACGCCGCGCCGAATGCCGCGAATACTGACAGACGACGTCGCTCGAATCGGTTGTCGAGCGGATCTGACGACCGCGTTACGCCCGAACCGCCGACGAGCGCGAGCGACTCGACGCTGTCGTCGACCGGCTTGCGCCGCGCGCGCCTGAGGCGCCATCGACGGCCTCGGCGTCGATGCGCGACGTACGACTGGTCGGCTCCACCGCCCGCGGGACGTGGCTCGCCGGCGACCGCGATATCGACCTGTTCGTTCGTTTTCCACCCGATATGCCGCGGGCGAACCTAGAACGCGACGGGCTCCAAGTGGGCCACGCCGTCATCCCCGACGGCCACGAGGAGTACGCCGAACACCCCTACGTCGAAGGGCGAGGTCGACGGGTTCGCCGTGGACTGCGTCCCCTGTTATCGCCGTCGACTCCGCCGCCGAGATCCAGCTCGGCCGTCGACCGGACGCCGTTCCACACGGAGTATCTCGAAGCCCGGCTCGACGACGACCTCCGCAGACGACGTCGCGCGTCGTCAAGACGTTTCTGAAGGGTATCGGCGCGTACGGCTGCGACCTCTCGGACCAGCGGCTTCTCGGGCTATCTCGCCGAACTGCTCGTCGTTGAATACGGCGGCTTCGATCCCACTGGTGCGCGCCGCCGACCGACTGGCACCCGCCGGTCCGCTTCGACCCCGAGGGCCACGGCGACCAGCAGCTTCGACGACCCGCTCGTCGTCATCGACCCGACCGACCCCGACCGCAACGTCGCCGCCTCGCTCTCCGCGGAGAGACCTCGCACGGCTTCATCCACTACAGCCGCGATCTGCGTGCCGAGCCGCGAGCGGAACTGTTCGCAGCCTCGTAGCGTCGAGCCGATGGGCGCGACGGCCGTTCGCGAGACGGTGAGCGAGCGCGGCACCCACCCAATCGCCGTTCGGTTCGACGCTCCGGATATCGTCGAGGACCAGCTCTACCCGCAGCTGGAGAAGCTCGCTATCGGGACTGGAATCCGAGCTTCAGCGGCGTGGCTTCGACCCGCTTCCGTTCGACCTGTGTCGCCGACAAGACGGCGGCACTCCTCATCGAGTGTCAGATACCACGACTGGCCGGCAGTCGAACGCCACGAGGGGCCACCGGTCGGCTGTGCGCGACCACGCCGAGGGGTTCTACGCCGCCTGACGCTGATGGGCCAGAGACGGGCCCGTATCTCGACGGTGACCGCTACGTCGTGGAACGCGAACGGGACTACCGGACCCCAGAGGCGTTCACCGCGGATGCGATCTTTTCCGTCGCGCTGGGTCCGGCGATCGAACGCGCACTCGAAACCGACTACACCGTCCTGGCAGGTGAAGGAAGTTGCTGTGCTTGCAGATGAGTTCGGCACGGAACTGCGGCGGATTCATCCCCGCGTATCTAGGCATCTTATTATGATCGACGGTGACATATTTTCATATGGCTACGCCGGTAGAGCAGTTCCGCGACTTTCTCGAGGTGGAGTCGCCACAGCGAACCATCCTGGTTCGTGATTCCGATGAGCCGGCACCGCTGACTCGACTCCTGGAGGGGGCATTCGACGGGCAGCCGGTCGATGTCGAGACGGACACGACTGTCGCCGGCGACCCGCAGGCGGCCGATCGTCGAGGACGGAGAAATCGTCGCTCGCTCCCCGCTCGGCAAAGTGATGGATGCGTTCCTGCTCGTCAACAGCGACAGCTACCGGACCGGCACGGCAGGCGTCGACGTACATCAGGCACCCGACGTATTGACCGCACTCACTGACACGAGATTTCAGATGCGGGCATTTCCCGCCTCAAACAAGGAGAAGCTCCTGCTCATCGTGCTCTCGCGGTATATCGAACAGTTGGCGCTCAGCGCCGACGACGGGACGCTCCGCACCTCCTTCCAGCGGCTCTCTCGGATCAACGACGAGCGCGGTACCCGGAAGGTGTACGAACGGCTCGCCGACAGCCGCGTCGACACCCACATCTACGGAATCCCGACAGAGCAAGTCGCTTCCGGACGGCCTCACGGTCCACGGCGGCCAACCCCCGTCTACAGCGACTCGTGGTTCGTCATCCACACCGGAACCGACACACCGGCTGCACTGCTGTGTCTTCAGACCGGCGACAACGAGTGGGACGGGCTGTGGACGTTCGACGCTGACCGCGTCGCCGCCATCGAATCCGTCGCCAAGAAGATCTAGAGGCCGTGAACCTCGCGCACATCGTCGATAACCGAGCGACCACGCGCAGGGCGACCTCCTCCTCGTCTGCCGCCGGCGTTAGCCTGCCGAAAACGCTGTTCACCTTCCGAACCGACTCCCGAGAGCGCCTCCAGTCCGTAGCCGCCTTCAAGCACAAACGCCAGCCCCGCCCCACACCGGTCGGCCGAGATCGACCACTCGCTCGGTGAGGAGTCCGTATCCCTCGGCTTCGAGACGCGCTGGCGCGAGTATAGGATCTTTCCGGTGGGCGTCGAAGCCGGCGGAAACAAAAAACAGGTCCGGATCGTACCGCTCTGACTTCGCCCGGCCGATTGCCTCGTCGACGGCAGCGAGATACTCCGGCGCCCGGCCACAGCCGCCGGGAAATGGAATGTTCATCGTCGTCCCCTGTCCCTCGCCTGTGCCCGTCTCTTGGAGATTTCCCTGGAAATCCGGGGAACAGCCCGCGTACTCGTGGGTTGAGGCGTAGAACACGTCCGGATCGTCATCGAAGATATGCTGGGTGCCGTTACCGTGGTGGACATCCCCAGTCGAAGACGGCGACACGGTCCACGTCATCGCGGTCGAGCGCCCGCAGCGGCGACAGCGACGTTGTTGAACAGAATCCCATCGCATCGTCGGCCTTGCATTGGTGACCCGGGGGACGACCAACGGCGAACGGCGTCTCGCGCCCGGTCGCACCGTCGAGTGCAGCGTCACCGGCCCAGCAGCGGTAGGCCCGCTGCGGCGCGGGCCGCCTCCCAGTACGCCCGCCTCGACGGCGACAGTGTCGGCGTCCCACGTCCCGCCGCCGTCGGCACAGAACTTGTTCAGTTCGTCGACGTACTTGTTTCGTGAATGGCGAAGACCGAGGTGTTGCGAGCCGGCCCTCCTCTTGTAGGAGACGCCGTGTTCTTCCGAGTGCCACCGTTCGGGATAGCCCGGAGCCGGTCGGGGCACTCTGCGGTGGCGCGAGCCGGTATCGTGACGGAGACACACCTCGCGGTAGCCAAGATCTCATTCGTAGTACGGCTGGAGTTCGAAGTACGCCGCCACGTCCGTCCTCCTTCGCCGTCCGACGCGCGGCGTGGCGGGTGAGGGTTGCCGCCGCGGCCGCGACCGTATCACCAGCGAACGACTCCAGTTCGGTCGCGAGCGCGACGCGGGCGTCCTTCGAGACGCGATACTGGTCGTCCGTTTCGAGTCGGGCGATGCGGTCGATCGGGGCAATAGCGAGTTCGATCTCGGGGTCTCGGGTCGGGCTCGAAGTCGAAATCCTCGACCAGGGTGCAGGGTCTTGCGCCCGTCAGCGGTGGCGCGCTCAGCTGCGGTCGTCGCCAGCGCCGCACCGCGCTCCTGAATCCGGGCAGCGAGTTCGGCGGCCGCCTCGCCGCTCACGCGCAGTTCTCCTGCGTTCCGACGGATGGCGGCGTCGTACCGGGGCGAACGGTAGCTCAACGCTCGAATCATCACGCAGTCGAGCGAGAAGATCTAGCAGCCCGCTTTCCGGGTTCAGCTCCTCTGCTTCGACGCGGTCGGCGTCACGCTCTCGAGCGCGCTCGATGAACTCGTCTGGGCGAGTTCTGCTCGACTTCGCCCGCCTTGCACGCCCCAGCAGGCGCGCGTACAGCCCGTCCTCCGCTGATGAGTCCGTCGCGACTGCCGCGCTCGATCACTCTGCCCGTTTCCGAGGACGACCATCTTGCCGGCGGCCCAGATCGTCAAGCGCCGGCGGGCGATTGCGCACGCCGCTCCGGTCTTCCGGCGAGCCGGCCGAGCCACCGCTGGATCGACGTCTTCCGTCTCCGCGTCCGACGTCGGAGGTCGCCTCGTCGAGGATCGAGAATCTCGGGGTCTTTCAGGATCGCGCGGGCGATGGCGATGCGCTGGCGCTGGCCTCCCGGAGAGCTTCACGCCGCGCTCGCCGACTTCGGTGTCGTAGCCCCTCCGGCAGATTCGTGATGAACTCGTGGGCCTCCGGCCGCCTTCGGCGCGCCTCGACGACCGATTCTCGGTCGCGAGTCGAGACGTACCGTAGGCGATGTTCTCTTCGACAGTGCCGTAGAACAGGAACGTCTCCTGGCTGACGTAGCCGACCTGCCGGCGGAGGCTCGGGATCGTCGCGTCACGTAGGTCCTGGCCGTCGATGCGAGATCGCGACCCATCGTCCACGTCGTACATCCGGAGCAGGAGCTTGAGCACGCGTCGACTTACCCGCGCCGGTCGGGCCGACGAGCGCGAGCGGTGTCGCCGCCGTCGACCTCGAAGCTCACGTCCTCGACGATGGTCTCGGTGTCGTCGTAGCCGAAGGTTACCTTGTCGTAGATAACCTCGCCGTCGCTCGACGACGAGCGCGTCCGCCTGGGGTTCCTCCGACGACTACGTCGACGGCTCGTCCATCAGCCCGAAGATGCGCGCATCGAGGAGGCGCGTGGCGCGCTGGTACATATTGATAATCTGCCCGAACTGCGCCATCGGCCAGATGAACCGCTGGGAGAGCAGGATGAACGTGACGAACTCACCGGGCTGGAGCTCGCTGGTGAACGACAGACGCCGTCGCCGAGCACCATATGCCCGCCGATGAAGAAGGTGAGCACGAAGCCGACGCCCGCGAGCATCCGAAGTCCGGGGAAGAACTTGATTCGCGTGCTGATGGCGTCCCAGTTCGCATCGAAGTAGCCCTGTGATACGTCTTCGACGCGGTCGGACTCGAACGTCTCCGGTGTTGGAGGTCTTGATGACTTGGATGCCGCCGAGGTTGTTCTCCAGCCGGGAGTTCACCTTCCCGACCGACGAGCGCACGTCGGCGTACTTGGGCTGGATGGTCTTGATGAAGTAGTAGGTGAACACGGCGATGAGCGGCACCGATGACGAGCGTAATGTGTCGCCAGCTGCCAGTTCAGTCACAGAGCAGGATGATCGCGATACCGACGACCATCACGACCGAGCCGGAACGCCAGAGTTCATCCCGTCGTTCAGGAACCGCTCCAAGCGGTTCACGTCGTTCGAGAGCATCGACATCATCTCGCCGGTCTGCTTGTCGGCGAAGAAGTCCATATTGAGCCGCTGCATCTTGTCGTAGGTATCCGTCCGAATCTGGTGTTGGATGCTGCTGTGAGAAGGAGTTCCAGCCCCAGTTTCGCGAGTAGTGGAACGCCGCACCGCCAAAGAAGGCGAACGCGATGATACCGACGGTGAGATACAGTTGGCCCTGTTCAGTGGCCGGAATCCACGCGTTGGGGACGAACATCAGCGTGTACGGCTGGTCGGCTGCGCCCTGGGCTTCGAAGATAGCGTCGAACGGCGACGCCCAGCAGAATCGGCGGTAGCCAGATCGAGCGCGCGGGCGACGACATCAGAGCGCCGACGACGAACGCGACCTTCTTGTCCCTGCCGTACTGCAAGAAGAGCCGCCGCATCGGATTCTCAGCCTTCTCCCGTTGTTCCTCGAACGGGTCGTCTTCGTCTTCGACAGCAGAAGCTCCCATTGTACTGTTGTGGCTACTCGCGCGCAAAAGCGTTCGCCAAAGCCAGATTCGGTAAAGAGACTGATAAAGACGTTACCACTCACCGATTTCGACCGTGTCTCCGACCGTCACATCGTGACGGGTGGTCCACTCGTAGTTCGCTTCGAGGACGTACTGGCCGTAGCCGGGATACTCGTACTGCTCGCCGTCTTCACCCTCGGGCGGCTCGGGCGCATGGTGGATCTTCGTAATCGTCCCGTTGCTGTCGATGTAGATGATGTCGATACCAAAGTCCATCCCGCGCATCACGTAGGTTCGGTTCGCCTCACCACCGTACGGGAACGGCGTACCCCGGTTCTCGGGGAGCGAGTCCGTCTCAGAAAGACCAGTCCACTTTTCTTTTCCTGTCTCCGCGACCGCGACACGCACCGACCCGAGCGTCGCGCTCGTCTCGCTGTCGTAGACGGTGACCGACGTGCGCGCGTAGCCGTCTGCGTACGGTGTGCTCGTCGCAGTCGGGTCATCTGCTGGCGTGGCTATCGGACCGGCGACCGGCCGGTAGCCGCCGGTCGTCAGGAGTGGAGCGGACAGCCCGGCGGCGTAGCCGACGACGGCCAGCGCGAGGATGACGCCGAGCGCGGGGAGAATCTGTCGGCGATTCATACCTGGAGGTGGGAACGAGAGAGACTGGAAGCGTTCCGCCACCGTGTGAACGCAAGGCCTATTCCGCGCGGGTCGATTTCAGTCGGATAGCGGGTTCGTGGCTCAGTGGATGACGCCTCCCTTACAAGGAGGAGGTCGGCGGTTCAATTCCGCCCGGACCCACTTCTGCCGAGCGAAGCGAGGTGAAGTGGCCGCGGAGAGTGAACTCTGTCACAAGCGAAGCGAGTGACTTCGCGGTTCAATTCCGCCCGGAACCGATACGATTCTGCGAGGAACGGAGGTGACGAGCGGCTGAATCGCTCGGCCGGACGGAATCGGATAGGGACGTGCGCAGGAACGGGGTTCCCTGGTTCACATTCCGCCCGGACCCATCGAAGCGATTAATCGACAGACAGCACCGCCACCACTCTGATTGCTTGGCTTAGGGTACAGCACCGCGACCGCCCGACACGCGCCCATTCGGCCGCTCTCCCAACCCTCCCCCACGACGCACACGGCTTCGCCGGGTGCGTCAGGCCACCGCCACGGTTGCCTCGACGAATCGGTCGCTGGCAGCGATTCTATCACGGATAGAAACGCTTTTTCACGCCCGTCGTGTCGTTCGAACTGAGCCGCCTTAGCTCAGACTGGGAGAGCACTCGACCGCAAGATCGAGCTGCCCCCGTTCAAATCGGGGAGGCGGCATACTTCTTCGGCGCAGAGCTACGTTGGACAGAGATTACTGAAGATCGAGCTGTTCCCCCTCCGCCGCGAGCGAAGCGAGCGGGAGAACGGAAGACGAGCGTAGCGAAGTCTTCCGGAGGTTCAAATCGGGGAGGCGGCATCAAAACCCAGCAAAATGCGGGCCTACTCACTTCCCGTGGCAGCGGAATCGAGTCCGACGGGTCGTCCCTGCTCCCACTCGACAGCGAGGACCGCGTCTCGAAGCGAGTTGAGTCTGCGCTCGACGACATCCAGCGGATGTGAGTCGATGAACTGCGCTGGTTCGTGCGCGACGGGCGTCGCGCCGTCGTTGACCTGCAGATGAACTGGTCCGAGGTCGTCGTGCGTGTCGTCCTGGTGCCAGCCCACCAGCAGACTTCGGTCTGGCTCGATCCAGTTGAACCAGTAGTACTCGTGCGGCTCACCAGTCTGCAGTTGAAACCCGATCTCGACCCGCGCGGTCGTCACCGGGTACTCGTCGTCGTCCGAGGAACTGGCGTGGGTCTACCTCAGCGACGACCCGGTACGGGCCAGCTTCGCGCGGTTCAGCACGCCGTCGTCGAACGTTCTCGAACTCACCGCTGAGCCGGTTCTGGATGCGGTCGTGGAGCCGCTTGCTCTGCAAGTTCGCCCGGTTAGCGAGGAAGACAACCATCAGGCGAGTGTCGAGGGAGAGTCAGTCCGCGGTGACGAGAGTTCGATGACGTCATCGTACAGTTGGAGGGCGTGCTTCACGAGCCCGAGTTCCGTGTTGATCGCCTCCCACGTGGCGATCACGTTGCGACGCTCACGAAGCTCCTCAGCCGAGAGCTCCTCGTCAGCGAGTTGCTCCCGGAACTCGTCGAGTGAACTGACGTCGTACTCCGTCGCCAGCGCTTCCTGTTCCTCCTTCAGCTCTGTGAGCTGGCTCTCCAGTTCGTCACGCGAGTGGGCCTCGATCAGGTCCGTCACCTCGTCGAAGAGCATCCGAACGGGATTCAGATCGTACGCCTTCGTCCCGTCGACGGTCGTTTCAGTGACCCAGTCGTCACTCTGCAGACGCTGGAGTTCGTCGTCGGCTGTCGTGCGCGAGACGTCTGCCCGATCCGCGATTTCCTGGACCGGTGTCGGCTCGTCCAGCAGCTCCACGACGTGCCGGACACGCTCGCGCCCGCTCATGCTGTTTTTCCACGACCCCGACTTCGGTTCGGCCATCTGTACTCGTACGTGCGTCCGCTAGGTCAAATAATTTGGTATAACTCAAATATTTAAACAGTACGTACCTGTCCTCCGGTGAGGTGCCTGTTCAGCTGCTGGGAGGCGGCATATTCTATAACATTCCGAGTGACAGCGAGGAGTCGCAGAAACGACGGAAGAGCAACGCTGATGAGCCAGAGTCGAGAGTAATTGATATGCATCTTGACCGAGCAAAGCGCCCGCTCCGGTACGTGATGGCGTTCGTCTACGTCGTCGCGGGTATCGCGCATTTCATCGCGCCGAAGGCGTTCGCGCGGGCAGTTCCACCTCAGCTTCCACGCCCCGTCGGCCTCGTCTATCTCTCCGGCGTCGCCGAACTCCTGTTCGGCATCGGCGTGCTGTTCGAGCGAACGCGCCGACCGTCGGCGTGGGGGCTCGTCGCGCTGCTGGGGGCCGTCTTCCCGGCGAACGTGCATCTCGCGCGCAGCGACACGCTCGATTCACTCGTTCCCGAGCGGTACGCCGGCGTTGCACGGGTGGCCGCGTGGATTCGGCTCCCGCTCCAGCCGGTGTTGATGGCGTGGGCGTGGTGGTACACGCGCGAGAGACACGAAGCCACCAGTTAACAGCGATGGGCTTACGACTCGCCGAGCGTCGCCGCGAGGATTCCGGCCGTCTGGCCGACGGCGACGAGCAGAATTGACCCGGTGGTGACGGACTGCAGTGCGAGTCCGGCGAGCGTGACGAGATCGGCCGCGGCGAGGAAGCCGACGGTACCAGCGCCGGCGAGAAATCCACCGACGGTGTGTACGCGCCGATACGCCACGTCGAACCGGCCGGTGAAGACGAGCCCCATCGCGGGGAGGAGCATCCAGCCGGCGACGGCAAATCTGGCGACAGCGGGCCGTGTCGCCACGACGGCGTAGAGGCCTGCAACAGTCAGGAGGAAGCCACCGACGACGACCGCCAGCCACGCGCGGAGGACGCGAGAGCCCACCATCTCGCGAGCGGACAGCAGGGCGAACGCCGCGAGCAGCGTCGCCATCACGCCGAGCCCGATAGTGACGGTTCGAGTCGAAATCCACCCGCGGGCGGCGGCGAGAGTGAACAGCCACGCGAGCGGGACGAGACCAGCCGGGGCAGTGGCACGGAGTCGACGAAGCATACACGAAACACCGAGACGGAGCGTCAAGAGAATATCTACCACGGTTTGCGTCGCGAATCCGCAGCCTTATCAGTGGGTAGGCGGAGAATGAAGTATGGCACAAGGTAAGGTTGATTTCTTCAACGACACTGGCGGCTACGGATTTATCGAGACCGAGGAGGAGGACGAGGACGTGTTCTTCCACATGGAAGACGTCGGCGGTCCGGACCTCGAAGAGGGACAGGAAGTCGAGTTCGACATCGAGCAGGCCGACAAAGGCCCGCGCGCGACGAACGTTACCCGACTGTAAACTGACGGCTTTTTCAGTATTTTTGCACCGACTAGCCGTGGCTTAAGCCAACGGCTCGACTGCGCGGTAGTAGTGACACAGCGTCAGTCCAGTCGCGTCCGTTCCAGGATCGGCAGGGAGCGTCCGGAGCTCGCTGTCTCCGGGACGCGCAGTGTACGCAAGCGCGAGCGCGTCCAGCACCGCACCGATGCTGACGGCGTGGCCGGCGACGTCCTCTGCGGCTGACTGCACTGTCGGCGGCGCGTCGTGGTCGAACGCCGCGAGCGCGCGCATCCGCTCGGCGTAACCGCCTGCATACCGGCGGTCGTGGTCCAAGGGTTCACCCGCGAACGCCCGAAAGCAGAGTTCGGGGTGTGACTCCCCAAAGACGGCCCGCGTCTCGGGAATCTCCTGCAGCAGTTCGTCGACGGCAGCGATTGGCTCGTTGGCAGCGAACGCGCGTTCGGAGAGCGACTGGCCGGTCTTGCGCTCCATCACTCGCGTCGCGGCTGGATACCGGCGTTTGCGCGTCGCTTCTCTGACGGGGGGCGTCAGGATCTCGTCGGCGCGATCACCCACGAGGCGACTGGTCAGCTCGTCCGGCTCACGTCTCGGGTCGCCCTCCTCCACGAGTCCGATAGGCACGTCCACGAGGATACGCTCTGCTGTCTCCTCCACGTCGCTCCACAGTCGGCCGATCTCCTCATACACCGTCGTGGACTCGTAGCCGTCTGCGAAGGCGGCTGCCACCCACCCCTTGCCCATCCAGTGTACCCCGACGAACCGTGTCATACGACTACTCTCTGCGCTCCGAATAAAAAGTCGAGTCGGACAGACGTCTGACTACGCTGAGCCGCGCCAGCTCCTCGTCCGAGAGGTCGATATCGCCGGCGGCGACGTTCGCTTCGAGATGCTCGATGCTCGACGTACCCGGAATCGGGAGCATCACGTCAGAGCGGTGGAGCGTCCACGCCAGCGCAATCTGATACCGGCTCGCGTCGTGGGCGGCTGCAATCTCGTCGACAGCATCCACGTCGTCGAGGTCGCCGGCCGCAAGCGGGAACCACGGGATGAAGCCGATATCGTACTCCTCGCAGGCGTCGAGCACGCGCTCGTCCTCGTCGGGCCGGTGGGCGACGTTGTACCGATTCTGGACTGTCGCGATGTCGACGATATCGCGTGCGGTTTCAAGCTGGTCGACCGTTACGTTCGAGAGCCCGACGTGGTCGATGAAGCCGTCGTCTTTCAGCGCCGCGAACGTCTCGACACTCGCCTCGAAGTCGGTGTCCGGGTCCGGGCGGTGGAACTGATACAGGTCGATGGTGTCGACGCCGAGCCGGTCGCGGGAGACGAGAACCTGATTCCGGATATACTCTGGGTCGCCGTGGGGGAGCCAGTCGCCACCGGCCTCGCGAAGCAGGCCGGCCTTAGTCGCGACGACCGCCTCCTCGGGTGCGTTCGCCTCTCGCAGGAGCCGTTCGCTCGTTCCGGGTCCGTACGAGTCGGCCGTGTCGATGAAGTCGACGCCGAGTTCGAGCGCCCGCTCGACGACCGCGCGCGCGTTCGCCTCGTCGTCAGGTCGGCCGATGATATCCTCGCCGCAGAGTCGCATCGCGCCGAAGCCGAGTCTGTTCACCGTCAGGTCGCCGCCGATATCGAACGTGTCCACGGTCGGCGTTCGTCGTCGAGGGGCAAAGTCACACCGCAAACGGTGCTGCGGACCGGAAACGATCGAGTGTGCGACTGTCGACGCGACCGAATCGCCACAGACGGCGCAGTCGCTCACGTGTCGAACAGTCCCGTAACGTCGTCCTCACGGGCCTGTCTACGGGTGACGTGCTGATCGAGTCGCTGGACGATAACGCCCCGGCGCTCTCCGTGGAGGAAGTCGAGCACGAGTGTGACGAACGGGCTGTTCGGGTCGTCGGGGAGATCGGCAAGGGCGAACTCCGCCCCCGAGTCGAGCAGGTCGGCGTCGTAGCCGGTCGCATCGGCAACGAGCGGGGCAGCAACCGCCACTGCCGGATACTGAAGGTCGCGCACGTCGAGTCGCTCGCCCGCGTATGTGAGGGCAGGCGGGCGCTCGTTGGCCACCCGTTCGTAGTCGTCGCGACACGCAGTGAGCCACGCGCGGACGGGGTCGAGGTCGATATCCCCGTCGTGGCCATCGAGATACTCGAGCGCGCTGTCTGCGAGTCCCTGACTTCCCTCGCGATTTCCCGTCGTGACGTGGTGTGCGGCGGCGGCAAACTGGATGAGTCCCTGCAGATATGCGCGTCGATCGCCCTCGGCCGCGCGGTAGGGTGGCTCCCACGCGTCGTGGGCGGCGTGGTAGTGACCAGCGTTGAAAACGGCGACGCCGGCCCGGAGTCGGTCGGCAAGCGAGACGTCCATACACGTCCGTCGTGCCGGAGCCTGAAAACGTCGGTCGTCGTCGGATCGGGCGTCCGAGCGTCAGTTGACGAGCGTGAGCCGTCGCTCGATGTTCCGGCGGCAGGCGCGGAGGCGGGTCGCGGTCTCAGCGCTCACGGCCAGCACCGGGTAGTCGACATCGAGCGACGCGTACAGATACTCCTGGAGATTCGGGTAGGCGTCGGGGAGTCCGAGGTCGGCCCGGCAGGTGCGGACGGCCGCTTGTCGCTCGCCCGCGAGCTCGTCACAGTCGGCTTCGAGGGTGAGACACCGGGTACGGAGCGCGTCGAGAGTGCCGTACTCGCGGCAGTCGCTCGCCTCGTCGGCGATATCCAGACACTCCTCTGCGATTGTGAGACAGGACTCGTGGTGCTCGTCGAGGGCGGCAGCCTCGGCGTCGAGCGCGTCGACGAACCGGACGCGGTCGGCGTGGGCGTCGCGGGCGGCGGCGTGGACGGCCTGCTTTGTCCGGGCGTCGAAGCCGGAATCGAGCGCAGCGGCTACGTCGGGCCCGAACTCGATGGCGAGACTCTCCCGATAGCTGTCGCCGTAGTCGCTGTCGTAGTGGGGGACCGACATCACGGTCGACTGGTAGTGATCACGGACGGTACGCGCGCCGGCGGACTCGCCTCCGTCGACAAAGAGCGCGCGAGATGCGGTTTCCGTAGAAGGAGTTTCGGCCTCCACTCGCGAGAGCAACTGTACGAAGCGGTCGAACGCCTCGCGCTCGTCGGCGACGCGGCGGCGCTCCTGTCGGAGTATCTCGCGGGCATCGTCCAGCGACTCGACGGCGGGTTGGGCCATACGCGCGGGTCGGCGTGGCGGCCTCAAGAGTCGTGATATGTGGACCCTGGTCGGAATGGTGTTGCTACTGTGTCAAACAGAGACATACCACGACAGGAGCCGACGGCTCCGAGTGTAGAAGTACGTCCGGTCAGCGATTTGAACGCTGGTCCCTGGCTCCGCAAGCCAAGAGGATAGTCCACTACCCTAACCGGACTTACCTGTTCATTCGCGGTTTTAGCTAAAGGGCTTGCGATTCCCCAACCAGACGTTGATATGCGATGGCGCGCCACTGCCGGTGTGATCACCAGCCAACGACAATCCTTAATCGCGACCCTCACATGGAATCTGTAACTATGAGCGACATCGAGGAGGTCTACGAGGACCTCGATGCCGAGGATGTCTCACTCGAAGCGTTCGAGGAGGCCGTCGAGGCGAAGGTCGAGCAGATGGGGGGGCTCGCCGACGAGGAGACCGCGGCTATGCTACTCGCACACGAACTCACCGAGGGGGAAGTCGAGGGCATCGCCGACATCGAACCCGGGATGGAGGAGGTGAAGTTCCTCGCCAAGGTGTTATCTATTGGCGATATCCGCACCTTCGAGCGCGACGAAGGGGAGGACGGACAGGTGTGTAACATCGAGGTGGCCGACGAGACGGGCCGCGTTCGCGTCGCGCTGTGGGACGAGGACGCCGCCGCCGCGGAGGAGAAGCTCGAAGTCGGGCAGGTGTTGCGAATCAGTGGCCGACCGAAGGAAGGGTACAACGGCCTCGAAGTCAGCGCAAACCGCGTCGAGGGCGATGCCGAGGCGTCCATCGACGTGGATACCGGCGACGACTCCAGCATCGACGCGCTCACCATCGGTCAGTCGGACGTGAATCTGCTCGGGAAGGTCCTCTCGACGGACACCGTCCGCACCTTCGACCGCGACGACGGCAGCGAGGGTCGCGTCGCGAATCTCACGCTCGGCGACGAGACGGGACGTATCCGCGTCACCCTTTGGGACGACCAAGCCGACCGCGCCGAGGAACTGGAGTCGGGAGTCACGGTCGAGGTCATCGACGGCTACGTGCGCGAGCGTGACGGCTCGCTCGAACTCCACGTCGGGGACCGAGGCGCAGTCGAGGAGACCGACGAGGACGTGCAGTACGTTCCCGAGACGACCGATATCGCCGATGTGGAGCTGGAAGACACCGTCGATATCGCCGGCGTCGTGCGGTCGAGCGACCCGAAGCGCACCTTCGACCGCGACGACGGCAGCGAGGGACAGGTCCGCAATATCCGCGTCCAGGACGGCACGGGAGACATTCGGGTCGCGCTGTGGGGCGAGAAGGCCGACCTCGATATCGCCCCCGGCGATGAAGTCTCCTGTACCGACGTGGAGATTCAGGACGGGTGGCAGGACGACCTCGAAGCCTCCGCCGGCTGGCAGTCGACCGTCTCGCTGCTCGAAGACGGCGCGACGGCCGCGGCGGGCGAGGTCGACGCCGAGAGTACGGACGACGATTCCAGCGAGGCGACGGGGCTCGGTGCGTTCGCCGGCGATTCAGCGTCGGAGTCAGAGCCGGATGCCGACACGACAAACGAGACTGACGACGAATCGAGCGACGAGCTGACGGCCGGCGACACCGTAGAGTTCACCGGCACAGTCGTCCAGACGGGCGACCCCGTGATGCTCGACAACGGCGAGGAGGCCCGGACAGTCGTGACGACCGAGGAGGTCCGGCTCGGTCAGGAGGTGACCGTCCGCGGGAGCGACGACGACGGCACCATCCACGCCGAGGAGCTGTTCTAACTCGGGACCCGTCGGCTTCTTGCTCGCGGTGGCCGCGAGCTATAGTATGAAGCTGAGCGAGCAGTCGTGGACGGACGCACGTGACAGCGACGCCGAGGTTGCACTCCTACCGGTCGGGAGTACGGAACAGCACGGCCCGCACGCCCCGCTGGGCGTGGATCATCTCTCGGCAGAAGCAATCGCGGAAGCAGGCGCACAAGCCTACGACGGCGAGGCGGTCGTCGCGCCGACGATTCCTATCGGCGTGGCCGAGGAGCATCGCGCCTTCGACGGGACGATGTGGGTGAGTGAAGACAGCTTTCGAGCGTACGTCGGCGACAGCGTCCGATCGCTCGCCGACACCTTCGACCGAGTCGTCGTCGTCAACGGCCACGGGGGAAACACCGACGCGCTACGTGAGCTCTGCGGTCGTGTCACCCGCGACGATGACGGCTACGCCGTGCCGTTCACGTGGTTCGACGTGGTCGCGCCGGACGTGCCACTCGGCCACGGCGGCGGCGTCGAGACCTCACTTATGCTCCATCTGTATCCGGAGCTAGTGCGGGACGAGCGGTTCGACGAGGCGGCGGCAGGGATGGGTGAGACGTTCGGCGTCTTCGTCGATGGAACGAACATCGCGTACGACTTCGAGGAGTTCACCGAGTCGGGTAACATCGGTGACCCGAACGACGCGAGCGCAGCGCTGGGTGAGGAGTTGCTCGACGAGTCGGCAGCGGCGCTGGCGAACGTGATGGCCGCCGTGGTCGAGCGATAGTTACTCGCTGTCGTCGTCGACGGCGTCGTCGAGCGCACCGCGAAGCCCCGGCAGAGTCGACGCGAGGTCGGAAGCCTCCTCGTGTGCCGTCTCGATGTCACCGAGTAAGGATTCGAGTTCCTCGATTTCGGCTTCGAGGTCGTCGCCGTCCTCGAATGCGTCGGCGCGCTGACCGATGACAAACTGCTTTTTCGCCTCACGCAGTTGGTCTGCAGCGTCACCGGTGTCGAGAGCACCCTTCAGCGCGTTCAGGACGCCGAGCGTGTTGTCAGCATCCACGTCCCACACGTCGTCCGGGTCGGGAAGTGCGCGCCACGCGTCCGCTAGTGCATCCTCGACCTCGGCACGCATCTCCGTGGCCGCCTCACCGAACAGTTCGTCGTCGTCGAAGCTCGATTGGCTCATACTCACTCTTTGGAAGCCGTTACCATATAAACGCGCCCGAACGTGAAAGTGAAACGGGCTACTGTGGCCGCGCGATATCGGTCGTTTCGCGGGTCGCCTCCAGCAGGTCAACGCCGGTGAGGTCGCCGAGCACCAACAGCGCGTAGTAGCGGATGCCAACGACGACCGGAACGCGGAGAACAGCTGAGATGATGGCGAGACAGAGCACGCCGAGCAGAACGACCGGCACGACGACGACCAGCCCGAGTGGCCCGAGCAGCCCGAGTGCGGCGATACTCACCAGCGCGACCGGGACGATGACGATCAGTCCGACGAGACCGACGATGGTGCCGACCATCGCCAGCGCCGCACCCGACAGGAACGTCGAGAGCAGGACGAAGCCGACCGTCTCAATGGGATGGTCGGTAAGGTGGCCACCAATCCGTCGCCAGCTGGCGAGCACACCGCGGTCGGTCTCGTACATCGTCGGCACGACGAACATCGTCGTCAGGAGGTGAATTGTGCCGGCGAGCACGGCCACGACGAGCAAATTCGCCACGAGTCCGAGCACGTTCAGGAGGGTGAACGCGCCGGGGCGAATATCGAGCGAGAAGCCGATAACGGCGGCGAGAGGGAGAAGAACAATACTCGCCGCGAGGATGAACAGGACGAGCCGGAAGCCGAACAGTCGGGCGGCCTGTCCCGCGTACCGGCGCACGTTCGCGCGTATCGACACCGTCCTGGTTGCGAGCCCGTCCACGAGCACGAACTCGAAACAGCAGGCCAAATAGCCGACCACAAGCCCGACGAGGAGAAACACCGCGACGACTGCGGCAACGAGTACGTCGATGTTCGGCAGTTGGCCGGGAATGTCGGTGTAGCTGGGGACGTTGGTGGCGGTAACACCCGCGCTCCCGCCGACAGAGCTGCCACCCCCGATGAGTAGCGCGAGTACCGTCAGTCGGAGCCAGCGGCCCGTGTCGAACGGGAGTAGTAGCGACCGCGCCGCGGTGACGGCGTCGTCCAGTCGGTCGAAGATGTGGAGGGACATATCGGATAGTCAACGTGAGAGGGCTTAATCGTTGTTCGACACGCCGACGACACGCATACGCGGGTAGCCGTTCTCCATTGCCATCGCCGTCTCCACGTCGATACCCTCGTAGCTAATCTGCATCTGCACATCCATCAGCGAGCCGGTGAGTTCGGTGTAGTCCTCCACGTGATCGATAGCGTCGCGTACGCGCGACTCGTGGATGGTGACGGTGACCGACTCGCAGAACGGCTGATTCTCGATCGCCTCCGCCATCGCGCGTTCGAGCGACTCGGTGGAGTCGGGCGCGACGGGCGTCCCCGCGAACTGGTGATAGAGGGTACCGAACTTGATGCCAGCTTCGAAGCAGGCGGTCTCGGCGTCGGTGGCGTCCATAGTCGACTATCGGACGCGGGCGTCTTGGCCTTCCCGGCTCAGAGCCGATACTCCGTCGCGCGCTCGCGGGCGAACTGCTCGCTCCCGGAGAGCTGTTCCCGGCGGGCGTGCCGGAGCACCTCGACGTACTCGCGAATCTGGCCGTGGGCAGCGTCGCGTTCGGCCACTGTCGTCGCCATCTCTCGGACAGTCTCCTCCACGTCGCCGGGGTCGACGACACGGTTGGCGAAGCCGAGTCGCCGCGCTTCGCGCGCGTCGAGAGCGGCGTCCTCGCCCAGCAGCATCATCTCGGTCGCCTTCGGGAGACCAACGGCGGCGGCGAGATTCACCGTCTCGTGGTAGGCGCGCAGCCCCAGCCGCACCTCGGGCCACCAGAGCCGCGTCCCTTCGCCGAGCACCCGGATATCAGTGTGGGCGATGAGCACCGCTCCGGCTCCGGGCGCTGCTCCTGTTGCTCCGGCGATAACCGGGACGGGAGCCGTCGCCAACCACCGTCGGACGGCGTCGAGTCGGTCGAGTAGGGCGTCGATGGCAGCCGTATCGTCACCAGTCACGACATCCAGATCTAGCCCGGCACAGAACACGTCGCCCGCAGCCGTCAGGACGAGCACAGAGACAGACTCGTCTTCCTCGACGGCGAGCAGATGGGTCATAATATCCTCGCCGAGCGCGGGCGAGAAGACGTTCTTCCGGTCGGGATTGTCGAGTCGGAGCGCTGCGACGCCGTCCTCGACGGTGAGCGTAGCGAGACCATTCGGGCCATCAGTTGTTGACATACTCGTGAATTTGACGGGTCACTGATAAGCATATCCACGCGGCGGGGAGCCACCGAACCGGACGTTTCTTGTCTTGGTCCCTCCTTCGCTTGGATATGAACGACCCCGTTCTGTTGACCGGCGCGGGTGGGCGTGTCGGCGGGGCTATCCTCAACGGGCTGCGCGACGAGTACGACTGGACGCTACTGTTCCACAGCCAGCCGACCGAAGAGCCCGAGACCGACTACCTCGTCGGTGACGTGACCGACAGCGACCTGATGGCCGAGGCGTGTGACGGCGTCGAATCCGTCATCCATCTCGCGGGAGATCCCCGGCGCGACGCGCCGTGGGAGTCGGTGCTCCACAACAATATCCACGGGACGAAGGTGCTGTACGAGGCGGCCATCGACGCCGGCGTCGAGAAGCTCGTCTACGCCTCCTCGAACCACGCCGTCGGCCACTTCGAGACCGAGCGCAAGCCCGATCTCTACCGCGCGCACGACGACTTCAAGCTCGACGGAACGGAGCTCCCCCGACCGGGGAACTTCTACGGCGTCTCGAAGGTCGCCGGCGAGACGCTCGGACGCTACTACCACGACGAACACGACGTGTCGGTGTGCAACATCCGCATCGGCAATCTGACGAAGGCGCACCCGCCAATCGACTACGAGCGCGGGCAGGCGATGTGGCTCTCACACCGAGATTGTGCGCATTTGCATCAGCGCGCGCTGGAGGCGGAGTACGAGTACGAAATCGTCTACGGAATTTCGGACAACGATCGAAAGTACTACTCGCTGGAGCGCGCGAAGGAGGCACTTGGATATGCGCCGAAGGACAATTCGGCGCACTTCGACGGTGAGGAACGGGTCGAAGAGCCGGAAAACTGAATTGTCTGTTCTTGCAGTTTTGAGCGTGGATTTATTGATTTTATTAGTGGCGACGCCAGCTCGATTGGCCTTGACACCACCGCGATCACTCCGATTGCTTGGCCTTGGATACAGCACAGCGACCGCGCCACGAGCCACCCAGCCCGATTCCGTCGTTCACTACGTTCACTCCGTCATCCACTGGCAGAGCGCGCGCTGACAAGCCGTCGCTCGGTTCCCTCGCGACGACCTCGCGACGACGGACGCGCACGAGACGCGCCGAGCCGCACGCCATCGCATAGATTGAACAAGCAACGGAGGCGGTGGCCTGACGCACCGCTCGCTCTGCGAGCGTGTGCGTCGCGGGGAAGGGTTGGGAGAGCGGTCGAATAGCCGCGTGTCGGCGAGCGGGAGCGAAGCGACACGCGAGCACGCGGTCGCGGTTGCGTTGCTGTATCCTAGGCCAAGCAATCGGAGTGGTGCTGATGCTGTCGAACGCAAAGTAGACAGCGCGATGCTGGCCCCGAAGCCGAGCACTCGCAGTGGTCGCAGTGGCGTCGAAGACGAACTGAACGAATCCAGATGCCTACCGGTCCTCAAGCAGATCAGACGCGGTAACAAGGGCCTCCATCTCCACATCGTGCTCGGCAAGATTCTCACGACCCCCCTCGTCCCGATCGACGACGACGAGCACGCGATTGACGACCGCGCCGGCATCGCGCAGCGCTTCAACAGCATCGACGGCCGACTGCCCGGTCGTCGCGATATCTTCGAGGACGACGACCTCCTCACCTTCTTCGAATCGGCCCTCGATCTGGTTCCCGGTGCCGTACTCCTTGGCTTTCTTCCGGACGATGACGTACGGCGTGTCCGTCTCGACGCTGGTGGCAGCGACGAGCGGGACCGCACCGAGCGCGACGCCCGCGAGGCGGGTCCCGTCGAGTCGCTCCGCGAACGCCTCGGCGATGAGCCGCAGACAGTGCGGGTCGGTCTCGAACAGATACTTGTCGACGTAGTACTCGGAAACTCCGCCGTGTGAGAGTTCGAACTCGCCGTACTGGACGGCATCGGCGTCACGGAGCGCGGCGATGAGGTCGTCGGTCATACCCGAGCATACGAGCGCCGGGAGAAAAGAACGCCGGCTTCAGACCGTGTCTGGTCCGGTCTTCTCCGTGCGAATCTGCCGTTACTGGGACGACAGCAGTCCGGTCGCGTTTCCTTCGACGACCGTTCGCAGCGCCGGGTTCGTCTGCACGTCACGAACGCGGTCGTCGCCGGCGAGCGTTGCGAGGAACGCGTCGCGGCTACTATCGGTCGAAAACCGACAGATCGCGAAGACGTTGAGCCGACCGGTCGTCTCGAAGACGGTGACCGCGTGGTCGGTGAGCAGTTCGACGACCCCATCAAGCGCCGTCGGCGCGACCTGCAATCTGACGACGACGGTCCGGGCGTCGAGGGCGTCGAAGTCGACGAGCGGGGCGTATCCGTCGATATATCCCTCGCGTTCAGCCCGTCTCGCCCCGTCGATAACGCCCCGACCGACCGGGTCGGTCTCAGACCGGGGAGACGGCTCCGGCACGGTCAGACGGCCTCTGGCCCCGTCTTCCCCGTGCGAATCTGGTAGGCCTTGTCGACCGGAAGGATGAACACCTTCCCATCACCCTTCTCGTTGGTCTTTGCCGCCTCACAGATGGCCTCGGCGACCTCTTCAGCCGGAATATCGGCCACGACACACTCCACCTTCACCTTCTGGTGAAGGTCGACCGAGTACTCCTCGCCGCGCCACTGGCCGGTCTTCGCGGGCTGTGAGCCGCGCCCGGAGACGTTCGTAACGGTGAGCGACGGGGCACCCACTTCCGCGAGTCCTTTCTTCACGTCACTCAGCTTGTCCGGTCGGATGTACGCCATTACGAGTTTGATCTCATCACTCATTCGTCATCACCTTCATCGATCGCAACGCCGCCGTCCGTCTTCATATTGCCGCCGTCGGCCGCCACCGCGTCGGTACGGCCACCAGGGCCGCTATCGGCGACGAACTCGGGGTATGCAGAGATACCGTGTTCGGAGGAATCGAGTCCCTCCTCTTCGTCCGCATCGCTGACACGCAGGCCGAACAGCGCGTCGGCGAGGCCGAAGACCACGATGGATGCGACCACAGTCCAGATACCGATGACGGCAACACCGATGATCTGCATCGCGAGGTGGGTGCCGACGCCGGCAGACAGCACGCCGGGCGCGGCGAACACCGGAATGAGAATGGTGCCGATGGCACCGGAACTACCGTGGACGACGAAGACACCACACACATCGTCAATCTTCAGCGAGTCGACGACCCAGCGGAAGGTCGGTAGAACGAGCGCGCCGGTGATGAGTCCCAGCAGGATGCCGCCCCACCACGTGACGTGGGGAACGGCTCCGGTGACGGCGACCAGTCCGGCGAGCAGTCCGTTTGCGGTCCACAGCGGGTCCGGCTTCCCCTGCCACGCGGCCGAGACGACCATCGCGGCGACTGCACCGGCACCCATTCCAAGCGTAGTGTTGAGTACGACACGACCGAGTGCAGCGCCCATAAACTCACCCTCCGCGGAGAGTACGGTCGCCTGCGTCCCGACGTTGAAACCGTACCAGCCGAACGCGAGGAACAGCGTGCCGAGCACGGCCAGCAGCATCGAGTGGCCCGGAATCGCCTGACTGTTCCCATCACTGTCGAAGCGACCGGCGCGAGCACCGAGCATCTTCGCGCCGACGAGTCCTGCAAGGCCACCGCACATGTGGACGACCGTGGCACCGGCGAAGTCGAAGTAGCCGACACCGAGTGCCTCACCGATGTAGCCGTTCGCGGAGAGCAGTCCCGTGCCGCCCCACGCGATGCCGGGCATTGCAGGGTAGATGACTGCCGTCATCGCCACCGCGACGAAGACGTACGCGGTGAAGTTCATACGCTCTGCCACGGCCCCGGAGACGATGGTCGCCGCCGTCATCGCGAACACCGCGCCGAAGAACCAGTTGATCCAGCCAGTCGCGCCGGGATCGGTGATATAGCCGAACGCCGCCGCAGGGTCGAACGCGATCCCCGGCGTCGTCAGCTGTCCGACCATCGCGGAGAAGGCTGCCCCAAAGATGAAGAACACCAGCACGCCGACCACCCAGTCGGTCATGTTCTTCATCAGGACGTTCCCCACGTTCTTCGCACGCACCTGTCCCGCCTCCAGCAGCGCGAACCCGGGCTGCATGAAGAAGATGAGGAAACACACCACGAGGACCCACACGAAGTTGACGCTGTTCGAGATCGCCTCGATACCCGCCTGTAGCGGTAGTGCCACCGACATCAGATACCATCCTCCAATTTCTCTGCCCAAACGTTTAGCTTCGAACGCGTTTCGACCATTTTCGTCATGTTATACACAGACGGGTGCGATGGGAGAGAGATATATAATGCTTTGGTTGAAACTGGTAGATTCTAGCTCGAATAACAGGACATATGCTCGAAATAGTACACAGTATAGTGTGTATAAGGTTGTTCTCTGGACGAAAAGCTGGACGAATCTCGGCTGATATCTGGACGGTCGTCAACCGCCGGTCGGGCGCGTCTGGGGCGGTTCAGCGCCGGCGCGCGACAATACTTGCCACACTCAGAGCCGTTCGGCGACCATCTCACCGAAGTAGGTGACAATGAGATCCGCGCCGGCACGCTTGATGGAGAGCAGCGATTCGTGTGCTACCGCCTCGATATCGAGCCATCCCTTGTCGGCCGCGGCGTGGAGCATCGCGTACTCGCCGGAGACGTTGTAGGCGGCGACCGGGCGGTCGAAGTGCTCGTGCACGTCGGCGACGATATCCAGATACGAGAGCGCGGGCTTCACGAGCAGGATATCGGCCCCCTGTTGTACGTCGAGGGCAACCTCACGGGTCGCCTCCCGGCGATTCGCCGGGTCCATCTGGTAGTGACGGCGATCGCCGAAGGCGGGGGCGCCGTCGGCCGCGTCGCGGAACGGTCCGTAGAAGGCAGATTCGTACTTCGCGGCGTAGGCCATGATAGGGAGATCCTCGTAGCCGTCGGCGTCGAGCGCTGACCGGATAGTCTCGATTTGTCCGTCCATCATCCCAGAGGGAGCAATCATATCCACGCCCGCTTCCGCGTACGACTGCGCGATAGCGGCGTAACGGTCGAGAGTAGCGTCGTTGCGGACCGTCAGGTGGGAATCGCTCTCGGCGTCATCTTCGAGGAGGCCGCAGTGGCCGTGGTCGGTGTACTCACACAGACAGAGGTCAGCGATGACGTAGGCGTCGGTCTCAGCGTCGAGCCGCCGGAGTGCACGCTGGACGACGCCGTCTTCGGCGTCGGCTCGCGAACCGGTCGCGTCCTTGGATTCGGGAACACCGAACAGCATCACGGACTCCACACCGGTCGCTAGTACCGCTTCGACGCGCGAGACGATTCCCTCGACGGGAACGCGATCGTGGCCGGGCATCGACTCGATTGGCACACGCTCGTCGATTGTGGCGTCTGCGAAGACCGGGACGACGAAATCTGACGGAGAAAGCGTTGTTTCGGCGACAATATCGCGGATGCCGTCCGCGCGGAGTCGGCGCGGCCGGTCGATCGGATGCATACAGACAGTCTGGACGCGTAGGCCAAAACCGCGTCGTTCGACACGAAAAAGAATTTACCGTCACCCGCGAAACCGCGGCTGTGATTCCCCTCCAGATAGATATCGCCGGCTATCTCTCCAGTCGCCTCAAAGAGGCGCTTCCCGTGCTGCGCGATATCTTCGCCTCGGAGTTCGGACTGGCCATCGTCTTCGGCATCTTCATCCTCGAAGGAGCGATGCTGCTGTACTTCATCCCGAGTGAAGGTATCATCCCAGCAGCAGTATTTCTCACCGACGGCGGGCCACTTGATGTGGCCCTCCTGCTTGCCGTCGCGGTCATCGGCGCGACGGCCGGCCAGTTCGCACTCTTTTCTGCCTCGAAGCGACTGGGCCGTGAGCGCCTGCTCGAATCACGGTGGGTCAGAGTCAGCGACGAGCGACTCGGTCGCTTCGACCAGTGGTTCGAGAGCTGGGGTCCGATCGTCGTCCCGGTATCGAACTCGCTGCTGTTCACTCGCGGGATGCTCACGATTCCGGCGGGACTCGCTGAGCTCGAAGACCGGGAGTTCCTCCTGTTGTCTGCGGTCGGAACGCTCTCGTTCGAGAGTCTGCTCGCGGGCGCGACGCTGTTCCTATTGAGCGTCTGAGCACGAACATCGAGCAAGCAGTCTCAAGCGTACGCCGAACGAAGTGAGGCGTTTCACCGAGCCGACCAGCGGGAGGCTCGGCTGTTTTCGCCGCAGATTTTTGCTGTGAGTGGCTTCATCGCGCGCCCTCGGCACGCGAGGAAGCCCGAACAGGAAAAAGGTGCTAGTACGGCTCCGTCTTCAGCCCGAGCAGATACGCAATCGCGTTCGTGGACAGATGGAGCACCGGCGTGGCGACGACGATAGCCGCGACGACCGGGAGGGTGAACACGTCACTCGCCCACGCGGGCGCGAGTGCGAAGGAGAGCAACAGCGCCGTGGCGACGAAGTCCAACTGGTCAAGCCCGGGAAACGACGCGCCGCGGGCGCGCCCGCTCCGGCGTTTGATGAGCGACGCGAGAATATCGCCGAGCATCGCACCGAAGGCGAGTGCGATTGCGGCGGCAAGCGGGAACACCGGCAGATCAATCCCCAGCATACCGACGACACTACCATTGACCGCGTTCAGCGCGAGCGCAACGGCGATACCAGCCAGCGTGCCGGCTGCGGTACCACGCCACGTCTTCCCGTCCCCGAGGATGCGACGGTCGCCGTAGGTGCGACCGCCGTCGATTGGAGGGCCACCGCCGAAGAGAACGGCCGCGTTGTTCGGGATGTACGCGGGCAGCATCGTCCAGAAGGCGACGGCGACGGTCTCGACAAGCATACACACGAATGAGACGGGTGAGACCAAAAGTCGTCGTGGTCTGACGGTGACCATGGGAGGGACACTGGCTTAACTGGGGATATCCTACAAGAAGTATGCTACCGCCCATCGCAGATCAGTTCGTCGCGGGCGAGGACATCTCGACCGCGCTTGACCACACGCGTTCGCTCAACGACGACGGGGTCGGCGCGATTTTGAATCTTCTCGGTGAGCACTATGACGACGCCGAGAACGCGACAGCAGATACCGAGACGTACATCGAGCTCGTGGAAGCCATCGCGGCGGCGGAGCTGAATGCCCGCATCTCCGTGAAGCCGAGCCAGATTGGACTCGATATCGGCGACGAGACGTTCGCGAACAACCTCGCCAGAATCGTAGACAGGGCCGCCGATGCCGGCGTCTTCGTCTGGGTCGATATGGAGGACCACACGACCATCGACGCGACACTCGATGCTGTCATCGACTGCGCCGAAAGCCACTCAGATATGGGGCTATGCGTGCAGGCGAATATGAAGCGGACGCGCGACGACCTCCGACGGCTCGTCAAGACGCCCGTGACGGCGCGGCTCGTGAAGGGTGCCTACGACCCGCCGAAGCAACTCGCCTACAAGGACAAGGCCGACGTGAACCGGGCGTACCGCGAGAATCTCGCATATCTCTTCGAGCACGCGGACCACGTGGCCGTCGGGAGCCACGACCCCGAGATGATCGAGCGCGCGAAGGAGCTCCACGACGAGCACGGCACCACCTTCGAGATACAGATGCTGATGGGCGTCCGAGGCGACGAACAGCGGGCGCTGGCGAGCGAGGGGTACGAGAGCTACCAGTACGTCCCGTTCGGCGACAAGTGGCTGTCCTACTTCTACCGCCGTGTGCGCGAGCGCAAGGAGAACGCGCTGTTTGCGGTGCGGGCGCTGCTCTCCTAGTCGTGCAGCATCTTCTCTGGAATATCCGGCTCGTTTTCGCCGAAGCCGGCAGAGAGCACGCGGGTAAGCGCATCTTCGACGCTCTCGTCGGTCTCCTCGTAGTCGCTCGACTCCACCTCGACGACGAAGCCGGTCGTGATATTTGGCGAGGTCGGTAAGAAGAGCACGTCACGGCCGTCCTCGGTCGTCTTTCCGGTCTTGAACGCGGTCATTCGGAGGCCCTCCCATACTTCCAGTTTGACGGGCGATTGGAGATCACCGGTGCCGGAGAAGGCGGTTTCGGCAGCCATTTTCGAGGCGTTGTAGATGATACGGAGTCCAGGAATGGCGTTAAACACGTCGTCCAGCGCGCGCTCGATGATATCGCCGACGGTGGTTCGCATCAGGTAGCCGATCGCGAGCACGAGTAGGAGGAAAAAGACCAGCGCGAGCGGGACGTACGCCCCGGCGGGGATAGTCTCGTAGTTGTCGAGGATGCCGGTCCGCGTGATCGCATCGAACACAAAGTCGTACAGATACGTGATGACGAACACCGTTGCGAGCACCGGCACGAGGACCACGAGACCGCTGGCGAAGTCTCGTTTCCAGGAGGAAGGGAACATTTACCAGCACGTTAGGTGCGCGTGTAATCAGCGTGTCGGAGGCGACGAGAAACTACTAACAGCCGTCCGGCCGAATCGATGGGTATGCACGACCAGTCACGCGACATCTACGATCGGGCGCTGTCGGTGTTGCCCGGTGGCGTCAACTCCGCGGTCCGGGCCGCCCCGCAACCGTACCCGCTGTTCGCACAGAAGGGCGACGGCGGTCACGTCATCGACGCCGACGGCAACCGCTACATCGACTGGATTCAGGGGCTCGGCCCGCTGCTGTACGGCCACGACCTCCCCGAGCAGGTGACGGCTGCGGTCCAACGGCGCGTCTCCGAGGGTCCCGTCTTCGGGATGCCGACGGAGCTGGAGGTAGAACACGCCGAGTTCGTCACTCGTCACGTTCCCTCGGTCGAGATGCTCCGATTCGTCAACAGCGGGACCGAAGCGACCGTCTCCGCCGTCCGGCTGGCCCGCGCCGTCACGGAGCGCAACAAAATCGTCGTGATGAAGGGTGGCTACCACGGCGCACAGGAGTCCACGCTCGTCGAGGGCGACGCAGAGCACCCGAAACCCTCCACACGCGGCATCCCGCAGTCGTTCGCACAGGAGACGATTCCCGTCCCCTTCAACGATGTCGAGACAGCAAAGGAGGTGTTCGAAGCCCACGGCGACGAAATCGCGGGCGTCCTCGTCGAGCCGATTCAGGCCAACTCCGGCATCGCCTATCCCGAGGAGGGGTATCACGAGACGCTCGCCCAGCTGTGTGCAGATTCGGGCGCGCTGCTCATCTGGGACGAGGTCATCACCGGCTTCCGCATCGGCGGGCTCGGCTGTGCACAGTCGAAGTTCGGCATCGATCCCGACATCACCACGTTCGGGAAGATCATCGGCGGTGGCTTCCCCGTCGGCGCAATCGGCGGCAAGACGGAGTATATCGAGCAGTTCACGCCCTCGGGCGAGGTGTTCCAGGCGGGGACCTTCTCCGGCCATCCGGCGACGATGGCCGCCGGGCTGGAAGGGCTGAAGTACGCCGCCGAGAACGACGTGTACGAGCACATCGACGACCTCGGCCGCCAGCTGCGCGAGGGGCTAACCGAGATTCTGGCCGAGCGCGCCCCCGAGTACACCGTCGTCGGTGCCGGCTCTATCTTCAAGGTCGCATTTACGCGCGCCGACGCCCCGCCACAGAGCGACTGCTGTGCGAACGGCTGTCGGCAGGATTCCGAGTGTGCTCGATATAGCGCGTGTCCAAAGCGCGGAACCGACGCTGCACAAATGGAGACAGACCGCTACGCCCGGCTGTTCCGCCCCGCGATGCGCGATGCAGGCGTCCTCGTCTCACAGAATCAGTTTGAGGCGAACTTCGTCTCCTACGCCCACACCGAGGAAGATGTCGCGGAGACGCTCGACGCCTACCGCGACTGTCTCTGAGTGTACGTGTTGGAACGGCGATCTGTTATCATTTGTGTCATACCGGAGCCATCTGACAGCTCGCGGGCTCAGGCGCTCGCCGTCGTGCCGTACGTCTCCTCCAGATACGCGACGATATCATCGCTCTCGGGCATCCCCTCGACATCGTGTTCGGTGTCGATGAGGACCGGCACGCCGGTCTGGCCGCTGACCTCCTTTACCTCGGTGCGCTCGTCGTGCGAGCGCGGGACCATGTGAGACTCGTACTCCAAGTCAAGGTCGTCTAGCTTGTCGATTACCTTCGCACAGTACGGACAGCCTTCGAGTTCGTACAGTTCGAGTGCCATATTTGTTGGTAGGTGTTGGAGCGCAAAAAGCACTCTCGTGGTAGCTGCCAACTATCGCCGTCATCGGGGACCGTGGACGAAGCGAAAGCGCGCGCTCGTAAGGCGCTCGCGACTGTCAACGCGAGCCATCTCGAAGACCGGGTTCCCCACTATCTGAGCGGTGGCGAAAAACGTCTCGTGGGCCTCGCAGGTGTGCTGGTGCTCGAACCGAGCGTAATCGTACTGGACGAACCCCTCGCGGGTCTCGATCCTGAGCGCTCCCAACTGGTCGCCGACCGAATCGAGCAGATTCACGAGGAGGGCATCAGTGTCGTCCTGTCGACACACGATCTCGACTTCGCCGCGGAAGTCGCCGACAGAGTCTGCGTGATGGCCGACGGCAACGTCGTTGCCAACGGGACTCCGAAGGAGATCTTCTACGACGATGCACTGTTAGAGCGGACGAATCTCCATCCGCCGACCGCGGTGCGGCTCGCTCGCACAGCGGCCATCGAGACACGGCCCGTGACGGAATCGGAACTCGCCGCACAGCTCACCGACGCCAGTCGCCAGCCGCTAGTCGGAGTTTCAGACCAGATCTGAGCGAGGAGCGGGGCAGTCAATCCCGGACAGTGCAGATTTGATATCACGACATACGATTTATCGTCCAGGAGCCGAAGGGGGTTTGAGCATCGACACCCCATCCAGGGTATGGATATACGACTCGCCACTCGCGGCTCCGAGTTAGCGATACGACAGGCGGGGATGGTGAAAGACCGGCTCTCGAACCGGCGACGCTCGGTCGAACTGGTCGAGGTCGAAAGCAAAGGCGACCAGATTCAAGACGAACTACTTCATCGGCTCGGGAAGACCGGAGCGTTCGTACGTGCACTTGACGAACAGGTGCTTTCCGGCGAACTCGACGCCGCTGTTCACTCGATGAAAGATATGCCGACAGAGTTTCCGGAAAATCTCGTCGTCGGTGCAGTTCTCGAACGCGGGGCAGCGGGAGACGTGCTTGTCACGCCCGACGGATCGAGCTTCGAGGAGCTGCCGGCAGGCGCGACAATCGGAACGGGGAGTCTCCGGCGAACAGCCCAGCTGAATGCCCTGCGCGACGACATCGACGTGGAGCCGATTCGCGGCAACGTGGATACGCGTGTCGAGAAGTTACTCGCGCCCTTGCTCCAGCGGGAACACGAACAGCGAGTCGAGCGGGTCAGGAACGATGAACTGACACAGAGCGCAGTCGACGAGTGGTTCGAGGCCCGCTCACCGGTCGAACAGCGGGCACTCGAGCGCGAAATCGATACCGAGTACGACGCGCTCGTGATGGCGGAGGCCGGGCTCGAACGGTCGGGACTGCTCCACCACGTCGCGTTCGAGCGATTCGACCCCGAGTCTTTCGTCCCCGCGGCGGGACAGGGCGCGATTGCGGTGACCGCTGCCGACGGCGAGATAGCCGAGCTTCTGACCGATATCGACCATCCGCAGACGCGCGTCGAAACGACCGTGGAGCGGACAGTGCTCGCCGAGCTGAACGGCGGCTGTATCGCACCTATCGGCGTCTACGCGGTCGTCAAGGGCCAGTACGTTCACACCGTTGCACGCGTGCTCTCCGTCGACGGCAGCGAGTCGGTGAAGCTGAGCCGAGATCTCCCGATTGCGAGCCACGGCCGCGGAGCCGTCCGACTGGCGAACGACCTCATCGATCAGGGGGCAGACGAACTGGTCGCACAGGCCCGCGAAGAGTATGAGTAAGGTGTATCTGGTCGGGAGCGGTCCCGGCGACCCCGAGCTGCTCACTCGGAAGGCATACCGGCTCATTCAGGAGGCGGATGTTGTGCTCCACGACAAGCTTCCCGGCCCGTCGCTCGACCTCGTGCCCGACGATATTGCCGAGGACGTGGGTAAACGGGCTGGCGGCGAGCGAACCTCCCAGCAGTACACGAACGAACGGCTGGTCGAACTCGCGAAGGAGGGAAAGACGGTCGTCCGACTGAAGGGCGGTGACCCGTTCGTCTTCGGCAGAGGCGGCGAGGAGATGGAGTATCTAGCCGACCACGGCATCGAGTTCGAAATCGTACCGGGCGTAACAGCAGGTGTCGCTGGCCCCGGTGTCGCCGGAATTCCCGTTACCCACCGCGACCACACGTCGAGTGTCTCGTTCGTCACAGGCCACGAGGACCCGACGAAGGAGGAGTCGGCAGTCGACTGGCCGGCGCTTGCGGCCACCGGAGGCACCATCGTCGTCTACATGGGCGTCGGCAAGCTTCCCGACTACACCGCCGTCCTACGCGATGCAGGGATGGATCCCGAGACGCCGGTCGCACTCGTCGAGGAAGGCACGTGGCCCGACCAGCGGGTCGCGGTCGGCACGCTCGACACCATCGTCGATGTGCGCGACGAGGAGGGTATCGAACCGCCTGCAGTGGCCGTCATCGGTCCTGTGGCAGCGACACGCGAGAAGGTTCGGGCGTTTCTCGACAGCCCGTACGGACAATAAATCACATACTACGATATGAAATCGAAAGTTGCGGTGTTTCGGCCGGCTGGCGAGCGCATCGAGACAGCGAGCGCGCTGTTGGCGGAGCTCGGCGTTGAGCCGGTCGATGACCCGATGTTGACGACGGAGCCGACCGGCGCAGTCGCACGGACGGATGCCGACTACACGGTGCTCACCTCCACGACCGGCGTGGGGATCCTCTCGAAGCACGACTGGCAAGCCGAGACGACGCTGTGTGCGATCGGCTCGACGACGGCCGATGCACTGCGTGAGGCGGGCTACGCGGTCGATATCGTCCCCGAAGAGTTCTCCTCCGCGGGATTGGTGGCGCGGCTGGCTGACGAGGTTGACGGGAAGCGAATCGAAATCGCCCGCTCGGATCACGGAAGCGACGTGTTACTCGACGGGCTGACCGACGCGGGAGGATACATCCACGAGACGACGCTCTACCGGCTGACCCGTCCCGAGGGGAGCGGTCACTCGGCACGGCTGGCTGCCGACGGTGAACTCGCAGGCGTGGCGTTCACCTCGCCGCTCACGGTGGAGTTCTTCCTCGATGCGGCCGACGAGATCGCGAGTCGCGCAGCCGTACGGGAGGCGCTCGAGGACGCGGTCGTGGGCTGTATCGGCGAGCCGACGCGTGAGGCCGCACGCGAGGCCGAATTAGACGTAGACGTGGTGCCGGCAACGGCGAGCTTCGAGGCGCTCGCACGCGACGTCGTCGAGCGAGTCGAGGAGTAGCCTGCCGCCGCCGCGTGCTTTTACCGCCGGGGTCGTGAACTATCCGGAGTGACCACTCGCAGTTGGCGGACTGTCGCCGTCGTTGCCGGCTGGCAGGCCGCCGTCTCACTGTGTTACTACGCACTCTTCTCTGCGACCACCTACTTTCGCGGAGCGTTCGGGCTCTCGCGCACCCTCATCGGTGTGTTGACCGCGGTAGCGACGCTCGGCTACACGCTGAATCTCTTCCCGAGTGGTGCGGCCGTTGATGGCTTCGGCGAGCGTCGGGTGATGCTCGTCGGCGTTACCGGACTCGCGCTCTCGGTAGCGCTCATCGGACTCGCACCGACCCCGATCGTTTTGTTCGCCGCCGCCTTCCTGCTCGGCATCGCGTACGCCCCGGGGATGCCCGCCTCGAATCGCGCCATCCTGTCGAGCGCGCCACGCGGAAAGGAGGGGTCGGCAATGGGGCTCAAACAGGTCGGCGTGACGGCGGGGTCAGGAGCGGCCTCTCTACTCATCGCTGGCGTCGCCGCCGTCGCGACATGGCGGTGGGGATTCGGGCTGCTTGCCGTGTTAGCGGGCGGCTACGCGCTGATATTCGCCGCGAGCTACGAGGGGACGAGCGGGAGCGGCGAGTGGTCGCTCCCGGACGTGCGGGCGTTCAGGCAGAATCGCGCGTACGTGCTCGTCGTTATCGCCGGGCTGTTCGTCGGTGCGACCATCTTCACCACTGTCGGCTACACGCTGCTGTACGCCGACGAGATACTCGGCGTCTCACCGGTCGTTGCAGGCGTGGTTCTCGCGGCGGTGCAGGCGACGGGGAGCGCGGGCCGACTTGGGGCCGGCTCGCTCGCGGACCGACTAGGTGGCGGCGCTCGCGCGGCGGCAACCGTCACCGGCGTGCAAGCCGCCCTCGCGACGGGCGCATTCCTCCTGCTCGCCGTCGGAACGCTCTCGCGACCTGTCGCCCTCGGTGCGCTGTTGGTTGTCGGCGTCTCTATCCTCGGCTCGACCGGCGTCTACTACTCCTGTCTCACCGCGCTCGTCCCACAGGAAGAGATCGGCGCAGCGAGCGCTGGGGGCCAGACGGCAATTAACGTCGGCGGACTGTTCTTTCCGCCGGCGTTCGGCTATCTCGCCGACACCGTCGGCTACGGCGCGGGATGGCTGTTGCTCGCGGGCTGTGCTGGACTGTTGGTAATTGTGCTGGTAGCGGTCCGTCGATCAGTTGGTGGTGGGATGTGACTGGCCGTTAGTGACGCCCTCGTCGCCGTCGTTCTGTTTCTCAGGTGGCTCGACACCCTCGACTGCCTCCGCGATCTCAGTCTGCTTCTCGGTGTCGACGTGCCAGCGCTCGACCGACTGCTCGTAGTCGGCGAGCTTGTTGGAGACGCGAATCTTCAGGTCGTCATCGTTGATGTTGATTTCGAGCGCGTAGTCGTCGGTATCGTGACGCGTGACGTTCGCGCTCACGAGGTCGTTGTCGAAGTAGTAGGGCGCGATCTGAGTCATGACGTTCTTGTACACTGCCCCCTCCACCTTGCGCAGCGCCTTCCGACCGGCGGAGTCGGCCGCACGCGCGAGATGGCCTACCGATTCGCGCCAACGGTCGAGCGCGTCGTCCGGCTGGTCGAGCCGCTCGTACGAGTCGGCCAGCTTGTCACCGGCCGCCTTCACGTCCTCGTCGGGCCCGATCCCCTCACGTTCACCAGCCCCTTCGCCGACGCTCGCTTGCTCTGCGGTCTTCTCGTTCACGTCCTCGTCGAGTCGTTCGTGCTGTTTCGGTCGCCACTCGTTCCACTCAGTAAGAGCGTTGTTCTCTTCGTCGAGTAGCTCGCGCAACGCACGCGTCACGCGTTCACCGTGTTCGACGATGTCGCCCCACGAGCCGCGCTGTTTGAAACCAGCGACACTCTCCTCCATTATCGGAGATACACCGTTCGCAGAGATTAACGTTTGTGCTACCGGCCGTAGGTGACACGGGTCGCCCACGCGTCGAGCCGTCCCTTGACGCCTTCGAGCCACGCCGCCGGCGATACCCGGCGAGCCTCCTGTTCATCTACCTCGATGCCGCCCTCGTACGGGTCGGCCGGGTCGTCCAACAGATCACTCGTCGTGCTCATCGCGCACCGACCGCACGATTCAACCTTCTTTCCTCCCATACCCCTACGGTTCAACTCTAGTTAGTTAGGTCTTGTCGTGGGTGTTTTTACCGCTCACGACGCAGCGAGCGTATGGGATACCACCGCGTCTCTGTCGACGATATCGAGCCGGAACCGGACCGCCCATCGACACAGCGCTCCGTCAGCGGAGCGTGCGGGCTCGAACAGCTGGCTGCACACGTGTACGAGGTCGCCCCCGGCGAGGAGATTCCGCTGGCATATCACTACCACGACGAACAGGAGGAGGTGTTCTACGTCGCTGAAGGACAGCTCCACGTCGAAACGCCCGCAGAGGAGTTCGCCGTCCCTGCGGGTGACGCCTTCGTCTGCGAGCCGGAAAGCCCGCAGTTCGCGTTCGTCCCCGAGGATGGTGAGGCGACGACCGCCTTCGTCGTCGGCGCACCTGTCGTCGACGACGTGCACCCGTACGAGCCCGACGGCTCATGAGCGAGGAGCTCGACCGCCCGGAGTTCGACGACGAGTATCTCGACCGGGTGGCAGAGCGACTGATGTACAACTACGACCTCGACCGCGACAAGCGAGCGGGCGGGAGTCGGTTCGACCTGTACGGTCAGCTCCACATTGAGAGCCGCAAGCAGTTCCTCCACGAATCCATTAACTATGCCAACCAGAACGTCAACGAGCATCTGTTCGCCACGCGCCACGAGTTGGTTTCGGTCGCCGACATCGAGTCGGCCATCGAGTTGGGCCACGAACTCGCGGAGACGGGCGACTGGATCACCGCCGACGAGACCCATCGGAGCACGGACTTCACGTTCGTGTTCGTCGTGCCGGAGATTCCGGAGTCGGTCCGGGAGTTCGTCCACCAGTACCGCGACCGGACGCTGCTCCGGTACGGCTACAACGGCCACTACGAAGTGAATCTCGTCGTCGTCGCACCTGAAGCGGAGGCGTACGTCGCAAGCGAGGAGGCTGACGTGTGGCGGGCGTTCGCGCCGTGGGCAGATTCGGATCCGGATCCGGAGCCAGGGCTCATCGGTCGGATTCGCAGGCTGCTGAAAAGAGAGTAATTAGTTACGTGTCAGTCGTCTGCAGGCGCACGTGACGGCTTCGTGCGTGACGTGCCGAGGTTCTTGTACCCCATCCATCCGAGCGACGCCGCCAGTCCGAACAGGACGAGCGCGACGATCGACTGCAGAACGTGTGAGACGACGGTAACCATCGTCGCGTCGCTTGCCGGGTCACCGAGCGCGTTGTATGCGTCGAGGGCTGCAACCGGATTCCGGTAGAGTCCCAGAATCAACAGCGCCGAGAGCGTGATAAGCAACATCAGCGCGGTCGGCACACCGGTCGAGAGGAGCTGCTTGGAGTCGTCCCAGCTGGCGAGCCACAGCGTCGCGGCCAGCAGCGCCAGCGCCGCGAGCGTCTGGTTCGCACCACCGAAGAGAGGCCACAGCGTCCCCCACGCCCCACTCCCGACGAGGAGGTAGGCAGGCACACACAGCACCGCCGAGACGACGTATCGATTGGTGGCCGCCTCCTGTGTCGATGTTTCCGGCACACCGACGATCTCCTCCATCATATATCGACCCAGTCGGACGGCAGTGTCAGTCGAGGTGAGTAGGAAGCTGACGAACACTAGTCCGATGAAGGTGGCACCGGCGGCCGGTGGAATACCGAACACCGAGATCATTGCCGCACCGCCGGCCGGGAAGTTCGCGAGTGCGCCGGCGACACCGGAGCCGAAGTCGGAGATACCGACGACTGCAAAGGCACCGACCGCAGTCGTTGCGAGCAGCCCCTCACCGAGCATCGCACCGTAGCCGATGTCGCGAGCGTCGGACTCCTTGTTGAGCTGTTTGGCAGTCGTCCCCGAGGAGACGAGCGCGTGGAACCCAGAGATGGTTCCGCAGGCGATGGTGACGAACAGGAACGGGAAAATCGGCCCGACGGCCGGGCTGACAAGTCCCTTGAACGCCGCGGTGTTCGTCGTCATCGAGCTAATTGTATTTCCGCCGACCGTTACGGGGTCGAAGCCGAGAACGGCAGCGACGAGCGTGCCGAGCAGCATCCCGCCGACGCCGACGTAGAGCAGACTCGACGTGAGGAAGTCACGCGGCTGGAGCAGCACCCACACGGGGAGGACGCTGGCCACGAAGCCGTAGATTACGACGACCGGAACCCACGCCGCGGCGTTCGCGCCGTACGCTCCCGCAAGTGGGAGCCAGCTCCACGCATCGGGCGATCCAAGCAGGACGATGGCGTCGGCACTTGCTTCTCCGACGAGCACAATCGGGTACTCGAGGCCCACGAAGATCCCCGCGAAAACCATCGCGACGAACGCGATTGCACCGGGCAGGAACGGAAGATTCAGCTGGTACAGATAGACGCCGAAGACCAGCGCGAGCGTGATGTACAGGAGACTCGCCGTCGCGGAGGCCGGATAGGAGCTGAACACGACCCCCACAACCAGCGCGAACACCGCGATAACGAGGATGATGGTCAGGAACGCGAACCACAGGAGCATATTCTTTCCGCGCTCGCCGACGTACTCACCGATGATGGAGCCGATTGACTTCCCGTCGTGGCGCACACTGGATGAGAGCGCCATAAAGTCGTGTGCAGCTCCGAGCAGCGGATTTCCGATAGCGATCCAGAGAATAGCGGGCAGCCAACCGAAAGCTGCACTCGCCGTAATCGGGCCCACAATGGGTGCACCACCAGCGATACTGGAGTAGTGGTGGCCCAACAGGACCGGCTTCTTTGAGGGGACGTACTCTTGCCCGTCCTCGTACTTGTGTGCGGGCGTCTCCTGTTCGTCGTCGAGCTCGACGAATTGGGCGAGATATCTCGAGTAGCCGAGATACCCCGCCGAGAACGTTATCAGACTGGCAACGACCAGTACGGCAATTTGTACCATAGGCTACCCTACATAATGGAAATTGGTATTATAAATCTTGGGCTTTTCTCGTACATCGTAGCCGGGCTAGAATCGGGTGACTGCGGCCACCTGACCGCGAAAAAATTTATCTGATCTGAACAGAAAGCCTATATCGTCTGCCCGAGGTCGAGTTCTGCTGCCACCTCGTCGAGGAACGAGCCCTTCACCTCGGAAACGCGGGTCTCGATCTCCGCGATAATGGGCGGCTCGAACGAGCGAAGCTCTGTGAGCCGCTCCCGTTCGGTTTCGATACGCTGTCTGAGAAAGCGCGCGCCGCGGCCGTTCTCGTCGTCGTCTGGCGCGGGAGTGAGGCGGTTCACGATGACGCCCTCCACAGGAAGGTCCCGCTCGCGGAGACTGTCGATAGCGCGTTCGCTCTCGCGGACGGAGAGCGTGTCGGGGTTCGCCACGAGAATGAACGCCGACTCTTCGCGGAGCGTCTCGCGAGCGAACTCGAACCGCTCTTTTCGGTCGCGCAGCCGCGACAAGATGGGGTCACCGAGTGCACTCCGGCGCGGCTCACGGCTTCCGATTGCGGCCTTCTCGTAGAGGTCGATACTCGCCTCGCGCTTCTCGACGAGCCGCTCGATCCAGCTACCGAGATACTCCGGCAGTGAGAGCAGCCGGAGCGTTCCGCCCGTCGGCGAGGTGTCGAAGACGACGCGGTCGTGGTCGACCTCACGCATAAGTTCGATAAAGCGGTCGAACAGCGCCGATTCGTGTGCGCCGGGCGTCTGGTGAGCGAGTTCGATCTGCCGGTCGATCTCGTTGACGATACCGGCGCTCACCTGGTCGCCGAGCGCGCGTTTCGTCTCCATAAGATGGTCGGTCACCTCCTGTTCGGGATCGATTTCGATTGCATCCAGCGACTCGTACCCCTCGACTGGCGTCGGCTCGTCACCGAACGACTGGTCGAACACGTCGGCCGTGGAGTGGGCCGGATCGGTCGAGACGATAAGTACATCTTCACCGGCGCGAGCGCGCTTGTGCGCGAACGCGGCCGACATCGATGTCTTGCCGACACCACCTTTTCCGCCGAAGAAGGTGAATCGTGCCATCAGAAGTGGTACTGTTGCCCCTTGCGTTCGAGCACCGATTCGCGGTCCCACATTCGGCGTTCCCACTGGGCGAACTCCTCTGCGAGATACGGGAGCAGTTCGGCTGTGTAGTAGGAGACGGGGCTCGGGATGCCGAAGGCATCAGGGAAACACGCGAGCAGAAACGCGTCTTCCTGGTCTTCGGCCTCCTTCTCGATGAGTTCGTACGCTGGGTGTGACACCATCCCGTGATACAATCCGCGCGCCCACTCTTCGATCCAGTCGCGAAACCGCTTGATGCGCGCTTCGAGATCCATATCACAACGACTCGCGTACGGCGACTTAACGCTGACCCGCACGTGGCGGCTAAGTGGCCTCACATCGAACGTCTCCCATGAGCGAGATTCCGGTGACGATACTCAGCGGTGCGCTGGGTGCGGGCAAGACGACCACGCTGAATCACCTCCTTGAGAACGCTGGCGGGCGCGAAATTGCCGTGCTCGTCAACGATATGGGGGAGGTGAACGTCGACGCACAGCTGGTGGAAAATCGCACTGACGGCGTGACGGAGCTGTCGAACGGCTGTATCTGCTGTGACCTGCGCGACGACCTCGAAGTAGAGGTGAGCCGGCTCGCCCGCGAACGTGAGTTCGAGGCGCTCGTCGTCGAGTCGTCGGGTATCTCCGAGCCGGCTCCCGTCGCACGGCTGTTCACGACCGGCGCGGCGTCGGCTCCGTACGAACTCGATACGCTCGTGACCGTCGTCAACGCCGAGACATTCAGCGACACGCTGAACTCCGAGGAGACTGCGTCCGTCGAGGACGTGCGCCGGACACGGACGGGACAGGCGGAGCGCGAAACTGACAGCCGACCGCTCGCCGACCTGCTCGTCGGGCAGGTGGAGTGTGCGAACGTCATCCTGTTGAACAAGTGTGACCTCGTGGACGAGACGACGCTCGGAGAGACGGAGACGCTGCTCGAATCGCTCAACCCCGAGGCGCATATTATCCGGACGAGAGAGGGCGCGGTCGGCCCCGGCGAGATACTCGACACCGGGCTGTTCGACCTCGACACGACGAGCGAGACCGCGGCGTGGCAGCGGGCGGCCGACCACGCTAATCACGACCACGACCACTCTCCGCAGTCCGAGTACGGGATCGACTCCTTCGTCATCCGAGCAGAGCGGCCCGCTGACGCCGAGTCGTTCGAGTCGTTCATCGACTCACTACCGGCGTCGGTCGTTCGATCGAAGGGACAGATATGGGTCGCTGGTGCGGACGACGCGCGCTATCAGTTCAGTCAGGCGGGACCGTCGGCTCGGCTCGAACCGGGCGAGCAGTGGGTCGCCGCGATGTCGGAGACGAGACAGGAGATGCAGCGCCGGATGCATCCCGACCTCGCGTGGGGCGAGCACGGCGACCGCCGGACCGAGTTGGTCGTCATCGGCCGTGATATGGCCGAAGCCGCGATTCGCGAGGCGTTCGAGGCGTGTCTCGTCGATGCTGACGCGGAGGGAGAAAACAGATTTCCGACGGACGCGACGTACGACTTCTAGCAGGCACACCCCGTCGTCGCGGCGGCGCGCTCGAACGCCATCTCGTCGCCACACGACGGACAGTCGGGCGTACCCTCGCCCTCGTGATCCACGTCCCGAATCCGTTCGCTGCAGTCGTAACACCAGTACGAGCCGTCAGACACCTCCTCACTCGATTCACCGCGGTTCGGTGACTGGGTCGACGCTTGGAGTACCTCCTTGGCGGTGCTCAATAGTCCCATACTGTATATGTGTCACATAGACACATAATCCTGGTGTGGCTCAGAGCTCACGAGTGAGCGCCCCGATAGCGCGTTTCAGCTCTCCTCTCCGTTTCCACGCGGCGACCCTATCGACGAGCCCGGGACCACCGGTAGCGACACGCGACTCCAGCGTGAGTGTGGTTCCCTCGTCGTCGGGCACGTAGGAGAACGTCGTCGAGAGGTGTGCAAGTGGGCCACGTACCATCTCGTAGTTGAGTCGGCGCTCGCCCTCCTCGAATACGAAGGTGAGTTCCAGCCCGGCACGGCCGGCCGTAACGACGGTCTGGCCGTCGCGGTCGGTTGTCTCGCGGACAGTGAAGCTCCCCTCCGCGTCGATGAGTCGAGCCGGCGTGAGCAGTCGCTCAACTTCGGCAGGGGAGGCGGGGACGAACCGACTGACAGACACCTCTCGCATATCCGGCGTACGCTGGGGGGGTTCATCAGTGTGGTGTCGGACGAGGGAACTAAGAGGGACGATACGGAGTGACAATCAATGGCCAGCGATGGAGATATTCGTGTGTTGCTCGTGCTCGATGTGGTGATCTCTGCGGTGTTCAGCTACGTCGTGTTGTGGGGACTGGAGTTCAGCGAAATCGCGGAGCTGACGGCCCGAAATCTCGTGGTCGCGACGGCCGTCATCGCACTCCTGACGTATCTCGTCGTGCTCCGGCAGTGAACGGAGGAATTTATGCGCACGCGCGTTGGTCGTTCGTGTATGCCAATCGAGGACCGCGACGACGCCTACGTCGTCGGCCACGCGCTCGCGAAACACACGCTCTCGCGACTCCGTTCCGTCGAGACCGAACAGGTTGGGTTCCGAAAGGGGCTCGTGAAGCTGGGCCGCATCTGCGGCTACGAGATTATCGACGGTGCGATGGAGACGGAGTTCGTCTCGATCACGACGCCGCTGGCCGAGACGACCGGCGAGCGCGTGAAAGGACTCGATGACGTGGTCATCATCAACGTGCTGCGTGCCGCGACCCCGTTCGTCGAGGGACTGCTGAAGGCGTTCCCGCGAGCGAAACAGGGCGTCATCTCTGCGGGCCGCGACGAGGAGGCCGGCATGAACGACGACGGCGAGTTCCCCATCACCGTCGACTACGTGAAGCTGCCCGACATCTCTTCCGACGACACGGTCATTATCGCCGATCCGATGCTCGCGACCGGCTCGACGATGGCAACGGTACTCGACCACGTCCTCAAGGACGCGAATCCGGAGCGCACGCTCGTCCTCTCTGCCGTCGCCGCCCCGCCGGGACTCGTCCGCGTCAGGGAGGCGTTCCCCGAAGCCGACCTGTTGACCGTCTCTATCGACGAGCGGCTCGACGACGACGGCTTCATTGTCCCCGGACTGGGTGATGCTGGCGATCGCGCCTTCCGTACGACCTGACGGCATAACGGCTTTGCCAGCGACACCCCTACTTGTAGTGTGAGCGAGAGAGACCAGCCGGAGACTCCGGACCGACCGGGCGTCACGCGGTTCATCGCTGCCCTCCACGTCCGCCGGAACGCGGCCATCGGCTTCGCCATCAGCATCCTCGTCGCCGCCATCTTCACGCACGGCACCATCGTCGGAGCCAACGGACCGCGCCCGGACGCCGCGTATCTCGCGCTCGGGTTCGTACTCGCGGTCGGACTCGGCCTGCTACTTGCGGCGATGTTCACGCTCGGCTCCGCGATTCGACTCGCGCGCGAGCAGTAGCCGACAGCTACTCGGTCAGCTCGACCATCCGCTCGGCTCCCGTGCGGGTCCCCTTTGCGATGAGTACGTCACCGACGTCGAGCTTCGTCTCCGGGCCGGGCGAGACGACCCAGCCGGTCTGTTTACCAGTGGGTGAACGCGACTCGTCGCTCCGGCGGACAGCGATAACGCGCATCCCCGTCTCCGTCTTGACAGCCACATCGCCGAGCGTTCTGCCGGCGAGTCGGCTTCCCTCGCTAACCTCGTAGCGGGCGATTATCTCGTCGGATTCGAGCACCGCCTCGCGGATGACGGGATGGCTATCCAGCCCGCGGAGGACGCCCTCGCTAATTTCGAGTGCGGCGTCGGAGATGACCTCCGTCGCGGCGGCCAGATGCACCAGCCCGCGCAGGGAGACGGGATCGTCTACTTCGGTCGCGGCCTGCAGCGTCCAGGCCTCGAAGCGAGACTGGAGCGCGTCCACCTCGGCTTCCAAATCGAGCACCTCTTCGGCGAGCGCGTCATCGTCGAACAGTACCGCACCGTACGCCAGATCGACGGCGAGTTCGGACACGTCCTTCATCAGGACAACCGAATCCATCGCGCGTTCGAGGTCGGCTGACGATTCTGTGGGTGGCTCGGGCGGCTCGTACTGCTCACCGGAGAGCTTCTCGTACACGCTCGTGACGCCGAGTTCAGGCCCACGGAGCAGAGCCACGTCATCCCCCCAAAGGACGGTATCGGCGTTGGGCTCGGTGAGCCAGTCGCCCGTGCGCCGAACGGCGATGACGCGGACGCCGGTCTCGGTCTCTAGATTCGACGCGCCGAGCGACTGGCCCACGAGCGGGGAGTCGGAGCTGATTTCGACGCGCACGAGCGTCTCGACCGATTCTGGGAGTGCGGCGCGCATCGCCTCCGGCAGCCCCACATCCTCGAGGATGATCTTCGCGATATCCCCGGCCGCGTCGGAGATCTTCTCGGCCGCACCGACGATACCGAGGACGGGCGCGAGCGCTTCGGCGTCGTCGGTGTTGCGCGCGGCCATCAGCAGACTCATCCGGGCGCGAAGCTGGAGCACGTCCATTCGGGATTCGAGTTCGAGCACCTCCTCGGCGACGGCGTTCGACCGCAGCAGGACCGCGGAGTACGAGAGGTCAATGAGCAGTTCGGCGGTGTTTTTCATCTCTGCCAGCAGTTCCTTCACGCTCATCGGCTCGTACTCGACTTCCCGTGGCATACTCCGGTCTTCGCCGGCGGGTATCAAAAGGACTCGTCCCGATTCATCACGAATGTGCCTGAACGACAATTCTTTTTGTAGCGCCCTCAGAATCAGGTGTATGTCAGACGAACTCAGGAAGGGGCTCGAAGGCGTACTCGTCGCGGAGTCGGAACTTAGCTTCATCGACGGGGACGCCGGCAAGCTCGTTTACTGCGGCTACGCAATCGAGGATCTCGCTATGCAGGCGAGCTTCGAGGAAGTGCTGTATCTGCTCTGGAACGGCGAGCTACCGACCGAGTCCGAGCTCGCGGCGTTCAACGACTCCATCGCCGAGGAGCGTGGCGTCGAGGACGCCGTCCTCGAGACCGCCGAAGCGCTCGCCGCGGCGGACGAGGAGCCGATGGCCGCGCTCCGAACGCTCGTCTCGTATCTCTCCGCGGAGGACGACGAGAGCGACGTGCCCGCCGCCGACCAGGCCGCCTCTCGACGGAAGGGTCGCCGATTGACGGCGAAGATTCCGACCGTACTAGCGGCGTTCGACCGCTATCGACGCGGTGAGGAGCCGATCGCTCCTGATCCCGAACTCGGCTACGCCGCGAACTTCCTCTATATGCTCACCGGCGAGGAGCCGGACGAGGTGGCCGAAGAGACGTTCGACCAGGCACTCACACTCCACGCCGATCACGGGCTCAACGCCTCCACGTTTACGTCGATGGTCATCGGTTCCACGATGGCGGACATGTACTCGGCCGTGACCGGTGGCGTCGGCGCACTCTCCGGCCCGCTCCACGGCGGTGCGAATCAGGACGTGATGGAGATGCTCCTCGACATCGACGAGGCGGGAGCCGACCCCGTCGAGTACGTCGAGACGAAGGGGGACCAGGAAGACTGGCGCGTCCCCGGTATGGGCCACCGCGTCTACGGCGTCAAGGACCCGCGCGCGGTCATCCTCGAAAGGAAGTCCCAAGAACTGAACTCGGCGGCCGAGGGGACCAACTGGTACGAGCTCGCAGACGCTATCGAACAGCACTTCGAGGATCAGGGACTCGTTTCGAAGGGTATCGCCCCGAACGTCGACTTCTACTCCGGCACGGTCTACTACCAGCTCGGAATCCCCGTCGATATGTTCACGCCGATCTTCGCGATGGCCCGCACCGGCGGCTGGGTCGGCCACACGCTGGAGTACCAGACGGAGAACCGACTCATCCGCCCGCGCGCCCGCTACACCGGCGAGATGGACCGCGAATTCGTTCCGCTCGACGAGCGCTAGGCTCCTTCTGCGCGTTCGGACATCATCTCGGCGGCCCGCGCGCGCCGTCCGCTCGAATCCTCACCAGACAACGAGTGCCATCCACAGATACGACAGTCTCATGCCGATGTAGACACCGATTGGCCCGTAGCCGAGCGTGAGCACGAGCGGCTATGGGAGACCGACGAATACGTGGCGAACAGACGGCCCACCGACCGGTAGCGGGTGGGCCGTGCAACCGCCGTGGCCCGCCACCGCAAGACTCAGATGATAGGGCCGGTGGCGCGGCATCAAATAAAAACTAGAACGAGACGTTCGTCTCCATCCCGTCGGTGGCGTCGTCGAGACCGTCTTCGACGGCCTCCTGTGTCATCGAATCGGAGAGTTCAGCGTCGGGAATTGCATCAGCGAACGCGGAGTAGAAGCGCTTGGAAACGTGTCGCGACTCGGCTTCGGCAGCGAGTACACGCCGGTAGCGGCGAACGGTCGATTCGGACACGTCGAGGGTCGTCGCAGCCTCCGCGGTGGAAGCGTCAGCGAGCCCTCGCAGTTCGTCGAGGTCGAACGGCGCATCCCGGTCGCCGTCACGAAGCAGATGCATATCGAACCGTGCACGCGCGACCGCGTCGCGTGAGACATCCAGTTCGTCGGCGAGATCGCCGTCGCTGCGTGCGTCGAAGTAGCCGCGGACGACCGTTTCGAGGGTGTCTGTGTCGAGGTCAGTGGCGAACTCGTACTGCTCGCGCATCTGCTCGATAACCGCGTTGATTCGGTCGGCGTCGTCACCGCCGGTGAGCGAACCTCTGTCGGCTTCCTGTGACTCCGTGACGGTATCCTCGTCGGATACGTTCATAAAGATATCACGGAGCTCCTCGGTCTGCTCGTCCATTCTCTTCGTGTACGGGAGGCAGCGACTTATCCCTGTGGACAGGGTTCGTAAACCATCAAGTAAAAGTGAGTTTACGAGAACCGTGTGGCAATGAGCACGGAGACACAACAAGTGGAGCTGATCGGCGAGGAAGTAGTCAGGAACCTGGTTCGCGCGGCGCTGCTGGCCGCGCTGACCGGCGGGTTCGCATACGTCACTTTTCCGAATCCAGCCTCCCCGACGCAGGTCACGTTACAGGTGCTCGGCGTGTTTATGGCCGGGCTGTTGTTGGGACCGGTGTGGGGCGGTATCTCGATGGCTCTGTATCTCGCGGCCGGCGCAGTTGGTGTGCCAGTGTTCGCCAATGCGTCAGCCGGCTTCGGTCCGCTCGTCGGCACGACTGCGGGCTTCCTCTGGTCGTATCCGTTGGCAGCGGCGCTTATCGGCGCTATCGCGTACGGCAGCCTCGAGACGGACACTGACCTCGACGCGCCGCTATGGCGGTTGGTCGCCGCGCTGGTCGCGGGCACGGTCGTTATCTACGCGCTCGGCGCGGCCGGACTGGTCGTACTCGGAAATCTGAGCGTCGAGGTGGCAATCATCAGCGGCACGCTGACGTTCCTCCCCGCGGAGGCGGTGAAAGCAGCCGTCGCCATCGGTATCGTCCGCGCCGACGAGCTCTCCGCGACGTGATTCGCGTCGAGGGACTCGTCCACCGCTACGGCGAGACGACAGCGATCGACGGCGTCGACTTGACGCTCCCGGACGGCGAGTACGTGGTGCTCGCCGGGCCGAACGGGTCGGGAAAGACAACGCTCGTTCGACATCTGAACGCCCTCCTGTCGCCCGACAAGGGGAGCGTTCTCGTCAACGGGACCGAGGCGAGCGAGGACCCCGTCACCGCCCGCACCGCCGTTGGTATGACGTTTCAGGACCCACGCGACGGCTTCGTCGCAGCGACCGTCGGTGCCGACATAGCCTTCGGACCGGAAAATCTCGGGCTCACGCACGAGGAGATAACTCGACGAGTGGACCGCGCGCTTGATACCGTGAATATGCGCGGCCGCGAGGACGACCGCGTCGAGTCGCTGTCGGGCGGTGAGCAGATGCGTGTCGCAATCGCCGGTGCGCTCGCGATGGAGCCGGACCACCTGGTTCTGGACGAGCCGTTCGCCGGACTGGACTGGCCCGCCCGTCGCGAGGTACTCGACCGCTTGCGCGCGCTCGCACACGAGGGGACCGCCATCCTCGTCGTCACCCACGACCTGCGCGACCACATCGACGGTGCCGACCGCGTGATCGTGCTTGCGGATGGGTCGATCGTCGTCGACGCACCACCGGAACAGGCCCGCGACCGCCTTGCAGAGTTCGACGTACGCCCGCCGTGAGCGTCCGCTACGAACCGGGCGAGACGCTCGTCCATCGGCTCGACCCGCGGGCGAAGCTGGCCGCACAGGTGAGTATCGCGGTCGTCGCGCTCGCATACACCACCCCACGCGGGCTGCTCGCGCTCACGCTTCTGACCGGTGTGATTCTCCTGCTCGCCCGCACGTCGCCGACGGCCGCACTCGCAGAGTTCACGCTCGTTCTTCCGTTCCTCATCGGCGGGCCGCTCATCGAAGGAGTGACAATCGCCCCGGTTGGCTTCTCCGTGTCACAGGCGATTCCGCCCGCACTCGCGGCCTACCGGACCGTCCTGCTCCTGCTCGTCGCAGCGGTCTACGTGCGGACGACCTCCGTGCGGGAGTCGCGGGCCGCCATCCAGCGGACAATTCCCGGAAAGCCGGGCCAGCTGCTAGGCGTCGGAATCGGGTTCGTCTTCCGATTTCTTCCCATACTGCGACGCGACATCGCCCGGCTTCGAGAAGGGTCGGCCGCCCGGTTGGGAACGGAGCGATCGGTTCGCGAACGGATACGACTAGTTGCAGTCGGCGGGCTAAATCGTGCCTTTCGGCGGGCAGAGACGTTCGAACTCGCGTTGCAGGCGCGGTGTCTGGCGTGGAATCCGACCCTGCCGCGGCTCCGGTTCGCGACGCGAGACGTACCCGTACTGGCGCTCGCAGCGGGGTTACTTGCCGTCGCCGTCGTGTGACCGAAACTGACGAACACGACGGCGTCTGCGGCTGTGAGAAGATTTAAGCGACCAGTCCCCTGTGTCACGATTATGCTAGAGAGTCCGCTGCTCCAGTCGGGTGAACAGGTCACCCGAGAGACGTTTTGGGGCATCTCACACGTCGGCGAAGCCGTGTTCTACTATCTGGCCGCGGTGACGATCATCGTCTTCCTCTACGGTGTCTACCAGCGATTTGCTCGCTACACTCGCGGCTCCGAGGACTGGTTCGACCGTCTCGATGATCTGCCGGGTCGCGTCGTCTCGGCCGCCAAGACCGTCGCATCCAACGAGAAGCAGTTCAACCGCGACCTCGTGGGCGGGATGATGCACGCGTTCATCTTCTGGGGGTTCATAACGCTGCTCATCGGGACGACCATCATCGCCATCGATATCGACATCTTCCGGAACCTCACTGCTATCGTGACGGGCGAGCGGCAGTCGTTCTTCGTCGGTGATTTCTATCTCTCCTACTCGCTCGTGATGGACGCGATGGGGCTGCTGTTCATCGCCGGTATCTCCATCGCGCTGTGGCGGCGCTACGTTGCCCGAACCGACCGACTTCACGGGAAGCACACCTCCCGCGAGGACGACTTCCTCGTCTGGTCGCTCTTCTTCCTCGGCGTCGGCGGCTACGTGCAGGAGGGGCTCCGTCTGCTCGGCACCGCCTCAGTCGAGGCGGGCGAGCTGGCTATCACCTCCTACGAGGAGGTCTCCTTCGTCGGCCACTTCGTCGCGGACGTGTTCTTCGTCGGCGGTATGACACCCGGTATAGCCGAAGCCGCCTATCCGGTCTTATGGTGGTCACACTCGATCCTCGCGTTCGTCTTCGTCGCGTCTATTCCGTTTATGAAGCCGTTCCATATGATTTCGAGCTTCGCCAACATCGTCGTCAAAGACGAGAAGGCGGGCAAACGGCTACCGGGAGTGCCGGCGGCGCTCGACGCCGACTCGGGCGCGGAGTCCGTCGACTCCTTCTCGTGGAAGGAGATGCTCGACCAGGACGCCTGTACGAAGTGTGGCCGGTGTTCGTCCGTCTGTCCGGCGAAGGCTTCCGGGCGCGACCTGGACCCGCGTGACGTGATTCTCGACCTGAAACAGTACCGCGAGTCGGTGGATGCAGGCGGCGAGACGACAGATATTGTCGCCGACGGCGGCCAGGTCATCGCCAGCGAGTCGATGGAGTCCTGTATGTCTTGTATGGCCTGTATGGACGCCTGTCCGGTCGAAATCGAGCACCTCAAACATTTCACCAAGCTGAATCGACAGCTCACCGATCAGGGAGACATTCAGCCGAGCCTCCAAGAGGTGTTCCAGAACGTGATGCAGAAGGGGAACACCTTCGGCAACAGCCAGCGCACCCGCGGCGACTGGACAGAAGACGTGGATGTAGAGGTGCCGGACGCTCGCGAGCAGGAGGTCGATTATCTCTGGTACGTCGGCGACTACCCCAGCTACGACGACCGCAACAAGAAGGTCGCCCACTCGCTGGCGCGCATCCTCGATGCAGCCGACGTGAGCTTCGGTATCCTCTTCGACGACGAAAAGTACGACGGCAACGACATCCGCCGAGTCGGCGAGGAGTTCCTCTACGTCGAACTGGCTGGCCACCACGTCGAGACGTGGGACGACTGTGAGTTCGACACGCTCGTCACCACCGATCCTCACTCGTACAACACGTTCAAAAACGAGTATCCGGAGGTCGACTTCGAGGAGTTCGCCGACGACCCGATGATGCCGTTCGACGTGGAGGAGCCGTGGAACGCCGACGGCGAAATCGACGTGCACCACTGGACGCAGGTGGTCGAGGAGCTCATCGAGGAGAACGCGCTCGGACTCGACGGGACGGCGCTCGACTACACTGTCACCTACCACGACCCCTGCCATCTGGGCCGGTACAACGACGAGTACGAGGCCCCCCGCTCGCTCATCCGCGCGACGGGTGCCGACCTCCACGAGATGCCCCGCAACCGCGACAACTCCTACTGCTGTGGCGGCGGCGGCGGCGGCCTCTGGCTCGAACAGGAGGAGGAAGAGAAGCCGAGCGAGGAACGGCTCCGCGAGGCGCTCGAAGACACCGAGGCCGGTAGCGCCGTCGAGAAGTTCGTCGTCGCCTGCCCGATGTGTATGACGATGTACGAGGACGGCCGCAAAACCGGTGACTTCGAGGACGATATCGAAATCGTGGATATCGCCGAACTCGTCGTCGAGGCCATCGACGCGGACAGCGTCACGGCGAGCGCGACCGATGCCGGCGCGTCCAGCGCGCCAGCCGACGACTAACGCCGGTAGCGAATCGTCTGCGTCCCGTCAAATCGCGGCCCCTCACCCACTTCTTCGAACCCCTTCGACGCCACGACCTCACGGAGCTCGTCGTCTACGGCGAGCAGCAGTTCGACCGACATTCCCTCGCTCGCTGCGAAACCGAGAGGCGCTTCCAGTAGCTCGCGACAGGCTTCGGTAGTCCCCTGAATCTGAGTGACGTGGACCGTCTCGCGGCGGGCGTCGTAGGCAACGAAGCCGAGCGCGTCTTCTTCCTCATCTTCCTCGCCAGTGACCGCCACCCGGACGGTCCGGTCGTGGATGAGATTCCGAGTCACGTCTGCGGGGCGACCCGTCAGCGCTGTCATCCACTCAGCGTCGCGTTCCACGGCGTCACGCAGGTGCATATCTCGTCTTTCGTCGGGGACCCACTTGATACGTGAGACCGAAACCGGTTCGTAGAGAGGTTACATACCGCCGCGTATGAGCGATGACTCGGGAACGTGTGCCTTCTGTCGGATGTCGATACCTGAATCGCCAGTCGAACACGACGGAAACCGGTTCTGCTCGGCAGCGTGTCGGGACCGACTGGCAGAGACGGGGACGCCGTTCGTGGCGGCCGATAGTCATCGACGCATCCACCCGGGCGTGTCGGGACTCGATATCTCGCTGCCGAACGGCTTTCCGCGGAACGCGTTCGTCCTGGTCTCCAGCGAGGCGGGGACGCGCGACCGCGCGCTCGGCGCGGAGTTGGTCTGGCGCGCGCTCCAGCGCGGCGAGCCGGTCGTCTTCACCTCGTTTCAGGAGCCGCCGAGCGCCGTCGTCCAGCAGTTCATCGCGATGGAGTGGAACGTGCTCCCGTATCTGGAATCCGGCCAGCTCCACATCGTCGACTGCTTCACCTACCGGCGAGACGGGCAGGATCGCGACCGGCTGTTCGACCGGATGGGGGAGTGGAACCAGTATCTCTCGATGGTCGCACAGGCCGCGACCACGACCGTCCGCGACCCGACCGATATCCGCGAAATCGAGAACAAGCTTGACAACGCGCTCGAGGGCCGCGAAATGGTCGATGATGGGCTGGTCGTCATTGATTCACTGACGGAGATGGGGACGCTCACCCAGCCGGTGCAGGCGTACGACTTCGTGAAGGACGTACGCGCCGATATCTGCAAGGGGCGGTTCGTCCCCATCTTCGCCGGGGCGGCATTCGGCGGTGGCGGCGGCGGTGGCGGCGACGCGTTTCCCCACGATCTGACCTACGTGATGGACGGGCTCATCGAGCTCAAGTTGGACGAAGAGCCGTCTGGTGACCAGCTAGTGAAGCAGATACGCATCCGGAAGCTGAACGGCGCGGCCGTCGATCCCGAGTGGTATAGCTACGAGTTCGAGCCGCGGACAGGGATGGTAACTGACGAGGGGCCGGATCGGCGGACGGACGATACAGATGAATCGCCCGACAACAGGGAGGCGAAGAGGAACGAGGGCGACGGTGAGGACGGGTCGGTGACCGACGCCGAGGAGTGAGGGCAATCTTTCGTGCCATGGAAGGGATTATTCCCCCCACGGTAGGGTAGTTCTACTATGCACGTACACGGTTCACGGAGGAGCAGATGCGCGTCGTAGCGAAATTCGGTGGGACCTCTCTTGGCAACGGAGAACGGGTGAATCGCGCGGCCGATTCGATCGCCGCCGCCGTCAACGCGGGCCACGACGTGGCAGTTGTCGCGAGCGCGATGGGGTCAACAACGGATTATCTGCTCGACTCCATCGAGTTCGACACCGACGACGCCGATCGCGCGGAGATCGTCTCGATGGGCGAGCGCACCTCCGTCCGTATGCTGAAGGCGGCGCTGGCCGCCCGCGATATCAACGCGCGTTTCCTCGAACCGGGCAGCGAGGACTGGCCCATCGTCACCGACGCCCACGGCGAGGTAGACATCGAGGAGACGAACCAGCGCGCGCTCGCGCTCGCGGAGGCGATGGAGACTGAAGGGTTCGTCCCTGTCATCACGGGCTTTCTTGCACAGGACCACGCCGGCAACGTGACGACGCTCGGGCGCGGTGGCTCCGACACCTCCGCAGTGATGCTCGGCAAACATATGGAGGCCGACGAGGTCGTCATCGTCACAGACGTAGAAGGCGTTATGACCGGCGACCCGTCGGTTGTCGAAGGGGCGCGCAACGTCGGCGAAATCAGCGTCGACGAGCTGCGAAATCTCTCCTTCCGCGGGGCCGAGGTGGTCGCGCCATCGGCGCTCGCGTACAAGACTGAGGGGATGAACGTCCGCGTCGTTCACTATCAGCACGGGGATTTGCTTGCCGGTGGCACCAATATCGAGGGGCAGTTCGAGAACCTCATCGACCTCCGCGAGGGGAAACTATCCTGTATCACCGTCGCAGGCCGGGCGATTCGGAACCGGCCGGGCATCCTGAACGAACTCTCCGCACCGCTGTCGGAGGCTGGCATCAACATCGACGCGGTCGCCTCGGGAATGGACTCGGTTACCTTCTACGTCGATGCCGACCAGGCCGAGAAGACCGAAATGATCCTCCACGACGCGGTCGTCGCGGAGGAAGCGCTTTCCTCGATTACGGTCGAGGACAGCGTCGCCATCATCCGCGTTACGGGCGGGAATCTTCCGAACGAGCCGGGGATGATCTATCGGGCGTTGACGCCGCTCGCAGACGAGGGGTTCACCGTCCACGACGTGATTAGCTCCGCCACGTCGGTCGCCATCGTCGTTGACTGGGAGGCAAAAGAACACGCGCTCGAACTGATGCAAAGCGTCGACTTCTAGCGACCCTTCCGGAGCCTCGTTCCGATCTCGTCGGGAAGATCCGTCTCTCTGACGCGCCGAACGACACGCTCGATATCGTAGCCAACGCGCCGCTGTTCGACGCGCCAGTCGTCGGTGTCGAGCAGCGCGTACGCTGCGTCAGGGTCGCTGTCGCGAGGTTGGCCGACGCTCCCCGGATTCAGGACGACACCCGAGTCGTATCGCTCGTGGTATTGGACGTGAGTGTGGCCCATAACGAGTGCGTCACCGTCGAGCAGCGACTCGCTGAACATATCGGGGTAGGTGTAGCGGTCGGGGTCGTCCGGATGGCCGTGGATAATGCCAATACCGTAGCTGGTGCGCGCTGTCGGGAGCGACTTCAGCCACGCGAACTGCGCGTCCGTGAGCCGGTCTCGCGCGTATCTGACGCCGGCACCGGCCATCGAGTTGAAGCCAAAGCTGGTGTCGGTAACGACGGCGCGGTCGTGGTTCCCTCGGACTGTCGGTACGTCGCGCTCGCGGAGAGTATCGACACAGTAGCCGGGCCACGGATTGTAGCCGACCACGTCACCCGCACAGATCAGCGCGTCGACTGCGGGCATATCATCGAGCACCGCATCGAGCGCCGGCTTGTTGCCGTGGATATCTGAAATGACACCGACGAGCATACGTACTGTTCAACCGCCGCCGGCTTCAAACTAATCTACTCGTTCACGTGGGCGGTCTCGAATCCATCGCCCGTCGGCGCGACCGCGGCCGCACAGACGGCGTGCTCAAAGTCGGCGTCGTACAGTTCACGGGCCACAGCGGCTGGTTTAGTGGCGTCGAGGTCGTACCCGGCGGGCGTATCGCGTTCGTACGTCGCGACGAGCGTCGGCTCCGTCACTTCCTGCACGTGGAGAGCGTCGCGGCGGACCGTAGCGATGTACGCTCCCTCCTCGGAAACGGTACCGGCGACGCGAGGCGTATCGTAGTCGTCCTTCTCGAAGTCGAGCGCGTGGAGCGCGGTGACGAGCGCGTCGCGCGCCGGGTAACCGAGCGCGAGCTTCTCGGTGATGGGGTCCACGTGGCTCCCGTTGCCGACGACGGCGGTGTCGTCGGTCGTCCGGACGCAGTTGTATGCGATGTACGGATTGTCCGTCTCGGGGGCGTCAGCGGTCGGACCGACGACGAGCGCGCCGTCACGCTCGTACACGTGGCGGTTCGGGAACGAGCGCGAGGAGACGCGGTAGGCGGCGACAGTCGGCGAGACGACGACGAAGCGGCCAATATACATACACAGATGTGTTCACCTTCGACACTTAGCCGTGACGATTAGACAGTTCTGTCCAATCGACCAGCAAGCGGGACGGCTTTGGCGGTGCCGTGAGTGGTCGCGCGTATGCCCGAACTCGGCAAGATCGACGGCCGATTCTTCCGCGAGCATATCTACCCACATCTCGGCGCGGAACGCGAGGACGTTCGCATCGGTCCACAGGCAGGCGTGGATTTCGGCGTCCTCGACGTGGGGGAGCAGGCGCTCGTACTCGCGACCGACCCACTGTCGCTCCCTCCAGGGCTCGGGTTCGCGCGCGCCGGCCGATTCGCGCTCGACATCTGTCTCGCGGACGTGGCAGTGTCCGGTATCGCCCCGAGCCACGTCGCCGTCGGCTTCACCCTCCCGCCCGAGATGACCGACGACCAGTTCGCGAGCGCGTGGCGCGCAATAGACGAACGGGCCCGCGAACTCGGGGTCAGTGTCGCCACCGGCCACACCGCCCGCTACGCCGGCGTCCAGTTTCCGTGGGTCGGGGCAGCGACGGTGCTCGGCGTCGGCGACCACGACGACGTGATTCGACCCGACGGCGCACGGCCCGGCGACGCGCTCCTCGTGACGACTGGCCCGGCAAGCGAGACTGCCGGCCTGTTCGCCTCGATGTTCCCCGAACAGTTGGGGCTCGACGCCGAGACAGTCGCCGCGGGACAGGGTCGACTCGACGACGTTGCCTGCGTCGAGGACGCGCTTGCGCTCGCCGAGTTCGACACGCACGCGATGCACGACGCCACCGAGTGCGGGGTGCAGGGCGGACTGGTCGAGATGGCACAGAGTGCGGGCGTCCGGATGGATATCGACCGCGAGGCGTTCGTCTACGGCGAGGGCGTCCGCGCCGTCTGTGACGCCATCGGTGTCGACCCGTTGCAGGTCACCTCCTCGGGAACGCTGTTGGTCGCGATCGACCCGGCGGACGCCGACCGCGCGGTCGAGCGACTCCGCGAGCAGGGAACCGCAGCTTCGGTCGTCGGCGACATATCGGCTGGCGAGGGCGTCTACGAGTCTGGCACACGGCTCGAACACCCAGGCAGTGACCCGTCGTGGGCGGCGTACGACGAGTACCGGAGCGAGGATTGATTACACGAAACGAACCAAGAATCGTGTGGTGACCGAACAGGAGTGTCTCGATGCGCTTCGGCGGGCGGCGACCGAGCTCGGCGAGTCACCGTCGAAGGTGCAGTACGAGGAGTTGGGGTACCGGCCAGCGTCGGCGACGATCATGCGAACGGTTGGAGGATGGAACGAGGCGAAAGAGAAGGCGGGATTGGAAACGGTGGATGCTGGCGGACAGATCGGTGTTTCCCGGATTCCACCGAAGCCCGAGGATGTGGAACTCAACGACGGTGAGGTGTGGGAGGAACTGTCGCCACATCAGCGGTGGTATCGGAAGAATCGCGACCGACAAAAAGGCAAAAAGAAGCGCCGACGGCGCGAGCTTCGAGAGTGGCTCACGGAGTACAAGCGTGAGAGTTGTCAGTGTGAGCGCTGTGGAGAGGACCACCCAGCGTGTCTGGATTTTCACCATCCAGACGGCGTTGAGAAACGGGACGGGGTTGCGCGAATGGTAAATCGTGCGTTCTCGAAAACGTCGATTCGCGAGGAGATACGGAAGTGTATCGTATTCTGTGCGAACTGCCACCGAAAAGAGCACTACGAATCCGGCGACACAGAGTGACCGAGAGCGGCGGCTTTCGCAAGTCTCATATGACCTAACGCGTTACCAGTAGTTGCACAGTCCGTTAGGGTAGTGGCCAATCCTGAAGCCTTCTGGGGGCTTCGACACTGGTTCGAATCCAGTACGGACTACTTCCTTTCGACACTGCTCGGTAGCAACCGCTGATTCAATAGGAGCGCGGCTAGCGAGCCGGTGACCGTGGTTCAGTCCAGGATGACTATTTTTCCGACGCAACTCGCTAGAACCGAGGTTCGACAGAAATACGACACGCCCCTACAGCGCGTCGGCGAGCCGTTCGCCGGTATCGAGTCCGTTTCTGAGCGCGGCGTGGAGTCGCGCTTCGCCACTGATCCAGTCACCGAGACAGTAGAGACCGTGCGCCTCAGCGTTGTTAACGGGAGCGTGGTCGACGCCGTCGTCGGGGAGCGCGTAGCGCCAGCCCTGGTGGTCCGACCACGCCGGGTCGCGCAGGCGGTCGTCACCGATGAGGTCAGCGGCGTGATCAGCGAGCGCGGCGACGTTCGAGTCGGGGTCGTCGTCGTAGTGGTCAACCGACCACTCGTGGTTCGCTTGCACGACGAGGAGGGACTCGCCGTCGGGGACGTGGCCGGCCTTGCACTCCTCGCGAGAGAGCCAGCCGACCTCGTGGTCCTTATCGGTATTGACGAGTCCGTAGTAGGGCACATCGAGGTCGAACTCGTAGCCGAGGATGGCGGTGTAGATACTCCGGTAGGGGACGGCATCGCAGGCCTCAGCGAGCGTCTCGCGCACCTCGTGGTCCCAGTCTGCATCGCGGAGCAGTTGGGCGGTCTGCGGGGCAGGTGGGTTCACGAGCAGGGCGTCGAACGGCCCCCAGCTTCCGCCATCGATGTCGTGGAGTCGCCACAGCTCTCCGTCGCGTTCGATGGTCTCGACGCGCGTCCTGCGGTGGATATCAGCTTCGGTGCTACCGAAGAGTCGCTTCGCGATCTGGGTGAGCCCGTGTTCGTAGCTCCACTTGTGATCGTCGGCATCGCGACCTGCCGTCACCTCACCGTCTTCCTCGAAGATGTAGATGGGTTCGCTGGCGTCGACGAGCCCGTCGGTATCGAGCTGTTCGGTGAGCAGTTCGGTGACGCGTTCGTCGTCGTCCTTGACGTAGTTAGCTCCGTAGTCGTACACGTACTCGTACTCCCCGCGTCGACGGGTGGCCGCGCGCCCACAGAGCCCGCCGGACTTCTCGAGTACCGTGACGCTCGCGTCGGGGACTGTCGCGTCGATAACGTGTGTTGCGGCCGCGCTCGCGGCTCCGGCTCCGATAACACCGATAGCTGGCATACTCGTGTTACGGTAGTCAGCACCAAAAGGGTGGACTCGCCGGCCGTTCAGAAGGGGTACTCGCGCTCGTCGCGCTGGAGAGATATCCATTTCGTCTCGGTCAGCTCGTTTATGATGATCTCGCTGTTGTACCCACCCATTCCGGAGGCATTAGTGCCCGAAAACGGGATGTGCGCCTCGTCGTTGATGGGTTGATTGTTAACGTGGACGTGGCCAGTGTGGATACGGTCGCGATATCGAGCGCGACCTCGCCACCGAGGAAGTGTGTCTTCGCGACGCCCGCCGTCATATCTACTCCGCCGACGTGTAGAACCAGTATGGAACATTAACATTTATTATAGATGCTCCCACAGTGGGAGTATGGTAGCACGTCCGCGGACTCCGTAACTCGGCGCACCGTTCACCGACCGACTGGACCACCTCTCGTATGACAACACAATCTGCCACACGCACCACGACCCGCCCGACACCAACCACCGACCGCCGGCTGATTCCGCTCCAGCCGCGCCACGGTCCACAGCCGAAGCGGCTTGACAAATAAGCAGGCCTCGTTTTCCGCGATACTCCACGAGAACAACGACAGCGACAGCGACGACGACGATAGACAGAGTCGCTATTCGGCAGCTCAGTTCTACGGGGCCGTATACGGTCGCTCACGAACCGTTTCGGCCAGCCGGTCGATCTGCTCGTGGGTGACCTCTCCGGTCATCTCGGCGTAGAGCAGTTCGACCTCTTCGCGACTCATCTTCACGGCGTCGATGTTAGTGACGGCCTCGTGGGCGCGCTCGTTCAGTTCGCGGATGGTGGCAATAGCGAGCAGATACGGCATCCCCATCCCCGCGAGGATGCCGACCTCGTCTTCGGGGAGCGTGCGGAGATATCGGCGTGCGCCGTCGGCGTAGTTGGTAGCACGGTCGGTGATGCGCGAGACGACACGGGCGACGGAGTCAGCTGCACTCGGGTCGGCGACGGCCTCGTGGTCGATACCCTCGGCCTCCAGCAGTTCTCCCGGAAGATAGACGTTGTTCTCCGTCTCGTAGTCGTCGCGCACGTCCTTCGCAATATTGACGAGCTGGAGCAGGAGCGCGAACTGGCGAGCGTCCTCGGGGTCGGTTTCCTCTGCGCCGTAGACGCGAAAGAGGTTCGAGAGCAGCTTGCCGACGGTGCCGGCAACGTACCAGCAGTACTCCTCAAGCTCGTCGACGGTACGGAGCCGGAGCCCTCCCTCGTCGGCGTGATCCCGGAGGAAATCCGCCATCCCAGTGGCCATTTCGCGGACGACGGAGCGCATCGCGGCCTGCACGTCGGGGTCGAGTGAGGCAAAGACGCGGAAGACGCGCTCGGTGTCGCCGACGACCTGCCAGTCGGCGTTCGGATCGTCGGGACGGTGAGGCTCGACTTCCGCGAGGAACGTCTCGACGGTCGCCGGGTCATCGGGATCGAGCACGTCGTCGTACAGCTCCAGCAGGCGGGCGCGTTCACGCGGCGGAATTGATGGGTCGTCTTCGAGGGTGTCGGCGATACGGCAGAGTAGATATCCAGTACAGACCCACGCGTCAAGGGGCTCTTCCAAGAGTTCGATTGTGAGGGTAAACGTCCGAGAGACGGAGTTGACGGCCTCAAACGTCCACGCTCGATCGGCGTCTGTAGCCGGCGTTGCCGCCGAAATCGACGGATGATTGCCGGGGGAGTCACTCATTGTATGATAAAACCGGCCGCTGGTACAAAAACTCCGTGGGGATTCGTCGATCACTGGCGGGCAGTCGGGAGCTTCTAATCCCCGGCGAGCAACGGTCCGGATATGTCAGGCTCGGAGCTCGCAACACAGGTGCGGAAGATACTAGATACTGACTCCGAGACGTTCACAGCGCGAGTCGAATCGGAGATCGAGGACTTAAAACGAGAGCTGCATAAGGGGACCTTCGACAATCCACAGGGCGTCGTCGGCTTCGAATACGAGTTCTACGCCGTCGACGACTCCGGCGCGCTCGCGCGTGTCCCGCGGCGATTACTGGAGTACATCGGCTTCGAAAAGGAGCTCGGGCTCCACAACGCCGAGATGTCCACCTCGCCACAGCCGCTGTCGGGCTATGGACTGCGCGCACAGGAAGCAGAAGTGAAAGCGCGGCTCTCTGCCGCACAGGAGGTCGCGACGACGGAGGGGCTACGGTTGGTCTCGGACGGTATCTGGACCCAGCCGCCCGTCGGTGAGACCGCAAGTTCCTATCTCGCTAACTCCATCGAAGAAGATGGGATCAGGCTTGCGACGAACATGAGCGATGCCGTCCGGTATCACGCGATGGCGAACACGTCGTTCAGCGCTGACATGGCACTCGACGCGCCGGGAGTCGAACTCGACGCACACACCGTGATGCCGGAGAGTCTTATCACGTCGATACAGCCGCACTATCAAGTGCCACAGGCCGACGATCTCCCAGCGTACTTCCGGTACGCGCTTCGCATCGCAGGGCCGCTGCTCGCACTCGGGGTGAACTCACCGTTCTTCCCGCCGGATCTCTACACACACGAGCCAGCACGAGTCATCGAAGAATCAGCCGATAGCGGCCGAATCCGCGTCTTCGAGTCGGTACTCAATCCCGACGGTGACCCGAAGGTCCGGTTCCCACGCGACTTCGACTCAGTCGAGGAGGCCGTCGATCGGGTCGCTGCCGACACGACCGTCGTTCCCGAACTCCAGTCCGAAGGGGGTCGATTCGACGATCGCTTTGCCCACTACCGGCATAAGCACGGCTCCTACTGGCGGTGGGTGCGGCCCGTCATCGAGGGGAGTTCGCGCACCAGCGCGAACGCGCGTATCGAGTTTCGGCCGATTGCGAGCCAGCCGACCGTGCACGATTCGATCGCCTTCCTCGCGGCGTTCGCCGGCCTGATAGAGTCGCTGCGTGGGCACGAACACCCGGTGTACGACCAGCCGTGGGAGACGGCTCGCGAGAATTTCTATGCCGCTGCGAGCGACGGGCTCGATGCCGATATGGAGTGGGTGACCGCCGATGGCGAGGTGACGACAAATACGGAGACGATGTACGCGGAGCTGCTCGAGTTCGCGCGTTCGGGGCTGGAGCGTAGCGGTGTCAGCCCCGAGGAAGCGAACCGGTATCTCCGGCCGCTCCGTGAACGGGTCGACCGCGGCGTAACCCCCGCCTCGTGGAAGCGCGGACGCGTCCGCGAACGGTTCGAAGCCGGCGAGCCGTTCACCGAGGCGCTGTGGGGGATGCAGGCTGAGTATCTCGACGAGCAAGCGGATACGCTCATCGAGGGAACGTTCGCCGAATGGCTCTAATTCAGTAGGTCGTCGATATCCCGCCGTCGTGAGTCATGTCATCGCCGTTGAGGTGGCTCGCATGATGTGAGAAGCCGTGGACGAACAGATTCCCCACCTCGTACGGCTCCATCATCCGTTTCACCTTGCTCGCCCCGAGGATGACCTGCTCGACGGTCTCGGGCACGGAGAGACCGCGCGATTCGGCCGAGTCGGGGAGCTGTTTCGCGACCAGCGGCGTTTTCACGAATCCTGTCGAGACCGAGAAGGCGCGGATATCACCATCGCCCTCGGCGGCGATTGACTGCGTCAGTCCGCGAAGGCCGAACTTCACGGTGTTGTACGCTACCTTGTCCTTCGTGACGATGTGACCGTGGACCGAGCACATATTACCGATGACGCCGCCCGACTCTTCGAGATGTGGCCACGCGGCCTTACTTAACAGTAGCGGCGCACGCTGCATCACGTCGTGCATCAGGTCGTACTTTTCGGTCGGAAACTCCGCGATAGGGGCGATAGTCTGGAGCCCGGCAACGTTGGCGAGATACCGGAGATCACCCAGCTCGGCGGCGCGCTCGACGGCCTGCTCGATATCGGCTTCTTCGGTGAGGTCAGCGGCCACCGGCTCGATCTCGCCGGGAACACCGAGCGTCTCGGCGCGGTCGGTCGTCTCGGCCAGTCCGTCAGTATCCACGTCGACCCCGGCAACGGTGAGTCCGTTGCCCGCGAGACACAGCGAGATAGCGCGACCGATTCCACTTGCTGCCCCCGTGACAAGGGCGACGTTCTCACCGATATACGCCGGGTCGTCGACCGTCAGTATCCGGTCGGTCGTAATCTCACTCGGGCCGTACTGCTCCATCGCCTCCGCAGCGCTCATCACCATACTGTGGGGTGGTGTTCGGCGTGTTATAAATTCACGTGCGTGAGTGATTAGATCGGTGAAAAATCGACCGGGGTTAGGCGTGCGCCAGTGACTCTTTGACGCCCGGCGCGGCGGCGACATCGTTGCCGGAGATATCTTAGAACCGCGCGACCGTTGGCTTCGTAGGATAGCCTAAAGTAACCACGATATCGCACAGGCGGCCCGCTACGCGGACAACCTCATCGCGCTCCGCGACGGGGTTCCGTACGACTGGGGGCCACCGGAAGAGGTCGTCACGGAGCAGTTGCTCGCGGACGTGTTCGGCGTCGACGCGACAGTACATCCGGGGCCGGAAATCGTGCCACACCAGCCGCTGTAGAGCTGACAAAACGGAGAGAAGACGACAGAGATTATCGGGCAGCCGCCGCGACGCGCTCTTTCTCTTCCTTCTGATTGACGGCGTACGTCTGGACATCGTAGTTCGCCGCGCCAGTGAGCTGAGAGGCGAGGGCCTCTGCTGCCGGCGTCGGCGTCTTGAACGACGAGCCCTGCACGCCCTCGGCGATGAACTTCAGCGCCTGGTCGACACGGCGCTGCGGGGCCACGTCGACGGCCTGCGGGACGGAAATACCACCGTACTTCAGGCGGACAGTCTCCTCACGTGGGGCGGCATTCTCGACCGCCGTCACGAGCACCTGCACCGGGTTCTCGTCGGTGCGCTCGTTGATGCGGTCGAAGGCCTCGCGCACGATGCGAGTAGCCTGCTGTTTCTTCCCCGTATTCTCCTCTGTCTGCATCAGTCGATTGATGAGCCGCTCGACGATGGAGAGCTCGGACTTCTTGAACTGCTTGTTGGAGTGTCGTCCTTGCGTGTGTGCGATGGGGGTGACGTTGATGTAGCGACGGGTAGACTCGTCGGCGTAGCTGATGTCGTCGACGCTCCAGACGCCGAACAGCTGTGCGGAGACGCGCTCGTCGTCCGTGGAGGCCGGGGCGTCCGGCTCCGGCGCTTCGGTTTCGTCGCTCATCGGACTGGCTTCTCCTGGTTGCCGCGCACGAGCTCGAGCATCGCGACGCCGTTCACCTTATCGACCTTGTAGTTGACACCCGAGAGGTCGCCCATCGCACGACCCTTCGCCCCACCGATACCGGCGATGGTGACCTCGTCGTGCTCGTCGATGAACGAAATCGCGCCGTCACCGGGACAGAAGGCGGTGACCTGCTTCCCGTTCTTGATGAGCTGGACTCGGACGCACTTTCGGATGGCCGAGTTGGGCTGTTTCGCTTCGATACCAACCTTCTCCAGTACGATGCCGCGCCCCTGCGGCGCACCCTCGAGGGGATCGGACTTCTGTCCGAGCCCACGGGCACGTCGCGCATAATCAGAGTCGGACCATCGTCGCTGCTGACGGTCCTTCTTGAGCTTGCGCGCGGCGTACTTGCCGTTCGCCATAGTACTGCCTACTTTTCTACCCAGCCACTTAAGCATCGTCTTTCGTTCGTTCCAAAATCCGGACAGAGGCGGGCGCATACCCGCCGTTAGGTCAGTGCCACGTCGTCAAGGCCGGCGTACTCGGCGGCCAGCAGTCGGGCAAGCCGTATCCGCTTGCCCGACGAGCCGATAGCGAGACCTCTGTCCTCCTCCGTCACCTCGACGTACGCCGTGCCGAGCGCCGAGACCGTCACGTTCTCGATATCAGCGGGTGCGAGCGCGTGCTCAACGAGCGTCGCCGGGTCGCTCGCGTATGTCACGGTGACGACCGGCCAGCCGAGTTCCTCACGCAACTTCTCACGTACGTCGCGAATCGCCGCTCGCGACCCCGTCGGCGCGAGCACGACGAGACGTTCATCACGCGTGTCGAACAGCGCGTCCGCTGGCTCCACGCCCGTCACGTCGGCGACGGTGTCGAGCACGGAGTCAGGTTGGGGAACGAGCTCGATAGCGTCGATATCGAAGTGGCGACCGGCGAGTTCGGTCGCCGTCTTGATGTTCTTGCCGCCGCGTCCGATAGCTGCCCCGAAGTCGGCCGTGTTCACCTCGGCGTAGGCGATGGTTTCACCCTCACGCTCGCGGACGGTCACGTCGTAGACAGCCGCCGGTCGGAGCGCGTTCGCGACGAACGTCCCGGGGTCGTCAGCGTCTTCCACGAGTTCGACCCGCTTGTTGAGGCGCTCCTCGATGCGCGCGACGGTCTGTCCCTGTGGGCCGATAGCGTCGGCCATCTCACCCGGCGCGACGACGAACACGACGCGCTCGTCGCCGACAAGACAGTCCCGGACGGTCGCCCCGGACGCTTCCTCGATGAAGCCGATGAGCTGGCGCGCCTCGTCGGAGAGCCGTATCACAGTTTCAATTGGAGCGCACAGGTGAAAACGGTATCGCGGAGCGCTGTCGCTCGCGCAGGTGAAAACGGAAGAAGCGGTGATTAGTCGTCTGCGCTCGTCGACGCGCTGCCGCTCATCCGCAGATCCACATCGCCGGTGCCGAGCCTGATGGGCTTGCCGACGATGACGTTCTCCGTCACGCCGTCGAGGTCGTCGACCTCGCCGTGGATGGCCGCGTCGAGCAGGTGGTTGACCGTCACCTCGAACGCCGCGCGTGCGAGCACGGAGTCCTTGTTGCCGGAGATGCCGTGGCGACCGATGGATTCGATTTCACCGTTGTTGGTCATGATGTCGGCGACCAGCATGAGGTGCCGGATGTTCACGTCGTCCAGCCCCTGCTCTTCGAGCGTGTCGCGGGTCTCGTTGATGATGGCCTCGCGAGCCGCCTCGATGCCGAGATTGCGGTGAATCTCGTGGATGTTGTTACACGTCGTCCGGCTGCTATCGACGCCATCAATCTTCAGCGCCTTGCCGAAGGCCGACCCCTCGGTGTGGAGGATGAACTCCTCGTCGCCGGACTCGACCTCCTCTTTGCGAATGACGACGCGCGACACGTCGTCGATACCCTTGAATACGATATCGCGCAAGTCCTCGACCAGCTGGAGGAGTTCGCGGTACGACGGTTCGTCGGGACCGAACTCGACGGTCGTCGGCTCCGGACGGGTCGTCTCGACGCCGAGACTCGAGTCGATCGTACCGGCAATCTCGTCGACGATCTCCGTGAGGCTGTCGTAGGTGGGCCACCGCTCGCGGAGCGTCTCCTCGTTGAGATCGACGCTCACGAGCATATCGGCAACGTTTGTCGACACGTCACCGAGCGCGAGCACGCGCGTCGCCTCGATGTTCCAGACGACCTCGTGGGCCTTCTCGCGATCGCTCGCGTGCTCCTCGTCGAGATACACGTGCATAACCGGCGTATCGGGGGTCTTACGCGCATCGACCAGCTCGATGAGCCGCGGCAGCCCAGAGGTCACGTCGATCTCTGCGACGCCCGCATAGTGGAACGTGTTCATCGTCATCTGCGTTCCCGGCTCACCGATGGACTGCGCCGAGACGGTGCCGACGGGGTCCAGCGGGTCGAGTCGGGTCGCGAGATAGCGTGACTCGACGGCCGTCGCGATATCTTCGGCCTCCTCGATGTTCGCGTTGTGGGCCTCGACCGCGTCGTACACTTCCTGTCGGAGTCGCTTCGGGAGTTCCGTCTCTTGGACGACCGCCTTGACATCGGCGTCAGTCATCCGACTCCACCTCCGGGACGCCCGCGCCGGTGCGCCAAGTGTCCTGGTGCTCCGAGAGGTTCGTCTGAAGCGTGTCGCCCTTGAGGAACGACTCGCGTTCGGTCTCGTCGGAGAACTCCGCGTTCATCACGCGGGCCGCGATGTCGTCCACGTTGATTGGATTCTCCTCGTCGTGGGCGACCTGCGTGGTCGAGGTGCCGTCCTCGCCGAACTCGAACTGGACGACCGTGTCCGAGGTGTCCCGGACCGTGCCGTCGTACTGCGACTCCAGCTCAGAGAGCGCGTTGATCAGCCGGCGCTGGAGGTAGCCGGACTTCGAGGTGCGGACTGCCGTATCCACGAGTCCCTCGCGGCCACCCATCGCGTGGAAGAAGAACTCCTGCGGGTTGAGTCCCTGTCGATACGACGACTCCACGAAGCCGTGGGCGTCGGCAGAGAGATCGTTCTTCTTGTAGTGGCTGAGCGTTCGATCCTCGTAGCCGCGATTGATGCGCTCGCCGCGCACCGCTTGCTGACCGACACACGCCGACATCTGCGTGAGATTCAGCATCGACGCACGTGCACCCGAGCGAGCCATCACGACTGCGGGGTTATCTTCGTCGAGACGTTCGTCGGCGATATCACCTGCCGAGTCTCGCGCGCGGCCGAGCGTCTGCATAATCTTCATCTCCAGCGTCTCGTCGGTCGTTCGACCGGGGAGCGACTCCAGTTCGCCCGCGTCGTACGTCTCGATGAGCTCCTGCACGCGCTCGTAGGCGCTGTCGATTGCCTCTTGAATGCGTGCTTCGGCCTCGGTGTCGACCGACTCGTCGTCGATGCTCACGGAGATACCGAAGTGCATAATCGACCGCATCGCGAGCGTCGCAATCTCGTTGATGAACACACGCGAGCGAGTGTTGCCGTACACCTTCGTGATGGTGTCGACGATCTCGCCGCCGAACTCACCGACCTCGTCCTCGGCGATCGTTCCCTCCACGAGCTGGCCGTCTTCGATGACGACCGGCTCGCCGAGCGTCCCCTCGAACTCCAGGTTGAGGTCGTCCGGCAGCAGCTCCGAGAAGACGGAGCGACCGGTCCAGTAGTCGACATCGTCTTCGTCGGTGCCGTCCGGCTCCGGGAGCCCCTCCACGCTCGTCGCACGCAGTAGGTCGAGCGCCTGCGTCTCGTTGAAGTGTGGGTTGTCGTGAGTGAGCAGATACATCCCCGAAATGTGGTCCTGAATCGCACCGATGATGTTCTCACCGAAGCGCGGGGAGAGAATCTGCTCTTGGACGCGCATCAGGACGCGCGCCTCGGCGCGTGCCTCCTCGTTCTGGAGCGCGTGCATGTTCATCTCGTCGCCGTCGAAGTCAGCGTTGTACGGCGGACAGACGACGGTGTTCAGCCGGAACGTCTTGTACGGCATCACCACGACCTCGTGGGCCATGATGGACATCCGGTGGAGCGACGGCTGTCGGTTGAAGATGACGATGTCGCCGTCGATGAGGTGTCGTGAGACCTCCCAGCCGGGGTCGACCTTCTCTGCGAGTTCCTCGCAGTTTTTCTCGGTTACCTTCAGCCGGCGACCGTCCGGGCGGCGCACGTAGTTCGCGCCGGGGTGTGTCTCCGGTCCGTTAGCGACGTAGCGGCGCGCGTCATCCAGATTCCGCGCGTTCACGTTCATCGTCTGGGTCATCTCGCTGGCGACTTGGTCCGGAACGCCGACCTCGTTGAGCGAGAGCGTCGGGTCCGGGCTGATAACGGTTCGTGCGGAGAAGTTAACACGCTTGCCCGAGAGCGATCCGCGGAAGCGACCTTCCTTCCCTTTCAGTCGCTGGGAGAGGGTTTTGAGCGGGCGACCCGATCGGTGGCGAGCCGGCGGCGTCCCCGAAATTTCGTTGTCCATAAACGTCGTCACGTGGTACTGGAGTAGCTCCCAGAGGTCCTCGATGATGAGCTGCGGGGCACCCGCCTCGCGGTTCTCCATAAACCGCTGATTGATGCGGATGATATCCACCAGCTTGTGTGTGAGGTCGTCCTCAGAGCGCTGGCCGTTGTCGAGCGTGATCGACGGGCGCGCCGTCACCGGCGGCACCGGCAGGACGGTCAGGATGACCCACTCCGGGCGGGACTTCTCGGCGTCGATACCGAGCGTCTCGATATCGTAATCCGGGATATCCTCGAACCAGTCGCGGATATCGGAGGCCATCAGCTTGTTCATGTCCTCCTCGGTGAGGTCTACGTCGAGCGCCTTCTCCAGCGACTCGCGGTCCTCCTTCGTCGGGCGGAACTCACTGGAGAGGATATCCTGAATGCGAGACGTGTCGATTCCGGTTTCCTCGGCGAGGTCGGTCGGACCGATCGGTTCGCGGTCGACATCGCCCTCTTCCTCGTCGCCGACCGGGCGACCTTCCATCGCGGCGGCGATACGCTCGGAGTACTCGGCCGAGAGCACGTCCTGCACTTCGTAGTAGGTGGTCGGCTTTTCGTGTTGGATATCGTACTGCTTCTCGCCGCAGTGCGGGCAGTTCGATGCCTTGCGTGCGCGGCGAATGGCGGCCTTCGTCACGTCGCCCAGATCCTCGTTCAGATTCCGGGTCTGGGTGAGCTGCTCGCGGAACTCGTCAGCCTCGTCCTCCGTGAGCAGAAGTCGCGAACACTCGCGACACGTCCCGCGGAGGAGTCTGCGGATGAGCTTCTGGAAGCCGACGTGGATGACCGGCGCGGCCAGTTCGATATGACCGAAGTGGCCGTTACACGAACCGGAGTGTTGGCCGCAGGTCTTGCACTCGAGTCCGGGGTCGATGACACCCAGCCGTGGGTCCATCAGCCCCATATCGATGGGGAAGCCATCATCGTCGTAGGTGTCGGCCGTGATGACCTTTGTGGCCGACATCTCGCGGTACTCCTCGGGGTCCATCAGCCCGAAGCTGAGTGACCCAATCTGTTTGGGTGCTTGTCCTGTGCTCATACTGAATTCCTCTGGAATTTCGTTTGGGTAGGCGATTCACTGCCCGTGCAGCGAGTGAACGCGAGTGAACCAGCGTGTATCGACGCGCTCATGGTTTAGACTGCCTCCGTGAGTTCGATCCGCGGCGCGATACCCAGCGCCTTCATCTCGTCGAGCAGGAGCTTGAACGCGTAGCTCATCTCGACCTCGTGGACGTCCGTCTCCTCGTCGCAGTTCGGACAGTAGACACGCCGCTGCTCGACGTTCTCGACCGCGCTCATTCCACAGTTACCACAGACGTGGATGAACTCACGGTCGGACTCATCGAGCAGGCGCTCTTTGAGCGCCATCGCCGCGCCGTGCCCGATGAGTACGTCCCGCTCCATCTCACCGACACGGAGCCCACCCTCGCGGGCGCGCCCCTCAGTCGGCTGTCGCGTGAGCACCTGCACCGGCCCACGCGAGCGGGCGTGAATCTTGTTCGACACCATGTGATACAGCTTCTGGTAGAAGATGACGCCGACGAAGATCTCGGCCTCGATCTTCTCGCCCGTCACACCGGAGTACATGACCTCCTTTCCGCTGGATTTGAAGCCGTCCTCAACGAGCGTGTCGCGGAGATCGTCTTCGTCCTCGCCGGTGAAGGCGGTTCCGTCGACGCGGCGACCTTCGAGCGAACCGACCTTCCCCCCGATCATCTCCAGAATGTGACCGACGGTCATCCGCGACGGCAGCGCGTGCGGATTCAAGATGAGGTCGGGAACGACGCCGTCCTGCGTGAACGGCATATCTTCCTGCGGTGCGATGTGCCCGACGACACCCTTCTGGCCGTGTCGTGATGCGAACTTGTCTCCGAGCTCGGGGATACGTTCATCGCGCACGCTGACCTTCGAGAGCTTCGAGCCGTCCTCGCCCTCCATCAGGGTCACCGTATCCACGATACCGGACTCGCCCGAGCGCATCGTCACGCTCGTCTCACGACGCTTTTGGGGGGAGAGTCCGCCCATATCGTCCGGCTCCTCCAGGAATCGCGGCGGAGAAGTCTTCCCGAGCAGCACGTCGTTCTCACCGACTCGTGCCTCGGGGTTGACGAGACCGTCGTCGTCCAGATGCGTGTACGCTTCCTCACCGCGCGCGCCGCGCACGTCCTCGTCCGGGCGCTCGAAGCGGTCTTCCTGACCGCCAGGATAGCGACGCTCTTCGCCCTCGTACGTTCGGAAGAAGTGCGAGCGAGCGAGCGCGCGGTCCACGGAGCCGCCGTTGAGGACGAGCGCGTCCTCGATGTTGAACCCCTCGTAGGACATGACCGCGACGACGAAGTTCTGTGCCGCCGGACGGTCGTCGTAGCCGATCTGCTCGGTGGTCTGCGTCTTGACGAGCGACAGCTGCGGGTAGTGGAGCAGGTGCTGACGGGTGTCCGGTCGGATGCGGTAGTTCGCGGACGGGAGCCCGAGCGACTGTTTGATCATCCCCGAACCCATCGTAATGCGGGGCGAGGCGTTGTGTTCGGGATACGGAATCATCCCGGCACCGATACCGAAGATGAGCTGCGGATCGACTTCGAGGTGGGTATGGTCGTCGGTGACATCCTCTCCCTCGACGGCGACGAGGATGTCCTCCTCCTCCTCGGCGTCGATATACTCGATGTAGCCGCGGTCGACAAGATCGTCGAAGTCGAGCTCCTCGTTCTCGACGGCTTCGAGCTCTTCGTCGGAGACGAGCGGCTCGCCGTTCTCGACGACGAACAGCGGTCGGCGAGCACGACCAGCGTCGGCGTTGATGATAATTTCGTTCGTCTCCTCCTTGACGGAGACGTTGACCATCTCGGAGACCTCGCCGCGGCGGCGGGCTTCTCGGACGTTGTTCGCGAGTTCGTGCGGCTGCGGATGGGTCCCGATGAGCGACCCGTTGACGTACACCTTGGATTCTCGTTGGCTACTCATATTAGTCGTCTGCGGGGGCCTCCACGGTCTCGATGCCGGGGATGCCGTTTACGCCCATAGAGGCGAGTTCTCGCTTCAGTTCCCGTTCGTCCTCGACGTTCTGTGACAGCTCCATCGCCTGCGCGAAGTTCTTGACGAGCCCACAGTTCGGTCCCTCGGGGGTCTCCGAAGGACAGATACGACCCCACTGGGTCGCGTGGAGGTCACGCGCCTTGAAGTGGGGCTGCGAGCGCGATAGCGGCGAGCGGAGCCGTCGCAGGTGTGACAGCACACCCATGTAGTCGGTGCGGTCCACAAGCTGTGAGACGCCGGACCGGCCACCCACCCAGTTACCGGTTGCAATCGGGTGTTCGAGCCGCTCGGTCAACACGTCAGATCTGACAACCGTCGAAACCGAGAGTTGTCGATTGCGCATATTGGCGCGTTCGAGCTGGTACTTCACGTCGCGTGCTAGCTTGTTGAGCGCGGTGCGGAACAGATCCTTCATCAGATCGCCCGACACCTTCAGCCGCTTGTTGGCGTAGTGATCCTTGTCGTCGGATTCGCGGCGGCCGAGTGCGAGCTCGAAACAGGCCTCGGCCATCCGACAGAGATAGACGGCCTTGTTCGTCCGGACCTCCTCGTCCTCGATGCCCTCCTCGTGGAGGTGCGGGAGGAGATACCGGTCGATGACGTAGTTGGCGCGCTTGAGCTGGTAGTTCTTCCCCTGCCCGGAGGCGACACGCTGGCCGAGGGTCTCGATCGCCTCGTTGGTAGAGCCGACCTCAGCGGCCTCCAGATTCTCCAGCATAAACTTCACAATCTCGGGGTCGTCGCTCACCCGGTGGACGATCTCCTCGTCGGATTCGAGTCCGAGCGCGCGAACGAGCGTGACGAACTCGATAGAGCCCGACACGGACGGGAAGCTCACTTCGAGCAGCCCCTCGCGGTTGCGCTCACACAGCACGAGTGCGCGGTAGCCACGCCGCTGGGAGAACGTCTTCGCGACCTGAATCTCGTCGCCGTACTTCGTGTCGTACTCGGCGAGAATTTTGTTGGGTGCGAGATCCTCACTCGTCATCAGGACGCGCTCGGAGCCGTTGACGATGAAGTAGCCGCCGGGGTCGGCGGGATCCTCGCCGATTTCGATGAGCTCCTCGTCGGAGAAGTCATAGATATTGCACTTCGAGGAGCCGACCATAATGGGCATCCGGCCGATCTTCGTCTCGGCAGTGTCGACCACCTGTTCGGGCTCCTCCTCACCGCCGCGCACGATGTCCATCTCCATAAACACCGGCGCGGAGTAGGTGATGTTACGCAGACGTGCCTCCTGTGGGTAGAGCAGTTCCTCGGAGCCGTCGGCCTCGCGGACGCGGGGGGTCTCGACCCGCACGTCGGCGAGGTCGACACGTACCGGTTCCTGGCCCTCCTTGTCGCCGATATCCGTCTCGATAGACTCTTTCTCGTCAACGACACGCTGCATACCGCGTTCGAGGAAGGAGTTGAACGAGCGGAAGTGGTGTTCGGCGAGACGATCACGGGAAAAGTACTCTCGGGAGACGGCGCGTCGTTTCTGTCTGTCCATATTACTGAATCACCAGTCGGTAGACGACGGCCTGGTCCGTCGTCCGGGAGTCGCGCACGATTTCGAGCACGTCACCAACTTCGGCTTGGTCGGGGATGCCCGCGTCAGTGCGTTTTATTTTCGGTAGGTCTGTACGTTCGATATTGTACTCGTCGAGCACATCGTCGAGCTCCGAATCGGAGACGATCCTATGCTCTGGAACGAGGTTGTGTTGGCTTACATCTACCATGTATGGCTGGGGTCCGCTGAGAGAAGTTCTGAGATACTACAGTGAGGTATTGTCCACCAGCACAAAGCATTTTCGGAACGCGCGCGAGACGGCTATCGCTCGCCGACCGAGCGACCATATCAACGGGAGGTAGTTCGTAGTACAAGACTCTTGTGGCCGTGCAATACGTAGTATAGCAACGAGCGTTGTCGGTTGGAAAGCCTTATACATACTACCGGGCTACGAGAAAATGCGTCGGCCCGGGTGGTGTAGTGGCCCATCATACGACCCTGTCACGGTCGTGACGCGGGTTCAAATCCCGCCTCGGGCGCTTCTACGACGAACTATTGAGGAGCGAAGCAACCTGATAATCGAGTGTGAGCAGCCCACCGTGTATTTTCAAGGAGTAGTTTCATATACTGATACTGCGCCCAAAACCTCATACACCCCCGTATCGATATGCTACTGTGAACTGTAGTCGTAGCCGGGGGAATCGCTGTGAGTGATGATCAACCGACGGTGTTGATCGTCGACGACGAACCCGATCTCGCAGATCTGTACGCCGCATGGTTAGCCGACAGCTACGACGTTCGAACAGCCTATGGTGGAGAGGGCGGTATCGAGGCCGCCGACGAGGACGTTGACGTGGCTCTCATCGACCGGCTAATGCCTGATACCTCCGGTGATGAGGTTCTCAGTGCGATTCGTAAGGCCGGCTACGGTTGTCGCGTTGCGATGGTGACCGCCGTCGAACCAGATTTCGATATCATCGAGATGGGGTTCGACGACTACCTGGTGAAGCCAGTACGGCGCGAGGAACTTCATAACGCCGTCGAACAGCTGCTCTCCCGATCGGAGTACGACGCCCAACTCCGTGAGTACTACGCGCTCGTTTCGAAACGCGCCGCGCTGGAGACCCAGAAGAGCGAGCGCGAGCTGAACGAGAGCGAAGCATACGCGGAACTGTGTGAAGATTTGGAGGCGCTAAGCGACAAACTCGACGAGACGACGGCGAGCTTCTCCGACGAGGACTTCGAGCAGGCGTTCGAAGAGCTAGAAGAGAACTGAACCGCTCCAGCCGCCGATGACGACCCCAACAGCCGCGAGCGCGAACGTGCCGACCGCGTTGCCCACAGCTGCCCGAACGAACCCATCTTCTGCGAGTCGCACCGTCTCGAACGCGAACGACGAGAACGTCGTGAACGCGCCACAGAACCCCGTGCCCGCGAGCGCGACCGCCGACGTTCCGAGCGGTGCGGCGAGGACGAACCCCAACAGCAGACTCCCGACGACGTTCACGACGAGCGTATCAGCGAGCGCGTGCTCGATTCGTTGACCGACCAGATACCGACAGCTCGCTCCGAGTGCGCCGCCGACAGCGACGAACAGCGGCGTGAGGCTCACGACAGCCACCTCGCGACGCTCCGCCCAGCGACCACGGCGATGAAGCCGAACGCGTAGTTCGCCGTGAGATTCAGTCCTACCAGCGCCGGGTCGAGCGCGACGCTCTCGGCCGCAAACGTCGAGTACGTCGTGAACGACGAGAGAAAGCCCGTGCCGGCGACCAGTCGGGTGCGTGAGGAGAACGCATTTCGGAGCCGACGCTCGTACAGCAGGACGCCGAGCAGGAACGCACCGACGACATTGACCACCAACGTCCCGATCGGGAACGCCGGCCCGGCGAGCGCGACACCGACACCCCAGCGACAGACGGCACCGAGCGCGCCGCCGACAGCGACGAACGTGAGCGTCGGCTCCGAGTCCATACCAGACTCGTGTGGGCAAACTACTCGTATCCGTCGGTTTCGAGAGTGGGAGTCGTCCCGCCGTGTGGAGTCGCACGCTCGTGGACCCGAAGACTGTGTGCGCGCTCGGTCGCGTCGTCGAAGACGAGCAGGTCACCGACGCTCGCGGGAATCCGGGGCTCGACCGGCCCGTCCACGTAGTCACCGCGTGCGCCCGCGACTGCAGCTGTGTCCGCACGGCCCGTGAGTCGGTGGGTTGCGAGCAAGTCGACCTGCGAGACGGCCGTCTCGGGGAGTGCGTCGGGGCGCTGGGTCGCGAGCACGAGCGAAACCCCGGGGGCACGCCCGCGGGTGAACAGCGTGTCCAGTGCCGGCGCGGCGACACCGTCGAGGAAGACGTGCGCCTCGTCGACGAGCAGCCACGGGAGCGGTCCCTCACCAGCGAGCCGTCGCTCGTACAATCCTGCCGCGACCGCACGGACGACGGCGTTGGCCGCTCGGTCGGACGTGCCAGCGAGGTCGAGAACCGTCGGCTCCGTCGGTGCACACAGTCCGTCGGGCGCGAAGATACCCCAGCTCGCAGCGTGAGTGAGGTGATTCGTCGCGACCCGTGCAGCTGGGCCGGGTCCTTCGCGCTCGACACATCGACGCATCCCTGCAAGCGTCGCACACTCCGTCGCGGCCGTCCAGACGAGCGCGCCCGCACCACCGGTCGGATCGAGACCGACGAGTCTCGGCCACTCGCGCGGTGGTATCGCCTCGGGTGAGACGCACGGCTCCGTGACGATGACGCCGGCGCGATCGAGCCCGCCGAAGGCACCCATCGGATCTACGACCACAGGGATCACCCCATCGACATCGAGGAGCCCCTCGGCGAGCAGCGCGAGGCTATTCGACTTCCCGCTACCGCGCTTTCCGACCAGACACATCGCGTGCGGTCGTGCGCAGTCGAGGGCCACCTTAGCCCCACAGCTCCCGTCACGAGCGATATATCGTCCCAGCGGGAGCCGTGGTCCGTCGCCGTTCGTGCGGCCGATCGTCGTCACATCGGCGGTGACGCGGGATGTCACTTGAGTCGTTGCACGAACGTTTATACCGGATAACGAGCCACCGTCGGCGTGTTCGATATATTCGACGACGAGCGAGCTATCGAGGGATTACCGATTCGGCTGGTCATCGCGCTGGTGGTCGGCGTCGCGTCGCTGTCCGTGATGATGAATATGGTGTCGGGAATTTCGGCCATCGGCGTGAGCGAACTCGACGTGCGGCCGGAGCCAGAGGTGACGACGCTCGGTGAGACGGAGGCGGTATCGGTCGCGGTCGTCGGCCCGGACGGGAGTCGGGTGGCGGGTGCGACGGTCATCGCACGCGGCGACTCGGCGATGCTCGACGGGGTTGCGACCGTCACGACGGACACGGACGGGCGGGCGACGTTCGACATCGATCCATCGTTGGGACAGAATCAGGCTGACGGCACCGTCTCGTTCGAGGTGAAGCCGCCGGCGAACTCCGAGTACGTCGACCGCCGAGAGAATACGGCGCTGCTCGTCATCCGAGAGTGACGTAGCGGGCAGCGAGCATATTGAGAGTCGAGACGACACTCCGGTGTGCCACGCGTTCGAGAGCGTCGGCGAGTCGCTTGTCGAAGTCGTCGTCGGACACAGCTCACCGGGAGACAGCGGCGGAAAAGAGCGCGACGGTATAGCGTGACGATTACACGGAACTATCGGCAATACGGTCGAAGACGGTGGGGTCAGCCCAGAGCTCACGCAGGGTCGCGGCGGCGAGAAAACGGGTCGGCGCGGCGACCCACTCCGTGGTTACATTCGCGTCTGGTGCTGGCGAGTCGACGGCCTCGAACCACCACGCCAGATAGCCGCCGTCAGCGAGTTCGGCCGTCGGATATAGCTCGCCGTCGACAGCCACGTCAAGTCGCGAACCGCTGACGACCGAGGGGCGAGGTTCGCCCGGATCTGCAACCGTCACCTCGATCTCTGTATCGGGCACGCAGATCTCCTCATACTTCACCGGTCAGGCTCAACGTATAAAAAATCGCGTCGGACACAGCGCCGACGTTCAGTAGCGGTCCCAGTCAATCCACTCCTGCTCCCAGCCGTTTTTTCGGGTCGCAGCTTGTCGGTTCCGCTCGTGCTCCTCGCGAGAGGTGCGGTTCCGTTCGAGCGTGGTCGCCTGCTCTCCATCAACGAGCATCGGAGCGAACGCGACCGTCCCGAGCCGTTCCTGGCGTTCGCCGTCGGCACTGACGGCAGTGAGCGTCTGGTTGCCGCCCCCCAGCGGGAGGACCAATCGCCCCGAGGCAGAGAGCTGTGCGAGCAGTCGCTCCGGGGGGCGAATCGCGGCCGCTTCGACAAGGATGTGATCGTAGGGAGCGTACGAGGGGAGCCCGTCCGCGCCATCGGCACAGTCCACTAGCACCTCGCTGTAGCCCGCCTTCCGGAGGTTCGACCGCGCCTCGTAGACGAGCCGCCGGTCGATATCGATAGCGTGGACGTGGCGTCCACCGGCGAGTTCGGCGAGCACGGCCGCCGTGTAACCGACGCCGACACCGACGACGAGCACTGAATCGCCCGGTTCGGGCGCGACGGCCTCAAACAGCCGGGCAGCATCGGAGGGGGCGAGTACGCGCGTCCCGAACTGCTCGGCCGCGCGGTCGGCGTAGGGTAACACATCATCGGGGACGAACGGCTCGCGCGGGACCGTGCGCATCGCGCTCGCGACGGCGTCACTCGCGATGACGGCCTTCGCCTCGTGTTCGAGGCTGTCGACCATATCCGTCCGCAGCAGCTCCGCGTCCATAGCTCGAAATCGGGGACCGATCCTATTGAACCCGACGCTCGACCGCACGTTCGTCGTTCGACTGCGCGAGCAGCAGAGCGGCCCGGTCAGCTCGGCCAGAGAAGTCCAGAACCGTCGCGTCGAGGATCGTCGGCAGCGGGCTGATAGAGTAGTTTGCGGATCGACGCGTCGAGCGGTACTACTCGGGCTTGACGCCCTCGTTCTCAACGCGCATAACGGACTCGCCGTCAGCGAGGTTCGGGGCGTCGACCAGCTTGACGATGCGCTTGTTCCCCTTCGACTTCTTCAGGTACATCCGGAAGGTCGACTTGTGACCGAGGATATTGCCGCCGATGGGCTTCGTCGGGTCGCCGAAGAAGGCGTCCGGGTTCGACTGCACCTGGTTCGTTACGAGGACTGCCGCGTTGTAGAGATTGCCGACGCGTTCGAGACTGTGCAGGTGTTTGTTGAGCTTCTGCTGGCGGTTGGCGAGCTCGCCGCGGCCGATGTACTCGGCGCGGAAGTGCGCAGTGAGCGAGTCGACACACAACAGCCGAACCGGGTAGTCGTCGTCTTCGTGCTCTTTCGCAATTTCGAGTGCCTTCTCGGCGAGCAGAATCTGGTGGTTGGAGTTGAACGCCTTCGCAACGTGAATCTTCGCGAGGAAGTCGTCCACGAGTGCCTCCATCGCCTCGTCGTCACCGACGTTTCCTTCGATATCGCGGTATTCGAGTTCGGATTCGAGAATCTCGTCGTCGAGTCCACGCACCATATCGTCGATTCGCTCGGGCCGGAACGTGTCCTCCGTATCGACGAAGATACAGCGACCGTGGAGCCCACCGAGCTCGTCCTGTAGCTGGACGTTCACCGCGAGCTGGTGGGTGATCTGCGACTTGCCGGAGCCGAACTCACCGTACACTTCGGTGATGGACTGAGTCTCCACGCCGCCGCCGAGCATCTCGTCGATTTCGGGAATGAGCCACTGGAGCTTTCCGATTTCCTCACGACGTTCGAGCACGCGCGTCCCGGTCTCGAATCCGCCGATATCGGCGGATTCGCGGGCAGCGTTGATGATGTCTGACGCCGACGACTCGCCCACGTCGGCTTTGTTCGAGAGCTCACTCGGGGAGGCAACGGCGATGGACTGATACGAGTCGTAGCCGTTGTCTTGCAGCTTGTCGGCGGTAGCCGGGCCGACACCCGGAAGATCTTCGAGGTCCTGTGTTGCGGACATACCAATCGGTTGTGCGTCCGGGGATATAAAGCTACGTTAACAGCATACTGAAAGTGAAACCGCCGGACGAGAGCGTTGTGGTTCACATCGAAACAACACGTTTAGATACGAAGCTTACTCGGCGGGAGTCAGCGGACGACCCCACGGTCGGGCGTCGCCTTCGGGCCACATCGGATACCAGTACTCCTTGTCCTCCTCGATCGTGAGTTCGTCGCCGAGCATCGACTCTAGCTTGAACTCCGTGCTGGAGTCGTGGTCGCGATTGCCGGTCGGGACGAATGGGTAGTAGCTCCCCCGGCGGAAAGAGTAGAGCCAGTACGCGATGGTGCCGTCGCGCTCGAACGGAAACGCCGCGGCGAGCAGCCGCGAGCCGAAGCCAGACTCCTGCATCGTGTCGGCTGCGAAGTGGACGCTCGTCACGAGGTCCTCGAACTCGTCGTCGGCCAGCACGACCCAGTCGTAGCCGTGAGCGTCGGTGCGGAACTCGAAGACCGTCCCGGTCTCCGACTCACCGGCGTCGAGGACGGCCGCCACCTCGTCGCGCGCGTCGGTGAACGCCGTCGAATCGACGCCTGAAAAACACAGCGCGGCCTCGCGGGCGGGGATGAAATCCAGCTGTGCCTCCATCGTCACGGCTGCCGTCGAGAGGTCGAACAGGGCCTCGGGATCACTTTCGCGAGTTGCGTCGGCCTCGGCAGCGATGCCAAGCACCTGCTTCACAGAGTCGAACAGCCCCATTATTGGGATTCCATCTCGCGTTCCAGTTCACGGAGTCGATCGACGCGTTTCTCCGTCGAGGGGTGTGTCGAGAACAGTCGACCGATGGTACCAGCCTTGATAGGGATGATGAAGAAGGCGTTCATCTCCGACTGCTCACGCAGGTCGTCGTTCGGGATGTTGTCCATATTCCCGCTGATTTTGAGCAGCGCAGAGGCGAGTGCCGACGGTTTCCCTGTGATGGCTGCCCCACCCCGGTCAGCGGCGAACTCGCGGTAGCGCGAGAGCGCACGAATCAACAGGAACGAGAATACCCAGACGACCAACGAGACGATGATGGCGACGAACACCGGTGCCTGATTGCCACCCTCGCGATTGCCACCGCCAGCGAACAGCCACCCCCACCGGACGACGAGGAAGGCGATCGTCGAGAGGAACGAGGCGATCGTCATCACCATCACGTCGCGGTTCTTCACGTGGGCCAACTCGTGAGCGATGACGCCCTCTAGCTCCTCTTCGGAGAGCGTATTCATAATGCCCGTCGTGACACAAACTGCGCTGCTGGACTGTGAGCGACCGGTCGCGAACGCGTTCGGGACGCGAGAGTCGGCGACGGCCACCTTCGGCTTCGGCAGGTCGGCCTGTTGTGCGAGCCGTCCGATAGTCGCGTGTAGCTGCGGATACTCGTCTTCCGAGACCTCACGTGCGCCCATCGAGTAGAGCGCTAGCTTATCCGAGAAGAGGAACTGTGCGCCCATGAACAGCACCATCAGCCCCAGAAAGACTGATGCGTTTCCGAACTGCGTCGTGATGACGACTGCGAATACGAGATACAGCGCGAACAGGAGAAACATGGTGAATCCCATCCTCGCCCGCAGTCCCCAATCTGTCTTCCACTCCATACGTCTACTTAGCGTGGAGAGGTATAGTCCTTCCCGGCTCAACGACCGACGGCGTTGCCGTCCTTGCGTGGTTCGGTCGCGCCCGACAGCACACCGTCGGCGTTACGGCGGACGAACTGCGCACCGCCGAACTGAATCGGTGAGAGCACCGAGAGGTCGTGACCTCGACGCACGAGCCCGTTCTGCGTTGCCGTCGGGAACCGCGCCTCGACCGCCAGACGGCCGTCCTCACGGTAGCGCCAGCGCGGCCGGTCGAGCGCCTGCTGTGGCGTTAGCCCGTCGTCCACGAGACTCGTAAGAAGCTGTAAGTGCCCCTGTGGCTGCATAAAGCCGCCCATCACGCCGAAGGCAGCCCAGTCGTCCAGCTCGGCGTCGGGCGCGAAGTCGATAAGCCCCGGAATCAGGGTGTGGAATGGCCGTTTTCCCGGCTCGAACCGATTGGGGTGGTCGTCGTCGAGCGAGAAGGACGCGCCACGATTCTGAAGCGCGATGCCGGTGTCGCCGGCGACCAGCCCGGAGCCGAAGCCTGCGAACCGAGAGTTGATATACGAGACCACGTTTCCCGCGTCGTCGGCCACGCACAGCAGGACGGTATCGGCGTCCTCGCCGGTCTGCTGCATAAACTGTACGTCACCCGCAGTCTCCCCGATATCCCCGGCTCGCTGGCTCGCCCATTCGGCGCTGTTGAGCGGCGGTATCTCCTCGTACTCCGGGTCGGTAATGTAGCGGTGGCCGTCGTGGAAGGCGCGTTTCAGCGCCTCCACGAACAGGTGGACGCGCTCGGTTCCCTCGGCCTCGCTCGCGCCCACCGTCTCGGCGATGTTGAGCGCCTCCAGCACGATGAGCCCCTGATTGTTCGGCGGAAGCTCGTACACCTCGGTTCCGTTGTACCGCGTCGAGACCGGCTCCGGGAACTCCGGCTCGAAAGCAGCGAGGTCGTCCATCGTCAGGAAGCCGCCCGCCTCCTGCACCTCCTCGACGATCTGTTCGCCGATATGGCCCTCGTAGACGACATCCGCACCCTCCTCGGCAATTGTTTCGAGAGTCGCACCGAGCGCATCGAGCGTGATGTGTTCGCCGGCCTCGGGAGCGCGCTCACCGTCGACGAGGTAGGCGTCACGGGCGTTTTCCTTCTCGAACAGGTCTTCGGCGTAGCTCCACGCGTCGGCGATAACTGGCGACACCGGATACCCCTCCGTCGCGTACCGAATCGCGTGCTGGAGATTCTCGTCGAGCGTGCGCTCGCCGAACCGCTCGGTCGTCGCCTCCCAGCCGCGGGCAGTCCCAGGAACGGTCACCGTCTGTGGCCCGAGCATCGGCATCTCCGCCTCGCTGGGCTCCTCGTCGTCGCCGGCGACGGCCTCGCGAATCTGCTGACGGGTCGCTTCCTGTGGCGCACCGCCACACGAGCGCATCGCGCCCACCTCACCGTCGGCCGTTCGGTAGAGCGCGAACACGTCGCCACCAATCCCCGTCGAAGTCGGCTCGACGACGTTGAGCGCGGCCGCGGTCGCCACTGCTGCATCGAAGGCGTTCCCGCCGTTCTCCAGCGTCTCCAACCCCGCAGTCGCCGCCAGCGGCTGGCTCGTCGCGACCATCCCCTCGCTCCCGTAGACGGTCGAGCGCCGGGAGTCGAAGCCGTCCACTGCGTCATTGTCCATAGCCCGCGGTAGTAGCTCCCGTGACAAAGAGACCACGGCATCCGGCGGATCAACGAGATTGGCGAGCGAGCCGTGCTCTCAGCCGAGTCGAATCGGGTCGTCCGTCTCGTGGAGCGCCACCGTTACCGACTCCCCGACCGAGAACTCGTGGCCCTCGTGGAAGACGACCTTCACGCCGAAGTCGACCTGCGAGGCGAACAGCGACAGCCCGGTCGCACGCGTCCCGTCGACCGTGACCGCCACGTCCCGCCACGCGAGTCCGTTATTGCTCGTGGTCGCGATTTCTGTGCCGAGCAGCGAGAGCGACCTCGGTGGAGAGTCGAACGTCCCCACCCCGGTGTAGTGAGCGAGTCCGCCGTCGAGCGGGATTCCCTCGTCGCTGGCAAGTGCGACGAAGCCGTCTGCATCCTCCTCGACTACGGGCGTATCGAGTCGGATATAGGCCGGTCCGGTCTCGACGATTTCGCCCGTGCCATCCCACGCGAGGGGTGCGACTGCGCTGTCGATGTCGAGTGGGAGCGACCCCGACGCGCGGTAGGGGTTCGCGTCGGTCCGTCGAAAGCCGAGATGGATGTGGTCGTCCACCCACCGACCGAAAAATCCCGACCGGACGAGCCGGCCGAGCGAGTCTCCGACGGCAACCTCGTCGCCGGTCTCGACAGTCGGATCGACGTGAAGAATCCGAGCGACGTACTCGCCGGTGTCCACGAGAATCAGGTGGTCGGTGTCGACCGCGTACGGCTGTGGCGGACACCGAACCGCCCTGGTATCGATAATCTCACCGGCGACCGGTGACGGTGCAGAGCCACCGTTCTCACCGGGGTAGAGATCGATTGCACAGCCGCGGTCGTGGGCCGGATACGGTGAGTTGTAGCGCGAAAAGCGCTCGTATCGGGCCAGCACCGACGCCGGGAGCGTGACCATATCCGAGTGAGGGAGGGGACACCTTTAGCCGTCGCGCTCGTCGGAGGAGTATGCGAATCGTCCGGGGTCGGGGAGCAGATATCGAAGCCGACCGTGCCGTCACGGCCGCGCTCCGCGGTGACGTGGCGAGCGACGGCGAGGGGGCAGTCCGTGCGTGGCGACCACACCGACAGCTGGCGTTTGGCCGGCGCGACGCTCGCGAAGACGGCTACGAACGGGCACGCGAAGCCGCCAACGACCACGGATACCCGCCACACGAGCGCGATGTGGGCGGCCGTGCGGTCGCGTACACGGGGTCGACGGTCGCGTTCCTCAGACTCGAACCGATCGACGACCTCCGGGTCGGGATGGACGCCCGCTACGACGCTGCCGTCGCGGAGGTGACGCGCGCACTCGAAACGGTGGGGGTGACAGCCGAGCGGGGCGAGCCACCGGACGCGTTCTGTCCCGGCCAACACTCGCTGTCGGCCGACGGGAAGCTCGTCGGCCTGGCACAGCACGTCTCGAAGGGTGTTGCACAGACGGCCGGCATCGCCATCGTCCGCGACCACGAGGCCATCGCCGCCGTCCTCGCCGACGTGTACGACGCGCTCGCCGTCCCGTTCGACCCTGATAGCGTCGGCAGCGTTGCCCGGGCGGGCGGCGATAGCGACCCGGACCGGCTCGCGCGCGCGCTCGAATCGGCGCTCGTCGGCGATCGCGACACGACCGTCGAGCGACTGCGGTAGCCCCATTTTTATCTCAGCACGCGGGAGTCAGAGTATGCTCTTTCAGAACGCGACGCTGGCCGACGGGCGGACCCGCGACGTTCGGGTGGACGGCGAGTCCATCGCCGCCGTCGGCGACCTCGATCCGACCGCCGACGAGCGCGTCATCGACGCGACCGACGCACGCCTGCTCCCGGGAATGATCGACGTACACGTCCACTTCCGCGAGCCGGGATACTCACACAAAGAGACGTGGACGAGTGGGTCGCGGTCGGCGGCTGCCGGCGGCGTCACGACCGTCGTCGACCAGCCGAACACCGACCCGCCGACCGTCGACGGCGCGGCGTTCGACCAGAAGGCCACCCTCGCCGAGCCGTCGTACGTCGACTACGGCATCAACGGCGGCGTCACCGAGTCGTGGGATCCCGACTCGCTGCTCTCGCGCCCCCTGTTCGCGCTCGGCGAAGTGTTCCTCGCCGACTCGACGGGCGAGATGGGGATTGAAATCGACCTGTTCGAGGACGCGCTCGTGGCTGCGAGCGACGCCGACACGCGGGTGACCGTCCACGCCGAGGACGCCACGCTGTTCGACGAGTCGGCCCGCGAGCGCGACGATGCCGACGCGTGGAGCGCCTATCGCACTGCCGAGGCAGAGGCCGAGGCAGTCGAACGCGCCTGTGCGACCGCACGCGAGCACGACACCCAGATTCACATCGCCCACACCTCGACTCCCGAGGGAATCGACACCGCAGCCGACACCGGAATGACCTGCGAGGTGACGCCACACCACCTGTTCGTATCACGCGACGACCTCGACGAACTCGGCACACACGGCCGGATGAACCCGCCGCTCCGGAGCGAACAGCGTCGCGAGGCTGTCTTCGAGCGCGTCGCCGACGGGACGGTCGATATGATAGCGACCGACCACGCGCCCCACACCCGCGCCGAGAAGGACACCGACATCTGGTCGGCTCCGTCGGGCGTGCCCGGCGTGGAGACGGCGCTCCCGCTGCTGCTCGCGGCGGCCACTCGCGGGGAACTGAGCTACGAGCGCGTGCGCGACCTCACCGCGACAAACCCCGCCGACGTGTTCGGACTCGACCGGAAGGGACGAGTCGCCGAAGGAAACGACGCCGACCTCGTGCTCGTCGGGGAGGAGCCGCGGGAGATTCGCGGCGACGACCTTCACACCAACTGTGAGTGGACGCCGTTCGAGGGGATGGAGGGCGTGTTTCCGTCACTGACACTGGTGCGTGGGTCGGTCGTCTACGAGGACGGCGAGTTCGGCGAGCCCGTGGGAAAAAACGTCAGATTAGCGTAACTTCGCGCCCATCTCCAACTCGAAGTTACCGGTGTCGGAGGGCTCGAAGCCGACCTTCTCGTACAGCGCGACGGCAGCGTGGTTCCACCGCTCGACGGTGAGCCAGACGCGGTCGATTTCTTCCGCGCGGCCCGCACCCAACAGCGCGGTGATGAGCTGTGAGCCGATGCCGGACTCCTGGTACTCCGCGAGCACGAAGATGGCGAGCTCGAACTCGTCGGGAGCGTCGTCTTCCTCGTCGTTGCCGAAATCGGGGACGAGGGTGGCGTGGCCGACGGCGTCGTCGCCGTGCCACGCGATGACGTTGACGCCCCGCTCGGAGACGATCGTATCGAGCCAGTCGCGAATCTGACTCTCTGTCGTGGGCGGAATTCCCTGTGCGCGGTCCTCGGGGTCGAAGGCGAGATACATCGAGACGAGCGCCTCCATATCGTCGTCGAAGCGGCGGATCTCGATGTCGCGGCCCTCCTTGTCGGTGAACGCACGCGGGGGCGATTCATACGGACCAGCGACCTCGTCGGGGTAGGTACGACTCATCGGACCAAGGTGACCGAGACGGTGGCGTTCAACAGGACGAACTCCGCGATGGAGCCGAGCTGTACCTTCCCGAGCGGGCTGGTCTCGCCACCGCCGAGGACGATAAGTTCGTGGCCCTCGCGCTCGGCGAAATCGACGAGCTGACTGCCGGCGTGGCCTTCGAGGACGTGCACGTCGGGCTCAAGTCCGGCGTCGGCGAGTGCCGTGCGTGCCCGGTCGACGAGATCGTCGAGGTCAGGATCGGAGTCGGGATTCTCGAGGATGGCGACGGTGAGCGAGTCGCCGGCTTCGAGCGCCCGCTCAATGGTCTTATCGAGGGCGCGAAATGAGTCCTCGCTCCCGCCGATACCCAACAGTACGTTCATGCGCTCGGAGACGCCTGCCCGTCGTAAAAGAGTCCCGGCGACGAGCACGGGCTTTTTCTCCCGAGCACCGGAATCACAGCTATGGGAGTCGTCTCGAACGCGCGCGAGGACATCGCCGGCGTCACCACGTTCCTGATTCTGGGCGTCGGTATGGTGGCCCTATTTCTTGGTATCGAGTGGTTCTGGGTTGTCTGGGTTGTCGGCTTCGCCGTCGTGCTCCCGCTGGTTGGTATCCTCACCGACGACGAGGAGGAAGCCGAGGAAGAGGAGGAAGAAGACCCCGTCGAACGACTCAAGCGCCGGTACGCCGACGGTGAGCTGACCGACGCGGAGTTCGAACATCGGCTCGAACGCCTGCTGGAGACGGACGACGCGGAGACCGCGTCCATCGAACGAGAGTTGGAGCGCGAACGTCGGTAGTCGGACGCACCGAGCCGGGCGACACGCTTTTTCACCGCCGTGCTGGAGTTTCGAGCATGACAGAGACGCCCGGAGACGAGCCCACGCCGGCGGTCGAACGCGTCGCCGAGGAAGCGCGCGACGAATCCTCCGACGATGCGACCGAAGACGTGCCCGAGGACGTACAGGAGTACGCCCGCTTCTCGAAAATCGACGGCGCGACGTACGACCGCGCCAACGAGTTCCTGCGCGACCGCACCTACATCACCGCGCGCGAGTGGGCCATCGCTCGGCTGTGTGCGGACTTCCGGACCGAGACGGGCGTCGAGATGACGAAAATCGGCGAGAATCTACCCGAACTCGTCCCGTTCATGACGGACACCTACTCCCCGCAGGCCGTGAATCAGGCGCGGGCCTCCTTCGAGCAGAAGGTACAGAAGGCGGGCGCGACGTTCCTCTACGGCGCGATGTGTGACTTCTTCACCGCCGATGAGCTGGACGACCTGATGTACGAGGTGACGGAGGTCGCGAAGTTCCTGCTCGAAGTGGAGGGAGTCGAACTCACCGTCGACGAGGAGCTTGACGCCGAGGACAGAATCTCCGAGGTGATGCGCGAGGTGCGCGACCGGTCTGCCGGGCTGCGCCACGACGAGGTGACCTGTCCGGAGTGTGGCCACGTCCACGAAGTCGGCGACAACTAACGGTCAGCGTCGAATCGGGTTTCAGGAAAGACGTATTCGGGGGAGTCGAGCGTGAACGACACCGGCTCCAGCGCCGTGAGACTGCGGACCCGGATCGGAAGCTCGCCGTCGTGGTCACGGAGCACACCCTCCCCGTCGGCGGTACGCTGGTAGTAGAGCGGGAGGACGACAGCCGTCTCGTCGGATTCGAACACGATGAGCAGGAGGACGAGCCCGTCGCTCTGGGCGCGGGCAACACTCGTCGGCTCGAACTGCGCGGGGTCGAGGGTCTCCAGTCGCGTGAACGTCTCGTCGTCCACGACCGCAGTCAGCCCGAACTGCTCGGTCGCCGGGACCACCGTCACGTCGGTCGGCTCACAGACGATGGACTCGCGGTCGAGTTCGGCGGCAATGTCGTCAGCGGTCGCGAGCAGCGACTCCCAGTTCGCCGTAATCCCTTCGACGAGGTCCTCACCGACGACGTACTCGATGTTCGCGGCTGTCGATTCGTCCATACACGGGAGAGACGCGCGCGGCGAAAAAGCGTTCGCCTACACAGACAGGACCGGCTCTGAGGCGTACGCGATGACGTACTCGGTCGCCTTCTCGATGACGGCCGTTGGATCGCCCACAAGCGGCTCCCGCGGGACGACGAGGAAGTCGGCGTCGATTTCCTCTGCGGCATCGAGGATGACGCTCCCGGGGTGGCGAGAGAGCCGGGAGGCGGAGAAGCCGTGCGTGGTGGACTGCTCGACGGGCACATCGCCGGCTCGAGCGCGGATCTTGTCAATAAAAGCAGATGAAGCGGCAGCGACCTCCTGGTCTTCGAGCTCACCGGCCTCCAGTCCCGCCGTCGCCTCCTCACCGAGGACGTACAGTGCGTGGATAGCGGCGTCGTAGGCGTCTGCGACGGCGAGCCCGTACTCGACAGCGGCCAGCGACTCGTCGCTCCCGTCGACGGGGGCGAGCACCGTCTCAATGTCCATATCCCGACTCCGAGCGGTGGCATAAAAAAGCCATCCGTCGGCTTATACTGCCGGACGGAACTATTTGAATCGTCTTTCCACTGAGCTAGCATCGAACCGCCGATATAGCGGAACTGACGGTTCAGCTATTCGCGAAATTACGTCCGGTAGTATTACGACTCCTGCCAGCGTTCGACCTGGAAGCGACGGTACGCGCCGTGGACGGTCTCCAGCGAGCCGAGCCACCAGTTCCAGCGGTCGGCCGGGCCGCCGTCGGGTGCGTCAGCAAGGTGCTCGACGACGACCGCCGGCGTGAGCTCGTACCGCTCGTCACGCACGAAGACACCCGAATCAGCGAGGTCACGGGCCTGTCTGGCGACGGCCCGTCGTTCGGATTCGCTACCGCCGAAGCGGTCGAGTCGGTCGGTGAGGGCGGCGGCGTCCATACCGTCATATCGCGCGGCTCGTACTTGAGTTATCGTGGAAACACAATCCCTAATCGGGGGCGTTTCACAGACGAGGTAATGACAGAGGAGAGCGTCTTCGACCGCTACCGCGCCGACGTAGACCGTCCGATGCGCCGGCTGTTCGCCGCGTATGGCAAGTCCCGCTACGGATGGTTCGCGCTCGGTGTCCTCGCAAATCTACTCGCACAGTTCGCTTCGCTGGCTCCCCCACTCGTACTCGGTGCGGCGGTAAACAAGCTCAACGGTCAGACGTACTCGCTCCCGCTCGTCCCAGGGTCGCTGCTCCCGACGGGACAGCAGCCGCTGTTCTGGCTCTCGGTCGCATTCATCGGCGGCGCCTTCCTGTTGACGGGACTATTCACCTACGTGTACGGTGTCGCCGCAAACGAGTTCGCCCACGGCGTGATGCACACGGTCCGAGTAGACTGTTTCGAGAAGATGAGCCGACTCGATATGTCATTCTTCGACGACAAGCAGACCGGCGAGACGATGTCGATTCTCTCTTCGGACACCGAGAATTTGGAGATGTTCCTGGACAACGCGCTCACCGGTGCGGTCCGGCTGGGAGCGATGCTGCTAGGTATCGGTCTCGTGCTCTTCTTGGAGAACGCGTATCTCGCGGTCGTCACGTTGCTAGTCGCCCCGATTATGGCGGCGTTTACATACTGGTTTATGAAGCGAGCCGAGCCGCTGTATGCGGCCCGTCGGTCCTCGATGGGGAAGCTAAACACGCGTCTGGAGAACTCCATCGCCGGCATCGAGCTCACGAAGACGACGGCAAGCGAGGGTTACGAGACCGAACGCGTCCGCGGCTCCTCGAAACAGCTGTTCGACGACACCATGTCGATGCTCCGGCTCTCGTACTTCTACCGCCCAGGGATGGAGATGCTCGCGGGCGTCTCCTTCACTCTCACCTTCCTCGTCGGCGGCTACTGGCTGTTCGTCGGTGCGCCGCCGGGCGCGAGCGGCGATCTTCAGGTCGGGACGTTCGTCTCCTTCCTCTTTCTCTCACAGCGGTTCGCCACGCCGCTGGCCGAGGTGTCGAACATCATCGACCAGTACGAGAACGCCAAGGCATCCTCCGAGCGCGTCTTCGGGCTGATGGATATCCCCGTTGCGGTTGACGATCCCGAGGACGGAGCTGAGCTGACGGATGTCGAGGGCGAAGTGGTCTACGACAACGTGACGTTCAGCTACGACGACTCCGAGACCGTCATCGACGGCGTGAGCTTCGAGGCGAAGCCGGGCGAGACGGTCGCGCTCGTCGGCCCGACGGGCGCGGGAAAATCGACGATGCTCAAGCTCCTACTCCGGATGTACGACGTTGACGGGAGCGAAGCTCCCGTTCGCCAATCAGAACCGCGCAGCGATTCTGATGATATGACCGACGGCGAGATTCGGGTCGACGGCCACGACATTCGCGATGTGACGCTCAACTCACTCCGGTCGCACATCGGCTACGTCGGCCAGGAGACGTTCCTCTTCGACGGCACCATCGCCGACAACATCCGGTACGGCGACTTCGACGCGAGCGACGAGCAGGTGCGGGAGGCCGCGAAGGCGGCCGAAGCAGACGATTTCATCCGGTCGTTCCAGAACGGCTACGACACCCGCGTCGGCGAGCGCGGCGTGAAACTGTCGGGAGGCCAGCGCCAGCGCATCGCCATTGCGAGAGTCGTTCTACAGGACCCCAAGCTGCTCGTCCTCGACGAGGCGACCAGCGCCGTCGATACCGAGACGGAGTATCTCATCCAGAAGTCGCTCGACTCCCTCTCCGAGAACCGGACGACGTTCGCTATCGCCCACCGGCTCTCGACGGTGAAGGGTGCCGACGAGATTCTCGTGATGGAGGACGGACAGGTGACCGAGCGCGGCGACCACGAGACGTTACTCTCTGAGGGCGGGCTGTACGCCGATCTCTGGAGCGTGCAGGCGGGTGACCTCGAATCGCTGCCCGAGGATTTCGAGTCGCGTGTCATCGACGAGCGCGACTGAGCCTCGGTTTCACTTTCACCCTGTTACGCGAACCCTTATCCACGAGAACGAACAAAGACCGACAATGGCGGCTGCAGACGCCGACGTGGAGTATCTCGACCGACCACTACTGAGTCAGGGCTTTCTCGAAGACCGCGCCTACCAGACGAAGTTGGCCGACGCCGCGTCGAAGACGCACACGCTGGTCTGTCTCCCGACGGGACTCGGGAAGACGACCGTCTCCTGTCTCGTGACAGCACATCGGCTCGCGGAGCACGGCGGCACCTCGCTGATGCTCGCGCCGACGAAACCGCTCGTCCAACAGCACGCGGAGTTCTACCGCGAGGCCCTCGACGTGGCTGACGACGACATCGTCGTCTTCACCGGCGACGTGCGGCCCGACGACCGCGCCGAGCTGTGGGAGTCGGCTCGCATCGTGATGGCCACCCCACAGGTCGTGGAGAACGACCTCGTCGGCAATCGAATCTCGCTCGCGAACGTGACACATATCACCTTCGACGAGTGCCACCGCGCCACCGGCGACTACGCGTACAACTACATCGCAGAGCGCTATCACGCCGACGCGGAGAAGCCGCTCGTCACCGCGATGAGCGCGAGTCCCGGCGGCGACGAGGAGGAGATTCTGACCGTCTGTGAGAATCTCGGACTCGTCGAGGTAGAGGTGATGACCGACGCCGACGCAGACGTGGAGAAACACACCTACCGGACGGAGGTGGACTGGCAACACATCGACCTGCCCGACGACGTGCTCGCGATTCGAGACGCGCTCAACGAGGTCATCACAGACCGTCTGACCCAGCTGAAAGAGCTCGGCGTCACGAACTCGACGGATCCGAACATGAGCCAGCGCGATCTGAACAAGGTTCGCGCACAGCTCCAGCGGCTCATCAACAACGACGACTCGTCGGGCTACAAGGGGATGTCAGCCCACGCGGAGGTGATGAAGCTCCGGCGCGCGACGGAGCTCGTCGAGACGCAGTCCGTGGAGTCGCTCAGACGCTACTTCGAGCGCCAGCGCGAGCAGGCTCGCTCGTCGGGCGCATCGAAGGCGAGCCAGCGATTCGTCTCCGAGCCGAAGGTGAAAGAGGCGATGCGGTTGGCAGAAAACTTCGAGGGGCTCCATCCGAAGTTCCGGAAGACGCGCATCCTGCTCGCAGAGACGTTCGGGCTGGAGGGTGGCTCACGGGTCATCGTCTTCACCGAGAGCCGCGACACGGCCGAGACACTCACCGAGTTCCTGAACGAGTCGTTCGACGCCCGGCGGTTCGTCGGACAGGGCGACAAGGAAGGCTCCGACGGGATGACGCAAAAAGAGCAGAAAGAGACGCTCGACGCCTTCCGCGCCGGCGAGTTCGAGGTGCTCATCTCCACCAGCGTCGCCGAGGAGGGGCTCGACGTGCCGGACGTAGACCTCGTCCTGTTCTACGAGCCGGTGCCGAAGGGCGTCCGCTCCATCCAGCGGAAGGGCCGGACCGGTCGCGCGTCGGAGGGGAAAGTGGTCGTCCTCATCGCGAACGACACCCGCGACGAGGCGTTCTTCTGGATGGCACAGAACGAGGAGAAGCAGATGGAGGAGGAGCTTCGCTCGCTGAAGGGAATGACGAGCGAGCTCGAGTCCGAGCTGAGCCAGGAGTCACTGGGGAGCTTCGCGGACAGCGACGCGGCGTCAGAGACGGCGGAAACGGCGAGTACAGATGATAGCGACGACAGCGGGACTGCCGACGCGTCGGAAGAAGAGAGTGACGGCGACGGACAGGCCGGCTTGGACTCCTTCGCCGGGGAACAGGAAGCGCTGGAGGAGTCGGAGGCAGATGAAGACGAGCAGACCGAACAAACCGAACAGACCGACGGCGTGGCGGCGGTCGCCGGCACCGACGAGGACGCCGTCGAAATCGTCGCCGACCAGCGTGAACTCGACTCGACTATCGCGCGGGATCTCTCGAAGCGCGACGGCATCGAAACACGACTGGAGACGCTCGCGGTCGGTGACTACGTCCTCTCGGACCGCGTGGTCGTCGAGCGCAAGAGCGTCGACGACTTCCTCGACACCCTGCTCGGCGAGGACCGCTCGATGTTCGAGCAGGTAGGCGACGCCGTCCGCAACTACGCGCGCCCGGTCGTCATCGTCGAGGGGGAGAACCTCTACGGGAAACGCAACATCCACCCGAACGCGATTCGGGGCGCGCTCGCCTCGCTCGCCGTCGACTTCGGCGCGAGCGTCCTCTTCACCGAGGACGAACAGGGGACGACGAATCTCCTCGAAGTAATCGCCCGGCGCGAACAGGAAGAGAGCGACCGTGAGCTCCGCGTCCACGGCGAGAAGTCGAAAAAAACGCTGGACGAACAGCAGGAGTACGTCGTCAGTTCGGTCGCGGAGGTCGGACCCGTGACGGCGCGCGCGCTCCTCTCGGCGTTCGGGAGCGTCGAGGCGGTGATGACCGCGAGCGAGGAGGAGCTACGGGAAGTCGAAGGGGTCGGTCCCGTCACCGCACAGCGGGTGCGCGAGGTCATCGGTAGCGAGTATGCCGGCTAGCGAATCTGTTCTGCGGCGTCGAGCGCTTCGGCAGCCTCCTTCGCGCCTTCCAGATAGCGGCGCGTCTCCGAGAGCGTGTCAGCCTGTTCCGCCTGCCGAGAGAGCGTGGCGAGCGTGCGTTCGAGCGAGTCGCGCGCGGCCGCGAGGTCGCCGGAGTCCGTGGTCGGCGGTGCTCGAGACGCATCGGCCGGCTCGGGCGGTTGGGTCGGTTTGGAGGTCGTCGGCTCCGTGGGCTGTCGGGGCTGACTGTCGGAACGTGGCTGTGAGTCGGCTGCCGGCTCGGATTCGGGCTCCACCTCGACAGACGGCTCGGCGGACTGAGATTGGTCGGCGGGCTGTGGCTCGGCCTGCTCGGCCTGCTCGGCCTGCTGTGACTCTGCAGATTCTGACGCGTCCGCGCCGGGCTGTTGGCAGGTGGGACAGAACTCCTGTCCGTCCCACCGGAAGATGGGATCGCCACACTCGTCGCAGTGCTTGTCCGTCATCGTCGCTCCTTTCAACAGAAGTTCGGAGAGACGTTCGGACTGCTCGCGCTTTTCTCTGTCCTGTTCGTACTTCTCGCGGAGCTTCTCGCGTTCGGCTTCGCGGTCGAAGTCGCTCATAAGGGGTAGAGACCGTCGGGAGGAAAAAGCGCTGTGTCCCTACAGTCCCATAACGGCCACCATAGCGACCGCTGCGGCGGGAGGAATTGTGAGGTTGTCGTCGATGACGTAGCCCGCGACTGTTGGGGTCGCGCCGTCGGCGAGTGTGGCGGCAATGGCACCCGCGATAGCGGCGTAACTGCCCACGAACGGGAGCGCGAGGAGGGTACAGACGCCGAACATAACGAGGAGGACGAACGACTGTTTCACGCGGCGGCGCTCGCCGGAGCCGAGCAGTCCAGAGATTGGGTCACCGAAGGCGAGCATCAGAGAGGCAGGGACGGCGATAGCTGGATCGAACACCCAGAGAACGCCGGCGATAGAGACGACGTAGAGCGCGTATCCAGCTGGATTCTCCTGTTCGTACTCGCGGGTGAGCCGATCGAAGAGCGCCCAGTCAACGACCCCCGACAGCCGGAGCGTTTCGAGGACGACGACCGCGAGCACGCCGACGGCGAAGAGAGACTGGAGAACGCGATACGAGTAGAGGTCAGCGACGTACGCCAGCGGGAACACTCCACCCGAGGCGTGGACCAGTCGGCGCTGGACCTCGTGGGTCATCTACAAGGGTGTGACTGTCTCGCGGTCGAGGAGGTCGGCAAAGTCGGTGCCGGCACGGAGTGCGAGCAGACAGTCGCGAAGCTCGTCGACCGGAACACGTGCCTGTGCAGTGGTGTCGCGGTCGCGGATGGTGACGCTCGTCGGCTCTTCCTCGATGGTTTCGTGATCGACGGTGACGCACACCGGCGTACCGATTTCGTCCTGTCGCCGGTAGCGACGGCCGATCGCGCCCGACTCGTCGTACGCGACGGCCAGTCCAGCCTCGCGAAGCTGTTCGCGGGTCTGTTCAGCCTGCTCGACCATCGCCGGCTCGTTCGAGACGAGCGGGACGACACACGCGAACGTCGGCGCGAGTTCGGCGGGCAAGGAAAGGTAGGTGCGCTCCTCGCCGTCGACCTCGTCGGTCTCGTAGCTGTGGACGAGCACGGAGTAGAACAACCGACCGATACCGAACGACGGCTCGACGACGTGGGGAGTGATATGCTCGCCAGCCTCGGTAACCGTCTCCACCTCGAAGTTCGCCACGTCGGCGTCAACGTCGATCGACTCGCCGTCCACCTCGACCGTGACGGTGTCGCCGTCGAAAGCATCGGAATCGCTGACGGCAAGCGATTTCAGCGCGTCGGCGACAGCACTCGCCTGTCCGCCGAACTCCGGGCCGAGCGTCGCCATATCGGGGTCGACGCTCGGGCGATCGACCGTCTTGGGCTCGTCGTACTGCTTGAAGACGGTGAACGTGTCACCCGTCGCCTCGGCGTGGTTGGTGAGGTCGTAGTCGCTACGGTAGGCGAATCCGGTCACCTCGATCCACTCGCCGTCGAGTTCGGTCTCGGCGTCCCAGCAATCGGCGGCGTAGTGGGCGCGCTCGCCTGTCTTGTGCTGACGGTAGCGGAAGCGGTCCATATCGATGCCGATTGTCTCGTACCAGTCGCGCGCGAGTCCGAGATAGTAGGCGATCCACTCCGATTCGATGACGCCCTCGTCGACGGCCTCGCGGACGGTGTACGTCTCCTGTTCGCCGTCACCTTCCTGTGCTGTGGCGGGGTACAGCGGGAGTTCCACGTCGGCGACCGAGTCGATATCCGGTTTATCCTCCTCGGGGTCGATGAACTGTTCGAGCTCCGCCTGCGTGAACGCACGCACGCGGATGAGTCCGCGCCGGGGAGCGATTTCGTTACGGTAGGCGTCGCCGATCTGTGCGACGCCGAACGGAAGCTGGCCGCGGGCGTACTCCTTCAGCCGCGGGAACTCGGTGAAGATTCCCTGTGCTGTCTCCGGACGAAGATAGCCGGGCTGTGAGGAGCCGGGGCCGATGTCGGTTCCGAACATAAGATTGAACTCCTCGACGGACTCGCCGCCGAGCGGCGTGCCGCAGTCGGGGCAGGCGATATCCAGTTCGGCGAGCAGTTCGGCGACCCGCTCGATACCGAGGGCCTCAGCGTCCTCGTACTCGGAGTTGTCCTCGACGAGGTGGTCAGCGCGGTGGGAGGCTGCACACTCGGGACACTCGACAATCATATCGTCGAAGCCATCGAGGTGGCCCGATGCCTCGAAGACCGGTTCGGGCATCACGTCGGGTGCGGACACCTCCATATTGCCGGCACGGGTGATGAACCGGTCACGCCAGCGGTCCTCGACGTTGCGTTTGAGCGCAGAGCCCTGCGGGCCGTAGGTGAAGAAGCCGCCGACGCCGCCGTACGACTCCGCGGTCTGGAAGAAGAAGCCGCGGCGCTTGGCGAGCTCGGCGACCGTCTCCAGTTCGCTCACGCAACCGCCTCCAGTAGATCGGCATCGCGGACGATACCAACGAGCGTATCACCCGACATAACCGGTACCTGCTCGATATCCTCGGTGATGAACAGCTGTGCGATGTCGGTCGCCGACTCGGACTGACCGACAGTGATGAGCGAGTCGGTCATAAATATCTCGACGGCCTCTGCCGGTATCTGGACGTTTCGAGTCGGGAGATACCGCGAGCCGACGGCCTTGATTCCCTCCCACTTCCAGTCGTCATCGTCGGCGGCGATTGAGTCGCCGGTGGACTCCTCACCCTCGACGATGCGGGCTGCATCGAGCACGTCCACCTCGGTGAGCATCCCCGTCGGGTCGCCTTCCTCATCGAGAACGACAGCGTACGGCTCCTCGGCGTAGGCGAGTTCGCGCTCTGCGATGGTGAGCGGCGTCGCCTGATACACCGTGTTCACGCTCGTTTCCATCAGTAGGTCTGCGGTGGTGTCGACCGCCACCTCGGCGTCTGCGATGGCGCGAACGATGTCCGTAATCGTGACGAGTCCGAGCAGTTCGTCGCCCTCGACGACGGGAAGTCGGCGCTGATCGCCCTCCCGGAGGACGCGGGCCGCCTCGCTCAGATCGGCGTCCGGACCAATGGTCGGAACCTCCTCGGTGAGGAGTGCGAGCTGATCCTCTTCGGGATTGGCGATGAGCTGTTCGCGGGAGACGAGTCCGCGGAACGAACCGGTCTCTTCGTTCACGACGGGAATCGAGGAGAACTCGTTGTCTTGGAGTCGATCGAGCACGTCCGTCCGCGAGCCGGGAACGACCGCGGTCACGAGCGATTCACGCGGCGTCATGGCGTCTGCGACGTTCATACCCCGAAACGCGTGGGCGCGGTACTAAGACCTTACACTTCCACGAGAACGGTTATCTCGCGAATCGCGGGCACATACTGCTGGACGTGCCGATTTGAATCGTCTTTCCACTGAGCGACCATCGAACAACCGAGACAGCGGAACTGACGATTCAGACATTCCCAAAAATACGTCCGGCAGTATCAGGCGTCGTCGGGACTCGTGTCATCAGCGGTCGTGTCGTCGACCTCGTCCGACTCGTCGGCGTCGACAGCGTCGTCATCGGAGTCTCTACCGGGCATGCTTCCGGGCATCTGATTGAGTTCGGTCGGGTCGAAGGCGTAGTAGTCGTCGGGATTCGGAAAGAATCCCTCCGGATCGTCGTGGTGAATCGTTCCCACGATATTTCCCTCAAGATCGCGAACGTGCGTGTACATCTCGTCGCGGTCCATCGCAGTTCGAACCAGTTCGACGGCGGTCCGCATCTTGTAGGCGCTGGCGATGAAGAGGACCCGCTCCGCGTCGAGGTCGATACACTCCACGACCATGAACACGTCACCCTGTTCGGTCGCCTGGTACACGCCGGTCTCGTCAAACGCCGCATCGGCGACGAACTCCGTGAACGCCTCGCGATCACTCTGGGGGACGAGATAGGAGAAACCCCAGCTGTCGTCGTCATCGTCACCGTGAGCCGGAATCGCTGGTGCCGTGTCGTCGGCGAACAGCACGAGCGTCTCGTAGCCGGCCTCCTCGCGGTCGGCTGCCATCGCTCGCGTATCCTCGATGGTCCGCTGCCACGCATCTTTCACAGCGTCAGTTCCACGGGCTGCACGGTCGTGTGCGTCGAGTGATTCGTTCGGATTCGTCTCTACCATACGTGGAGACGGATATCCGCACGCATAAATGATGTGCGTGATTACCGTGCGATACCGAAACCATACTCCAGCAGCGCCGATACGCCGAGTACGAGCAGACTCACGACGAACAGCTTCGTGTCCCGATCGATGCGGTCGTCGAACGGAAGCCGACGACTGGCGAGGGGCGGAAGCTGCTGGAGCCGCGCTTCGAACCCGTACTCATCTGCCGTCTCCATCGTGACGAGTTCGCGGTCACGACGGGGGCGTTTCGGCTGGATGGCGACACTCGCGAGGCCGAACAGCAACACGCCGACGACGAACAGGACGAACTTCAACGTCAACAGTCCGATGCCGAGCAGAAACGACGGCACAGCAGCGACGGCGACGATAGCGGCAGTCACCGCAGTGACCCAGACAGCGAGCTCGACGAGACGCAACCAGCGGTTACGCACCGTCGCTGTACTTCCGGAGCACCGCCGTCACGTCGTCGTACTCGTCGAGATGTCGGTGACAGTAGCTCTCTCGTCCGGTCGCGCTCACCTGATGGTGGTCGGGCCGCGTCGTATCACAGACGCCACCGAACTCGTCGCGGAGGGCCGTCCGAGCGTCCTGGGGTTCACCCTCCTTCACCAGCTCGGCAGCGTGGCGAACATGCTCCTCGATGGACTGGGGAGTCTGTAGATCCCCGAAGAGATCCTCGACAGTCTCCTCGATATCGTCGAACCGCGAGAATCGGCCGAGTCGCTTGCGCATCTGGTCGGTCGTCGACAACGACATCCGCGACCGCTCGCGGACGATCTCGCGGAGCTGTTCGACGGCGTTCCACGTCTCGTCGTCCAGGTCAGCGTACGCCTCCGGGCGAATCTTCGCCGGACATCGCGTCGAGAACTGACACCCCTTCGGCGGGTCGCGCGGACTTGGCGGCGACCCCGGCAGCGTGATGCGGTCGATTTCGATCGTCGGGTCAGGCCGGGGAATCGCGGACAGCAGCGATTGTGTGTACGGATTCTTCGGGTTGGAATAGAGCTCGTCTGTATCGCCGATCTCCATTATTTTCCCGAGATACATCACAGCGACTCGGTCGCAGATATGACGAACGACCGAGAGGTCGTGTGCGATGAACAGATACGTCAGGTCGAACTCCTCCTGAAGATCTTCGAGTAGCGTGATAATCTTCGCCTGCACACTCACGTCAAGCGCGGAGACCGGCTCGTCGAGGACGATGAACTCCGGTTCGAGTGCAAGCGCACGAGCGATGCCGATACGCTGGCGCTGGCCCCCGGAGAACTGGTGTGGATACCGGAAGTAGTGCTCCTCACGGAGTCCGACCTCTGAGAGCAGTTCGGTGACGCGCTCGCGGCGTTCGGACTTCGTCTTCCAGCCGTGTGCATCGAGCGGTTCGCGAATGATTTCGCCGACAGTCATTCGGTCGTTGAGACTCGACTCGGGGTCTTGGAACACCATCTGGGCGTTGCTCCGCCACGACTTCAGCTCCGAGCCGGACAGCTCAGTGATGTCGGTGCCGTCGAAGCTGACGCTCCCATCGGTAGCCTGTTCGAGTCGTACGAGCGTCCGACCGAGCGTGCTCTTGCCGGAGCCGGACTCACCGACCAGTCCGAACGTCTCTCCGCGCTTAATCTCAAAGTCGACGGAGTCGACGGCTTTCACCGGCGGCGGGGCGAAGAAGCCGTTACCGCCGTAGTACTTCTTCAGATCCTGTACGTCGACCAGCGTCTCACCGCTGGCTGCCGTCTGATTGCGCTCCATTGCGTTACTCATTCACATCACCTGCGGGTTGTTCGCGTGATTTTCCGCCGAGCGACCTGTGGTGGCTGACTCGCTCCTCCTCGGTCTGGCCTTCTGGATACAACAGACACGCTGCCGTATGCTCCGAGTCGTCGCCGACGCTGACTCGTACGGGCGCGATCGCATCACACGCGTCGAACGCTTCCGGACATCGGGGTGCGAACCGGCAGTAGGTCGCCTCCTCATTCGGCGTCGGCACGTCACCCTCAATAGTCCGGAGCGGCTCACCCTCGGCTTGCTGACCGGGAATCGCACCGAGTAACCCCTCCGTATACGGGTGTTTCGGGTTCGCGAACAGATCCTCGACCGGTGCCGACTCGATAATTTGACCGGCGTACATCACGTTGACGCGGTCAGCGATTTCGGCGATAACACCCATATCGTGGGTGATGAACAGGATAGAGAGATTCCGCTTCTCCTGTATCTCGTCGAGTAGTTCGATAATCTGTGCCTGAATGGTCACGTCGAGCGCGGTCGTCGGCTCGTCGCAGATGATAAACTCAGGGTTACACGCGAGCATCATCGCGATGACGGCTCGCTGGCGCATCCCGCCGGAGAACTCGTGAGGATACTCATCGAGTCGGCGGGCCGCATCGGGAATCGCGACGTCCTCAAGCAAGCTGATTGCTTCCTCGCGCGCCTCCGCACCGCGGATATTCCGGTTGATTCGCAGCGCCTCTCGAATCTGATTGCCGATGGTGTAGACCGGATTCAGCGACTGCTGTGGATCCTGAAACACCATTCCGATACCGCTACCACGAATTTCTCTGTACTCGGCGTCGGACAGTTCCGTCAGCTCCCGACCGTTGAACTTGATCGACGAGTCGGGAAGAATCTCTCCGGGGCTCTCGACGAGACCCATAATAGAGCGTGCGGTGACGGATTTGCCGGAGCCGGATTCGCCGACAATTCCAACTGTTTCGCCATCGTGAACGTCGAAGGAGATACCGTCGACAGCACGGATAGTCTCCTTGTCAGTGTGGAACACCGTCTGGAGGTTCGTGACGGAGAGGACCGGTTCATCCGACATCACGCACCACCTCCTGAAGCCGCCTGCTCACCGTCGCCGGCTTCAGTCTCCGGATCGATAGCGTCACGCAGGCCGTCACCGAGCGCGTTCGCACCCGTGACGAGCGCGACGATCATCAGTCCCGGAATCAGGGAGATGTGCCACGACGGCGTGGAGACGTAGTTCTGTCCGAGGTCGATGGCACGGCCCCACGCGGGGGTGGGTGCCGTCACCCCCAGTCCGTTGCCGAGGAACGAGAGCGCCGACATCGCGATGACGATTCCACCGGCCGACATCGACGCGTAAACGAGGAGATATCCGACCACGTACGGGAACATGTGTTTCCACATGATAAGTGCCGGCCGTTGGCCGAAGCTCTGTGCGGCGTCAACCCACTCCTCCTGTGCGACCTGTAGGGCCGGTCCACGGACGGCACGCCACAGCCCCGGCCAGCCGGTGAGTCCGAACAGTATCGCGAGTAAGAATCCGCCGTTGAGAACATTCGTTATCCAGTGGCTGGCGAAGACTGCACTCACCATAATCAGCAGGAGTAACTGTGGTATCGAGGTAATGCCGTCCGCGACGGTGAGGACGCCAAGATCCACGGTACCGCTGTAGAAGGCCGATATCATACCCAACGCTGCGGCGATACTCGCGCTGAGTCCGATAGCGATGCCGACGACAGTGAGTGTCGTCCGCGCACCACCCATCATAAACGTGAACAGGTCACGACCGTTGGTAAGCGTCCCGAACGGATGGAATCTACCGAACTTGTCGTAGCTCATCGGCCCGACATTCGTTCCTTCTCCCTTCGACTTGGAGTTGAAGTTGGCGTTTCCGACGGTCACGTTCTCGACCTGCCCAGTCTCGCTCGAGTAGTACTCGACGTAGTGACCGTACGGTGACTGGATATTCGCCTCGACTGTCGTCGGGCTGAGCGCCGGGCCGAACAGCGCCATCGTGAGGAACAACACCATAATGGTGACACCGAACAGTCCCCAGCGGTGGGTCCGGAGTCGGTTGAGGATGTCGTCACTCGGCGTCCAGTCGGCCTGCCGGTAGTGGACGCGGAAGATGTCCCAGCCGCGGAACAGCCAGTAGGCGACGATGAACGCGTATACGAGAATCAACGTGACACGAAGGAGCCACGCGAGTCGCGGTTCGAGTCCCAAGAACGTCTCCGCCCAGGGACCGTTCGGGCCGAGTCGGTGACCCTGGTTCGGAATCACCTCTCGGCTGAGTAGCGTCGGAATTACCTCGGCGGAGCTTCTGACGCTGTCGATCTGTGCGAGAATCGACGCCTGTATCTCGTTGATGCTGGCTTCGATGCCCTTCGAAATCGTGAGACCGAGCGTCGCAGCGATTAGCCCCGTGATGCCGAGCACCAGCGCGTGGAGGACAGTCAGCGTGCCGCCGATGAACGCACCGAGCTCGAGGACGAGCAGAGCGAGGGCGACAGCTCCCCAGCGGAGCGCCGGCCGCGGGTTCGCGGCGAGACGCGACGTGAGCGACGACGACTGACTGCCGTCGTATGAGTCGTCTGAGATGTTTGTGTCTGACATAGTGTGTTACCTCTCAGCGTCGTCGAGCGAGATGCGCGGGTCGACGACCGTGTACAGCAGATCCTGCGTGATGTTGAACACCACGAGAATAATGGTGAAGATGAACGTGAGCGTCATGATGACGGGGATATCTGTCTGGAAGATCGCTCGGAGATAAAGACTCCCCAGCCCGTTGATGCCGAAAATCGACTCGACGAGAACGGAGCCCCCGATGAGCAGATAGAACTCACCCATAATGATCGGCAACAGCGGAATCATCGCGTTGCGGCCGACGTGCTTGAACACGATACGACGCGCGGAGACACCCTTCGCCCGGGCGGTCTCGACGTACTTCGAGTTGATACTCTCGAGCACGGCGGTACGCGCGATGCGGACCTCATTCCCCATCGACGCCGACCCTAACACGAGCGCGCCGGGGAGAATCCACTTGAACGCGACAGCCATATTCTGCAGCTCCGGAATCGGGAGGAACAATACTTCGAGTATCGGAACGCCGTCGAACAGCGGAACGACGTTGAAGAGGTTATTCACCTCGCTGGGAGTTCCGACGACCTTCGTCTTGAGTCCGTAATCGGCCCCGAGTTCGCGGTAGAACGACAGCGCTCCACCTGCAGAAATAAGCCCAGAGAGGATAACGGCGAGCCAAAAGTTCGGCATCGCACGCCATAGAATCCCGCCGGCGGATGCGAAGTAGTCACTGAACGTGTTCGCGCGGAGCCCGGCGAACAGGCCAACCGGAATCCCGACGAATAACGCGATGAGCACGGACCAGAAGCCGAGCCAGAGCGTCGCGGACATACGTGCGCTGATGAGGTCGATAATGGGACGGCCTCGCTGGACGACCCACGACTGTCCGAAGTTGAGCGTGAACAGGTCGGTCATCACCATCCGATACTGGTCCCACAGTGGGACGGCTTGCCCGTTGGGGTACCGATAGCCGAGGTCGATAAGCAACCGCTGGATGTCTGCTTCGCTCGCTTTTCGGCCGAGGATGCTGTACACCGGGTCGAGGGGGCCAGCATACAAGACGAGAAATGCCATCGTGAGCCCAAACAGGATGACGGGAATCGCGAGCAGAATTCGCTTCGCGAGATACACCAGCTTGTTCATACTGTCGTATCACCGTCCATCTGGTACCTCGACCACCCGAGGTGCCGGTCTATTGGCCTCTCCACCGGCACGTGCGCGTTGCGGGAACCTGGGGGAGATGCGGGTCGTTCATTGTGTATCATATCTGGAGTGTGACTGTTAGCCGCGATGCTTGGAGTGGGTGGGGATTCCGAATGGTTGAATATATCGATACCGTGGGACAGGGCGTCCTCAGTTACCCTGCCAGTGGCTTCGGTACGCCTCGCCACCGCCCGGATAGATCGGAGCCGGGGTGAGGTGGTAGGACGGGGACCCGCGTGAGAGGAACACGTTCTGAACGAACTGCTCGCGGTTGATGACGTACGCCATCGCCTTGCGGACCGGAGCAGGAACCTCTTCGAGGTTGAAGCCGACGTAGTAAGTGTTGATCGTCGGCGTACGGGCGTACTGGAACGTGACGCCGTTCTGTTCGAGCGGCCCGTAGGTACCGAGCTCCTGTGCCCCCTGGGTCTCCTCGATGGTGACGAGGTCTGGGTCGTACTGGGAGGTCGGGATACCACCGGTGTCCGCGTTCCCGTTGATAAAGCGGTTGAAGATGGCGTTCGTATCCGTCAGGATAGCGAGGTCGATACCGTCGAAGGAGGCTGGCTCGCCGTGGTAGTCGTCGAAGGTGTCGTACGTGAAGTCGCCACCGTTGCCCGAGTTCCAGTCGACGAACTGGAACGGACCGGTGCCGATCGGGTTGCTGAGCGAGAACTCCTCGTAGCTCATCTCTCCCTCGTAGCCCTCGATATCGCCGACGATGCCTTCCGGCACGACGGAGAACGCGGAGTACGCCATAATCTCGAGCGCGTAGGCGAACGGCTCCTCGAGCTCCATCGTAAACGTGTACTCGCCCGTCTGCTCGATTGCCATCGAGTTCGGCACGATATTGCCGTCGGCGTCCGTCTCTCGGACGACGTTGAGATCGCCGGTCAAGAAGGAACCGTTGGCGGAGTTGGACGACTCGGCGAGACGACGCAGCGAGTAGACCATGTCCGCGGCGGTCACTTCGCCGTAGTCGTCGTGGAACTGCACACCCTCTTTCAGGGTGAAGGTGTAGGTCGTGAGGTCGTCGCTCAGCTCGTAATTGTCAACGAGGAGGGTGGTGGCCTGCGCCTCACCGTTGAAGTAGTTCATCGGTGCATCGAACATATTCATGATCTTTGCACCGCTCGCCGTGTCACCGGAGGCGATCGGGTCGAGCGTGCTGAAGGTAGCCGACGTACCGCTGAGTCGGTCACGACCCTCGAGCGCGTTGACGGAGTTGTTCGACTTCGCGCGGGACGGTCCCATACCGCCTGCCGGGGTGTAGTCGACGTAGTCGTACCACATCGACTCGGTGACGCTACTGTACAGCGGGATGAGGGCTGCCGACTCCCACAGCGCCTCCTCCATCATCGGGACGGCGTCGTCGCGGGCCTGCTGTGCCGCGTCGGAGGTGCCCGGATTACTCGTAATCATAGAGTAGGCGTCCTGCATATACTGAGTGACGCTGGAGTCGACCATCGCGTCCTCGGACCAGAAGAGGCGTGCGCCGTTCGGCGTCGCATTCTCGGCGTCGTAGACGGTGTTCTCCGGGTTGATAAGCTGGAGGAAGTTCTGCGGTGCCGGGTAGTCGGCAATCCAGCCGAGCGTGTACGCCTCGTGATCGCCCTGCTCGGTCGCGCTGAGCAGTTCCGAGAAGGACGCCTCGCTGATGTTCATCTCGATGTGAGCCTGCTGGAGGCGCGAGCGGATGGTGTTCGCCATCTCCAGCCACGTCGGGCTCGTATACTGGACCCAGTCGAGCTCGAAGGTGTTGTCCGGCCCGTAGCCGGCCTCTTCCATAACCTGCTTTGCGCTCTGGACATCAGTTTCGTTGGCCGAGTACGGGTACGCGTCGAGACCATCGAAGGGTTGGGGAGTGGCCGTCGCATCTCCACCGCCTCCACCATCGTTGGTTGGAGTGGAGTCTCCACCGTTACTCGAACAACCGGCGACACTTGCAGTCAGGGCAGCAGCGCCGGTTGCTTGCAGGAACCGGCGGCGTTTGAATTCGCTGTCTTCAGCCATTTCAAACGATTGTACATAGTGGATGTGGTTAAACTTACCGCAATGTCATCAAGTGACGTATATCTCTCTATAGACCCGAATTTAGATACCACGGCCCGTTTAACGACAGTATAGCAAATTCTCAGAAGAATACTCGATATTGGCTGCTAGATAGGGCGAGAGACATCACTTGTTCATAGTTCTAGCTTGTATCCAACGGTATCATTTGTTTGGCCGAATATCTTCGCTGAATCGAAGAAAAGTATTGATGTATGGTATCGTGTCGCACTTCGCCAAGTTTATATATGCTGTGCTAACTATCCACAAGCATGGCTCCGGACTCAGCGGGTGCTGAGAGTGCAGGTACACACGGCAAAGTGATGGCTGCCATCGATGACGACACGTATCTTATTGCCGACGTATCTCGGGACGATGCGTGGCTCTCGATGCCGGCAGAAGAAGCGCCTGTACTCGCCGACTACTGCTGAGCCGTCTCGCCGAATCGGTCGTCACGCAGTGTTCCGAGACGCGCTCGGCACGCTCGTGCTGGCGATCGCTGATCTGTTCGAACAGCGACGGGACTACCGCTCGACGACGAGCAGTGCAACCCGTTCAAGTACGAGGTCGGCGAGCGTCGCGTCCGTCGCCGCGAGCTCCTTGTCCCCGATATCGAAGAACGACCGGACCCGCTCCGGGTCGTAGTCGCCGAGCGTCGGTCGCTGTTCGAGCAGGTCCGCGATCATCTCGCGTGCACCCGCTTCGTCACCGGTCGGTCCGTCAGTCGTCACGAGGATGACAGCAGGCGTCTCTCCCTCGCTCACGCCGAGTTCGAGTGCGCGGCGAATCTGCCTGCGACCAGCCGCGTACAGCAGAATCTCGACCGCTCGATCGCGGGCAATAGCGTTGCCGCGCTCCCGCTCGCGGTCCGCAATCGTCACCGCGCGCGTGAGGTGACGCTCGCCGACGACGAAACGAGCGTCGAACGCCTGCACCGTCACGTCGTACTCGACACCGATCTCCGAGAGTCGAGTGACGAACGCATCCGTATCGGGAAACCGGTCGCCGCCGATCGTGACGATACCCTCGATCAGTTCCATCAGAAATCACCGAGATTCGACTGGTCGTTCGCCGGTGCGTCGTCCGCATCGCTCGTCTCGGTCGTCGCGACCGGCTCGGCGTCGGGGTCGGGCGTCACGTCATCCATCTCGGGGTTGGGGTGGCCAGCGTGTTCGAGCACCGTCTCAGCGGTGCGTTCGCGTCCCCGCAGCGCGGCGAGCACGACTGATTTGTCCGCGTTGCGCAGTTGGTCGCGGGTTTCGATGCCTGCCTCGTAGAGCCGACGGGCGCGTTTTCGTCCGACGTTGCGCACGTCAGCGAGGTCGATAAGCTCCTCGCGGACGCCGTACTGGACCCGCTTCTTCGCCTCGCGAATCGCCTGCACATTGCCGAAGCCCCGCTCGCCGGCCAGTGACTCCGCCGCACCGAGCAGCCACTCGGCGGTATCCACTTTCCCGCGGATATCACCGGGACCGACGCCGTAGCGCTCGGTGATGCGGTCCTCATCGGTCTCGCTGGCCCAGTCATCGAGCAGCTTGGCGGTCTTGAGCGCGGCGAGCCAGTCGTCGAACCGCGACTCCTCGAACTCAGACGGCTGTGCGCCCAGTAGTTCCGTCTCGTGCTCGTAGGCGACCTGCGTGTACTGCTCGCGCTCGCCCGATCGGAGATACAGCTGGTACATGTCCGGCGTGCGCGAGATGAGGTGGTAGAGGCCGAGGGCGGACGGAGCGTCGGCGTCGGCGATACCGTCGATGATGGTCGCGGCGCTCATCGGGTCGAGATACAGCCGCGAGACAGTGTGACCGAGACTCGTCGCGTCGAGCTGTTCGGTGTCGTCCTCGTGCGTGCGCTCGATGAAGTCGTTCCGTTCGAGATACGCGAGCATCTCATCCATCACGCGTTCGAGTCGCCCCTGCTCGTCGGTCTGAGCAGCATAGAGCGTCCCGTCGAGGAACGACAGGAGCGTCTCACGAGAGTCGGCAAAGCCGGAGGCAACCGTCGCGAGTAGATGCGTCCGCATCGCAGGCTCCGCAGCCAGCTTCGACTGGACGGGATCGGGGTCGGCCCACACGTACCGTTCGAACAGCTCGTCGAGTTCGTCGTGGCTACTCGCGAGTAGCAGTGCCTCGCCGTAGGGATCCATCCCAGGTCGGCCTGCTCGTCCCATCATCTGGTGGACTTCAAGCACCGACAGCGGCTGCATCCCGCCGGCATCACCCGAGTAGCGCCGCCAGTCCCGGACGACGACACGACGCGACGGTGTGTTGACCCCCGCCGCGAGCGTCGGCGTCGCACAGACACATTTGACGAGCCGGTCACGGAACGCTTGCTCGACGAGTTCGCGGTGGCCGGACGAGAGTCCCGCATGGTGGAACGCCGCACCCTTCTCGACGGCATCCGCGAGGTCGTCGCTCGTCTCGGTGTCGCTCACGTCACGTATCTCGTCTGCCACCTCGGCGAGCGCGGCCAGCTCGTCGCCGTCGAGTTCCGGGCTCACGACGTTCGCGAGACGGCGCGCCGCGGCCTCGGCGTTGCGCCGAGAGTTGACGAAGACGAGCGTCGAACCGCCCTCCTCGACGATCTCGCCGTCCTCGACTGTGTCCTGGAGCGTATCCCGGACGATGGCGGCGGTGGGTTTCTCGTTGCCCTGAACGCTGAGTTGCTCCTGTGTTCCGTCGTCGAAGTGGAGCGCCTGCCCGAAGTGGACGCCCTTCCGGAGGTCGATGGGTCGCCACGAGGAGTCCACGAGTTCGGCGTCGAGCCAGTCGGCGAGCTCGCCGGCGTTACCGATGGTCGCCGAGAGCGCGACAATCTGGAGGCCGGGATTTCGCGACCGGAGCTTCGCGAGCGTCACTTCGAGGGTGGGACCGCGGGTCGAATCGTCCACGAGATGCACCTCGTCGGCGACGACGCAGTCGAGCTCTGAGAGCCACGGCGCGCCGTTACGCACGAGCGAGTCCACCTTCTCGGAGGTGGCGACGATGATGTCCTTCTCCGCGAGCCACTCGCCGTCAGAGTCGTAGTTCCCGGTCGAGACGCCCACGTCGACCCCATACTGCTCGAACTGCTCGAACTCGGCCTTCTTCTCTGAGGCGAGCGCGCGCAGCGGGACGATATAGAGCGCCTTTCCGCCGCGTTCGACGGCTGAAAGCATCGCGAGCGTGGCGATGAGGGTTTTCCCTGATGCGGTCGGAATCGAGGCGACCAACGACGCTCCCTCCGTGATGTCGGCATCGACCGCCTCCGCCTGTGGCGGATACAGCGACTCGACCCCGTCGGATTCGAGATAGCCGGAGAGCCACTCCGGCACTGCAGGTACGTCAGAGACTTCCATTATGCCTGGTAGCGCGGCTTCCGGGTTAAATTATCTTTTTTCAAGAAGAGAATCCCGTCGTTTACGACGAGGAGGATGTCACCTCCCCTGTCGCTACGCTCTTTGTTCCAACGCGCGCAGGGACAGTATGCGCATCGAGTACGACCGCGACACGTGTATCGGGATGTTCCAGTGTACCGCCGAGTGGGACGGCCTCGTCGAGGACAACGACGTCGGCAAGGCCGTGTTGACGGACGGCGAGGCGAGTGACGCCGACTGGGGAGAAGATGTCCAAGTGCAGGAGCTCCCGAGCGAGGCGGAGTTGGACGCGAAGTTCGCAGCTCGCTCGTGTCCCGTCGATGCCATCAGAATCTACGACGGCGACGAACGGATCGTCTGATCGGCACAATCATTATATACGATGCTCATAGATACTGCGAGTATGTCACGAGCAAACGACAGCGAACGATACGTCGAGGAGTGGGCTGGCTTCGTCGACGCGCGCGTCCGCGAGGACGACCGCGACGAGTGAGCCGTCGGTGAACGGTCGTCGGGACGAGCGGAGTTTAGCGATTTTGTCGGGTAGTCGAGACGTGATTACGCGATTTTGTCGTACTGCTCGGAGAGCTTCTCGGCCGCCTCGTCCATCAGCCCCTGCTCGTACTCGTCGAGCTCCCACTCGACAACCTCCTCGACGCCGTTCGCACCGAGCTTGACCGGGACGCCGAAGGCGGTGTCCTCGTAGCCGTACTCACCGTCGAGCACGAGCGACCCCGGCAACACCGCACCGGTGTCGTTCAGGACCGCATCGACCATATGGGCGACGCCGGTCGCCGGCCCCCACTGGGTCGCGCCCTTGCGCGAGATCACGTCCATCGCCGACTCCTGGAGATCGCCGAGAATCTCCTCCTTTTCGCCTGCGAACTCGGGGTCGCGACCGTCGACGCGCACCTTCGAGAAGACAGGGACCTGCGCGTCCCCGTGCTCGCCGAGAATAGTCGCCTCGACGTTCTTGACGGGCACGTCGAAGCGGTCAGCGAGCACGTAGCGAAAGCGCGCGGAATCGAGCCGGCCGCCGAAGCCGATAACCGTGTGACGGTCGCGCTCGCCCGCCTCGTAGAGGTGGCGATTGAGCAGGTCGACGGGGTTCGAGGTCGTGATGGAGACGAAGTCGTCGTTGTACTCCGCGAGTGAGGAGCTGATATCCTCCATAATGGGCGCGTTGTCGCCCGCAAGATCGATACGAGTCTGGCCCTCCTTGCGCGGGATACCGGCCGTGATGACGACCACGTCCGATCCCTCAGTCGCCGAGTAGTCGCCCTGCCTGACCACGGTGTTAGAGTCGTAGGCGATACCGTGGTTGGTGTCGGCGGCCTGCCCGACCGTCTTCTCCTCCATATCCGGGATATCGACGAAGACGAGTTCGTCCGCGATGTCGCGTAGCGCGATGTTGTAGCCGGTGGCGGCACCGACCGTTCCCGCAGCGCCGATAATGCTGACCTTGGTCATACTCGCGTGTAACAACTCGTTGTCAGCGATTAAACGCTTCGGCGGCGGAGCTACTCCCCGATTCGTGCGTCCACGACGACGTGGTCGACGCCGGGTGCGTGGCTCTTGACGACCCGGCGGTCAGTCACCTCAGTGAGTCGGTTACCCGCAGCGGATTCGAGCGCTGCGACCGGCTCCGACCAGGGGTCGTCTGTCGGCGTCGTCGCGTGGAGATGAATGGTTCCGGAGTCGAGCGCGGCGAGAGCCGTATCGAGGTAGTCGGACGCGTCGTAGTAGCCCATCACGACGCGGTCAGCAGTCACGTCCACGTCGCGACAGTCGGCGCGGAACGCAGAGAGCCGGTCTTGGACTCCGTTGAGGACAGCGTTCTCGACGAGATAGCGGTACGCGGTCGGATTGATTTCCGCGGCGACCACGTCCGCGCCCGCACGGGCCATCGGGAGCGTGAAGTAGCCGATGCCGGCGAACATATCGAAGACGCGCTCGTCGGGCGCGACGACCTCGCCCATCCGAGCGCGCTCAGCCTGATTCCCCGGCGAGAACATCACTTCCGCGAGGTCGAGCGCGTACCGCGTCCCGTGTTCGGTGTGGATGACCTCCGTATCGCCGGTACCGGCGATGACCTCCACGTCCGGCTCTCGCTGCGTGCCGTCGATACCGTGTGAGACGAGGACGGTGTCGGCCTCGCCGTGGAGTTCGAGCAGCGCCTCGCCGACGGCCTCGGGGTCGGGAAAATCATCTCCTTGCACGAGCAGACAGGAGCCGATGACCGCCCACGAGGTCGGGAGGCGGTCGAGGTCGGCCTCAGCCCAGCCGCGCGCTGCGAGCATATCGCGGAGGTCGCGGTTCCGTGGCGGCAGCGTCACCGGCGTCGCCTCGTAGTCCTCGGGCGCGTCAGTGACGGGTATCGCCACTCCTTCGCCGTAGGGCTGTATCGACCGCGAATCGTCGTAGACGCCGGTGGATGCGAGCCGGTCGAGCACGGCTTCGGTCTCCTCGCGCGGGACGACGACCGCCAGCTCGGACGCAGATTCAGACATCGGCATCCTCGGCGGGAAGCACGTGGAGCCCGGCCCGTGACCGGAGAACGGACACCTCGTCTGCGTCGGCGTCCATATAGTCGGGGCGAGGGACGGTCTTCGACTCGAACGTCTCGGGGTCGAGGACCTGGACGGCGTGGTCGTCTTCGACCGCGACGAGCGTCGTTCGGTCGGCATCGGCTCGGTCGCCGAGCTTGCGACCGTCGGGAGCGATTCCCTCCTCGTGGCTGGCCTCGTAGCGCTCGCCGGTCTCGACGCGAACACCCTTCAGGTTCCCGTGAGCACTCGTCACGAGCACCGGCCCGTCGCCGTCGTCGAAGTCCACCACGTCGCCGGGCATAAACTCCGGGAGCCGGGCGACGAACGTGACTCGGTAGAGTTCGTTGCCGTCGCCATCCTCGGTGGTGAGGGTCTCAGCGGCCGACACCGAGCCACCGAACTCGCGGACGATGCGGTGGGCGATGGCCTCGCCCATCTGATTGGCGGAGAGTTTGATGTTGAGTCCGCTGTCGCTCCGCTTCGCGCTCGTGATGAAGGCGTTGCGGTCACCCGTCGCCTCGCGCTCGGCGATATACTCGCGGGCGATTGTCTCGGCGCGGTCCATCTCCTCCGTCGTGGGCGTCCGATTCGTTCCCCGCACCTGCACGAGCGCGTTCCAGTAGTCGCCGGCGATGCGCCCACAGCGGTCACAGGTACCGCGGGCGATGTAGACAGGGACGGTTACCTCTTCTTGCAGTGGGGTATCGCGGATGAAGCCGGTGAAGGTAGCGTGCATCCGGATGGTGTTCTGGTCGACCTGTTCGGGTTCGACGCCCCATGTCACCTCGCGAGCGTCGACGTGGACGCCCAGCGCCTCGGCGGTCTCGTCGACCGCGATATCGGTGTAGTCGTCGGCGTCCACGTCGACCCAGCGGTTGCCCCGCTGGACCGCGCCACACTGTGAACAGACTTGTACCTCGATACGGTCGGGGGCATCGACGAGTTCGAAATCCTCGAAGTAGCAGTCGTCACAGAGGATGGCGTCGGGATCGCGGGCACCACCCGGGAGGTCGACGGTATCGGGGCGGGCCACCGGATCGCCACACCGGGGACAGAACTGGCGAGCATCGCTCATACCCGAACTGGGCCGTTCTCGCGTTTAAACTCCGCGTCCGACGGAGCCGACACATCTATTCTGCTCGCTGTGTCCTCGTACGTATGGACAGAACCCAAATCATCGCGGTCATCATGGTGCTGCTGATGGGCGGGTCGTCTTTCGCGGCCGCCGCCGTAGCCATCTTCTAGTCGGTCCCCCACACGTCGCCGAGGGGGTGGTCAGAGAGTGACTTCGACCCCGACGTAGTGTCGGTCTCAGATGTCTCCGTAGCGTCGCTCCCATAGCTCCGAGTGGGTGACGCATCCGCGTTGGCCGCGCCAGGGTCGAATGGGGGCAGTTCGGGCTGTTCCATCGCGTCGATCTGCTCGCGGAACCACGCGGGCGTGTCGGCACGAGCGCGCTCGAACACGTCGAGCAGCGAGGAGTCGGCCAGATACGTCGCACCGTAGTCGTCGGGCGCGCGGACGATCCGACCGCAGGCCTGGATCACCGTCCGGAGCGCCGTCCGGTAGTACCACGCCCACTGGTCGTCCTCGAGTCGTCGGGCGACCCGGGAGTCGCGCGTGTTCGGATACGGCGCCTTACACAGCACCTGCCAGCGGCAGAGGTCGCCCTCCAGGTCGAGCGCCTCCTCCATCTTCACCGAGACGAAGACGCTCGGGGTCGTCGCTCGCTTCCAGGCCGAGCAGCGCGGCGTCGCGGTCGTCCGCGTCGTGGGCCGGACGCCGGCTGCCGACGCCGAACTCGTCGAGCAGCGTCGGCGAGTTCGCTCGGCGATCGCGTAGCGAGTGAGCAGTGGATCAGCCCCTTCTCGTCGGGTGTGCGCTGCCATGAGCCGGACGATAGTTCGGGCGACCTTCGGCAGCGTCTCGTCGCGGTGCTCGTAGGTCATCTTCCCGCAGGTCACGTCGTACAGCGGGCGGTGCTCGAGCGGGAAGGTGTGGGGTACGTCGACCAGCGCGACGGTGTCGGGGTCGAGGCCGACGCCGACGGCAGAACGCCTCCTTGTCGAGGATCGTCGCCGAGAGCAGCGCGAACCGGTTCGCCCCGCTCCCAGACGGTGTGGTGGAGGTAGCGCGCGGGGTCGAGCGGCTTGATCGTGATCGCCGACGTCCCGCGTCCGTCGGGCTGGTCGACGACCCAGGTCGTCGCGCTGTCTCGGGGTCGCGGGCGTCCTCGACGAACCACTGGAGTTCGCCGCATGCAGCTCGTGCGAGCCGGTCGCGTTCGGCGACCTCGCGCCGCGGTGAGTTCGCCGTGTCGCCGGCAGCTCCTCCTGTCGGCGGTCACAGGTCGCCGAGCAGGCGTTCGGCGTAGCCGCTCGGCGTCGGTCGAGGTCCGTCGACCGCGGGCGGTCGCGTACCGCTGTCCCAGACCGGGACGCGTGTCGGGCGCAGAGTCGATCGTCGCGTACATCTCCGCCCACTCGGCGAGGCCGTGGGCCTCGTCGATGACGACGACGTCGCGCTTGCCGAACACGTCGGAGCCGGCGGTCTGCATGAAGTACGCCAGCGTCATCGCCGCGATGTTGCGGTTCGAGGCGATAGCGCGGTCCGAGAAGTACGGACACCGGTGTTTGACCGGGCAGTCGAACCCCGTCGCGCGGGCACACGGCGCCTCGGTCGACCGGCGTGTCCGTCTCGCCCGGCAGGATGCAGTCGTAGTTCCCCTTCCCGCGGATGATCGAAAAGTCGTCAAGCAGGTCGTCGCCGGCGACGTCGTCGAGCTGGGAGACCTGCGGCGTCGTGTAGTAGGCGCCGGTCGGACTCGACTCGGCGCGTCCTCGCCGTGCCGGCTTGGCACAGCCGGCGATAGCGCGCGCGAGCAGCGACTTGCCCGCTGCCGGTCGGCGCGCGCACGAGCACCACGTCGTTGCCGGCGTCGAAGGCGTCGCGAATGTCTTCGAGTGCCTGCTCCTGTGCGCCGCGGAAGGAGGGGGCAGGGAACTCCGAGAGCATCCGCGCGGGTTTCACGTCAGGGGATTCGTTGCAGGGGCGGTAAAGGACTCGGTCGGAGCGAAGCTATCGCTATCGCGTGTGATGGATTCGGCGTAGAAGCCGACTCAGTCAGATTTTATCTGCTCGAACTGGTCGAGCAGCGCCTCGGTCGATTCACCGGAGTCGTAGCTCACGCTGCCGCGGTACTGCGTTCGGGTATCGTCGCTGGTCGCATCGACGTTGGAGTGTTTCTTTTCGCGTCGCTCGTGCTCGGCCTCGTCGAAATTTCCCATTCCCATGGATGAACGATCATATTGAGTACTGCCACTAAACTGTATGGGTAATGTTCACACGAGTCGTGGGACAAGAGTAAACCCACGCGGATCGAGAGGTGGATGTGGCAGGTCCGCTTCGCTTCCGTGTGTCGAACGGGTCGTGGTCGGACCAGCGGGTGCGCGACCAGCTGCTCGCACCGCTGGACGAGACGTTCGGTGCGCGACTGGAGACACCGTGGTTCGATCCACCGGCGGGCTATGACGCCTGCCGGCTGGAGATGGACAACGGCGACTTCGCGCTGTTCTGCTGGAACTCCCACGCGTACTGGCTGGGAAACACGACGACGCCAGAGGTACTGTGGCGCACGAACAAGCAGGATTTCACCGAAGTGCCGTACTCCGTCGCGCGGTGGGCACAGCGGGAGCTGCTCGCCAGACTCGAACTCATCGACCCGCTGCTTGCGAACTACGACCACGTCGCGTGGTTCTTCCTCCCCGTTTTCCTCTCGAAGGACGGCCGGGACACGGCACGGCGATTCTTCGCCGATCACGCCGGCGGCTTCCCGGACGCGACGCCGGAGGAGGGGCTATCGTTCTTCGAGCGACTCCTCTCGGCAGGGGAACTCGACGAGTACCGCTACACGATGGCCTCGAAGCTCGGGACGAGCGAAGGGCTCGACGTGGGCCGGATGGCCGCGACGATGGGCGAGTTCATCGTCGCGAAGCTGTTGGCCGACGCCGATCTCGAGTTCGAGCCGGAGATCGATCTGGACAGCGGGCACGCGCTAGACTTTCTCGTTGGGGGCGAGCAGCTGGTCGAGGTGACGCGCCCGCGCCCGCCGACCAGACGCGACCGCGCCGATACACCCGTAGCTGCCGTGCGCGAAACCGCCGACGCGAAGACCCACGATCAGCTCGCAGCCCACCCGTCCGCGGTGCTGTTCGTCGACTGCTCGTCGTTCCGCGATGACGAGTGGGCCGCCGTCGCCGGCGAACAGCCGCAGGTGGCCCACAAACCGACAGTTATGTTCCGAGCGCGCCCGGACGGACGCGTTGAGGGTTACCGCGTCGGGACGCTCCCGTTCGAGTTGGGCGACGCTATCGATTGGCTGGATTGACAGACGGCCCAGCCCCTCGACGACAGGTGGGCCGTGCTCCCGCCGTGGCCCGTCGTCGCGACAGCTACGTCACGCTGGGGCTGTGTCGCTATCATACTTGAGCGTCTGCATCGCCCTCGACGAGAAAAATACGGAGATGAAACCGGGGACTCGCGCTCAGAAGCTGACTGGGGAGGGACCCGCCCCGCCGACGGTCGGTGCGTCGCGGTCCGAGTAGCCCTTCCGCCCGATTGCGCCCTCCGAGACGGCCGACAACGCGGCGGTCTTGACGGCGTCGGCGTCCTGGTAGGTCGTTTCTCCGAGCCGACCCAGCACCTCGCCGAACGTCTCCGAGCCGTTCTGCAACTCGAGTTCCGTCTCGCCGTACGCCTCGATGAGTTCACTCGCCGTCGCAGGGTAGCTGTGTGCGTCCAGGTTCGCGTCAACGTCGGCCATACATCGCATACCGTATGAATAACGAAGAACCTTAATGAACGTTATGTATAGTTCTGATTCTACACTGGTAATTGATTAAGGACCACTAAGGCCGAACTGGTATGGTGGTGGTGGACCTACATGTCGTATGACCGACGAACCTCTCGTCGCTGATCTACACTCACACACGACGAACTCCGACGGTGAGATGACGCTCGACGACGTGCCAGCCGCCGCGAAGGCCGCGAACCTCGACGCCGTCGCCGTTACCGACCACGACCGACTCCACCCAAATCTCGATACCCCATGGGAGTACCGTGAAGGTGTTCGCCTGATTCACGGCATCGAACTCCGGGTCGAGGCCGGTAACCAGCGAGTCGACCTGCTCGGCTACGGCGTCGAGCCGACGATAGAACTGGAACGCGAGACCGAGCGGCTACAGGCCGACCGCGTCCAACGAGGCCAGCGCATCATCGATAATCTCGAAGCCGAACTCGGGGTCACCCTCGATATCGAAGCCCACCCCGGACTGGGTCGACCGAACATCGCGCGCGCCGTCACCGAGGTGACTGACCTCTCCGTGAACGACGTGTTTGCTCAGTACATCGGCGATAGCGGCCCGTGTTTCGTCGCGCGCGACGTGCCCGATTTCGAGACGGGGTACGAGCTGCTCGATGACGCCTGTGCCGTCGTCGGGCTCGCGCATCCGTTCCGCTACGACGACCCCCACGCAGCGCTCGAACTGTGTGAACAGCTCGACGCCGTCGAGCGCTGGTACCCGTACGCCGACGATATCGACCCCGATATCGACCTGCTGGAAGAGGCTATCGAGACGTTCGACCTGCTCCCGACCGGGGGAAGCGACGCTCACGACCACACCCTCGGCGTGGCGGGACTGACCTCGACCGCGTACGACCGCTTTCTCGCGGCGACGGAACTGCCACACCCGTAGCCGTTTTTACGACTGCCCTCATATTCGGTGATATGCAGTGTCACTACTGCGATGCAGACGCCGCCGTCGCGGTCGAGAAGGACCAGCTCAAGGTCGGGCTCTGTGAGTCACATTTCCGCGACCGACTGGAGGAGCTCAACGACGAAGGGTGGCTCGAAGACCTCCAAGAGGAGCTCGACATCGACCGCTCGTAACCACTTTTTTGCTGTTCGGGCTTCCTCGCGCGCCAGCGCCTGTGCAGCCACTCACAGCAAAAACCTGCGTGAAACTGCAGCGAGCCTCGCTCCGCTCGGCTCGAAACACCGCGCTCGCACTGCTCGCGCGGCGTATGCTGGTGGTTGTTGCTGTTCCCGCTACGTCTCTGTTTCGATACCGTTCTCGGTCAGGAGTTCGCGGAATTCGTCCTCGTCGAGAATCGGCACGTCGTTGGCCTCGGCGTCGTCAGTCTTACTCTGTCCGGGGCTGTCGCCCGCAACGAGATAGTCGGTGTTACCCGACACCGATGAGGTGGCGTTCGCGCCGTACTGCTCGACAAGCGCCTGTGCATCGCCGCGGGTCATCTCCGAGAGCGACCCCGTGAAGACGAACGTCAGCCCGTCGAGCGCGTCTCCAATCTCCACTTTCGTCTCCCGTGGCTCAACGTGCTCGAGCAGTGCCTCAATGACCTGTTCGTTCTTCTCAGAGTCGAAGAACTCCCGAATCTCGCCCGCGACGACTTCGCCGACACCATCGATAGCCTCCAGCTCTTCGTGACTAGCCGAGCGCACGGCATCGAACGTGCCGAACGCGCGCGCCACATCGCGGGCGACGGTCGGACCGACCTCCGGAACCCCGATCGCGACGAGGAATCTGTCGAGGTCCGGCTCGCGACTCGCCTCGATGGCCGAGACGAGATTGTCAGCGCTCGTCTCACCCCATCCCTCCAGTTCGGCGACAGAGTCGCGGTCGAGCGTGTAGAGATCCGGCAGCGACCTGACGAGCCCGGCGTCCATCAGCTGGCCGACCGACTTCTCGCCGAGTCCCTCGATATCGAGTGCGTCGCGGCTGGCGTAATGTTCGACCGCGCGCTCCAGCTGGGCGGGACAGGCGAGTCCACCGGTACAGAAGGCCAGCGGGCCGTCGCGCTCGACCGGAGCTCTCACAGACCGGGCAGGTGTCGGGAAACTCGTAGTGACCTTCGCCGTGGTCGACTCGACCACGGCGTCGACGTACGGAATCACGTCGCCGGCGCGTTCGAGCTTCACCACGTCACCGACACCGACACCGAGTTCTGCTATCTGATTGGGGTTGTGGAGCGAGGCCCGAGAGACCATCACCCCGCCGACCTCGACGGGATCGAGCAGCGCAACAGGGGTGAGCCGGCCGGTGCGCCCGACCTGTACGGCGATATCTCGAACGGTCGTCTCCTCCGAGCGCGCGGGAAATTTGTAGGCGTACGCCCATCGTGGTGCGCGCGCTGTCGCACCCAACCGCTCGCAGGCGTCCCGGTCGTCTACCTTGATAACCGTCCCGTCGATCTCGTAGTCGAGGTCGTCGCGTCGAGTCATAAGGGCGTCGCGGTAGTCGATTGCACCGTCGATATCGTCGACCCGCGTCACCTCGTCGTTGACCGGGAGCCCCCACTCGGGAAGCGTGGTGTGGCGCTCCCAGGCGGTGTCGAATTCCGCGCCATCGAGCGTCTCGAAGAAGAAGCAGTCGAGGGGCCGCTCCGCGACGATGGACGGATCCTGCTGGCGAATCGTCCCGGCGGTTGCGTTGCGCGGATTGGCGAAGGCGTCGTCACCGCGCTCCATCCGCTCTCGGTTGTACGCGGTAAACGCCTCGCGCGGCATATACAGTTCGCCGCGCACGGCGAGGAAGTCCGGAGGATCGCCGCGCAGTCGCGCTGGAATCGAGGCGACTGTCCGGACGTTCTGAGTCACGTCGTCGCCCGCCTCGCCATCGCCGCGGGTGACTGCTCGCTCGTAGACGCCGTCTTCGTAGACGACCTCGATGGAGACGCCGTCGAACTTCGGCTCGCAGACGAATCGCTGGAGGCCGACCTCGCGTTCGACTCGGTCTGCGAACTCCCGCACGTCCGACTCCTCGCCGGAAGAGTCGATAGACAACATCGGTGCGACGTGCTCGACGGTGTCGAACGACTCGACCGGCTCGCCGCCCACGCGTCGGGTAGGCGAGTCGCTGACGTCGAGATCAAACTCGGCTTCGAGCGTCTGGAGCCGGTCGAACAGCGCGTCGTAGACGCGGTCTCCGATGACGGGGGCGGCCTCGACGTAGTAGCGGTGGTCGTGGTAGCGAATCGCCGCACGGAGCTCGTCGGCCTGCTCGCGAGCCGTTTCGTCGGTGAGTTCATCGACGGGCGTAAACGTCGGCTCGTCCGGCGTGATGTACGGATTCTCGGGAGCATCCTCCGGGACGGTCACGTCGTCCAAATCGTCCGCCGTACCCGACTCGTCGCCGTCGTCCGAGTCGTCGTCCGCACCGAAGGTAGAGAAATCCGTCTGCTCGGTCATTATCGGTGTTGGGACCGCGGGCGGCAAAAATCGGTCGCGTTTCAGCGTAATTCGAGGTGGAGTCCCCGACCTCAAGGAGCGACCGAAGCGTATGCACCGAGAGAGTAGGGTGGGGTAGTTTACAGGTCGGCCACGTCTTCGATCGCGTCGGTGAGTTCCTTGATCGTCTCCAGCGTGTGCTCGCCCATATGTCCGATGCGGAACGTCTCCTCGCCGATATCCCCGTAGCCGTTCGAGAAGACGAAGTCGTACTCCTCGCTCACCTGCTCGATTGTGGCGGCCACGTCGATGCCCTGCGTGTTCTCGACGCAGGTGACTGTCTGTGACTCGTACCCCTCCTCGGCGAAGGTGTCGAAGTGCTCGTGTGCCCACTCGCGGGTGTACTCGGCCATCTGCTCGTGGCGAGCGTCGCGGGCGGCGTGGCCCTCTGCAAGCATATGCTGCATCTGCTTGCGGTACGCGAGCATCAGCGGGATAGCGGGCGTCGAGTGGGTCTGGCCCTTTCGGTCGTAGTAGTCGAGACAGCGCTGGAAGCCACCGTACCACGAGGCCGACTCGGAGTCAACCTCGTGCTCGTAGGCGGCCTCGCTGACGGTGCAGACCGCGAGTCCGGGCGGCATACCGAACGCCTTCTGCGTCGACGTGAAGATGGCGTCGATGCCGTGGCCCTCGATATCGATGAAGTCGCCGCCCAGACAGGAGATAGCGTCCACGATGAAGAACGTGTCCGGGTACTCTTTGACCACGTCGCCGATCTCCTCGATGGGGTTGCGCACGCCCGTCGAAGTCTCGTTCATCACAGCGAGGACGGCGTCGTATCCCTCCTCGTCGGCCTCCAGCGCCTCGCGTACCTCGTCGGGTTTGACGGCCTCGCCCCAGTCGTGTTCGAGTCGGTCCACGTCCTTGCCGAGCCGTTCGGCGACGTTGGCCTGTCGCTCGCTGAAGCTACCGCAGGTGAGCGCGAGCGCGCGGTCGTCCACGAGGTTCAGCGTCGTCGCCTCCCAGAACTCCGTACCTGACGCGGAGAGAACGATAACGTCGTCGTCGGTGTCGAGGAACGTCTTGGTGTCCTCGACAATCGTGGTGTAGAGGTCGGTCATCCGGTCCATCCGGTGGCCGAACATCGGCTGTGCCATCTCCTCGATGACGTCCTCACGCACTTCCGTCGGGCCGGGGAGATACAGCCGCTTGTCGGGGTAATCGTGGGTGTACTCCTGTTTCTTCGTCATACGTTCATCTCACCTCGAAGGGGCAAGGTCGTTGTGATATCGACAAACTCCCTACCGATCGAAGGTCGTCGATTGTCCCGTTTCGAGTCGGAGGAGAAAGGGCAGGAGTACGATCGCGAGCAGTATCTCCGCGCCGCCGGCCACCCGGAACGCGGTCGTGTAGTCGAACTGCGTGGCGAGCCCGCCACCGACGACGCTGCCGGCGAGAAAGCCGAGCGAGCCGACGACGTTGAATCCGCCGGTTGCCGTACCGCGCTCGTCGGCGGGCGCGATGTCGTTGACGAGTGCGAGCGTCGCCGGCGCACACAGCGCGCCGAAAGCGCCGACCAGAAGCATAACGCCTGCGACGACGGCCACGGACGGCGCGAGCGAGACGGCGACGATGACGATGCCGTAGGCGAACGAGCCAACGGCGATTGGTACCGACCCGGCCGATACGGTCTGAAAGCACGCCAAACGGATACTGGAGAAGCGCGAACGGAAGGAAGAAACAGCCCAAGAGCGCCCCCGTCGCCGCCGGGTCAAGTCCGAACTCGGTTTGGAAGTAGTCGACGCCGACGAGCGCGAAAAAGCCCGCCGTGAACCGGTCGGCGAAGCCGAAGGCGAACGGAACGGCGAGCGTCGGCTCGTCGGACAGCGACCGGGCGACGGCGAGCAGTCGACTCCCCGTCCCGCCGCCGGCAGCCGACTGTTCTCGGAGCCGCAGGCCGGCAAGCGCGACGACGACAAGGAGTCCGGCACCGATCGCGAGCGGGATTCGGGGGCCGAGCCGGTAGAGCTGTCCGCCGAGGGGAGCACCCAGTCCCGTACCGAGCCCGATAGCGATACCCGCCGCACCCATATTTCGACCGTTACCGCCGCCGAAGTCCATCAGCGCCGCGATAGCGAGCGAGAACGCGCCGATCGTGAAGGCTCCGCCGACGAACCGAACGGCGAGGACGAGCCAGAACGAAATGGGCGGAGCGAACGCGAGTGTTCCGTATGCGAGCGCCCCGCCGGCGGCCCCGATAGAGATGAATCGCCCGCGCTCGCCGGCACGGTCTGAAAGTGCCCCCCAGACACCGGCGAAGAGGACGAAGCCTGCGAACTCCGCTGCGAGAAACGGTGTGCTTGCGTCGAGGCCACCGCTCCCGCCGAGTGATGCGACCAGTTGGGGGACGCCCGGATACAGCAACACCTGCGAGAACAGCACCGTGAAAACGACCGCCGCGAGCGCGAGCCGGTCACTACGTCGGGTCACGCGTGTAATCCGAGGGCGGGGGAGTTAGCTCCGTTGCTGTCGCTTACAACGGATGAAAACACGAAGAAGTCGGCGTTAGAACGGGGCCTGTGGACCTTCGTCGTCGTCAGATGAGGAGCTCTCACCGGGGAACGACGGGGAGACGTTGCCGCCGCCCATCCCGTCGCCGGCACCTGAGGCCATCCCCGTCTCGGCGTGGACCGTCGAGATCTCGGGGATTTCCTTCGTCATCCGGGACTTGATAGCCTGAATCGTCATCGGAGAGATGCCACAGCCGGAACACGCGCCCCCGAGCTGAATCGTGACTGATCCCTCCTCGCGGTCGATGTTCTGGATGGCTGCGCTCCCGCCGTGCATCTGAATCTGCGGGAAGTTGCGGCGCAGGAAGTTCGTGATGCGGTCGTTTAGGTCGTCGCCGTCGGCGGACTCCGTGCTCATATATTTACTTGTTCGCGACCACGCTTAGGCCTTGTCCCTACGTGTGCTATGGCTGCTCAACTTCGAAGAGTCGGCACAGCTCCGCCTCGATAGTGTCGGTGTACTCCTCCAACAGCTCCGCCAGTCGGTCGTCGTCAATATCCACGACACCGTCGATGCGCGCTGCCGGATCGTCGGGGAGTTCAATGCGGAACTCGCCGTCCTCGAACATCGGCTCGGACTCGTTGAGGATAGCCTGGTCGATGCCGTGGATATAGGTAGAGTCGTAGTTCTCGTTCATTCGACTGAAGGCACTCTTGTACGCCTGCTGGAGTTTCGGGAAGAACTCCACGTACTTCTGCTCCTCGAAGGTGGCCGCATCGAGACTCATTTACTCAACCTTGCTCGCTCAGCACAAAAACAGCCGGATTGGGCGTCGGCGGATATTGACCGTGTGGTGGTCGCATCGACCCCTCCGCTTCTCGTCGAATCGGCCTCCACTCAGGTGATTTATTTCGAATTGAACCACTTTCACTCCGCTATCCGAGCTGCTCACCGACGATACTGTTCGCGTGCTCGACGAACTGCTCCTCCTCCCCAGCGGGGATAGTCGCGCCAGCAGCGACATCGTGGCCGCCGCCACCACCGCCGACCGCCTCACTCGCCTCACCCATCACGACCGACAGGTCGAGCCCCTGTCGGACGAGCGCGCTCGTCCCGCGGGAGGAGACCTTTGTCTCGTCTGTCGACTCACGAGCGAAAGCGATGATCGGCTTGGAGCGGTCGACGCCGTCGGTCCCCATCGACATCCCGGCGACGATACCGACGATGGTGGCACGAATCTCCTCGCCGGCGTCGAACCACTGGATATTCCCGGCGTCGGTGACACCCTGCTCTTTCACCCACGTCAGCCCCTCTGAGAGGTTCCGGCGGTGGGTCCGGAGCAGTCGGCGGGCCGTCTCTAGCGCACCCGTCCGGTCGCCGAGACAGACAGCCAATCCAACGTCGGCCCGGTCGTAGCGCGCCGTCGCGTTCAACAGCGTGGAGAACTCCGAGGCATCACGGAGTTCGGTTCCTTCGGGTTCGTCGGGTAAGGTGTAGGTGGTCGCGACGAGCCGCTCGATTTTCGATGCAGGGACGCCGCGGGAGACAGCGTGGCGGACAAGCGCGCTCGCGACGGTCTGACGCTCGTCGTCAGTCAGGTCCACCCACCGCTTCCACTCCTCGTCGCCGGTCCGGCAGTCAACGTCCAGCCCGTCAAGGAATCTGACCGCGCCAGAGTAGGAGTTCGAGATGCCCGGCACGTAGGTGTCAGTAGCATACTCAAGCAGCTTGGGGAGCGGGCGGGTCTGCTTCCCGTAGACGGCGAGATCCTTGGCTTCCGCGAGTGACCCCGCTTCGACACCCTCTGCGACGAGCGCGGCGTTCGCGCCGTGGAGTTCGCCGTCGGAGCCCTGCATATCGCCGACCGCGCCGACGACTGCGGTCGCCGCAAGATCGCGGTTGTCGACGCCGTCGCGCTCGAGCGCGCGGGCCAGCACGTACGCCGCACCCGCACCCGAGAGCTCCCGTGCGCCGTTCAGCCCGACAAGCAGTGGATTAAGGTGATATTCGGTCTCGGCGTCCGCCGGCTGGTGGTGGTCAGCGATAATCGGCGTGAATTCGCCGGTCTGCTCGTGAGGGACGATATCGTCCAGCTGACCGGAGCCGAAGTCGGTGAACAGGACGGTGTCGTAGTCGGTGGCTGCGAGCCGGTCGATAGCGTCGGCATCGAGTTGGTCGAAGAACACCTGCTCGTGTTCGATATTCGCGCGTTCGAGGGCGGTGTCCGCGACGGCGGCGCTCGTCAGCCCGTCGGCATCGATGTGGGACGCGACAAGCACGCGGTCGGCAGCGTGGAGCCGGTCGGCACACGCTGCGGCCGTCTCTGCGAGTTCGGGAACCGGCGGGGTACTCATCTGGCGAGAATTGTTCGGCTTCGGGCATAAAGTACCGGCTCGAACGGAGAAAGCGGGCCGAATGGGATTTGAACCCATGGCCGTCTGGTTAAAAGCCAGACGCTCTGCCGGGCTGAGCTATCGGCCCTACGACGTGGTAGGACAATCTCAGGGTAAATAGTTTCGATGCGAGCGATTACTCGAAGTACGCCGACAGCGCGTCGGCGACCACATCGTCCGGGTCGCGGTCAGACAGCGCCGCAGTCCGGCGGAGTCGTCGGTATAGGTCCGGCGGAAGCGACAGTTCGATGTGCCCCAGTTCGACATCGACATCGGCGAGCGCGTCCTCGACATTTGCGCTGTCGTTCACCGCCGAGGCGGCGGTGCGCACCTCACGCACCGTCAGCCCGTGGTCGAGGACGGCCCACGCCAGCAGGAATCGCGCCTCGCCGGAGAGCCGGGCAATGTGTTTCGCTGCGGTCGGAGCGATCTGCCCGAGTGCGACGTAGCGGCGCACCGATCGCGGCAGGTCGTGGACGCGTGCCCACTTCCGAATAAAAGAGACGGTTGCCCCGCCACCGGCCCGCTCTGCGGCCGTCTTGTACGAGCCCTCTCCACGGACGAGTGCGGCACACGCTGCCGCTCCTCGGAGCATATACACGTTTTCGGTGCCGCCGGCGGTGTTCTCGGCGAAGCGGCGCACCACATCAGCGGCCTCCGCGAGGCTCTCGGCATCGGTCGGATCGAACCGCGCAGCGTCTTCGGTGACATTCCGCCGGATGACCGGTTCCCCGACCGGAGACGCACGGCTCGCTGGGTCTGCGTCAGCTGGAAGCTCGTCGTCCGGTGTCATTCACTCACAAATAGCGGGGACACATCAAAAACCCCACCCGCGACGGGGATGGAAGTCACTCGGCGTCGTCGCCGTCGTCGTCGGACTCCTCCCGCTCGCTGGTGTGCTCCCAGATTTCGGTACAGCCACAGCCGTCCTCGACGTTGTCGAGATGACTCGTGTCGACGTCGTCGTAGCGGTCAGTGCGGCTCTCCCCGTCAGTCTCACTCATATATCTCACCTCTAACACTCATTCTTCTCACTAACAACACAAACGGGCCACCACAGTATAAGCACACTCTCGGACATAACACTCTCCTGTGCTGCCGGGTCGAGGAGTATGTTGCCCGTTTCTGTGTCGCCGACTCGGAAGGGAAAATCAAGTGACTGCAGCCGAATTATTCGGATCAGGGTGTCACCACGCCGTCGGGAGCGTCGTGTTTACCCTCGTCGGCGCACTCTGGCCGATATGGTCACCTCAGTCCACCAGCTCGACGACGGGGCGTGGGTCAGTGTCAACGACAGCCGCGAGGTGAACGTCTCAGACCTCTGGCAGCTCGCGCGCAGCGACTTCTGTGAGTGCGACCCGACGGACTTCCTCGCGGAGGGGTTCGTCGAGGTGAGCGTCGCCTGCGGGCGCGTCGAGGCTCGCATCGCGGGCCAGTGTATTGGTTGCGGGGCCGACGGCGTCACGGGCTGGCTCGAACTGGGGCGAGCTGACCCCGACACCGGCACCTTCCGGACGGTCGTCCCGGACAGCGTCCACGTACCGGACAGACGCCGACGGCTCGCCGCGAAAGAATAAGCAATTTTTGCTTGTTTACTGGAGCAGGGGGGAGGCTTGTCGGAGCGTCCACCATCTATACGTGTGAGGGACAAGGCGATAGTATGCCGACGAAAGTCGAGGGTTGGAAAGACGAGGCCTACGGGAACGAGGTTCGTGACCATATCTACGAGTTCGCCGAGGAGGGGTGGGAGTCGATTCCCGACGACGAGCACGACGCGTGGTTCGAGCGCTTCAAATGGTGGGGGCTGTACCACCAGCGAAAGGGCCAAGAGAGCTACTTCATGATGCGCATCGGGACGCCCAACGGCGTGCTCGAACCGGGCCAGCTCGAGGTCGTCGCCGACGTGGCCGACGAGTTCGCGCGCGGTCCCGAAGATAATCCGGAGTTCGGCGGCGCAGTCTGTGACTGGACGACCCGCCAGTCGATCCAGCTCCACTGGATCAAGCTGGAGGACATCCCGGAAATCTTCGGGACCGGCTCGAATCGGTCGGGCTCTCTACCCAGCAGGCGTGTGGTGACTCCTGGCGCAACATCGTCGGCTGTCCCGTCGCCGGCAAGGATACGAACGAGTTCATCGACGCGTGGCCTATCGCTGAGGAGCTGAACGAGACGTTCAAAGGGAACGACGATTACGCGAATCTCCCGCGGAAGTGGAAGGTCTCTGTCACCGGCTGTTCGGAGGGCTGTGGACAGGGCGACATCAACGATCTCGCCTTCGAGCCTGCGGTGAAAGTCATCGACGGCGAGGAGACGAAGGGGTTCAACATTCGCGTGGGCGGCGGCCTCTCGCGTAAGGAGCCGCGGCTCGCCCGCTCGATCGACGTGTTCGTCACGCCGGAAGAGGCGGCCGACATCGCTGCATCGTGTTCCGCGCTGTTCCGCGAGCACGGCGACCGCGACAACCGATTTAACGCCCGCATCAAGTTCCTCGTCGACGAGTGGGGCACCGAGAAGTTCCGCCGTGTCCTCGAAGAGGAGTTCGTCGATGGCGAGCTTCGGACCGCGGGCGAGGACCTCCGCGACGAGTACACCTACAACGCCGGCCACAACCACGACGATGGGGAGGGCCACGCCGACCACGTCGGCGTCCACGAGCAGCCGGACGGGAACTACTACGTCGGGCTCTCCGTGCTCGTCGGCCGGATGGCCGCGGACGAGGTGCGCGAACTCGCCCACCTCGCCGACGAGTACGGCTCCGGCGAGGTGCGACTCACGCAGCGACAGAATATCATCGTCACCGATGTGGACTCGGACCGTCTCGACGCGTTCCTCGATGAGGACCTGCTCGAGTACCACTCGCCCGAGCCGGGCGTCTTTTTATGCGCGGCTCCATCGCCTGTACGGGGACCGAGTACTGCTCGCTGTCCATCGTCGAGACGAAGAATCGAATGGTCCGTTACGGCCGCTGGATGCAGGATAACATCGACGTGCCGGAAGGGATGACTAACTTCCACACCCACCTGTCGGGCTGTACGGCCTCCTGTGCCCAGCCGCAGATCGCCGATATCTCCCTGCGCGGTATGAAGACCCGCAAGGACGGCGAGCCGGTCGAGGCGTTCGATATCGGCCTCGGCGGCGGACTCGGCGAGAACCCGCAGTTCGCCGACTGGGTCGAGATGCGCGTGGCCGCAGACGAGGTCCCCGGCTACATCCGGAACCTCGTCGATGCCTTCGCTGACGCCCGCGAAGACGGCGAGAGCTTCCGTGAGTTCATCGCGCGCCACGACGAGGAGGCGCTCACCGGGCTCGTCGAGCCGGAGGAGACCAGCTACACCGACCCGTTCATGCACAACACGAAGATGACGTGGTATCCGTACGCCGAGGAAGACGATATGGACGCCAGTCCTGCGCCGACGAATGGGCAGGGCGAGCCACTTCCCTCGGACGACTAACCACCATCCCCTCGACTTCTCTCACGCCGTTTTGCCGTGTTCGTACTCGAATTACAGCAGCAAGAAGATCACCCGCTGTTTCACCACCCAGGCAACGGATGCGGTGGCCTGACGCACCGCTCGCCGTGCGAGCGTGTGCGTCGTGGGGAAGGGTGGAGCGCAGCCGGATAGCTGCGCCTGGCGAGCGGGAGCGAAGCGACACGCGAGCACGCGCCGTCGCGCCCGTGTGGCGCGACCTGACCGCTTGCGGTCGCGGTGCTGTATCCGTTGCCAAGCAATCACGGCGGCATCGGTGCTGTCAAAGTCAAGTCAAACAGCGCAATCAACTCAACCAGCGCGCTGCTGACGGAATCGAATCCGGAGAATCTCGTACGGACGAACGATTCTGAAAGGGCCACACCACAGTCAGAGACGCCACGCTTACCCCCAACACTCACCAACGAGTGCGTATGGCAGACCGAATTATGCGCGTCAACGCGTACACGACGCTTGATCTCGTGGACGCCGAAGCTGAGGGCCACGGCTTCGACGAGGAAGCCTACGCCACCGTGAACGTCACTTCGCCACGGAAGAATCCAGACCACGTGGAGTTCGCACTCGAACTCGACAACACCACGCTCGAAACGCTCGACACCCACGCCGATCGACTCCGACTCGACCCCGAACAGGCGCGCACCATCGCAGCCGCACTGGAATCTGAGGCCGACGCCGTCGAACAGGCTCAAGAATCGTAATGTTCGTTCACTCCACCTGAACCGTCGCGCCAAGTTCCGGTGCACGCGCGTCGTAGCCGTCCGAACGCAGTTCCTCCGCGAACGCAACACACCTGTCACCGTGGTTGACTAGGACTGTACTATCCTCGTAGCTCGACAGGAATGACCGAAGCCCGTCGTGGTCGGCGTGTGCCGAGAAATCGAAAAACTCCCGGCGCGCAGATACCCGAAGCTGACGGCCATCGATGTGCGCACTTCCTCGCTCCAGTAGTTCGCGTCCCGGTGTCCCTTCGACTTGATACCCCGAGAACGCGACCAAGTTCAGCGGCGAGTCCGCAATTGCGGGCACGTACGTCATCGCCGGCCCGCCGTTGAGCATCCCGCTCGTCGTCACGATCACGGTCTGTTCGTCCGCAATTCGGCGGCGCTGACCGTCGCGACCCGTAACCGTACGCGCGTTCGTGCGTGCACCGCGGAGCATATCCACATCGCGGACGTACTCTGGATGGCGGACAAGCATATCCAGTACTTCAGTCCCCATTCCATCGACGTAGATATCGAGATCGTGGGCATTGCACACGAGCAGCACCTCTTGCGTTCGCCCAATGGCGAAGGCCGGTACAACGACAGTTCCCCCACGGACAGTTGTCTCACGCAGCGTCTGTACGAACCGTTGTTCGACTGAATCGCGCGCGTCGTGATCGACATCCGAGTACGTGGACTCACAGATGACCACGTCAGCATCTGGATCGGCTACCGTTCCCGAAAGGAGTCGCTGGTCAGCGGTATGGAAATCTCCGGTGTAGAGCAGTCGCGTCTCGCCGTCGTCGACGAGAACGTGTGCACTCCCCGGAATGTGCCCTGCATCGTAGAGTGTAATCTCGTAGCCGGCAACCGTGAACGACTCACCGTAGCCGTGTTCCATCGATCGCTCGCCGAGGCGAGCGACATCGTTCTCGGTGAACGGACACCGCGGCGTTCCCCCGTGGAGTTTCAGCGTATCACGTGCAAGCAGCCGAGCCAATTCGTGTGTCGGTGGCGTCCAGTGGATAGCTGGGGGGCTTTCCCCCGAGAGCAGCGCTGGGACCCCGCCGACATGGTCAAGATGCCCGTGTGACACGACGACAGCTTCTGGATCGCAGTCGATAGGCCACGAGGGTGGTGTCGTCGGCTTCGCCCCGTAGTCAAGCAGTAACGTCTCGTCGACGAGGATCGCGCTCCGACCGACCTCCCGTGCGCCACCGAGGAAGTCGAGTTGCATACAAACCCTGTGAGTGGCATACGCTTTGACCCGTCGGTCTCGACGCTGTCACTTGCTGTGGACAGGAAACCAAATCCCAACTTTCGTCGTGGCCGCAGCTGGTCACGTTCGATGTATTTGAAGTTATAG